>JAGQYO010000004.1:0-62899 GCA_020435995.1 Flavobacteriales bacterium | reverse complement strand
GCCCTTACTTATAATGAGTTTTATGAGGGAAAGTTGAGATCCTCGATTCGATTTGGAGTTACCCAAAGAATTCGAAATTTTTTAATGGCCACTGTAAACTACTCTATTTATGGAAAAAGCGCCGCAAATATTGGTGCTGGCTTCACGCTCAATGGGGGGCCTTGGCAGCTCTATTTTGTAACCGATAATGCCTTGGCTTTTATTGTTCCAACGCAAGTGAAGAACTACCACTTTAGGGTAGGAATCAACCTCACCTTTGGCAATAATTTTTCTCAGAATTAATCGTACCATAATATGTTGAATAAAATAAATTTCATACTTGTTTTTAGTCTATTGGCCTGTGCTGGCACTGGATTTAGTCAGGATTCTAAATGGGTTAAAAAAGGCAATAGGGCCATTTCCAAATCTGAGGTTATATATGAATATGGAGATTATTATTCTGCCCTAACCAAAGTAAAGCGTATCAGGAAACGAGTTGGCAAAAAAGGTTTTTCATCGTCTGAGATTTATGCCATGCTCGGGCTTTATGAAGCCAAATATTTAGAGGGGATCGGCAAGATTTACGAAGTGCAAGATAGCTTGGAGAATGTTCAGTTCTTTTTTAATATGAATGTTTCCAAAACGAGCCCGACCTACATGGAAGGACTTCTTGTGTTGAGCGATGCGTATGCGCAATATGGGAATTTTATTCGCGCACTTGAGTTTTTGGATAAAGCCGAAGCCTATTTCGAAGAAAATAGATCCAATTTTGACATCAATGGTCGTCTCATAGTAGAGGATACGCTGGCCATAAAAAAGAAAAAGCAGAAGATCAATTATGAAGTTATCGGTATTCCAGTAGATTCCCTCTTAAAAAACAAAATGAGGAAACGGAGAATGCACATTCAGATGGAAAGAGCATACTATCGAGAATCATTGAAGGAGATTGACGAATTAATTATGTTTCAAGCCAAAACTGCCCAACGAAAACTCCCAAACCCGGATACAACGGCAAGAAAGAAAGTAATTAAATTACCCAAGAAAGAATACAACAAGCGCTTTGAGGAATACGCGTCGTTGCTGGTGTTAAAAGCCGACCTCAACCGAATGCGGGGTGACTATAAAAAGGCTGCAACCCTTTATGCAGATAACGAAATGCAGTTTAATAATAAGAAGTTGAAAACGTCATCAATGCCTTATATCCGAAACCAGTTTGGGAAATCTATAATGGCAGAAAATGAAGGTCGACTCATAAAACCTTCGGAGGTTTTCCACGACATCCGAAGTCAGATTCAAAAAAGCCGAAAAGTGAGCAACTATCACAAATTCTATAATGAAGTAACAGAAAAAGAAATAGATTCTTGGATTCAAGAAGAGAAGTTCGATAAGGCGAAAAACTTATTTCTGGCCTATAAGCTTGAGAACAGAAGCAAGTATGGGAGTCAAAGTGTTTACTATTTAAGAGCGCTGATGCTCGAAAACAAATTAGCAAACCGCAACAGAAGGTACAAAACAGCCGCTAAAAGAGAAGAAAAATTGAGAGAGGGAATTAACGTGGTAATTCCACATGATCAAATTAGCAATTTGGTTTTCAACGACCACTTTTTCGATTTTTATAAGAAAAACAACAAAATTGAAGAAGCACTAATTGAAAGAGAATCAAATCTTGAAGTGGCCAAAGCAATGTACGGAATTGAAACCCCGAGATATGCCATGGAAGAGATTAAGCTGGCCGATTTCAATATCGAAAATGAAGATGAATTTGCCGCCTCTATGGAAGCGTATGAAACGCATTTTGACAAAGTGATTCGAAATGAGATTCATCCACACCACCCAGATTATATGACCTATTTAACCATGTACGCGCGTTTGGAGATGTACCTTGATCAATTTGATAAAGCAGAAACAAATTTGAACGAAGTTCTGGCCATTGCTGGTCAGAAGTACGGTACCAGCTCGAAGGAGTATGGTCAGTCTTTAATAGAGCTGGGCAAGCTGAGCATTTTGGTTGGAGACTATGCTAAGGCCGAAACCCAATTACAACAAGGTTCGGAGCTTATTAAATTAGATGGCAACAAAAAAAGTATTGAGTACTACATGGCATTGAAAACCTTGGCCGAATTGTATGCTATTAATAGCAAGTATGAACTCTCACAGGCAACATTAAAAGAGGCTTTGAAGTATCTCAAAAAATCGGGAGAGACCACAGATCAAGCTGTTGGCAATTCAGAGGAGTTGGCTTCTATATTTATAGAAACTGGAAAGTACAAAGCAGCTGAAAACATATTGAAGTCCTCCATTGAATTAAATGAGAAAAAATATGGATTGGATCATTACAAATTGGTAAATCCACTGCGATTATACGGTGAGCTAAATCTCATTTTAGGTGAATATATTGAGGCCGAAAAACACACCACGAGAGCTGTAAACATTAGTAAGGAAAACCTAGGCGACACATCTGTTTCCTACATGGAGAATCTGGCGATGCTGGCAGAGATTTACGTAGCAATGGGAAATTATAACGATGCCAAAAAAATATACAACAAAAACCTTGAGTTGATTCGGCGGAAGTTTGGAGCCAATAACATCCGAGAGGTTGACATCCTTAGAAAGTTGGCAGAAGTGAATTTTAGATCGGAAGATGCCCAACTCGACACCATCAACTCGCTGTTGAATTATGCAAAGGACATTGTGGTCACCAACTTCAGTGCATCACATCCGATGTACGGAGAAATCATAGAATACCAAGGTAGGTTAATGATGCTTTTTGGTAGGTACCCAGAGGCTGAGCAGCTATTAAAAGATGCCCAAGTAATTTGGTTAGCATCGTTCGGGAAAAACCACCCCAACTCTGCAAATAATGAAATGCTGATGGGTGATCTACAATACCTTCAGGGCAATTTTGTTTTGGCTGAGAGTTCATATTCAGCAGCATCATCGTCCTACAAATCTATTTTTGACAACCAACATCCACAGTACCTTAAAGCACGTAGCCGGACAGGAAAAACACTATACTCTCAAAATAAATTGACAGAGGCCAAGAAAGTTTATGATGAGACTACCGAAAAATACCTCAACTACTTGAAAGTATATTTCCCAGCCTTATCGGAGAAGGAGAAGGGGAATTATTGGAACTCCATCAAAAGTGATTTTGAAATTTACAACTCGCTCGCTGTTGATTTATCCATTGCCAAAAACAACAAAGCGATTGGAAGTGTTTATAATTTCAAACTCTCAACCAAGGCTATTTTACAAAGTTCGTCAGCCAAATTAAAAGAGCGGATTTCCAACTCCAACAATGGTGAATTGCTTTATAAGTTCCGATTGTTTAATGAGAAAAAAGCCTTGCTTACAAAATCACTTGCCATGTCGTCTGATGAAAGATCGGCGGCGGGCGTGAATATGTCGGCACTAGAAAAGGAAATCAATTCTTTGGAAAAGGAACTAAGCTCAGAATCAGAAGATTTTGCCGAGGCATTTGAAAACGAACAATACACCTGGAAGGATGTAAAGAAAAGTTTGAAGGAAAATGAATATGCCATAGAAATTATTCGCTATCGACACTTCGTCAAGGAGCTTTCCGATAGTGTGATTTACGCTGCGCTTATTGTTGGTCAAAAAACGAAGAAAGGCCCGCAATTGGTTGTTTTTCCCGACGGAAATAAAATGGATCAGAAATACTTTAAGGGGTATCGAAATTTTATTAAGCTCGATGTGAAGGATAAATATTCTTACCCACAATTTTGGGCTAGCATAGATGAGAGAATTCCTGATAATGCCTCTGTGTACATATCGGCTGATGGGCTTTACAACCAAATGAATGTCGAAACATTGGTGGATGAGGAAGGCCGATATATCATTGACAAAAATGAGATCTATTACCTGAGCAATACCAAAGACTTGGTGATTCGCCGTCAAGAAAAGAGTGCCCAAGTTTATGAAACGAGAACCGCGGCGCTATTTGGCAATCCATCTTTTGCGGGAAATGCATCCAATATAGATTTGAGTAACAAGGTGAGTTCCATAGAACCACTTCCGGGCGCCGAAGAGGAGATAAAAACGGTAACTAAACTGCTTGCCAGAAGTAACTTTAAATACGAAACCCGGCTCGGTGTAGATGCCACTGAAGCTGCGGTTAAGGCAGTAAAAAGTCCAAGGATATTCCATGTAGCTACCCATGGATTTTTTATGGAAGCCGATGAAGATGCGAAGAAAAAAGAAGAATTATCTGGCGATATACTTGATAATCCGCTTCTCCGCTCTGGCTTGTTGTTTACAGGAGCAGGAGAGTTATTGGCCAATAACAATGTGTACGACTTTAACAAAAAAGATGGAATTCTAACCGCTTACGAGGCCATGAATCTCAACCTCGACAATACTGAATTGGTGGTGTTGAGTGCGTGTGAAACAGGGCTTGGTGAAATAAAATCAGGTGAAGGGGTATATGGACTTCAGCGATCGTTTCTAGTGGCAGGGGCGCAAAATGTAATCATGACACTATTTAAGGTAAATGACAAGGTTACCGAAGAGCTTATGAGTGATTTTTATTCTAATTGGTTAGAAACTGGTAACAAGAGAGAATCCTTTGTTGAAGCCAAAAAGCGAGTAAAAGAAAAGTACAAGTCACCCAAATTGTGGGGAAGTTTTGTGCTTATTGGATTAGATTAATGGCCGATCACAATGAACTTGGTAAATTAGGTGAGGCATTCGCGCTTTCTTATTTTCAATCCAAATCCTATATATTACTGGAGTCCAATTGGCGTTTTCGGAAAGAGGAAATAGACCTTATTTTTCAATTCAACAACCAAATTGTGTTTGTAGAGGTGAAAACCAGAACGGCTGCCGAACATGCCAACGCCGAGGATGTGATATCAAATGCCAAAATTCGCCATCTGATCGAAGCTGCCGACCAGTACCTTCAATTAAAAAACATTCAGCTCGAAGCCCAATTTGATGTATTGATTTTGGTTTCGCAAGGCACTTCTTTTGAAGTGGAGCACATACCAGAAGCTTTTAGTCCAAGCTTTTAAGGTAATCGAGGTCATTTATTCACGTACATTTGCAGCCATTTTACAAAAAGCATGAGAGGGAAGAATAGTTCATTGGGAAGTGGCCCGTTAAAGCGCCCAAGCAACAGGAAGCCGATAGATAAAAAAGAGTCGTCAGCTAGTGACGATCACAAGCAAGAACGCAGCGATAAAGCCGAAAGACCAGATCGCGGTGCTAACGAAAATACCTTTTCAAAAAAAGGTGAGTCAGCTCGTTTTGGCGGCAAAATTGAGCGAGGCAGCAGACCAGCGTCGAACAAAAAATTTGAGGATAGAAGCGAATCAAGAGGTTCTTTTATTCCAAGAGAGAAGGAAGATAGAGCTGATCGCCGACCCAAAAGAGAATTTGATGACGAAAAGGAAGACCGACCTAGATTTACTTCCGACAGAAGCGAAGGCGGCAAAAGACCCGAAAGAAAAAATGACCGAACTGGCCGACCCAGCAGATTTGGCGACAGACCCGAGCGCAAACCTTTTGGTGATCGGAGTGAGCGGGTTGAACGCACAGAGCGAGGCGATCGAAAAAACGACAAACGCTCTTACGGAGATCGCAAAGAAAGATTTGATGGAAAGAAACCTAGTTTCTCTGGCAAACCCTCGCGTGGAGATGGTCAGAAAAAAACAAATGACCGGTTTTCTTCTCCTAGAAATGATAAAAAGAGATTTGAGTCCAAACCCCGATTTGGTGCACAAGCTACTCGCTTTTCAAAGGATAGCCGCAAGGTAGAAAGCAAAAGGGAAGCACGTCCTGAATCCACGAGAGAGGGTGTGCGGTTGAATAAATATATTGCCAACAGCGGCGTGTGTTCTAGACGAGCCGCCGACGAACTCATCGCACAGGGTTTAATAACTATAAATGGAGTGGTGGTTACCGAAATGGGTATTCGTGTTATGTCTGGCGATGTTGTGAAATATGGTGGTGAAGCACTGTCTTTTGAGAAATTCGTTTACCTACTGATGAATAAACCCAAAGATTTTATTACAACCGTAGATGATCCAGATGGCCGAAAAACGGTAATGGATATTATTGGCAGCAATGTTAACGAAAGGGTATATCCTGTGGGCCGCCTCGATAGGGCTACCACTGGTGTTTTACTGCTTACCAATGATGGCGATTTAGCGAAAAAGCTGACTCATCCAAGCCATGGTGTAAAAAAAATATATCATGTAACAACTACTAAATCCATTTCGAAAATAGATTTGGATAGACTAGCCGCGGGCATTGAGCTAGAAGATGGTTTTGTGAAGCCAGATCACGTCTCTTATGTGGGTGAAAACGACAACAGAAAGGAGATTGGAATCGAAATTCACTCGGGAAAAAATAGAATCATTCGAAGGTTGATGGAAAGCCTTGGCTACTCGGTGGCAAAATTAGATAGAGTAATGTTTGCTGGCCTCACTAAGAAAAAACTCGCACGAGGCCAATGGCGTACACTTACAGATAAAGAAGTGGGTTTTCTTAAAATGATTTAAGTGAATGAGGCTAACGTTGCTATGTTGGCATTTAACTTCTCCTTCGTCGCTTTTTAAAACCCTCCTCAAATACATTTGATGCCGTGAGAATTTTCAAGGTATTGGCTTGGCTCTTAGCAGCACTGATGTTGGCGTTCGCCTTGTTGGCTTGGTACGTTTCGGAAAATTATGGCCAAATTTTAAAGAAAAACTTGATTGAACAACTCAACCTTCACCTTAAGAGTGAAGTGAAGGTAGGAGATATCAAAGTTTCGTCATGGCGAAAAATTCCCTTTCTTTCTCTTGAGTTTGTTGATGTTATTATCATGGAGCCAAAGGACTACACAGCCGAGCCAGATACCCTGATGGCCCTGAACAAGGTGTATTTCCAATTCGATTTATGGGACTTATACAACGGTGATTTTATTCTTAAGCGACTGGAAATAAACGGAGGTGACGTAAAATTTGTGGTGAATAAAGAGGGAGCTTTTAATTATCTTTTTTGGAACGATTCGCCAGATACTACTTCGTCGGCATTTGAGCTTAAGTTGAGTCAGATTCGAATAGCTGACCTTAATTACTCCTACACCGACCACCAGTTAAAATTCGGAGTGGGCGCTCACGTGAAAGAGATGGAACTGGCTGGTGACATCAGTGCGGAAGAGTTTTATTTGAAATATAAAGGGCACTTGAAGCATACCGCCTTCGAAATGGATGGGGAAAGATGGGTACGCGATGGGGAAGTTTTAATCAATTCTGGAATTGGCGGAGACGGGAAAGTTCTGCGGTTTCAAAAGGGCGAATTACAACTCAATAAACACCTAAATTTTGGATTTGTAGGAGAAGTTGGTATTGAAGAAGTAGGATATTATAACTTTAACATTGATGGCAATCACCTCACCCTCAAAAATGCATTGGCCGAACTTCCAGTGAAGGTAAAGCACTATTTGAAGGATTATGAAAGCGCCGGCGATGTCCAGTTCAAATGCAATTTATCAGGTGAGCAAAACAACCACTGGGATTTAAAGTTTCATTCAGATTTTAAACTCGAAAAAGGAGTCCTAAAGAGTAAATTAAGGCCATTATCACTAAAATCTATGTACTTCGTAGGAAGCATAAATTACGGAATTAATAAAGCCAAGGACGGAATTAAAATTGACAGTATTTACTGTGATTTGCCCGATGGAAATATCCACGGTAATTTTAAAATTGAAAGGTTTGATGCCCCAAAATTGGCATTTTCGGCTCGCGGCGAAACCGATTTGCAAAGTCTATTCACGATGTTTCCGATGGAGGACATCGACACCATTTCGGGTAGAGTAAAGTTTGACATGCGTGGCACAAGAAAACTCAAATTAATATCCAGCCTTTCGGCATTTGAGTCAGGCGAAACCAATGATGGATTGATTGAGTTTACCCAGTTTTATTTCCGACCAAGCATTATCCCTTTAAGTATTTCCAATGCTACGATAGTATTGCAGCCCAGACCAAAGGAAGTAAAGATTATAAAGGCTACGGGTTTTGTGCAATCCACATCATTTGATCTGGTTGGAAACGTCGATAACTTATTGGAGTGGGCCTCTAACTCAAAGGCACTAGTTGTGAAGGCAGATGCCAAATTTGGCCATATAAAGGTGAAAGAATTTTCCTTCGAGCGATCAAGCAAAACAAAGGGAGACAGTGCCGTGAGCTTCCCAATTTACTTTAAAATATCGGGGGCCATAGATTCTCTTTCTGGAGGTAAGTTTTTGGCTACGCACATAGAATCCAACATAACAATTGAGCCAGGCTTGGTGGTTGCAAATCCAATAAAATTTGATGCGTTTAATGGTGTGATTGATGGCAAGTTCTATTTGGTACAACAGCCAAAGAATTCTAAGTTTAAGTTTATTGGAGAGCTTGCCAATGTTGACATTCAAAAATTGTTTTACGAATTTGGAGAATTTGGGCAAAACGAGATTACTTCTGAAAATTTGAGGGGAACGGCAAATGCCAAGGGAAAAGTAACTGGGCTCATGCGTAACAACATCATCGACCCAAATTCGATTGATGCAACCGTTAAAATTGAAATTGCCAATGGAGAAATTATTGAATACAAAACACTCATCAGCGCGGCTGACTACTTAAAAGAGAATGTTGTATTGAAAGCTATTTTTAATGAAAAGGAAATCGAAAACCGACTAAGGCATGTGAGGTTTAATAAACTACACAACGAAATATTTATTTCTGATGGCCAAATCATTATTCCCCAGATGAGCCTTTCAACCAATTTTATCGATCTAAATGCCGAAGGAACCCACGATTTTGACAACAACATCAACTACAGAATGAACTTTGATGCGTCGGATTTGCTTTTCAAAAAACGGGAGTATGATACCGAGTATGGATATGTTACAGATGACGGCACAGGCAGGTTTCGTATGTTTTTGAGAATAAGCGGAAATACCACTAACCCAATAATTGAGGTTGATAAGGAGCGAAAGAAGGCTTACAAGAAGGCCAGAACCAAAAAAGAAGAAAATGAGTTGAAGTCGGTATTTAAAAAAGAGTTTGGAATGTTTAAGAAGGACACCACCGTCAGCATTGAAGCCGAAGAAAAGGATTTTGAAATAGAATGGGGCGATTCGGATGAGGAAAGCAAAGAACAGCGGCCGGCCAGAACAAAAGACCCAAAGGAAGAACCTAAAAAACCTCGTAAAAAAGGGTTTAAAGATATGCTTAAGCCCATTGAGCATGAGAAAGTGGAATGGAAGGACGAGTAGGTCATTTGCTCTTTGTACTTTACAAATCTACCATGTACTCATTTTAAGGCTGAAATAATTGAAGGCGACTTTTTGCTAGCAATATGTTGGCTGTGTTATTAAATATGTATTATAGTAGTGAAATTATGGAACAACGCTCTATGTAAAAATGGGCTTGTCTAATTTGTAATATGGAAGTGAAAAATATCGATGAAGCGGTTAAATCAATTGGTCTTGAGGTAAGTCAGGATTTGAAAAAGGCATTTGCCGAACATCTGAATATCATTTCCGAAAGCCAAAACGAACTAGTAAGCAATACAATAGGCTTGCTTACCGATAAATACCTGGGATCCAATGCGCTGATGGGCCAGTCGCTTCAACTTTTGGATTATTATAAACACGAAAAGCTCACGCAGGTCAATGAAGGTGTAAGAGGTTTTTTTGCGGAGGCTGACTTGTCTTTTTCGACGATTCATAAAAAGCAAGCCATTAAAATAAAGAGAACGGTAGACGCAGATGAGCTAAAAGAATCGTCTACGGATTCTGCGGCTGAAGCCAAATCAAAGGCGAGATTGCGTTTTAAAAAAGCTGTAGGTTTAGGTACAGCTATTCAAGTACCTATGCGCGATGTAGTCGGTTTTCGATTCAATCTTTTAGGCGCTCAGCTTTTACTTAAATTTCAAAAGAAAATTACTGAGGCAAGCGGCCAATGGTTCACCGATTGGGCATATTTAGTAGAGAAATCTATAACTGTTGAAACTTCTAATGCAGAAGTAGAATTTGCTTCGCTCAAACGACTCACCGAAGAACACGAACAATACTTAAAATGCTACCTTCAAAAAGCACTGGATCTACTGGTGAGTGAGATGTTTGCAGATGGCAGTTTGATTTCTGTTTACAAGCTCCGTAAAGCGAACCAGCAGAGAACGGAAGAAGTTACACTTGCCAAATCTCAATTAAAGGAGGCGACCGCCACTTGGAGAAAGCAAATAACGGCTTATCTAGAAAAAACAGAGCTATACATCTACCTAGCGCAAATGAAGGTGAATGTGCGAAATGAACTTTCGCGAATCGAGGAAAACGTGGTTCAGCATGTTTTTAACGTAGTAAAAAAAGAAGCGGATGGTGCCAAACTCCTTCTCGAAGAGATTGATAAATGCATAATTGATAAATCCTATGAGCTGGCCGAGGCGGTTAATCTAGAACTGGATGATCGATTTGTGCTGGATGAAATTCAGGTGAAACAATCCTTGGATTTGCTACAGGAGTTAGCCCATTCAATTCCTACCAAAATGACCATCAATTACCAAAATGACACCGTTGAACTGGATACCGCTTTTATGGCCGACTATGTATTAGACGTTATTGTAGATAATCCTATTCACGCCGTACTACTGGGACTACCCGTAAGATGTGCCTCTGCCATGGCTCCTTTAACTTCTAGTTTAAGAATGATAGAGCATGGCATTGCATCACGTAGTGAAATCGATAATTGGCCAGTGGTGTTCCAGCATTCTAAGGAGCAAGCCGAACAAAATGCTTCTAATGCATTGGATGCGCTCTCCGAAATAGAGGCAAAGTTTGTGGCTCAAATCAACGAAATTAGGACGGATGTAGAAACTTATTTTTCGATTGAACACTTGGTTCAGGAAGCGGGAATGCATGAAGTAGACTCAACCCTGATCAATAAAATAAGTATAGCTGATAAACTTTATAACGGAATTTCCGGAAGGGCGCAGCGTTTTTTTAGCAAGTACATCAGCTTAATAACCACCACACAGGATGAATTGAATTACGCTGAATTTAAAGCCGTAAATTCTAAAATGGAAAGTTTGAATGCGCGGTTGCGAAGCTTTACAGAAAGCGTAAGTCCGCCATTGAAAGCCATTCAGTCATTACCATTTTATTACCAGCAATTGTTTATTGGAAAACATGCGCCACGTGAAAACCTATTTCTTTATCGCGAAAAGGAAATGAACTTGGCTAGGCTGGGAGTAGAGCGCCTCAAGGCTGGCAGTGGTGGGGCTATTGCTGTTTTGGGAGATGCACTTTCAGGTAAAACATTTTTCAGTGAAATGATGTGCCAAAAATTGATTTCTGGAAAAGTGTTTCAAATCAATGCGCCAATGAGGGGAAGCTCAAATCCCGAAAATTTTATCCGAGCGTTATCGCACAGGCTTCAATCTACGGGTATAGATGTGGATGTGATTGAGATGGCACCCAAAGGATCGGTGTTTTTGTTCAATGATTTTGAATTGTGGTGGAATCGGTATGAAGATGGCTATCGCGTGTTGGAGCTGTTTTCGAAAATGGTAGAGCGATATAGCCAATCGTACATTTTCATCATTAATTTGAATAGCAGCGCCTACCAACTAATGAATCGCTATATGTCATTTGAGGATAATTTTATCCAAACCATTCCACTGAGGCCTTTCTCTGTAAAACAAATGACCAATGCAATTGAAGCGAGACACAAGGCAGGGGGGCTACAATTGTGGCTCAATGGAGAACAAATAGGACCAAACTCTGGAAATAAAATTAAGGAACTGGCCGATGATTTGATCGAATTTAGTGATGGCAATGTGGGTGCTGCGTTTCATTTGTGGTTGGGGCATTTAGTTGAAGTAGAAGGTGAGATCATGAAAATGAGATCGGCAAAATACCGCGAACTTCCCGAAATTGACAACAAAGAATGGCTCGTGATTTTGGCACAGATTATATTGCACAAACACATCACGGCTAAGAAACTAAGCCGCATCATGCGTTCTACCGATTATGAGGCGACTTTGGTGCTCAATCACATGAAGAGAAGCGGCATATTGGATGAGCTTCTCGGTGAAACGTACAGGGTTTCGCCTTATGTGCATCCTTTTGTGTTGCGAAGGCTCAAACAACTCAAACTCATTTAACAAGCATTCAGAATGAAAAACATTCAAACTACATTAAACTTGGATTATTTGCCCTTACTGGAAATAGTGCTTTTTGGTGTTGCGCTATATTTCATTTTTGGGGTAGGAAAACGAATTGTGCTGGCCACTTCGGGGAATTATTCCTGGCATAAAGTTGTGCATGAGAAATGGCAGCTTGTCGAACGGTTGCTTTGGCTCTTATTTGGTGTGAGTTCGTTGGTGGTATTTGTTGTGCCAAATCCCATATCAGGCGCTGTAATCTTGGGCATTGTGGTAGCTGCTACCTGGAAGTTTGTAAGCAATTATTTAGCGGGTTTGATGGTACTTCTGCAAGGGGAACTCAAAGTGGGGCAATCCATTAATTTTGGATCTACTTCCGGAAAAATTATAGCCTTTAAATACCTCAATTGCTTAATAGAATTAGACGAATCGGGGAGTAATATTCTAAGTGTTCCCTACTCGATACTCACCGCCTCATCCATACTGAAAACAAGCCCTTCGGAGTTTGTGGTGAATGCCATGGTGAAATTAGAAATACCAAAGCCTTGCAACGTAATTGCCACCGAAAAAAGGATCAACCAATCTCTGCTAAATATGCCATGGTTGATTCAACAAGATGACAGCTTTATTGAAAAAATAGAGGAGGGAGAATCTACTTACCTATTCAGAGTTGTACTTCAAGGCCTTAGTAAGGATCAATTGCGAAAAGCAGAGGAAGTTTTAAAATTAAGTTTGGAAAGCTAGCAAGCCAGTTAGCTGCTCAAGAAAAAACAGAATTAGGGTTTTAACTGGGCGCCACAACTGCTACAGAATCTCGCTTTTACTAAAACAACTTTTTCACCACAATTCGAACATTTATCTGCTACTGCTGGGGGCGATTTTTTTAAGGCATCTTCTTCATGAGATACTTTGATGGCTTCTGCCGTAACAAGACCAGTAGGCACTGCAATTACTCCGTAACCCAATATCATGAGCAACACGGCCAACACTTGCCCCAGTGGTGTGGAGGGTGTTACATCTCCATAGCCCACCGTAGTGAGGGTAACGATTGCCCAATAGATACTTCGAGGAATACTTGTAAAGCCATTTTCACGCCCCTCAATCATATACATAAGTGTACCTATCACGTTGCTAACGATCAGGATGAAGGCAATAAAAACAATAATCTTGTTCATACTTGCTTTTATAGCTCTCAGCATTGAGCTAGCTTCACCAACAAACTGCACCAGCTTCAGTACCCTAAATACACGCAACAACCGGAGTGATCGGATAATGGAAAAGGATTGAACTCCGGTGAAAATGAAGGTTGTATACAGGGGTAAGATCGAAAGCAGATCTACCAATCCATAGAAGCTGAAAATGTACTTCATTGGCTTGTTTGATGACCAAATTCGGATGCCATATTCAATGGTAAAAATTATGGTGAAGACCCAGTCAAGTATGTATAATTCAGCACCCCATTGTTTTTCTATTTCATAAACGCTTTCAAGCATCAGCGCAAGGATGGACAGCAGAATAGCGACAATAAGTGCCACATCAAAGTTTCGCCCAGCACGGGTATCTGTAAAAAATACCGTTTGGTAAACGAAAGCACGAAGCTTTTGAATTTTAATATCTCTTTCTGATTGCGTTAAGTTCGGTGACATTATATGGTTTTTTTCAATCGAGGAATAGGTTGTGAGTCAATTTCTAATGGTACTACATCTTCTGTTTTAACCTCTGTTTTCTTTGTTTTTTTAGCTGCTATCATCCCCATGGTCATAACCAATCCGGTGGCAATGATAATAAATAGAAGAATTCCAGATTCGAATGACGAGCTAGTATACTCCTCTGGAATGGCGTAAAATAGCAATACTGTGATAAGTCCACGTGGGGCAATCCATAATTGTGGTTGAATATCATGACCCATAAAAACACGTAGAACTAGCCATCTAAATGCGTAAATACTGGCCATAAGTGTCGAGCTAATAATAAGTACATCCAAACTTAGTAGGCTTATAAGGGCAATGCTAATCCCAAAAATCACGAAGAAAAAGGTGCGTACCACAAAGGCTGTTTCTAGGGTTACTACATGAAGCCCATGCTCCATTTCGTGAAATTTATGGGTATCTAAAAAACGCGATAGCGGCCCAACGAAAAATAATTTACTGTTTCGCACAATGAGGCCAAATACCAAAATGATAATAAGTGGAGAGAGGTGCATTTTTTTGCCTACGGCATAAAGCAACAACAACATGGAAATCAATAGAAATAGTTTCGCGCCACTTTTAATATGCTGAAAACCAATAAGTAAAATATAACTAGCCACAAACGCTACAAGTAAGGTTGCCCCCAAGCTGATAAAGAATTCTACAACTGGGTTGCCCCCGTTGTGCCCACCAGTAGTGGCAGGTACGGCAAAGTCGAGCATGCCTATAAGGAAATAAAACAGCATGATGCCTAGAATATCGCTAAAAGTACTTTCGTAAATATGAAACTCCTTTTTGTGCTGAACCAAACTTCCAACACTTGGGATGATTATAGCACTCGACAGAATAGATAGAGGAGTTGCATAAAGCAAAGCTTGCAAGAGGCCCATGCCGTTAACCATATAATAGAGTATGGCTCCGGCGCTTCCCACCGAAAGCCCTAAGCCAATAAGTGCTACTACAAGAGATTTTACAATCATACCCACCTTTTCCGGCTTTAGCTCGAGCTCAAGAGCAGCTTCTAACACAATCATGATCAACCCAACAATTCCCAATACTTCGAGAATAGGAAAAAAGTTGATTTCGGCTACGCCGAGGTACTTCAATAGATATTGAAATCCAACTCCCAACGCAATAAGAAGGAGCACAGCAGGAACGTTCGTTTTTTTCGCAATTGTTCCAAAAACGAATGAAAGCATCACCACAATGGAGGCAACGATGATATAATTATAAGGACCAAAGTTGACCATAAAATTAGCTTAGAATCTTACTGAGTTTCGATACATCCAAATCTGAGCTTTTAACGTGAATGTCGCGTTGTGGAAAAGGAATTTCAATATTCGCTTTTTTAAACTGCTTGAAAATTTCAAACCGCATATCGCTCATGATGTTTTCAAATCGAAATATTTCGGAAGTATAAAAATGCATGTTAAAATCTAATGAAGAGCTCCCAAACCCTACAAATCGCACCATGGGCATTTTGTCCTTAGCTTTAGAAACCTGCTTATGGTTGTTCATTATAGACAACAGGATGTCTCTAACTTGCTCCGGATCACTGTTATAAGACACGCCCACATCTACCTGGAACCTCACCATTTTTACCTGGTGACTCCAGTTGGTTACTTTATCGTTTATAAACTTATGGTTGGGAATAATCACGATAACATCATCCCTCGTCAGCACGCTCGAAGTGCGCAATTTTATTTGGCAAACTTTGCATACCATACCATCAATTTCCATGATATCTCCGATTTTTACGCTTCCTTCAAACAAGAGGAACATGCCACTTACAATATCATTAAAAATTTGTTGGATACCTATGCCTAATCCAACCAAGAGGGCAGCAGAACCAGCTAAAAGAAAGGTAATTTTTACACCTAGCACCTGTAGAGCAACTACCAGAACGATCACCCATGTGAAGTAATTAATAATCAAGTAAATGCTATGCCTTGTTCCCCTGTCTTCAACCGAATCAGCGTTATATGGTTTGATATATCTTTTGGCTATTTTTAATCCAATATAGGCCCCCGCTAGCAATACAAGCGCTATAGAGAGGCTAAAAACAGTAAGTTGATACTGCTCTAAATTGATTAATTTGAAATCTAAAATTTCGTTTACTTTCATCTCGAAATGAAGTTTACACAGAGAGAATTATGCTGCATAGGTATGAATAAAATCTTGCAAAGAACACGCAAGTTAGTGATAAAGTAGGCGATGTACGGACCGAATAACTAGACCCTTTGATTTCGAAATTCATTTACGCTACTTCCAGCTCCTTCACCTTTTTCTTCTTTTTCTTTTTGTATTTATTTTTTTTCTTTTTAGTTGGTTTATCGAGAACAATGATTTTAGGGCAGTCGGTACAATAGCCCTTGTGTTTTTTCTTATAACTCTTACAACATTTTATTTTGTCGCCCACTGTGCAAATTTAAGTGACGTGATGGTATTCCACCCCAAATCGTTCTTTTTCTTCATTGCCCATGGGCTCAAAGTGAATCATTATATCATAAACGTTTTCAACTCTCTCTTTGATGGCTTTTTCTACAGCTACGCCAATTTTGTGTACTTCAGACATGGGTAATTCTGCTTCTACTTCTATATCCAAATCAATGACCCATAGATTCGACATTTTTCGCGCCCTGGCTTTATGGGGGTTGTGAGCTCCTGCAACAGATGCCACTGCCTCAAATATTTTTCGATATACATCAGGGTCGTTGTTGCTGTCCATGAGTTCGGCGCTGGTTTCCCAAAACAAATCGAAGGCAACCTTGAGAATCCAAAGTCCCACAAGTACGGCTACAAATGGGTCGAGCCAAGAAATACCTGTAACATAAGAAAGCGAAATTCCAACTAAAACACCTAAGGATAATACAATATCACTTTGCATGTTTTTAGCATTCGCAATTAGCATTTTACTTCCAGACGACTTCCCTTGTTTCATTTGCCACCAGCTCAATCCGAGTTTTACAAAAACTGAAAATAGCGTAACAATAAGAGCTATTTTTCTAATAGGCTGAGATTCTGCACCTGTCCACAACCGCCATACCGAGCTCATGACCAATTGAGCGCCTACAAAGAAAATGAAGAATGAAAGCATCTTGGTGGCAATTGCTTCAGCCCTTTTATAACCATAGGGAAACATGGGGTTTGGGGGGCGCAGCATAATTCTCGCAGCAAAAAGGGTAATCACATAAGTTGCAACATCAGTCGAAGAATCTATTCCATCTCCGATTACAGCTAGTGAGTTTCCCCAAAATCCAGCACCTATTTTAGTAAGCGCGAGAATGGCGTTGACAACTATGCCAACGATGGAAGCTTTTATGATGGCCTTATGGCTTTTCAATTCGCTTATTTAACAAGGCGAGAAATCGCCTTAAATGAGTCAGTTCCTGAAGTCCGGCACATTTCAAATAGGATTGCCTCTACGGAGGTAATAATTACCCCTTCTTTTTCCATTCTTCGCAATGCGATTTCTTTGTCATAGGGATTTCTTGAAGAAACAGCATCAGCAACTACAACGGGTTGATGCCCAGTTTTTACTAAATCGATGGCCGTTTGCAGCACGCAAACATGGCTTTCGATACCGCACAATATGATGTTCTCTTTATAATGTTCCTCTATTTTCAACATAAAATTTGATTCGCCGCAACAAGAGAAAGTCATTTTTTCAATATGTTTTGATTCGCCCAAACATTCATTGATGGGATCAATTGTAAAACCCAACCCTTTGGTATATTGCTCAGTTACTACAACTGGAACATTTAGAGCTTTACATCCGGAGATAAGCGTCAAACATTTTTTGGTTAATTCAGCCTTTTTATCCATGTAAGAGAAAAGCCTTTCTTGGATATCAACTACCACCAAAATACTTTCTTCTGAGATTATACGCATTATGTTGAAATATTTAATGAATTTTACATCTACAAATTAATTAAAAAATGAGTCAATCTTACAGATTATTTGCGGTGCTCTCCGTCTTTTTATTGTCAATTCCAACTTGGGCTCAAATGAGTTTGTCGTTAAATGAAATGCCCACCAAAAGCACGAGCATCTTGTATTCGAATGGCTCTACAGGAGGATCCATTGATCACACCATCAAAGGTGCGAATAAAACATGGGACTATTCGGGGCTCGGCTATGAATTCCAAGCCAAAGACGAGTATAAATCAGCATCAAGCATCAATTTCTTTTTCTTGAGTCTTGGCTTGAATGCCTTTGGGATTAAAGTGGCTGATTCATTAGGTTTTGGCACTTTTATGATGAAAGATATTTATGATGTGTACAAAACCACGAGCCAAAAAATGACGGCTGAAGGTCGTTCGCTAACTTACAATGGAGCTCCAATTCCACAGTTTTACGAAGATAAAGATGAGGTATACCGATATCCTTTTACCTACCAAGACACATCGCGCGATAGCTACAAGATCCGTTTTAGTTTAGGTACGCTCTTTTCGTTGGTTCAAAATGGAACTAGAGAAAATGTAGGTGAGGGGTGGGGTACGTTAATTACTCCTTATAAGACTTATACCAATGTGTTGAAAATGAAAACAACAATTTCTGGCACTGACTCATTGGTGACTTCCATCATTTCATTGCCCATCCCGCGAAACACGGTGGAGTATAAGTGGTTTGCCAAAGACGTAGTGGGGCCTGTGTTGATAGTAGCAGGCAACATGATTGGAGCCAATTTTACAGTTACCTCAATCAAATTTCAGGATGGACCTGCACCACTTGTGGGCTTCAAGGCTGACAAATACGATGTTGATACCACCGAAATTGTGCAATTCGAGGACACGAGTGCTATCAGTGCCTTGTTTAGAACTTGGACGGTATCACCAAGTACTTTTGTGTTTGAAAATGGCACTAGAGCCACTAGCGCAAAGCCAGAAATAAGGTTTACAGCTCCGGGTAAGTATAGCGTTGAACTATCAATTACCAACCGTTATGGAGTGATGAAAGAAAGCAGGTCTGATTATATAAATGTAAAAACACCGATTGACTATACATCTATTGAAGAAAAAGGTATTTCTGATTTTTCAGTTTATCCAAATCCGTTTTCCAACGAGATTCGAATTCAGTCTGAGGAGAACTTTACAATGACACTAATGAATGCTGCTGGCGAACTGGTGAAAACCGCAAGTGGTAATACCATTTCAGATTTGGAGTCTCTCCCCGCCGGAATTTACCTTCTTCGATTGGAAAGTGGAGAGCAGAGCTTAACGCACTCATTGCTCAAACGGTAGTTTAATCGGTTGCTTCGGCTATTGTAAACAAGGCATCATTCAATAGAATTCTCCTTCCAGATTCGTTCATCTTGCTCAAGTTCATCATAGCTTTTGCAACGGTTTTTGCTGGAATTGCCTTGTACATTCTTAAATTCCCAATAAACATCACATTAATAAGCGTCATGAGAACTGTTGCAATTTTTTCACCCAACCTATATTCTTCGCGATTTCCGAGCAGCAGTGACGGACGAAGAATGAATACATTATCCATTTTCAGATCGTTCATTAAATAGTCTTCCATTTCTCCTTTTACTCGGTTGTAGAACATGCTTGACTTTCGATTGGCACCCATGGCGCTAATTGCAATGAATTTTTCTACCTTTTTAAATTTGGCCAAATTGGCTAATTCAACAACGTATTCAAAATCAACTTGTCTAAATCGCTCTCGTGTTTTAGCCTTCTTAATGGTTGTGCCTAGGCAGCAATAAACTACATCTATTTTTTCAGGAATGTCTTTTTCGGAAATTGTATCGTAATCAACAACTATTTGATGAAGTTTGTCATGCTCAAAAGCCATGGGCTTGCGCACCAGCATGAATACCCTGTCAATTTTGGGTTCGTTCATACAAAGGGTGGTTAGTTCTCTGCCAATCATCCCACTTGCTCCAGCAATTAATACCCTCATAGCTATTTTAGTTCGGAGGATCTATCCAATCCCCATATTCTTGAATCAAATTTATTAATTCGTTTACTGCAAACTCCTGCGGAATGTTTCTTTTCACAACAACCTTTTCTTTATAAAGGGAAATTTTGCCTTGGCCAGTACCCACATACCCATAATGCGCATCAGCCATTTCTCCTGGACCATTTACAATACAGCCCATTATGCCAATTTTAAGTCCTTTTAAATGTTGTGTTCGTGAACGAATTTTGGCTGTAACTTCTTGCAGATCGAAAAGGGTTCTGCCACACGACGGACAGGAGATGTATTCGGTTTTGCTAATTCTGGTGCGCGTTGCCTGTAAAATTCCAAATCCAGTACTATTCACCATTTGATCGGAGCCGCAATTCTCTGCGGCTATAAAAATACCGTCACCCAATCCATCTAAAAGTAGTGCGCCAATATCTGTGGAGGCAAAAAGCTGTAATTGGTCTGAATTGAGATCGCCATAAGCTCTTCCGATAATTACTGGAATATCGCAATTGTTAGTCATCAACTCTATGAACAACCTGC
The DNA here is from genome assembly GCA_020435995.1 of Flavobacteriales bacterium. Classification (GTDB taxonomy): domain Bacteria; phylum Bacteroidota; class Bacteroidia; order Flavobacteriales_G; family Salibacteraceae; genus JAGQYO01. The sequence continues at coordinate 42,623 of JAGQYO010000004.1, read as the reverse complement.
GCTGCTCGGCCATGCCATGCTCATTATAGGTATCAATGAGCAGCACGCAATTCTTTGAAGTATTTAATTGTTTTATAAACGTTTGATCTAAGTCTTCTAAACAAGCATAAACGATATTTAATTCTTCTGAAAGTTGAGGTTCTGAAAGAAATTCTTTTTTGGTAAGGAAGGGATAGTGTCTTGTTTTTTTAGGTTCTTTCAGCCAAGTAGTGTGGTTTTGAATAATTCCGAGGGTTCCCGGTATTTCAAAATCCAGGGTTTTATCAGCCACAAAAATGTAATCACATGCCTGATCGGTTAAATTCCATTTATCAAGTGGTACGGAATAGTGGTAACCCAATGAGAAAAGCGACGCGGGACTAATTTTCTGTTTTAACGAAAAATCGGCCATTACTACAGGCACTTGTTTTCCTCCAACATTTAGCACTTCTTGTGTAGTTCTTCTTTCGTAATCGAAGGAATGCAACGGATTCGATTTTATTTCTTTTATCGGTGCGTGACTTGTCCTTTTCGAATACCGATTTACTAACGCTCTTGCTACAGGAATTTCTGCTTCTGGCTCTTCTGTCAAACTCACTCTTACGGTATCTCCTAGGCCATCTTCCAACAAAGTTCCAATGCCAACCGCCGATTTAATCCTGCCGTCTTCACCATCGCCCGCTTCGGTTACGCCTAAATGAAGAGGATAATTTAGGCCCATCACCATCATGCGGTTCACAAGTAAGCGGTATGCCTGAACCATTACTTGAGGGTTGGAGCTTTTCATCGAAAAAACAATATCATGATAACCTTCATCACCGCAAATAAGAGCAAATTCTAGCGCCGATTCCACCATCCCTTCTGCGGTATCCCCATACCTACTCAAAATTCGGTCGGAGAGCGAGCCATGATTGGTACCTATACGCATCGCCGTTCCATACTCCTTGCAGATTTTAACCAAGGGAGTAAATCTATTTCTTATTCGGTCTAGCTCATCGCGGTAGGTTTGATCTGTGTAATCAATGTGTTCGAATTTTTTTCGATCTGCATAATTTCCGGGGTTTACACGCACCTTTTCTACCACACGAGCCGCATGTTCGGCTGCATTTGGCGTAAAATGAATATCTGCCACGAGAGGTGTGTTATATCCTTTTTTGCGTAGTTCCTTTTTTATTACTTCAAGGTTTTGCGCGTCCTTAATCGAAGGGGCTGTGATACGAACAAGTTCACATCCCGCTTCAATCATACGTATCGATTGGGCAACAGTGGCTTCCGTATTCATGGTATCAGTTGTTGTCATCGATTGTATGACTATCGGGTTTTCACCTCCTATTACCACCGAACCTACTTTTACTTCACGTGTAAGAAAACGACTGTATTGAGTTAGGCTATTAGAATATTGAGTATCGTTCATTTGTTTTGTCAGGAAATATTTGTTTCAAGAAACCGATTGAAGGCCACAAAGTTCATTCTTTGGGCTTAAGAATGCCAAATTTAGTGAGATAACTTACCGCCATTGGTTTTAGCGAACCGGCATAAAGCTCAGTTAAATCCCCAGAAATAAGGATGGCGGCAAAAACCAGCGAAAAGTGAACCTTGGTTTGAAACTTCAGCATCAAAACCACAATCAAAAACATCAACAACATTATCTCCGTGATTTGTAATGACTTTGTAATGAGGTCGTAATACATTTTTCTTTTTTCGGCAACGTATAAGAACAAGGAGACATTTAGATATGCCATGATTAGTAGAATAAGATTTGTAGCCCATTTAGGTAGGGTGAAAATGTAATTTCCTTCCAGAATCATTGAAATGATGTTTGCATGAACCACTACTCCATAAGTATCAGGGTAAGCACGACCTGCCGGCCTATGGTTTAATGGGGTATAAAAAATATCAATTAAGTCATATTCCCCAAGCGTAGTCCCCATGTACCCCATCAATACAATTTTATCTTTGATGATGGAGGGCTCAAAAGTTTCATTTAGAACATGATGGGCATCCAGTGCATAAAATTTAGTGTAGTGTCCACGCCAATTAATTATTTCTGTTTCGTTTCCTCTTTTTACTAGGCGGTCATAGGCATCTTTGTTATAAATCTCAACAATTTTTGACGAGAAGTTGGGGTAAATGGAATCTTGCGTGCATAAGAAAGGATAGAAGCTTTTAATGGTTCGAAACCCTTCGCCCGATGAAGAAGCGTCTACATTTACAAACCCGAATTGGGCATTTTCTAAAAACAAAGGGTTGGAATAAGAAACCGTATCAAAGCACTCTGGGTCTTCTTCATATTTTTTATTGAATTCTAAACGGGAGCCGAGAACCAAGTTGTTGGCTTGGTTGAGTGCCATGGCCAAAGGAAAATCCTGCATGGGGCTTTTCTCTTTTCTGAAAAAAGCATCAATGGCAATGAGTTTGGGGTTGTGCTTGTTAAGAATTTCAATCTGTTTGCCAATTTCTGCCCTGCTCAAAAACTGAATATTAACAAGCACGATATTGGTATCGGCAGGCGGATCTTTCCGCAACCTTTTGTGCTCCTCACCTTCCAAAGGATCAGTATAAACCATGTCGGAAATCTCAAAGTCCTCAAACGCAATCGCAATCGGATCAAAGATTTCAGTCTCAATTGGAATGTTAGAAAACAACCAAATAACGCCGAAAATGTAGAAGGTACAAAAGACGTTGTCCCATCGAAATAAATACTTCATCCCACCAAAGTAAAAACTTATCACTCAACAATTGATATTCAACACAATCTTTTTAATGTTAATGAGTGGGATCATAAAAAATCTGGATATTTGATGCTAAATTAGTTCGGTCAAAAATTTGTACTTTCGTAACAATAAAATTTACAACCATGAAAAATAAAATAGTTTCTACAGTATTGGCGATGTTTTTCGCGTTTTCATTGATGGCACAGGATGGTGCTTTTAAGGTTTTATCCGTAAAAGGTGATAATGCCCTAGAAAAAAACGGCGAGTATGTGAATTTAGGACCTGGAATGCAGCTTCCGAAAAATGCCAAATTAATGGTTGGTGAAGCGGGTGTAGTTCAAGTAACAAATTCTTCAAATCAAACTTTTACTTTCAATAAGCCAGGAATTTATACCATGGACGATGTGGCGGGAAGCTTTAAAGCAGACAACACGTCCATTGCACAGCGATATTTGGCTTATGTGATGGAGGAAATGCAAGGTTCTAGTTCTTCAAGAACCGCCAATTTAGCACTCACTGGTTCGGTTGAGCGATCTTTGAATAAGTCGGTGATTAACCTATTCTCACCTGAGAGTACTTATATCATTAATAAGACCACCATGTTTAAATGGGAAACCAAAAAAGAAGTGGCGGAATATGAAGTGGTGGTTACGAACTTATTTGATGAGCCAGTTATTTCTGAAAAAGTAAAAGGTACTTCTGCAAAAATCGATTTATCAAAAATCGCGTTGGAAGAAGAAGGGATTTACAAATTAAGGGTAGCTGATGCTTCAAACCCAAGTGTTAACTCTGGAGATTTGATTCTAAGAAGCCCAAGCAAAGAAGAAATTGCTTTGATTGAAAAAGATTTGGGAGAGTTGTCGAAAGATGCTGACGAGAATTCGCCAATATATCACGCTGTAATGGCAAAGTTCTACAAAGTAAATGGACTTTATGTTGATGCAGTATCGCACTACGAAAAGGCTGTGGCTTTAGCACCTAATTCAAAAATGATCCGAATGGAATACGAAACTTTTCTAAAGCAAGCTGGCGTTAGAGAATAAGTAGGCAAGTAAAAAATAACAAGAACCCTGATTCACACCGAATCGGGGTTTTTTATTTTAAAGTGCAGCCTAATTCAGATACGTTTAGCTCATATTCTTTACCCAAAACCAGAGGATGATTTTGCGCCTCATGTCCCGCTGGAAAACCAAATGATACGGGGACTCCTAGTTCAGATAAGTGAGCATTTATGATTTGATAAGCTGTGGTATTTGCTGAGAACCATCCTGATACATCTGTCATGTCAGAAAATGAACCTATTATTACTCCGCTCAACCCCTCGAATTTGTTTGAAAACTTGAGTTGATAAAGCATTCGGTCGAGGTGATAGAGTTCTTCACAAAGGTCCTCCATGAATAGAATTTTGCCGCCAGAAAGAAAGTCCTTCGATGTTCCGATAAGCGATGCAAGAATGGAAAGGTTACCTCCGATTATTTGACCCTTCGCCTTCCCATTAATATTGAAAGAATGTGCCTCCCATTCGTTACCATATTCCTCTCCAAAAAGCGTTCTTCTTAACCCTTCAATAGACGTTTTTCTATTATCCTCACTTTTCATATTTAGTGGCATGGTTCCGTGAATTGATGCTATTCTCAAATGATGATTTAAATGCCCATGAAAAATAGTGACGTCGCTGTAGCCCACAATCCACTTTGGCGATTTTTTAAAATTGTCAAAATCAAGGCTTTCAATAATTCTGATCGATCCATATCCTCCGCGGTTGCAAATGACCGCCTTTATTGATGGGTCGTCAAGCGCCCACTGGAAGTCGTTCTTTCTTTCTGCATCGCTTCCCGCAAACCGGTTCCATTTTTTCAATGCATTAGGCCCTATCACCACTTCTAAACCCCAAGAATTGAAATAGGCGATTGCCTGTGTGATTTCCTTCTTAAGAATCACTTTACCGGGACTTACCATCGCCACTTTGTCGCCAGCTTTTAGAAATGGAGGTAATATCATAAAATCTATCTTTGCCGCCCTTTTGGAACAAGCGTAAAAGTAGAAAAAACCCGTGATGAAAGACTACAAAAGATATATGGTTACTGCGGCCTTGCCTTATGCCAATGGCCCATTACATATTGGGCACATTGCAGGTGCTTATTTACCTTCCGACATTTATGTAAGGTATTTAAAAATGCTTGGGAAGGATGTTGCTTTTATATGCGGTTCAGATGAACACGGTGCCGCCATTACCCTCAAAGCGAAAAAAGAGGGAACTACGCCTCAAGAAATTGTTGATGAGTTTCATGAATTGAATAAAAAAGCGTTTGCCGACTTCGGAATTGCCTTCGATAAATACCATCGCACCTCAGATGCTTTACACCATCAAACGGCACAAGAGTTTTTTACGGTACTGAATGAACAATCAGTCTTCGATCAGCAGAATTCTGAGCAATATTTTGACGAGGAAAATAATCAGTTTTTAGCGGATAGATATATTACAGGAGAGTGTCCAAATTGCCATTCGCCCAATGCCTATGGCGATCAATGCGAAAAATGTGGCTCGGTCCTCAGCCCAAAAGATCTGATTAACCCAAAATCTACATTGAGTGGTAAAACACCAGTTCTAAAAGAAACATCACATTGGTATTTGCCGATGGATAAGGAAGTGGAGTGGTTAAAACCGTGGATTGAATCTGGAACTTTATCAGGGCAGCAACATCACGAAGCTTCCGAATGGCGAAAGCACGTGCTTGGCCAGTGTATGTCGTGGATTGATGGCGGCCTTAATTCCCGAGCCATGACGCGGGATTTGGATTGGGGAGTAAAAGTCCCACTCGCCAATGCTGAAGGCAAGGTGCTGTACGTTTGGTTGGACGCACCAATAGGCTATATAAGCGCCACTAAGGAATGGGCCTCTGAACAAAACAAAAACTGGGAAGATTACTGGAAATCTGAGGACACAGCTTTGATTCACTTTATAGGAAAGGACAACATTGTGTTTCATTGTATTATATTTCCCATCCTTTTAAAATTACACGGGGGGCTTAATCTCCCTGTTAATGTGCCGGCCAATCAGTTTCTTAATTTGGAAGGAGATAAACTTTCTACAAGTAGAAATTGGGCAGTGTGGCTTCACGAATATCTTGCCGATTTTCCGGGCAAGGAAGATGAGTTGAGATATGTCCTTACCTCGATAGCGCCAGAATCTAAAGACAGTGAATTTACTTGGAAGGATTATCAAGCTCGGGTGAATAATGAGCTGGTAGCTATTCTTGGAAATTTTGTGAACCGAACACTGGTGTTGACGAACAAATATTATTCTGGAATAGTTCCAGAAGTACATTCGAGAGAACTTGCTGAGTTAGAATCGTTGAGTAAGCTCGATGCAAAAATTGAAAGTGCTTTTGGTTTGTTAAGTGAGTTTAAGTTTCGGGAAGGCCTAACGGCAGCTATGGAATTAGCTAGATATGGAAATAAATATTTGGCCGATGAAGAACCTTGGAAACTCATTAAAACTGATCCTGAAATGGTGAAGCTTGTGCTTTTTCACGCCTTGCAAATTTCACAGAAACTAGCCGAAGTAATGGAGCCGTTTTTACCAAATACTTCGCAGAAGATATTGACAATGTTGAATTTAAAACACGGTCAATCAATTATGTGTGGCCATCAATTAGCAGAAGTGTCACTTTTATTTCAAAAAATTGAAGATGACCAAATCCAAATCCAAATCGATAAATTGGAAAACAACAAAAAAATGAATCAAGTTGAGAAACCTATGAACCCGCAAAAAGATGCCATTCAATTTGAAGATTTTCAAAAAATGGACATTCGTGTTGGTACTATATTATACGCTGAAAAAGTGCCTAAAGCGGATAAATTACTCAAGCTAATCGTGGATACTGGATTAGACAAACGCACTGTTGTTTCAGGAATAGCCGAGCATTACAATGCTTCTGAAATTATTGGTAAAAAAGTAAGTGTTCTACTTAATTTAGCGCCCCGAAAAATTCGAGGCATAGAATCACAAGGAATGATTTTGATGGCGGAGAATAAGGAGGGTGTTTTGAGTTTTGTTTCTCCCGAAAAAGAAGTTGGTTCAGGGAGTGAAATAAGATAAATTAAATTCATTTATTTGGCCCCGTAGTTCAATGGAGGGCATTTCTCCAGTGGAGAAATGAGCCAGGAGGCACGCTGGGGAAGTTTCCTAAACTTGGAAGAAAATGAATAATAATGGTCCCGTAGTTCAATGGATAGAATAGGAGTTTCCTAAACTCTAGATACAAGTTCGATTCTTGTCGGGACTACTAAGTGGTCACAATGTTGGTTAAAGGCAGAGATTAGTTTCTCTGCTTTTTTCATTTCCTAAACTTTAGATACAGGTTCCCCGCCCGTACCGAACGGCACGTTCGGGCGGGGATTCACTCAAGACTACCAAACAACTACAAGGTCGAATTTTAAAGTCATCCATTTCTTTTTGTCGTTAATCACCTAGTTCTTAAATTTTCACATATTAAAATTAAATTCGTGGAATCTAAAATCAAAAACTATGAATGCGATTAAAACAGGGGCCATCTTAATCTTGCTTAGTGCATTTTTTGTGGGTTGTAAAACTCAAGGATGTACCGATGAAGATGCTAAAAACTTTGACTCTAAAGCCGACGAAGACAACGGAGAATGTGTTTATGTAGAGGGATGTACTGATCCGAAGGCCAGTAATTACAACTCAAGTGCTAAAAAAGATAATGGTACATGTAGCTTTACAGGGAACGCAATTTTTTGGACAGATTACCCTGGTACTGGTTCTAAAATCTTTGTTGCCATACAGAAGGAAGCTGGGTTAGGTTACCAGCCTGAAGGTGATTTTGATGGTTTTGCCAACAAAGCTCCAGCATGTCAGACCGCCGATTTATTAACGCTTTCAAAAAGTGCTGGTACTTACACATATAAAGCAGAAAGGGCAGATGGAAGTGATTCATGGGAGGGAACATTGGTTGTAGAAAAGGACAAGTGTGTTGATGTAGAGCTGAGGACCAATTTAACTGTAGCTGCACGGGCTACTGTGTCAGGCTCTAGCACTGGCAGCGGTGATAACAATGACCTTGATGTTTCAAGTATTTGCTCAGACGAATATTCAATTACCTTGGCTGGGCCAACGCGAAAAGAGTTTGTTTTAAAAGGCAATTCAAGTATGAACTTTACAGGAATTAAAGATGGTACTTACAGTATTGCAGTGGTAAAAAGCAACAACAACGGAAGCGGAAGAGTGACCTGTTCAGGTAGGCCCAAACTTATTACCAATGTTGAAGTGAAAGGAAGTCAGATTATTAGTTTAATTATTGGAAGAAACTAAGCGGTAGTTCCCTGACAACTGCTTCCTGCGCCGGCCGTGCAGCCAAAACAGTGTTGGTTGGTCATTATGTTTCTTTTAGCTAGCGCATCGATGTTCCACGCTGAGATATGCTCACTGCCTTTGGCAGCAACTTTTATTTCTAGCATTTGGTTAAAGTCGCAGTCGTATAAAAACCCTTTCCAATCAATAGAAATAGTATTTCGGCACATTAGCCCGTCTACGGTTAATGGGTTAAAGGCCATTACTAAGCTTTCCATATAGTCTTCGTAATTTTCCGAAGCAACCAAATACTCCAAAAACCTAGAAATAGGCAAGTTGGTGATTGTAAATAGGTGGTTAAAAGTGATCTCAAATTCTGCCAAAAGCGATTTTTTAAAGTCATTTTCTAAACTCAATTGATCTCCAGGAAGAAAAGCCCCACTTGGGTTGTAAACTAAATCCAAAACAAGACCGGTTTCTGGTTTTCCATATCCCAATTCATTTAACATTGTAAGAGCTCGAATTGACTTATCGAAAACCCCATCACCTCTTTGACGATCTGTTTTGGACTTTTTGTAATAAGGCAAGGAGGACACAACCCTAATTTTATGTTTTTTGAAAAAATCAGGAAGGTCATGGTATTTAGGATTAGCCAAAATAATGGTCAAATTGGACCTCACTATAATTTCCTCTACACCAGTTTTCACCGCTTCTTCAACAAACCACCGAAAATCAGGGTTCATTTCTGGGGCTCCACCGGTTAAATCCAACGTATGAACTTGAGTATTCCGCAACACATCTAAACACAATTGCATGGTGTCGCGAGTCATTATTTCTTTTCGATCGGGGCCAGCATCAACATGGCAGTGTTTGCATGTTTGGTTACACATATAGCCCAAGTTGATCTGAAAAATCTCCAATTCGGTGGGTTTCAATGGCCAACGACCCGATTTGAGAAGCTGTTTCTCAAAGGAATCTAATTTCCCATTTTCAAAAATTCCATTGTTCAAGAATTTGAGCTGGTTATCAACCGAGGCCAAATCATGCTTTCTGGCATGCAATGATTTCATAATTACATGCTCAGTTTTTTGGCTTTGTTCATCATTTGCACCCCATGCACTAAGCTTGCACCGCCTCTAATAGCACCTGCCACATGCACAGCTTCCATCATTTCTTCTTCACTACAGCCTTTTTTCAAGGTATCGGAAGTATAAGCATCGATACAATAAGGACATTGTATGGCATGTGAAACAGCAAGAGCTATAAGCGATTTCTCTCGTGCCGTGAGTGCACCATCTTTGAATACTTCGTCATACCAGTCGAAAAACTTGGTCCCTAGTTTTTCATTCCATTCAGAGATGTCTCCAAATTTTTTAAGATCTGCGGGGTCGTAATATGTTTTTGAACTCATTCCTTTATTTTTTCATTTCGTTTAAAGACCAATTATACTCCATATAGAAGAGCTTGGTATTTGTCGGAATTTTTTTATTTCCATATTTATTGATAAAAGCAATTACGGTATTTCCATCCTTTTCGAAATCACCAGCATACCAATTAAAAATTTCACTGATTTTGGGTTTAAGCGGGTTGCTCAAATCGTTTTTTAATGGATTATTTACAAATGCGAATGCTTGATCATCCAATTGGCTTTCGAGTTTGTCGGCTAAATATGCTTCGTTGCGCAACTTCGGACAGGAGAATGAAGCGCAGTTGACCGCCACATGTATTCTGGGATCATCAAATTGCCCTCGGAGTTTTTTGTGTTCAATATCGTTCAGCGTAAGCTCCTCACCATTTATTTTTATGAAGGAAACATCCCAAGTGGTGTTCACTTTGTAAATTATTCCTCCAATATCCTTTATCGATTTTACGGGATAATTGTCCAGCACAATTTGAACTGTAAAAGCATTGTAGGCATTGATCCAATAGGCTTTTGCCTCGTTTGGAGTCCACGATGCTTTGGGATGATTGTTTTTGAGAAAATCGAGATAGGCATCAAATTGCATTCGGTCATTTTTTAAGCCTGTGTAGTTTACGTCTCCTTTTTGGTCCACGAATTTTTTTAAGATACCATCCCACGTTATGTGATTTATTTGGGCTCGCCCCAAAAGACATAATATGAGCAACGAACTTGTGAGTATAGCTTTTTTCATAGAGCAAAACTAGATGCTCTTACCTAGTTCAAATGTGTTTTAAGGCACATTAAGCTTAATTTGTTGGCTGAGAGTATGGTCATTAATATGTTCAAAGTTTTTTTTATAAAGCAAATGCTGAGCTGCTGTCATTTTAATTTTGTGTCATCTTATACTTATTACATTGAAAAAAATATCCATAATAGGGGCATTAACAATTATATGCCAACTTCTGTTCTCACAAGCTGAGCAAAGGTTTACGGCATACCACAACAGCGATAGCAGTATTAAAAGTAGCGAAGGAACCTATTTGTACGGTTTGGAAGAAGGAGAATGGAAGTACTGGTATGAGGATGGTTCACTAAAAGAAATCTCGAATTATACCGAAGGCAAACTCAATGGCTCCGTGGTGATTTGGTATCCCAATGGGCAAAAAAAGAACGAAGGTTTTTTTGTGTTTAACCTGCAAGATAGCACCTATTCGTCGTGGTACGAAGACGGGAAGCTAAGAGGTGAAGGTTCCTTCGACCTAGGTTTTAAAAGCGGCTTATGGCGTTATTATTTTCCTTCGGGAAAACCTTATAAAACTGAAACTTGGGATCGCGATACCGTTACAATCATCGATGCCTGGAACCTACAAAATGAGCAAACCCTCACTAAGGGCAATGGAACCTTGGTTAAATACAATGGCAGCGACACGGCTTCAGTTTCAAATTATAAAAACGGAGAGCTCAATGGTCAATTCAAATCTTTTTATGGGCCTGGCTTGGTTGAAGAAACAGGTACATACAGCAATGGTAAAAAAGATGGGCGATGGATTAAGTACCACCCAAATGGGAATATGGCCTCGGATATAACTTGGGAAAACGGTGGAAAAACCGGAGCCACTTCATTCTTTTACGAATCGGGTAAGCCCAAGATCTCGGGAACCTATCTGAGAGATAAGAAGGATGGGTATTGGGAGTTTTTAAATGAAGATGGCACTACTTATATGAAGGGGTTTTTTGTGCAAAATTTACAAGACAGCCTTTGGGTGTACTTTCAACCTAACTCTAATCAAAAAGAAAGTGAAGGAACTTTTTCGGAGGGAAAAAAGGACGGAGTTTGGCAATTTTGGTATCCCGAAGGACAGCTTTGGCGAAGAGGCAATTATGCGATGGGTGAAAAAAATGGCCTCTGGACTACTTGGTTTGAGAATGGCCAAAAACTGCAAGAAGGCGAATATGTTTTAGGAAAGGAACATGGTGTTTGGCAAGATTGGTACGAATCGGGCAAAATAAAAGACAAAGGTGAGTTTCTAGAAGGAAAGATGCATGGTGAATGGATCGGTTGGTTTGAAAATGGAAAACTTAATTATAAAGGTCAGCGAAAAGATGACCTCCAAGAAGGGTTTTGGGAATATTGGAGCTCGAATGGTTTGCCACGCGAAAAAGGCAGTTTCAAGAAGGGCATTAAGCACGGCAAATGGGAGGCTTTTCATCTAAAGGGAAATGTGGAATCACAAGGAAGCTATTCCAATGGAAGCAAAGAAGGGCTTTGGAAATTCTATACCGAGTATGGTCAACTTATTCGTGAAATGAACTACGAAAAAGATAAACTGGATGGGAAGTCAGTAATTTATCACCCAGGAAAAGGAGTTATGGCCGAAAACTATTACAAAGATGGACGTCCAAGCGGGGAGTGGAAGTTCTATGACGAGTCCGGCAAGGTGATCAAGAAAATGAAATATCAAAACGGTCAAAGAATAGAATAACATCTCAAAGAAATAATTACATTTGCGCCGCCTTTATGGCGCTCTTTGGTTAAAGAGGGGAATTCCCCTCTTTTTTATTGCATATAATTTAAGTTACTTGATAACTGTAGAACACGTAAAAAGCCTAATTGATTCCAAGTTAAATGGAAGCGATTTCTTTTTGGTTGATCTCGTGATTTTACCAGGCAACAAAATAAGGGTTTCTATTGATGGAATGAATGGATTTCCCATAGAAGCATGTGTGAGTTTTTCAAGAGCGATTGAGCATAACCTCGATCGCGAAGTGGAAGACTTTGAATTGGAGGTTTCTTCGCCAGGCCTTACCAAGCCGTTTAAAGTGAAGGAGCAATACCTAAAAAACATTGGGCGAAATATCAAAGTAAAGACCCTTGAAAAAGGAAACTTTGCCGGAGAGTTGAGGGAGGCCAATGACGATGGAATTTTGCTTGTTTATAGCGAAAAAGAAAAGGTAGAAGGCCAGAAAAAAAAAGTAGAAGTAGAAAAGAAAATAGCGTTTAATTATTCTGATCTCAAGGAAGTAAAGCTGTCCATTGAGTTCTAAATAAAAAGTGAGTATGAATACACAAGAATTAATAGAATCGTTTTCGGAGTTCAAAGACATTAAGAACATCGACCGGGTAACAATGATGAACATCGTTGAAGAGGTGTTCAGGAGCGTTTTGATCAAGCTTTTTGGCGATACTGGAAATTTCGATATCATTATCAACCCCGACAAAGGTGACTTAGAAGTATGGCACAACCGAGTTATTGTAGAAGACGGGGAAGTAGAAGACCCCATTTCCGAAATTTCAGTTTCTGATGCGCGAAAAATAGAGCCTGATTTTGAAGTAGGCGAAGATGTTTCTGAGGAATTTCATATCGAGGCTTTTGGTAGGCGAGCCATTACTGCCCTGAAACAAAACTTAGCCGCTCGTATATTCGACCTTCAAAAAGATGGCATTTATAAGAAGTACCGCGATAGGGTTGGTGAGATTGTTACAGGTGAAGTTTATCAAATCTGGAAAAAGGAAATTCTCCTTTTAGATGACGAAGGAAATGAACTGGTTTTGCCTAAAACAGAACAAATTCCTTCTGATTATTTCAAAAAAGGTGATACCGTAAGAGCCGTTGTTACCAAGGTTGACATGAGGAATAATTCACCTATCATTTTTCTTTCTCGTTCGTCTCCAGCATTTTTGGAGCGTTTGTTCGAAACAGAAGTGCCAGAAATATTTGACGGGCTTATTACCATCAAAAACATTGTACGTGAGCCTGGTGAAAGAGCCAAAGTAGCTGTTGAATCGTATGATGATCGAATCGATCCAGTGGGTGCCTGTGTAGGTATGAAAGGTTCTAGAATTCACGGTATTGTAAGGGAGTTAAGAAACGAGAACATCGACGTGATTAACTATACCTCAAATCCTACACTTTATATTTCAAGGGCTTTGAGTCCTGCTAAGATTAGCAACATGACCCTTGATGAAAAAACCAAAAAGGCGGATGTGTTTTTAAAGGCAGACCAAGTATCGCTGGCCATCGGAAAAGGTGGACACAACATTAAATTGGCGAGTAGACTCACAGGCTACGAAATCGATGTGTACCGCGAAACCGACGCAGGTGTTGATGATGTTGATTTGGAAGAATTCTCAGATGAGATTGAAGGTTGGATTATCGATCAATTAAAGGCAATTGGTTGTGATACAGCGCGAAGCGTAATTCAACTTGGAAAAGAAGAATTAATTAAACGAGCCGATTTAGAAGTTGAAACTGCTGAAGAGATCATTAAGATTTTGAGGGCAGAATTCGAAGATTAACTTGTGTAAGATGCGTTAATCGAGAGTTTTATATTTGCACGAGTTGCGGATTCATTAAAAAGAAAAGCATTAGAGGAGAATTTATATGGCAGGGGCAGAACGTTTAAGTAAGGTTGCGAAAGAACTCGGAGTTGGAGTGAAAACCATTACGGATTTTCTCAATGATGCGGGTATTGAATGCGACGGACGTCCTTCAACAAAAATTTCGGGAGAGGCTCATAACCTTCTTCTTCAGAATTTCTCTAATGACATGGAAGTTCGCGAAAAATCGAAGGAATTAGGACTGAATCGCGAGAAGCGTGTTACCATTTCTATTGACGACCAAGTTCGTGAAAAGCCGCTCAGAGACGATGATATGGAAGATGAGGTGATTATTAAAAACATCTCAGTTAAACCCATTATTGATATTCCAGTATCAAAGACTGCCCCGGTAGAAGAGGCTCCGAAAGCGCCTGAGCCAGAGGAAGAAAAGAAGCCCGAGGGCGTGAACGTGGTTGGAAAAATAGATCTATCATCTTTAAATCTTAAAACCCGCCCAGATAAAAAAGCAAAGCCTGAAAAGGCACCGCCAGCACCTAAAAAGGTGGAAGCTAAAAAACCTGAGCCTCCAGTAAAAAAAGAAGAGAAAAAAGAGGTTGAAAAACCAAAACCGGAGGTTCCTGAAGCTCCAGTAAAACCCGAAAGAATTGAGACAAAGTTCGAGAAATTGTCGGGGCCAAAACTGACTGGAGAAACAATTGATCTTTCAAAATTTGCAAAGAAACCTAAGCCTGTTGCCTCTTCAAATGAGGATAAAGACAGAGAAATTCCAAGAAAGAAAAAAAGACGTAGAATAGCCCCTGAAAAACCGAATGCGGGAGGTCCAAACAAGGGCCCACACAAAGGCAGGAAAGGTGCGCGAGCCGAGGCTGTGGAGCCAACCCAAGAAGACATCCAAAAAGAAATTAAGGAGACGTTAGCTCGACTTAGCGGAAAGAGTGGAAAATCTAAGGGTGCTAAACACAGAAAGGCGAAAAGAGAGAGTTTCTCGCAGCATCAAGAGGAACTAAGAGAACAAGAAGAGGCTGAAAAGAACATTTTGCAAGTTACCGAGTTTGTAACGGTAAATGAGCTGGCCTCACTAATGGATGTATCCGCAAATGAAGTAATTGGGGCTTGTATGGCCTTAGGAATGTTCGTTTCTATTAACCAACGACTTGATGCCGAAACGCTCACTTTGGTGGCCGAAGAATTTGGCTATTATCTTGAGTTTACATCGTCTGACGTTGAAGATTCTACGCTGGTAGAAGCAGATTCTGAAGAGCGAATTTCGCCCAGACCTCCAATTGTTACAGTAATGGGCCATGTTGACCACGGTAAAACCTCTCTTTTGGACTACGTCCGAAAGGCCAATGTAATTGCTGGTGAAGCCGGTGGTATTACACAACATATTGGTGCTTATAAAGTAACTTTAGATAATGAAAAAACCATTTGCTTTTTAGATACACCTGGTCACGAAGCATTCACTGCCATGCGATCTAGAGGAGCTCAAGTAACCGATATTGTAATTATAGTAATTGCCGCGGACGACAATGTGATGCCTCAAACAAAGGAGGCTATCAATCATGCGCAAGCGGCTGGAGTACCTATTATATTCGCCATTAACAAGGTGGATCGACCCAATGCTAATCCCGAAAAAATCAAGGAGGAATTGGCCGCCATGAACTATTTGGTAGAAGATTGGGGTGGTAAATTCCAAAGCCAAGATATTTCGGCAAAAACGGGATTAAATGTTGACGAGCTTTTAGAAAAAGTATTGCTCGAGGCCGAACTCCTTGATTTAAAAGCAGATGCCGGAAAGCGTGCCACTGGTACAGTAATCGAAGCTGAGCTTGATAAAGGTAAGGGGTATGTTTCAACTTTACTAGTACAAGGTGGAACTCTAAAAATTGGAGACGTGTTGCTTGCAGGTGCCAATACTGGTAGGGTGAAAGCCATGTTCAACGAAAGAGGTCAGAATGTATACGAAGCGGGACCTGCTACGCCAGTTGCGGTTTTAGGTTTAAGCGGTGCACCAAGTGCAGGTGATAAATTTAACATACTCGACGACGAAAAAGAGGCGAGAAATATTGCCAACAAACGTCAGCAATTGCAACGAGAACAAGGTGTACGAACCAAACGTCACATTACGCTCGACGAAATTGGTCGACGTATAGCCATTGGAGATTTCCAAGAATTGAATGTGATTGTAAAAGGTGATGTGGATGGTTCCATTGAGGCACTTTCTGATTCATTATTGAACCTGTCTACTGAAAAGATTCAAGTAAATGTTATCCATAAATCAGTAGGAGGAATTAGTGAATCTGACATTTTGTTGGCTTCTGCTTCTAACGCTATTGTTATTGGATTCCAGGTAAGGCCGTCGGTAAGTGCCCGAGCCTTAGCAGAAAAAGAGGAAATTGATATCAGATTGTACTCAATTATCTATCAAGCAATTGAAGAGCTTAAGTTGGCCATGGTGGGTATGCTTAAGCCCACTTTTGAAGAGAAGGTGGTTTGTAATATCGAAGTTCGCGAAACCTTTAAGATCACTAAGGTGGGAACCATTGCCGGATGTTATGTACTTGATGGAACTGTTACCCGAAATACCAAGGTTAGAATTATCAGAGACGGTATTGTAGTGTACTCAGGTGGCCTTGGATCGTTGAAGCGATTTAAAGACGACGTGAAAGAAGTGAAGAAAGGTTTTGAATGTGGTTTGAATATCGAAAACTACAACGACATAAAGGTTGGAGACATCATTGAAGGATACGAACAAGTAGAAGTGAAGTCAACGCTTTAATTCCGTCTTGAAGTAATATAGTATGAAAAGGCTCGGTGAAAACCGAGCCTTTTTTTTCAGCAATAAAAAGCTCCCGTCAATCTGAGACTTTTATAAAGTATTTCAAGCAAGTAGTGATTTGATCCTTAGGTAAATCCGATAAAATGCAAGCGCGGCAAACCCTAATGCTCTTGAATAGAATTGACCAAGTCCTGGCTTAAGTGATACTAAAGGTGCTTTACCCGACTTTTTAGGGTCATAAATCATGTAGCCAGCTAAGTATAAACAACATACACCTATTATTAAAAACCATATTCTTATTTTCTTACGGTTGTACTATTCCCATATCAACACTATCGCTGCTATATAACATCCCTTCTGGATTATGGATTTCATAAATTTAAATTTTAAAGAAATTAATTTTAATTTCCATTAACTCATTTAACTTTACTCCTTACTTGTCAATATGAGATTTACACAACTCGTCCTTTTAGTGGTATTCACGCTATTGATTTCTACCATGGAATCTCGCAGCCAAAAAATTCCAGTAAGTAAAAAAAAGAAATACCTTGCTGTAAAAGGTACTTCAACTAAATGCGTTTTTTGTGGGAATAAAATACATGTATCGGAGATTTTATATGAAAATCACAAAGATTCGGTTGTAGTCGTAAATAACCATCAGCTTACGAGTGACCTAGCGAACGGACACTCTTATAGTTTTAATAGCTATCTTCACAACACAACCTCTACTCCACATATGTATATAGATTCTGAGGTGATAAATAGATCCAACTACTCATACGAATACATTAAAAATGTAATTGATAAAGCGAACACTCACCCTGTAATTGCTGGTGTTTCGTTTAGATATGAAATTTTAGACACTATGCTTACCGTAGACTTGAGCACTCAGTTTTTTGAAGCTGATTCTGGTAGTTTTTGGTTGACAGTGTTGGTTTTGGAAAACAATTTGGTTTTTGATCAATTAGGAGCACCTACCAATCCTTATATTCATAAGCGTGTGCTTCGCAAATACTTAGGAGCAGGAGGCGAATGGGGGCCTAAACGAGGAGTGGAAATTGCCGATGGGGCAGTAGACTCTGGCTTTGTATATGATTATCAATTTAAAGAAAGTATAGATGCCTCATGGAAAAAGGAGAATCTAAGGTTTGTTGCACTAATTTGGAAAAGGGTAGGGCCGTATATGATTCCGATTGCGGTAGAAGATCTACCTTACGGACAAACGAACCCAAATTCCATGGAACAAGTGAATAAGTTTGGAGATCACGCCGAAATTAAGGTTTACCCTAATCCAGCTGGCCGGCAACTTAAGATTGAATCAGAGAAAAAGGTAGATTCTATACGTTTGCTAGGAGTAAATGGGGAAGTTCTAATCAAGGAGAATAATTTATCTAATGAAACAACGCTCGATGTGGCTAATTTACTGCCAGGATTGTATTTTATGGAGCTGTCTATGCCAAATGACATCATCATTAGAAAAGTGCAAATTATTCCTTACTAGGCCCACGCGCCATTCGCTGTACGCCTTGCTATCGGATAGCGCGGGAGCTTGAGAAAAGTTTTCGGCTACTTAGATTCTTCGTTGGCTAGCTTAGGGAGTTCAATCATATCATTGACTATAAAGGCGTCTGGAAAATTTTCTTTGAGTTCAATAAAAAACCTTTCCGCATCTAATCGGGTTCGATAATCCCCAATGCGAACCTTAAAGCTGGGCTTTTTATGAATTACATAAGAGGGAATATCAGGATAGATTTTTAAAAACTCCCCTTGTACTTGGTTAGCCTGATCCCAACTACTCGCGCCGCTGGACGAAAACAGCTGGATTCGATACCCTTTTATTTGAGGGCTGTTTTTGTTGATTTCGGCATATCTTTTTTCCAAATCATTGATTCTTTTGTCACCCACAATGGTGTAATTGTCTGAGGCATCGAGTAGCACAGAAGCATCATTTGCCACGTCTGGCGCTTGTGCAAAAATGTAAAATGGTGCTACCCAAAGTGCCACCAAAAAAATCGAGCAATTGAACTTATAAATCATGGGTGCAAATATAGATACCTATTCGTCTATCACAGGATTAAATTTTATTAAGTGCTGATTTATAGCTGGTTCAATTCTATAAAGTAGCCGCGTTCTATTTAGAACCATTCTAAATAATTAACCCTTTTTTAAATTCCTTCAAGCGACTTATCCTATGTTAACCTTTGTTATAAATTTGCCGCTTAATTAAAATGGGATTAGAGTAGGATACTCAGTTAAAACCTTGCTTTTTATGAGGATATACCACACAGTGATACGGAGCTTATCCAAGTCATTTTCAGCTGTTACACTTGCAATCTTAATTTCGGGTTTTGCGCTTCAAGCCCAAGATGGCGAAAAGTTGTTCAAGGCGAATTGTGCTTCTTGTCATAAGATAGATAAGAAACTAATTGGGCCTGCTTTAGCCGGAATTGAAGATCGTTGGGAAAGTAAAGAGAATCTTTACGCATGGATTAAGAATTCATCTGATTATCTGAAGAATAACTCTGGTGATAGTTATGCTCAGGGATTATTTGAGGAGTATAACAAGAGTATAATGACGGCGCAAGCCTTGTCAGATGCTGAGATTGATGCAATCCTTGCCTATGTTGCAAACCCTCCAGCTTCGGAAGCTCCGAAAGCGGAAGTGGCGCAATTAGAGGGTGAGCCTTCGGAGGATTACTCTACTTATTGGTTGCTCGGCTTAGCGGCAGTACTTCTTTTGGTGATCAAAGTATTGAGCGATGTAAAACATTCTCTTAAGTCGGTTGAGGCCAACATGAAGGATGAGAAAGTCAAGGCCTCTCAGGGATTTTTAGTTGCTGCATTAGATTGGATTTCGGCCAACAAAAAAACTACTGTTGCCCTAATGGTTGTGATTTTAGCTACTATGTCGGTTCAAGGTTGGTTTGTACTCAAGGATATAGGTGTTTATCAAGGTTATTCTCCGGAGCAACCAATTAAATTCTCACACAAAATACACGCAGGCGATAATGAAATCGATTGTGGATATTGCCACCACTCTGCCTACAAAGGAAAGAACGCGGGTATTCCTTCCGTGAATGTATGTATGAATTGTCATGCTGGTATTTCTGAAGGAAAAGTGGATGGACCTGTTGAAATTGCAAAAATTTACGAAGCTGCAGGATGGGACCCAGAGCAAAATGCTTATACCAAAGAACAAAAACCTATTAAGTGGGTTCGAATTCATAACCTGCCAGACTTCACGTACTTCAATCACTCACAGCACGTGGTAGTTGGAGAGCAGAAATGTCAAACATGCCATGGAGAAGTACAAGAATTTGGATACCCAATGAAGCAATTTGCGCCTCTTACTATGGGTTGGTGTGTTGAATGTCACCGCGAAACTGAAGTTGCCATGGAAGGCAATGCTTATTACGATAAGATTCACGAAGAATTATTAGAGAGATATAAAGATAAGGGGATTGAAAAATTCTCTGTGGAGCATATTGGCGGGCTTGAATGTGCCAAATGCCATTATTAATTAATTTGACTACTTGTAATTAAATCACTATGAGTGACATTAAGTACTGGAACAGTATAGATCAGCTAACCGAGGATCCTGGGTTTATTAATGAATCCAACAAAGAATTCCAGGAAGAAATTCCGGTGGGAGAGTTCTTGGGCAACGCCAAGTTGTCAGAGTCGACTACTTCAAGAAGGGATTTTTTGAAATTTATGGGTTTTAGTCTTGGAGCGGCCACTCTTGCGGCTTGCGAAACGCCAGTTACTAAGTCCATCCCTTACGTAGTGAAGCCTGAGGAAGTAACACCTGGGGTTGCTAATTTTTATGCCAGTGCGGTGCAACGCGGAGGGAACTTTGCGAGCATCTTGGTAAAAACGCGAGAAGGTCGACCTATTTTCATTCAGCCAAATGATCGCTTTCCAGCTGCACTTCGCGGAATGAGCCCAAGGGTAAATTCTTCGGTACTTGAGCTGTATGACGAAAATCGTTACATGGTTCCGCAAAAGGCGGGTGCTAATGTTTCTTGGTCTGATTTGGATGCCGATGTAGCCAGCAAGCTTATGGCTATTAAAGCCAAAGGTGGAAACATCGCATTGGTAACTGGTTCTGTAAATGGACCAGGCGCTAAGGCCGCAGTTGAATTATTCTCTGCTGCTTTTTCAGTTAAGAAGGAAATGGATTCTTTTGATGAGTTTGGCGAACCTGTTGGTAAAGTTACTGTGGATGCAGGTGTTACCCATGTTCAATATGATGCCATTAATACCAATTCGCTAGCTGAAGCTAATAGTTGGGACTTCGGAACCAATGCGGTACCTCATTATAGATTTGATAAAGCAAAAACAGTTGTTTCAATTGCTGCTGATTTCTTGGGAGATTGGGGTAATGGAGCTAGCAATTCAATTGGATATGCCAAAACTCGAGTGCCTTCCGACAATGGAATGAGTAGACATTACCAGTTTGAAACCAATTTAACTAGATCGGGTTCAACTGCCGATGTTCGTGGAGCTATTCGACCATCTGATGTGCCTAATGCTGTAATTGCCTTGTACAATGCCGTTGCTTCAAAATCGGGTGCTGCTGCGCTTGCTGGAGGTAAAATTGCTGATGATGACAACAACGTAACGGCAAAGATTGCTTCGGCGGCTGATGACCTTTGGGCAAGCAAAGGAAATTCATTAGTGGTGTGCGGAAGTGAAAACAGTGCTGTTCAGCGCATCATAAATGCCACGAATCAATTGTTGGGCAATTATGGTTCTACAATAACTTGGGATCAAACCTATAACGTAGGCTTGTCATCAAGCAAAGGAATGAAATCACTCATCAACGACATGAATACAGGTGCTGTTGATGCGGTAATTATATCAGGAGTTAATCCTTGCTATGCAGTTCCAGGTTTTGCCGCCGCTCTAATGAAGGTCGGTTTGAAAATCAGTTTGGCTGATCGTCCCGATGAAACCTCATCAGTATGTGACTATGTAGCTCCAAATCATTTTTTCTTAGAAGGATGGAATGACTACGAACCTATAACTGGCGTTTTTGCATTGGCTCAGCCTTGTATCAAACCATTATTTAAAACGCGACAAGCTGAGGAGTCTTTGTTGGTATGGGCTGGTAGCAGCGACGATTATTACACACATTTAAAGAAGACTTGGGAGAAGGAATTGTTCCCAAAGCAATCAAACATTCTTTTGGCTGAAGACTTTTGGAATACATCTGTTCAAAACGGTGTAGTAGAAATAAAAACGGCGTTAAAAGAAGGCGAAACTTTGGTAGCCTATAGAGCTACGGACTTAGCTAAAGTAGCATCTGGTATTCAAATGACAAGTGGTACTTGGGAATGTCAGTTTTACTTTAAGCAGAGTATAGGTGATGGTACCCAAGCCAACAATCCGCATCTACAAGAATTTCCAGATCCTATTTCAAAAATTTCGTGGGACAATTACGTAAGCATGAATCCTTCGGATATGAATTCGAAAGGTTGGGAAACTAGAACGGCTCAAGAAACTCCAGCTAACTTGGTTAATGTTACCGTAAATGGTGTTACTCTTCAGTTGCCTGTGGTAGCTGTGCCAGGACAGAAAGTGGGAACTATTGGAATTGCCTTGGGATACGGACGAGAAATAACTGGTCCTGCTGGCAAGGTTGGTAAGAATGCTTACAGCTGCTTAACTTGGAATGATTCCTCGTTGGGTTACAGCTCGTCTGATGTGTCGATTGAGGATGCTGGCGCTACTTATGAGATTGCTTCTGTTCAAACTCATCACACGATGATGGGAAGGAAGATAGTAAACGAAACTACCTATTCCACCTACAGCTCAGTAGACAAAAACGACGAGAAGAATGGTTGGAACAAGGATGTTTTACTCGTTGATGCCTACGGAAAAAAGAAGAGTACAAGGGAGCTAAACCTTTGGCAAGATCACGCGATTGAAAAGGGACATAGATGGGGAATGTCTATAGACCTAAACGCATGTAATGCGTGCGGAGCTTGTGTTACAGCTTGCCATACTGAGAACAACGTTCCTGTTGTAGGAAAAGATGAAATTAGAAGAACCAGAAGTATGTTCTGGCTTCGAGTAGATAGATATTTTTCATCGGATGTGACCAAGCAAAATGCCGATGAGCAAGGTATGGGTGTAAGAGAAATGTACAGAAAGATGGAAGACCCTTCGGTTTATCCTCAAGTGTCATTTCAACCTGTTATGTGTCAGCACTGTAATCACGCACCATGTGAAACAGTATGTCCAGTTGCTGCGACTACCCATAGCGAAGAAGGTTTGAACCAAATGGCTTACAACAGATGTGTGGGTACAAGGTATTGTGCCAACAACTGTCCTTATAAAGTACGTCGTTTCAATTGGTTTAATTACAATACGGACACTATGTTCGCGGAAGTAAATCCTTCACAGAACGATTTGATGAAGATGGTACTTAACCCAGATGTAGTGGTACGATCAAGAGGAGTAATAGAAAAATGTAGTTTTTGTGTTCAAAAGATTCAAGCTGGTAAATTGGTAGCCAAAAAAGAGGGTCGTCCTCTACGCGATGGCGATGTTACTAGTGCTTGTGCTGGAGCATGTGCCACTGGAGCTATCAAGTTTGGAGACTTAAACGACGATCAATCAGCGGTAAGGTCAAAATGGAGTGATTCAAGATCTTATCATTTGATTGAAGAAGTAGGTACGCAGCCGAATGTTGCATACTTAACGAAGGTTAGAAATATTGATACGAACGCATAATTAAAAGGAATACCTAGAAATAGCCATGCATAAGGAATCAGAAATAAGATACCCGCTCATTTTAGGAAACAAGACCTATCATCAGATAACTGAAGATGTCTGTGCTCCTGTAGAAGGAAGAGCAAATAAATTGTGGTATATGGCCTTTACGGTTGCTGTTATTACGGCGATTTGGGGATTGGGCTGCATTACATATACAATTGGTCGTGGAATCGGAGTGTGGGGACTGAATACCACCATCGATTGGGCTTGGGATATTACGAATTTTGTTTGGTGGGTTGGAATTGGCCACGCTGGAACACTTATTTCGGCAGTACTTCTTCTGTTTCGTCAGAAATGGAGAATGGCCATTAATAGGTCGGCAGAAGCTATGACCATCTTTGCTGTAATGATGGCGGCCTTGTTTCCTGGCATCCA
Source organism: Flavobacteriales bacterium (assembly GCA_020435995.1). Lineage (GTDB taxonomy): Bacteria > Bacteroidota > Bacteroidia > Flavobacteriales_G > Salibacteraceae > JAGQYO01. The sequence goes on along the minus strand of JAGQYO010000004.1, from coordinate 18,938 downwards.
CATGGGAAGAATTTGGATGGCTTATTGGGTTTTCCCTATTCCCAACCAGTTTGGTTCACTGTGGGTGAACTTTAACTCGCCACTACTTTGGGACGTGTTTGCGATTTCGACATATTTTTCGGTATCGTTGGTTTTCTGGTACATTGGATTGATTCCCGATTTTGCAACAATTCGCGACAGAGCTACGCGTCGTGGCCCGAGAGCGGTGTATTCAATATTGTCATTCGGTTGGAGCGGAAAAATCAAGCAATGGATTCGATTTGAAGAAGTATCCTTGGTTCTTGCAGGATTGGCAACGCCACTTGTATTCTCGGTTCACTCTATTGTATCTATGGACTTTGCTACTTCCGTTATTCCAGGATGGCATACAACCATTTTCCCTCCATACTTTGTGGCGGGTGCGATCTTCTCTGGATTTGCTATGGTTCAAACACTGCTTATCACAGCTAGAAAAGTAGTAAGCTTAGAGTCATATATTACTCGAAAGCACATTGAATACATGAACATCGTAATCGTGATTACGGGTTCAATGGTGGGTGTAGCTTATCTTACCGAGCTTTTTATAGCTTATTACTCAGGCGTAGAATTCGAGCAATATGCATTTTTAAATAGAGCTACAGGACCTTACTGGTGGGCATACGCCTCTATGATGACGTGTAACGTGGTAACGCCGCTGTTGTTTTTCTTCGAAAAGGTGAGAAAAAACATAGTTGCTTCTTTTATCATTTCAATTTTCGTTAACATAGGTATGTGGTTCGAGCGTTTTGTGATTATTGTAACGTCGTTGCACCGTGATTATATTCCAGCTAACTGGACCTTGTTCCACCCAACATTTGTGGATATTGGAATATTTATCGGTACTATAGGAATTTTCTTTGTTTTGTTTTTGCTATATGCAAGAACATTCCCAGTGCTTGCTCTGAATGAATTGAAGTCTATCTTAAAGTCTTCAGGTGATAATTATAAAAACAAAAAACACTAAAAACTGCGATCAATGAGTAGTAGTTTAAAACTATACGGCCTTTACGATGACGATGGGATCCTTTCCGATGGAGCTCGTGTTCTTGTTGGAAAAGGTATTAAGGTGAATGAAGTATACTCCCCTTTTCCTATCCATGGTATTGAGAGGATTGTGGGTGTTAAGTGGACTAGAATTGCCATTGCTGCATTTTTATACGGACTTACAGGCGCTGTATTATCGGTGGTTGGATTGTGGTACTTTATGATTTTGGATTGGCCCATGGATATTGGTGGTAAACCAAATAATTACTTCGTACAGAACATGGCTGCGTTTGTTCCAATTTTATTTGAATTTACTGTACTTTGTGCTGCGCACGGCATGGCATTGACATATTTCATTAGAAATTGGACTTTACCTGGGGTAAGTGCGAAAAATCCACATCCGAGAACAACGGATGATCATTTTGCCATTGAAATTATTCCTTCTGATAACAGTAAGTTTTCCAAGGAAGATTTAGAAGGAATATTGAAGGAAACAGGTACGGTTGAAGTATTTGAAAAGTAATTGAGAAAAGACCATTGGAATGAAGTTGATTAGGTTAATAGGTTTAATGGGTGCAGCGTTAGTCGCAGCATTTGTTTTTGATTCTTGTAAATCAGATCCAAATAGCCCTGGTATTGAATACATGCCCGACATGTACCGTTCTCCGTCTTTCGAAACTTATGGAGAAAACTTGTTTTATGGAGACACTGTGATGTCGGCAAGGCTTCCTGCCTCTAATACAATACCACGAGGAATGGACTATTTGCCGTATGCCCTACCTAATAGTTTTGATGGTTATATGGCATCAGATAGTCTGAAAAACCCGGTTGCGAATTCTCCTGAAAGCATTGCCAAAGGAAAAGAATTATATGATAGGTTTTGTAAGCATTGTCATGGGAAATCTGGGCAGGGAGATGGTCCAATTCCTACCAATAGCGAATATCCACCACCACCATCCTATAGCAAACAGCTTAAAGACCTTTCTGAGGGAAAAATGTTTCATAGCATTACATACGGAAAGAACTTAATGGGAGCACATGCTTCTCAGTTGACTAAGACGGAAAGATGGACGATAATTCGTTACGTTCAAACATTGCAGAATCCAGCAGGAAGTAAGAAAGAAGCGGTAGCCGATGTGTCGGACAAAGCGGCTCCTGTTTCAGAAGGAAAAGAAGGTTAATACAAAAGGATAGAAAAGTTCAATAAATGGAACAGTTCACGTTTTCAAGCAAATTAAAAAGAACAACATTCATATTGATGGGTGTAGGTTTAATTGCTTTAGTATTGGGAATCGCAAACATATTTGGTTCAAGTGATGAACACCACCATCATCTTGCCGTGGCAAGGTTGTGGTCGAATGTGTTGATCAATGGATTTTTCTTTTTTGGAATTGCATTGGCAGCGACGTTTTTTATGGCGGTACAATATGTTGCAGAAGCAGGTTGGGCTGTTGTTATCAAAAGAATTCTTGAGGCTTTAGGAGCTTTTATGCCCGTTGGCGCATTTTTTCTCATTTTGGTTTTTGCTGCGGGAACATTTCATTTTCATCATTTGTACCACTGGATGGATCCAGCGGTAACTGATCCTGAGAGTCCATTATTTGATTCTATTATCGCTGGGAAATCGGGATACTTAAATCTTCCATTTTTCTGGGTTCGAGCCATTTTATTTTTAGGTGTTTGGATTTGGTTTTGGAAACGTTTCAGAACAAAATCTTTGGAAGAGGATTTAGGCTTCGATAGAAAGCGTCATTTCGCTAATGTACGAGATGCAGCCATTTTTCTTGTATTCTTCGGTTACTCTTCTAGTGCAGCATCATGGGATTGGATCATGTCGATTGATACCCACTGGTACTCAACACTATTTGGGTGGTATACATTCTCAGGAATTTGGTTAACGGGGATGGTTGTCACCACGCTTTTGGCCTTGTATTTAAAGAAAAACGGTTTCTTACCACAATTGAACGCTAGTCATATCCACGATTTAGGAAAATGGGTATTTGGCGTATCGTTTTTATGGGCGTATTTGTTTTTCTCTCAATTTATGTTGATTTGGTATGCTAATATTCCTGAGGAAGTAACGTATTTCATTCCTAGAATTGAGGATTACACTTATATCTATTGGGGAATGTTCTTGGTAAATTTCCTTTTCCCTATGATTGCCTTAATGGACAGAGATCACAAAAGAAATTATGGTTTTTTAATTACCATTGGTATTATTGTACTTATTGGACACTGGTTAGATACTTATATGATGATTATTCCAGGCACGATGCAAGAGCATGGTACCATTGGGTTTATAGAAATTGGACTTGCATTAGGGTTTTTAGGATTGTTTTCTTACGTTGTATTAAACGCCCTGACAAAAGCTCCATTGGTTGCGAAAAACCACCCTTTCTATCAAGAAAGTATACATCACGAAATTCATTAATAGGATAACAAAAGAAGTTTAACGAACATGGCATCTTTCTTAATATTTCTTGTAATTGTTCTCGGTATTGCTGCCATAGTGCAGGTAATTCGGGTATTTGAAATCTCTAATTTTTTGCAAGGAGAGGATGGGATCAGTGTTTCCCCTCGCGAAACAAATAGCTTGCGAATAAGTTTAGTGCTATTTGTAGCTGGATTTTTCGCATTCTTTATTTACTTGTGGGTTGCATATAAGCAATACTTTCTCCCTGAGTCAGCATCTGAACATGGGGCTGCGATTGATACATTGTTGAATTTCAACTTCCTGATCATTACGATTGTATTTGTTATCACACATATTTTATTGGCTTATTTTTCTTATCGATACGCCAATACGGTTAGCCCCAAGGCAACGTTTGTTACTCACAACAATAAATTGGAGTTGATATGGACTTCGGCTCCAGCGGTTGTGTTGGCTATAATCATTATTTACGGGTTAACGACTTGGAATTCGGCAATGTTGGATACACCTGATGATTCAATCAACATTGAATTGTACGCCAGGCAATTTGATTGGACAGCTAGGTATGCGGGTGAAGATAATGTTCTTGGTAAATCAAATTATTTAATGATTTCGGCAACAAATCCTTTGGGCATTATTAACGAAACGAAATTGAAGGAAAGATTGAGCGAAATGGATGCGGAAGCCGCAGAACTGGAGGCAAGTCGGGCTGAGGTTTATCCCGGGGGAAAAACCGATATGGAGATTTTGGATAAAATAGCCCTCAAAAAGAAACAAAAGGGTAGGTTAGAACAAATGTATGCTCAAGGAGAAAATGAGGATTATTCGGTTGCTGATGACGATATTTTAACCAAGGTGGAGTTTCATATTCCAGTTGGAAAACCAGTAAACTTTCAGATTCGCTCTCAAGATGTTATTCATTCTGCTTTCATGCCTCATTTTCGGGCACAAATGAACGCAGTTCCTGGAATGATTACCAATTTCTATTTTACGCCGATAATTACAACGGATGAAATGAGAAAGAAAGTTGGGGATCCAAATTTCAACTACTTGTTGCTTTGCAACAAAATATGTGGAACTGCACACTACAATATGCAGATGAATATTATAGTCGAATCGGAAGCCGATTATCAGAAATGGCTATCCGAGCAAAAGAAATTTTTCGTAGCTGGAACTAATTAATACACTTTAATAGGAAATTAAGATGTCAGGTCACTCAGAACCCTTTATTACAAAGTACTTATTTAGCCACGATCATAAAATGATTTCTCGTCAGTTTTTGATTACGGGAACCATCATGGCATTCATAGGAATGATAATGTCGTTGCTCTTTAGATTGCAATTAGCTTGGCCAGGTGAAAGCTTTTCAATATTAAACGTATTCCTTGGTGACAAATGGGCGCCAGGTGGAGTGTTAGATCCAAATATGTATTTGGCTTTAGTTACTATCCACGGTACCATAATGGTATTTTTCCTATTAACCGCAGGATTGAGTGGAACCTTTGCGAATCTTTTAATACCGCTACAAATTGGAGCTAGGGATATGGCTTCTGGCTTTTTGAATATGCTTTCATATTGGTTCTTTTTTGGGTCCTCGGTAGTGATGATTGCATCTCTTTTTGTAGAAAGTGGACCTGCCGCTGGTGGTTGGACTGTGTACCCCCCTCTAAGCGCAGTGCCTGAGGCTATGCCTGGGTCTGGCGCTGGAATGACGCTGTGGCTGGTTTCCATGTCATTGTTCATTATTTCTTCTCTGTTGGGTGGATTAAATTATATAGTTACCATTATCAACTTGAGAACCAAAGGAATGAATATGACAAGGTTGCCCCTAACTGTTTGGGCGCTTTTTGTTACGGCCATTATTGGAGTTTTAAGTTTTCCAGTGCTTTTTGCTGCTGCACTTCTATTAATCTTTGATAGGTCCTTTGGTACTTCTTTCTATTTATCTGATATTTATATTGCTGGTGAAGCATTGGATCGTACAGGTGGTAGCCCTTTATTATACCATCACCTATTTTGGTTTTTAGGGCATCCAGAGGTTTATATTATTATCCTTCCCGCATTCGGTATTGCCTCTGAAGTAATTTCATGTAACGCAAGGAAGCCTATTTTTGGATACCGCGCCATGATCGGGTCTATATTAGCAATTGGATTTTTATCCTTTATCGTATGGGGCCATCACATGTATGTAAGTGGTATGAATCCGTTTATTGGAAGTGTTTTTGTGTTTACAACGCTGCTCATTGCAATACCGTCGGCGGTTAAGGCATTTAATTACTTAACCACTTTGTGGAAGGGTAGTATTCGGTTTACGCCAGCTATGATGTTCGCTATTGCCATGGTTTCTACGTTTATCACTGGTGGAGTTACTGGAATTATCTTAGCAGATGCAGCATTGGATATAAATTTACATGACACCTATTTTGTTGTGGCGCATTTTCATATTGTAATGGGGCTTTCAGCGGTTATGGCAATGTTTGCTGGAGTTTACCATTGGTTCCCTAAAATGTGGGGAAGGATGTTGAACAAAAAGCTTGGCTACCTCCATTTTTGGATCACGTTTATCTGTGCTTACGGGGTGTTCTTCCCACAGCACTTTCAAGGATTAGCGGGTGTTCCAAGACGATATTATACTTATTCTGAATTTCCACTTTTCGATGGCCTACAAGATATCTCTATTTTAGTAACATTGTTTGCCATCGTTGGAGGCTTAGCGCAGTTCATTTTTGCCTTCAATTTTGTTTATAGCATGTTTAGAGGGCCACGGGCACCACAAAATCCTTGGGGAGCTAACTCACTCGAATGGACTACACCTGTAGAACATATTCACGGTAATTGGGTTGGTGATTTACCGGTTGTACACCGATGGGCTTATGATTATAGCAAGCCAGGAAAAGAACATGACTTCGTACCTCAGACCGTTCCATTGGAGGAAGGTGAGGTAGATGGTGAAGGTCACTAAGTATAAAAAATTGACTTTGTTGAAATGTCCTTAATCCATGCGGGTTAAGGACATTTTTTTTCTCTCTACATTTGAATTATGTCCACGTACAACGAGAATCTTAATCCTAATTCTGATCATCTCAGCTCAGCCGATAAGGATATTGAGAAAGTGCTTCGACCTAAAGAGTTTGGGGATTTTACTGGGCAGGAAAAAACACTTGAAAATCTGCGGATTTTTGTGCAAGCTGCCCTTCAACGAAAGGAAGCCCTTGATCACGTTCTTCTTCACGGGCCTCCGGGATTAGGCAAAACAACGCTGGCTCATATTATTGCCAACGAATTGAATGTGGGAATCAAAATTACCTCTGGACCAGTGTTGGATAAACCTGGAGATTTGGCAGGGCTTTTAACTAATCTGGAAGAGAACGATGTGCTGTTTATTGACGAAATTCATCGATTAAGTCCTGTGGTTGAAGAGTTTTTGTATTCGGCCATGGAGGATTTTAAGATAGATATCATGATTGATTCGGGACCAAATGCCCGTAGTGTTCAGATCGACCTAGAGCCTTTTACCTTAATCGGCGCTACCACGCGATCGGGTTTACTTACATCACCCCTAAGAGCGAGGTTTGGTATTAATTCAAGGTTGTCATACTATGATACCAAAACCCTGCAGGGTATTGTAGAGCGATCTGCTGGGATATTAAATATAGAGATTGAATCTTCGGCCTCAATGGAATTAGCTGGTAGGAGTAGAGGAACCCCCAGAATCTGCAACGCACTATTGAGAAGGGTGCGTGACTTTGCTCAAATCAAAGGGAATGGTACCATTGATAAGGCAATTTCCAATTATGCCCTTGATGCGCTAAATGTGGATCAAAATGGATTGGACGAAATGGATAACAAAATTTTATCTACCATCATAACCAAGTTTAGGGGTGGGCCAGTAGGATTGACTACGATTGCTACCGCAGTTGCTGAAGATGCTGGAACTATTGAGGAAGTATATGAACCTTTTCTGATTCAGGAAGGTTTTTTAATGAGAACACCAAGAGGAAGAGAAGCTACTTTGAAGGCTTATAAGCACTTGGGAATTGCCCCTCAAGCAGATCAAGGAACCTTGTTTTCGTAATGGGAACTTCACCCAAAGAAATTTCAAATTTTATTCGATCCAAAGCCGTTGAATATGGCTTTTCATATTGCGGCATTTCAAAAGCTGTAGAATTGACCAATGAAGCCAAGGAGCTTGAACAATGGTTAAACAAGGGGCAAAACGGCGAAATGAAATGGATGGAAAACTATTTTGAAAAGAGGGTTGACCCCCGTAAACTTATGCCTGGAGCTAAAAGCGTGGTTTCTTTTATGCTCAATTATTATCCTGAAAAGAAGCAAAACCCCAACGTGCCTCAGATTTCGAAGTACGCGTATGGCGAAGATTATCACTTTGTGATAAAAAGAAAACTCAAATCTATTTTGATGGATTTGGAAAATGAAGTAGGCCAGTTTGAAGGAAGAGCCTTTGTAGATTCTGCTCCAGTAATGGATAAAGCATGGGCTCGGAAGAGTGGTTTGGGCTGGGTAGGAAAACACACAAATATTATTCATCCAAAGGCAGGGTCTTATTTTTTTCTTTGTGAATTAATTCTAGACTTGGAGTTAGAATATGATGGGCCTATCAAGGACTATTGTGGGACGTGTACCGCTTGTATTGATGCATGCCCCACTGATGCCATTGTTGAACCCTACAAGGTGGATGGAAGCAAGTGTATTTCCTATTTTACTATTGAGTTAAAAGGGGCCTTACCCGCTTTAAATCCCCAAACTTTTGAGAATTGGGCCTTTGGTTGTGATATATGTCAAGACGTGTGTCCTTGGAATAGGTTTTCAAAACCACATTCAGAGTCAACCTTTGATCCGCATCCAAAATTACTGGAAATGAAAAATGTGGAGTGGAAGGATATTACCCAAGAAGTTTTTAGTGAGATTTTTAAAAAGTCGGCGGTGAAGAGAACCAAATTTGAAGGGCTCAAAAGGAACTTAAGATTTTTAGGAGCGACTTCTAAAAACGATAATTAGCCGTAAATGCAATAACGATATTCCATGCACCGCCATAAACACCGTAACGATTTACAACTGTGGAAGAAACTACTGATGAAATAGAATGGTGCGAGCGAATGTTCAGAAAAAGATGCTCGTTTACATTATAATTGACCCCCAACATGCCATCCAATTCAAAACTGCGCCACGGGTAGGTACTTACTTTTACTACGCCATTCTCATCTAATTCTTTGGTATGGAGTAAAAACGAAAAGCCAGGGCCTAATTCTAAGGTAAATTTTTTAAGGTTGTATTGCCAAAGCACAGGTACTTCTATATAGTTCATTACAATTTTATATGAAGTGTATTTTCCTTCATCGGGTCGAGCTGGGTCACGGCTGCCTTTGTTCTGGTAAAGGAGTTCGTATTGAAACCTCATGTGCTCTCCAAAACCATGACTGGCAAATGCGCCAAATACGGGAGAAAATTTATAGAACCCCGCATACCCATCGCCAGTCATTTGGCTGGTATTTAAGCCCGCTTTAAGGCCTGCTTTAAACCCTTCCTCGGACTGTGCAGAAACAAAAAACCCCTGAATAAGCAGGGGTAAAATGAAAATAAATCTAATGTTCATTATTCTTTTTCTGCGTGTATTTCATCCACCTGAAGAATCTGACCTGTATTGTTATCACGAATGGCAACCACCAAACGCACCTTCTTGAGGTCCCACTCTGGTTTCAAGTCAACCGTAAAGGTTTTTGAAACTTCTTCGCCCGCAGCCAAATCACTGTTGATGAAGGCATTTCCATCGGTAGATCCAATAGCATCCCTAAAGACATGCCTATGAGGGTAGTCCGTGAGATCCGTCGGGCCGTTTGGGTTGTTGTACCATTTCTGTTGCCCGATGATTTTATCTTCAATTATAAAAATAATAGCCGTGTGCACACCCGAGGTGGCTGCGAGGGCTTTCGCCGTTACCACAATGCTTCGGGCGTCATTATCTTTGTTGTGTATCCCTAAAATTTTGAGCTGAAAATTGGGGTTGTTGAAATACCCATCCGATTCAAGTTTGTTAAACGCGGTCTCGAATTTTGATCCTTGAACTACTAGGCTGCTGTCGATTATAGTGCGGCTAAATACTGCAACAGGCGCATCACTGTTACCTAATTTCTGATTAAAAGCCGTTCCTTTTTCTGTTCGATAATCTGTGGGATATTTAGCATTTGGATCAGCAAAACTCGTGGCATGATAAGTTACACCATAAACTTTACCTTTATGAGTATTATCAATAATGTTGCTCAAAATGGCCGTTTTTGGAGGACAGAATCCACACAATTGCCCAGAAATCTCTTCAGTAAGCATTTTTCGAATGGTGATATTCCCTGTGTCTCCCCAAATAGAATCTGCATTAATAACAACAGGGTTGCCGCCGTTTCCGGTATCAACAGGCTCACCGCCGCCTCCGCCTTCAACGCCTTCGAAGGGGTCATCAATTTTTTCGCAAGAAGTGATCGCAAAAACTCCAGAAATAATGAGTAGTAGTAATATGTTTTTTAAGATTTTCATGAGTCTCAATTAAAAGCTTGAAGTTACTGAAATTGTTAATCCATTTGACGCAGGTACAACTCTACACACACCACCTACACAAAATAGCCCTGCTTTTTGACGGCCATAACCAATAGAAATTCGGTTGCTTTTATTGGTGTAACCTACCGATCCGTAAGGGTAGTGGATTTGATTCGCTTCAATGGGGTTTCCATAATTGTATTGGTCCATAATGGCTACAAAAAAATGTGGGCTAAAGGTATACTCGGCGATAAATGTTCCCCAATCTCCCATATCTTGTTTTGACCACAATCCTTGAATTTCTGTTCGGATGCTGTGTTTGCTGTTTAGTTTAAACAACAAGTCCAAAACGGCTATATCAGCGTATATCTTACCACTCCAACTTCCGTTCAACCCGCCATATTTTAATATATCGTTGTTGGCCATTAAGTTCATGTACATGGCTTTTAGTTTAAACCATTTCACCATTTTCCTTTCTACCGTAACGTTAATGTCCTGGTAATATTCTGTTTGTCCTGGGGTGAAAAAATTTGTGGTATATCCTTGTCGTGTAGTCGTCAAATCATTTACGTGAGTTGAGTCAAGCCCAAAAGACTTGGCGGCGTTTACTATAAGCGTGGTTCCGTATTTTCCACCAAGGGCAGATCCCTTTTTTATTTTATAAACCACATCCGCTTGATAGGCTACCTCTCCAGTCAATTGAGATGCATAAGGGTAAAGGGTAGCTGCTAGGTTGTAGGTATGCTGCTTGGTTAGTGCGGGGTTGTAACTTATAAGGAGGTTGTTAAGTCCTTCGTTTCTATCCGACCGGTAACTCATGTTATCGATAGATTTGGCCGACACATTAATTCCCAAACCTCTTTGAGAATAGGTACCTGAAAGATAAAGTGCCTGACCAGGATTATAAAGAAAACCATTATCCGATGAAGGGTCGTTCATTTTATAAGCATATTCTCCTAAGAAGCTGAAACCTTCATAAGAAAGATTTAGCCTGCCCGCCATTGAAGCTACGTTCTCAGGGAGTTTGTAGTTTGGGTTGTCATCTTCTTGGTACTTGCTTACAAGGCTACCGCCTACCTTTACTTTAAATTTACTGTCTTCAAATGGTTTGATTAATTCGTTCATTACAACCAAACCATCAACACCTCGAACTATGCCTGGCCCTAGATTAAAAAAGTAACGCTGCTTGGCAATCAACCCTTTCACATAAACACCAAACTTGGTACTGTACTTTACCCGTATTCCATCGAAGGCATTATCTACCCCCAAGTCACGTTCCTCGTAAGCTCGGAGTATTAAGCCAGTTCCAAATTGTTCGTAGAAATTACCAGCAGTTACGTCCAATCCGTCTTGCTTAAACTGGAGATAGCGATATGGAAAACCACTGCCTTTGTACCGGGGGTCGAAGCCTAGAACAGGGTTTCTGTAGCTTTCGTATCGAACTCCTGCGCTAAAAACACCTTTGGTGATAATAACGTTTGCGAAGCCGTTGGTGAGCATTTGTTCAGGAACTTTTGGCGCGCCAATAGTGCTATCTTCATTGTAATACTGCGCGTTTACGCTAAAATTCCCGTGAATCTCAAGAGGTTTTTCTAAGAATTCTTCAACTGCGCCATTTTCCTGTGCATGTAAGGATGTAAAAACAAAATTGCCCGTGATGACACAGGCAATTGTAGATATCCATAATTTTCTATTCAACTTCAAAGTATCTTATTTTATGCTTTCCCGTTTTGAGAGTTTTTTAACCAATTCAAAAAGTTCGACTTCATCGCCTTCTGAGTAAGAATTATGCTGCCAAACAATGTTTTTATCTCCATCAACCAAAAAAGTATGAGGTACATTATTTACACCCATTTGTCTTTTAAAGTCGGCGTTTACATCAATATACACTTCATAGTCCCAAGCTTGTCCATCAACATAAGGTCTTACTTTTTGCATGTTTCGTGCATCATCAATCGATATAGCTACCAATTTCACACCTGTTTCTTCAACCCAATCGGTGTATAAATCGGCAATATTATTGAGCTCTCTTTTGCATGGACTGCACCACGTGGCCCAAAAATTTATGATCATGGGTTTGCCATCATTATCTAGTTGGGAGGTATTAAACTTTCCACCCTTCATATCAAAAACTTCTACCGAAGGGATGGTTCTTGCTTGTCCAAATAGTGTTGTGGAGAAAAGAAATAAACCCAATGCCAATATTGTTTGTTTCATGTGCCTTTTTTTAGAAAAAGCGAATATAAGAATAGTACTCATTGTATAAATGTATTAGTGATTTCAATTTAGTGGCGAAATACCAATTGTTGTACCAGTTGAGAAACCCCTTCCGATGCTAAATTTTGAATCAGCGTGTAATCTTTAGGGCAGTTTATTTCATGCAGATGTGGATCTATTATATATTTCCGCGCATTCCTCGGTGCTTGATAGGCTAAGCCAGCAGCAGGATAGACGTTTAGCGAGGTGCCAACTACTATAAAAATATCCGCCTTCGACACCAACTTGAGGGCGTTGACTATCTCTGGAACTTCTTCACCAAACCAGACGATATGAGGTCGTAGTTGCCCTCCTTGAGGAGATAAGTCTCCTACCTCAATATTATTAAATCCGATATCATAAATAGTATGGTCATCATTTTCATCTCTTGCTTGCGTAATTAAGCCATGAAGATGTAATACCGAACTCGATCCAGCTCGTTCATGAAGGTCATCTATGTTTTGCGTGATAATATGTACGTTGTAATCCTTTTCTAACTCTACTAAACTCAGGTGTGCTGCGTTTGGCATTACTTTTTGGATTCGCTTCCGTCTGATGTTGTAAAAATCTAAAACCAACTTTGCATGTTTATAAAATGCTTCTGGTGTAGCTACATCTTCAACTTTATATTGCTCCCAAAGTCCACCGGAGTCCCTAAAAGTATCAATGCCACTTTCTGCGGAAATTCCAGCCCCACTAAACACTACCAGGGTCTTCAAATTGTACTTTTTATTCGAATTTGTCATTACTTTATTCAAGCCTTTGCTAGGGCTTGAATTTATATACTTTTACCAAATTAATCCCCCTATTTATGAGAGAAGTTAAAAGACAAGATGCCCTTGATTATCATTCTCAAGGCAGAAAGGGTAAAATTGAGGTAAAACCGACCAAACCTTACTCATCTCAAAGAGACCTTTCGTTGGCATACTCCCCTGGAGTAGCTGAACCTTGTTTGGAGATAGCCAAAGATAAACGCAAGGTATTTGATTACACAGCAAAGGGTAATTTAGTTGCTGTTATTTCAAATGGTACTGCGGTTTTAGGTCTTGGCGATATTGGTCCAGAGGCGTCAAAACCTGTAATGGAAGGCAAGAGCCTTTTGTTTAAAATATTTGCTGATATTGACGTATTCGACATCGAGGTGGACACCAAGGATGTGGAGGACTTTATAAAAACAGTGAAGAATATTGCACCCACATTTGGCGGTATCAATCTTGAAGATATTAAAGCACCAGAAGCTTTCGAAATTGAAAAAAGGCTGAAAGATGAACTGGACATTCCTGTGATGCATGATGACCAACACGGTACCGCTATGATTAGTTCGGCTGCCTTAAAAAATGCATTGGAACTTTCCGACAAAAAAATTGAAGACGTAAAAATCGTAATAAGCGGGGCAGGGGCCGCGGCTATTTCTTGCGCCAAGCTTTATGTAGCACTGGGAGCCAAGCTAGAACACATTATTATGTGTGACAGCAAAGGGGTAATCAAACCTTCACGGGGCGATCTTGATGAATACAAAAGCATGTTTGCCAATGAAGTGGAAGCTAACGACCTTGCCGAAGCCATGGTTGGAGCTGATGTATTTTTAGGGCTATCGAAGGGTAACGTGGTGAGCCAGGAAATGGTGAAATCTATGGCGCCAAATTGTATCGTATTTGCGCTGGCCAATCCTCACCCTGAAATCAGGTATGAAGATGCCATGGCTGCGCGAAAAGATATTATTGTAGCCACTGGCCGATCGGACAACCCGAACCAAGTGAACAACGTTATTGGGTTCCCATTTATATTTAGAGGCGCCCTCGATGTACAAGCCACTTGTATAAATGAAGAAATGAAATTGGCAGCGGTGGAGGCCATCGCCAAACTTGCCAAGCAACCTGTACCTGAGGAAGTAATTATTGCCTACAAAGAACGAAAAATCACCTACGGAAAAGATTTTATTATTCCCAAACCGTCGGATCACAGACTTATAACAGTGGTGGCGCCAGCGGTTGCCAAAGCAGCGATTGCCAGTGGCGTTGCCAAAAAAATTATAACAAACTGGACGGCCTACACCGAAGAGCTTGAAGCCAGAATGGGCTTAGACAATAAATTGTTTTCTGCCTTAGCCGAGCGCGCTCGTAAAGATCCTCAGTACGTGGTATTTGCCGAAGCCGATAATTATAAAATATTAAAAGCGGCCCAAATAGTTCAAGATGAAGGCTTGGCTAAACCTATTTTGTTGGGCAGAAAGGAAAAAATAAACAGCCTGATAAAGGAGTTTGAACTACAGTTTAAAAATGTGGAAATTATCGATCCGCGTTCGCCCGAAATGGAACACAAAAGGATTGAATTTGGGGAACATCTATATGAAGAGAGAAAAAGAAAGGGATTTACCCGTATAGAGGCCATTAAGGCCATGCGGGAAAGAAATTATTTTGGAGCCGCCTACCTAAAATGGGCAAAGGCGGATGCCTTTATATCTGGTCTTACCCGAAATTATGCTGACACACTTCGCCCCGCATTGCAGGTTATAGGAAAAAGAAACAGCGTGAATTCAATTGCCGGAATGTACATTATGAGTACCAAATCGGGGCCAATGTTTTTGGCGGACACGACCATCAATCACAATCCTACAGCACGGGAGCTGGCCGATATTACCATCTTAACCGCCGAGGCCATCAAAGGTTTTAATATCAAACCGAGAATTGCTTTGTTGTCTTTCTCCAATTTTGGAACAAGCAAATACCCAGATGCCATCAAGGTAAGAGAGGCCGTAGCTATTTTGCACAAGGAGCGCCCAGATTTAATTGTGGATGGTGAAGTACAGGCCAACATCGCTGTAAATTCACAATTAATGAGTGAATTTTTCCCATTTTCAGTATTGGCTAAACACAGGATAAATACGTTGATTTTCCCCAATTTGGCGGCGGGAAATATCGCCTATAAATTGCTTCAAGAAATGACGGACATGGAAGCGGTAGGACCAGTGCTTTTGGGTATGAAAAGACCCATACACGTTCTGCAGCTTGGAAGCTCGGTTCGCGAAATTGTGAATATGGTAACGCTATCGGTGATTGATGCACAGCTCAGAAAGAAACGATTAAAAGAAGGAAATAGAAATAATGAAAGTCCGCACCCAGTTTTATGATTGATTATTTAAAAGGAAAATTAGTAGAAAAAAGCCCTGCCCATGCAGTTATTGAGTGCAATGGCGTTGGCTACCACGTAAATATTTCAGTGCACACATTTGGGCTTATGTCTAATGATGAGTTGTGTAAATTATTCATTGAATTTATTGTTCGAGAAGACGCTCAAATACTATATGGCTTTGCCAATAAGGATGAACGCCAACTCTTCAGGAACCTCATATCCGTGAGCGGAGTGGGGCCTAATACAGCTAGAGTGATTCTATCGTCTTATAAACCAAGTGATATCCAAACGGCTATTTTAAATGAAAACGTTGATATTCTGAAATCGATAAAAGGAATAGGGGCCAAAACCGCTCAACGGGTTATCATCGACCTCAAGGATAAAATAGCTCGAGAAGAACCGCAACTCGAAATTTCTTCTATCGCAGGCAATACTCTAAGAGATGAGGCGTTATCTGCGCTGGTGGCGCTGGGCTTTGAAAGGAATAAAGCCATTAAAGTGCTGCAAAAAGTATTAGTGGGTCAGGAAGCTCTGAGTGTAGAACAGGTAATTAAATCTGCGCTCAAGCAATTGTAAACGAGTCGTTTAAAGAGTTTCAGTAGTGTTGTTGAAGAATCGCATAATTGCGATATCTATTATATTTTTTATCGGATTTTCCTCCAGCCTTTTAGGGGCCGACATGGAGGATATACCCTCCTATGCTGAATTTCCCCCTCTCTTTTATCAAACGTTACCCTTGGATTCTGGTGATAGTCAAAAAGTGGATTTGCGTTATCCCTTCAAAGATTCGGAATCGCCCGGTGTGTCGGATGATAAGCCTAGCATGCAATTGCAAAACCCAAGCAATGTGGAAACCGAGCTGGAATACAACCCAGAAACTGGGAAGTATGAAATCAGCCAAAAAGTAGGTAAAAACATTAACTACAAACCACCTACTTACATGGACTTTGATGAGTACATGGAATACCAACGCACCAAAAGCATGCGGGACTATTGGAAGGATAAGAAATCGGCGGAAGAAGAATTTGAAGAGTCAGCAGATGGAAGCAAAGTTTTTAAACCACAACTCAAAATTAAAAGCAGGGCCTTCGATCGCTTGTTTGGAGGTAATACTATTGATATTCGGCCTTCTGGTTCGGCCGAAATTTCTATTGGCGGTCGGATAAGTAAAACCGAGAACCCCGTCATTCCAGTTCGTAGCCAGCGTGTAACTACATTTCAGTTTGACCAAAACATGCAGATAAACCTTATCGGTAATATTGGTGATAAACTAAAAGTTACCGCCAACTATAACACACAAGCCACATTTGACTTCCAAAACCAATTTAAAATTGAATATACGGGATATGATGATGAAATTTTACAAAAAATAGAACTCGGAAACGTGAGCTTACCTCTTAATAGTCAGTTGATTACTGGTAGTCAGAGTTTGTTTGGTGTAAAAACAAAAACCAAATTTGGAAGACTGGAAATGACCACAGTGCTTTCGCAAGATAAAGGGCAGAAGTCGGAAGTGGAAACCAAGGGTGGTGCTCAGGTGAGTGAATTTGAAGTAAAGGGTGATAACTACGAGGCGAACAAGCACTTTTTTTTAGATCCATTTTTTAGAGATTTATATGAAGAAGCCGTAGCTGACCCATTGGTGTTGAGAACGAGTGTAAATATTACTAAAATAGAAGTTTGGGTGACCAATACACGTACGGACCCCAATGCCCGCCACGTTATAGCTTTTCAAGATTTGGGTACAAATGGGCGAGGAAGTGTTGACCTATTGTACAATAACCGTTGGGTGAAAGGGGATGCAGCCGAATTTGTCAATAGCCAAACGGGGCGTCGTTACTTTCCTGCAGGTAATACCCAAAATAGATTGTATGGTGAAGTAACTGGGCCAGATGGCTTTGGATCTAACCGTGTGATTGACCTCACCATTCCAGTTCTGCAAGCGAAAATGGGCCTTGATCCGCGACTCGATTTTCAAAAAGTGGAACTCGCGAGGCTGCTTACCACCAATGAATATGATCTTCATCCGCAGCTCGGTTTCATTTCGTTGCGACAACAGATTAATTCAAACCAAGTAATCGCCGTAGCATTCGAGTACACTTACAATGGGCAAACATTCCAGGTGGGTGAGTTTTCTACCGACTTGGCCGAACCAAAGCCCCTGCTTACAAAAATGCTAAAGAGCACCGAGTTGAATACCCAAATTCCCATGTGGGATTTGATGATGAAAAACGTGTATTCGATAGGCGCCTATCGGGTGAAAAAAGAAGGGTTTAAATTCAATGTTTGGTACTTGGATCAAAATCGAGGTGTCGATATCAACTTTATTCCAGAACCCGAAACCAATGACTCTAGTTTGGTACAACTGCTTAACATGGACAAACTTGATTTTAATGGCGCACCTCGTTCTGACGGGGTTTTTGACTTTGTAGAAGGTATTACCATCAACACCAACAATGGCCGCATTATTATTCCCATGCTCGAACCATTTGGTGATGGGCTCAGGCAGGCATTTACGAGGGGTGGGCTGCCGCCTGGGCGGGTAGATGAACTCATGCGATCTTATGCCTTCGATTCGCTATATACCAATACCCAAGCCGATGCCAAAGTGCGGTATCCCGAACGAAATAGATTTACATTAAAAGGAGAATATCAATCGGAATCGAGCAGTGAAATTTCGCTTAATGCCTTGAACGTTCCAGAAGGTTCGGTATCCGTTACCGCAGGTGGGCAAAAGCTGGTTGAAAACCAAGATTTTACAGTGGATTACACCCTCGGAAGAGTAAGAATTATTAACCAAAGTATTATTGAATCAGGCGTTCCAATCAAAGTATCTTCAGAGAGTAACCAATTGTTTGCCCAGCAGCAAAAAAACTTTTTGGGACACCGAATGGACTATAAATTTTCCGACAAATTTGTGGTGGGAGGGTCCATCCTTCATTTGTGGGAGCGGCCACTTACCCAAAAAGTAGACATAGGGTACGAGCCTATCTCCAACTGGATATGGGGTGTGGATGCCACCTACAAAACCGATGTACCTGTAATTACACGCCTAGTTGATAAGCTGCCTTTGATTGATACCAAAGAAATGTCTACGTTTTCGGCCACCGCCGAATTTGCACAATTGCTACCCGGGCATTCAAAAGCGATTGGGAAGGATGGAAATTCTTATGTAGATGATTTTGAAGGAAGCCAAAATACCATTGACTTGCGATCCTTTAACAATTGGAATCTAGCAAGTGTTCCCCAAAAACAACCAGAGCTTTTTCCCGAAGGAGATCAATTTAATAACCTTGCATCGGGTTATAACCGATCGTTGTTTTCTTGGCGAACCATAGACCCGATTTTCTATCAAGACCAAGCACCCGACAATGTGAAAAATGATCCAGAAATGTTGTCCAATCACTTTATGCGTCAAGTATTTGAAACGGAGGTTTTCCCTAACCGACAAATTCCAGCAGGTCAGCCATCAAATATTTCTTTGCTCGATCTGTCGATTTACCCAAGCGAACGAGGACCTTATAACTACGACGTGGATGGTTTTGATGCTTTTGGTTCAAAATATTCTGAG
>JAGQYO010000049.1 GCA_020435995.1 Flavobacteriales bacterium | reverse complement strand
GGCTACAACAGCAGCTACGGCATTACCGAAAGCGGAAATGCTTATCTGGGTGGGGTTAAGGTGGATATGGGGCTGCCGGAGGCTGAAGAAGAATGTAAAGTGCCAAGGGTGCTGTTTGTAGATAATTTAATTGGGCAACCCATTAGAGATAATAATACAGGTTATGTAAATCGAGACATTTTAAATGATGCAACAAAAGAGCAAGCACTAATAAATTATTGTATCAGTAATGAGATCAAATACATCTCCATCTACCGATTGGGAGCCATGTTTGACGATTACCATGCATTGATTCATGCAGACGTACAAGCAGACAGAAATTCTGCTCAAGCTCAACTAAACGCATTTATACAAGACTGTCATGCCGCAGGAATTAGAGTGGGTTATATAGCTGATAGAGATCAGCATGCTATGTTGGATATATGCATGAACTATATGGGTGCCTTTAACTATAATGTTTCAGGAAAATTTAACTATATCCAATTAGAACATGAATTTTGGAATACTGACAATTCAGATTATAATGAAATACTCGCAACAGGGCGTACGTATTTACAAAACGGTGTAGATTCTCATTTTACTTCTTTATTTTTTGAACATAAAGCATTGCTAGATACTATAAACTTTCATAAAAAAAGTGATGGCAACATTTGGAATTCGTTAGATTATGTTGCGTATTTCTACAATCGGGTTTCCGGTGCTATTGAGCATGGTGCAAACGCAACCCAACGAAAAAATAAAACCACCACCCTTGCCAATATGGTTGACGCTATTTTTACTACATATTATCAGGAATATAATAGTACCAATCTAGGTATTGACTTCTTGGAACCATCAACTAGCTCAGATCCCCAATTAATCGATTATAGAAACCGATTATCTGATTTTGGTTCTGGCCAGGTACACAATATTATCCCTCTTTTTTCAGCTGAGTATTATGACTACGCCTCTTCGCCAGAAGTCAATTGCGGCAAAGGCAAGGAACCTGATGGAGGTGGCTGGTATTACTATGATTATCTTGGTAAATATTTGGACGGACCAGACTTCAATACTGGGTATTCTGGAAATGATTTAAATGATGTTGAGAGTCAGTACATATCACAACACAATACAATTTACCAAAGTCCTCCAACTGGTTTTTCGAATATTTCCAATGTAAATGTAACTGCATTTGCCTGGTACAGATATAGCTGCCTTCAAAAGAAAATCGGCTTTTTAGATAAATCAAGAGTGACATGTCCCGTATATACTTCGAATCCTCTAAGGGTTTCAGAGCCCATCATAAATAATTTTGATTTGCAAGTGTTCCCAAACCCTACTTCAAGTACGGTTTATTTTAATAATCAATCAAAAATCTACTTAACTATTTATAATCAATATGGGCAGACATTATTCTTTAGAAAGAACTTCGATAAAAATGCCAATTTTAATCTTAGCGATTTTAAATCAGGCATTTATTATTTCCAAGCCGAAAGTGAACAGTTCGAAGTAGCAACTTATAAAATTATTAAGTTATGAAGCTTATTTTTATACCATTCTTTGTTTTTACCTTTTTTTATTCTAGGGCACAAAATACTTTTATAAGAAATCACGGTTTTGAAGCATTGAAAGTAAGTGCCAGAGATTTTGTGACTGAAGACAGCCTTCACTATTATGCTTTATGGTCATATTCTAGTCAAAATGGAGGGGGAGGTAATAAATCATATTACAGATTAGGAAAATACTCTAAGCTTGGTCAGGTTGTTTCAACCTCAGAGTTACAATCCAACCTATATAGACCATATTTATGGAAATGCCACAAAATATCAGGCTCAGAATTAACATGCTTAATAGATGAGTCTCGACCAGTTGTGCCATATAAATCTAAAGTGTTTAGTTATAATTATGATGGGAACACGAATTGGAGCAGCTCAGATTCGCTCATTATAACAGACTTTTATCCATTAAATCCAAAATCTTTTTTTGGATGTGGTTTTTTTTCAGATGTAACAGACAGTTTGACGATGAATATTTTCATAGGAGACTTGGACTCGGGTAAAACTCAAAACTTGGTTTATTTCAGAAAGATGTCCTATTTCAATATTCCAGACAGCCATATAGTAAGAATGAACTCAGTCATGTGCGTTAGTGAAAACGGATTTTTAATGCTTAGCGATTATACAGATTCTACCAAATATATTTATCACTTTGACAAGAATTTGAATTATATAAGTAATTGGAGAATATCATCAAACGCTAAATGCTTTTTACAGAATGATTCGCTTTTATTGATTAACAGTGAAGAGGACAAATCCAATTTTTTACTATTATATGACATTTATGGTAGTCTCAAGTGGAAACTAGATATTAGAAATTTTACGGATGAAACCTATTACCCAGAAAAGGTTTTTATTGAGAATTCCACTATCAATCTTCTTTCACATCATATTTCGCCAAGCTCAAATTATAGACAACTCACAATTTTAGGTTTTGACGGCCAAGTTTTAGGGAAATATAAATTTTCGCCTCAGGATGAAAATAATTTTGCTCCTCGTGGAATTTGTAGAACTATTGATAGGGGTTTTCTATTCAATATGTATGGATACACCACAGATTATGACGGCTTTTTAGTTAAAGCTGACAGCTGTTTAAATGCCGTTGGATTACCCAATACGCTATATTCATTCTCCAAAATTGAAAATCCTGATTGTTTCCAAGCCAATTCCACATACGAATTTGAAGCATCCATATTAAAATATAAAATCTACCCCAACCCCACATCCTCAACCCTCACCCTTGAGCTTAACACCAACCAAACCGTAAACTACACCCTCCAAAACCTCAATGGGCAAATTTTGCAGCAAGGTAGTTTTGAGCGTTCTACTCAAATAAGTACAAGCAACCTAGCCAATAGCATTTACTTTCTTCAAATAAAAGGTAATGGCATTTTAGAAACCCGAAAAATTGTGGTGCAGCGTTAGCAGAATGAGAAATTCATCTCAAAATAGTACCACAGGCTTTTTAGCCATAGGCCAATGCGACAACCTAGGCGAAGGCCAACAAGATGTATGGATTTGCCATATAGATAGCCTCGGCGACACCCTCCCCTAGGCGGTGAAGAAAATGATTACGGCCATGCTGTTGTTCTTGTGCCACAGCTATTCTCAGCATTTATTGCTGGGTACAACAATAGCTACGGCATTACCGAAAGTGGAAACGCCTACCTCGGTGGTATTAAAGTGGATATGGGCTTGCCGGAGGTAGAAGAAGAATGTAAAGTGCCGAGGGTGCTTTGGGTGGATGGTTTTGTAGAAATTTATCCTACGGGGCATACTATTGACGCCGCGTTAATAAACACTGCTAACTTATCCAATGGCCTATACTTTCTCCACCTGCAAGGTGAGGGAATACTAGAAACCCGTAAAATTGTGGTGCAGCGTTAGCAAAGGAATGGCTTTAATAAACTTATGGGAACAATGTAAATCACTATTATTTTTTATACCTTTACCCCCTCAAACCCAAATTTAAGCACCTTGAAAATTTTGCTAATACTCTCTCTCTCTCTACCATTCTTAGCTTTCAGGGCCTTTCACAAGCAATAAACCCAATCCGCATGGGGCAGTTTTTTGAACAGGGTTACGGCAAGGCATCCAACGATTGGACAGAAGAGGAATCGGCACTCGACATTCTGCCCATACCTTATGGCTTGGCCCTTTGCGGTTGGATAAGCCACGAAAACGGAAAGCGCATGGCGCTGTGGCAAACTGACACTTTGGGGCGGCTCTACAACTTTGCACAACACGGCACCAACGCGGGATATGACCAAATTGCTGCCGCTCTCGCCCTGAGTCATAGCGGCAACTATCTGTTGACAGGCCGCCAAACTGATTTCTTTGTAGATAGCCAACGCCACAGCCTACAAAACACCGACCTCGCTGCACTCAAATACCTCGGTCCCAACGGCGACCTTTTGTGGGAATACACCACCGACAGCATCGGCTCCGATACCGGCTCGGTGGCCGTAGATGTGGTTTATTGCGGCCAAGGAGAATTTACTGTTTTGCTCAATCTGGTTTGGGGAGAAACCCCGCGCCATGCCTTCCGATTGCTGCACATAGACAGCACCGGACAAGCACTGTGGCAAACAACCCACGACTTGGGAAGCACAGAAATATTTGCAGAAAAATTATTGAGCCACAATGGCGAATATATTGTTTTGGTAAACCGATTAGACAACCCAGCCCCCATGCTTTGGCAGCACACAGCACAGGGCGCATACAATACTCACAGCACTTTCAGCCAAGCACACCACACTTGGGGTTATGGACTCACCAATACCACCTCAGGGTTTGCCATTGCGGGCAAGGAATACAATGGCAGCCAATACAACGCCAGCTTGTTGCGAATAGCAGCCAACCTCAGCCAAATAAGCCACAGCACACACAACAACAGCAGTACCGGCAATGCCTGGTACGAAGACCTCACTGCCCATCCCAACGGTTTTGTGGCCATAGGCCAATGCGACAACAAGGGCGAAGGCCAACAAGATATATGGATATGCCATACAGACACCCTGGGCGACACCCTCAAAACAGAAACCCTGGGCGGTGAAGAAAACGATTACGGCCATGCGGCAGTTCTTTTACCACAGTTGTATTCCGCGTTTATTGCAGGCTACAACAGCAGCTACGGCATTACCGAAAGCGGAAATGCTTATCTGGGTGGGGTTAAGGTGGATATGGGGCTGCCTGAGAGTGGGGAGTGCGAAATTCCAAGAATATTGGAAGTGGAAATGTTGGAAGGAAGAGATATAAACTCTGGATTGATTCTACCAAAAATACTCGATCCTTCCACCAATGCTAACACAACTAACCTCATCAGTTACTGCATTACCAATAAAATTACACAGTTGGCATTGTTTAAGCTCGGTTTTATTTTTGATGACCGTAATATCCAACATCAATACATTCGCAATGATAAGCTGTTGTATAAAAACCTGCTGGATACTTTTTTACAAAATTGCGCAAACAATGGAATTCATTGTGGTTATGTGGCAGATAAGGATTTTTATGCATTAGACAGTGCTGCAAATCATAACATTCAGAAGTTTTCATATAACCAAAGCGGCAAATTCCATTTTGTAAAACTCGAACATGAGTATTGGAATGTTTTTAATGATTTTGATTTAAAAACATTGGATGGGTCACCAACGAATAAACCTGATATTACGAACCTAGCTGACAAATCACTCAATGATGCCTATTTTCAAGAAGTACATCAAGATCATCTTACACTATTGGCGCGTATGCGCACTAAAAAATTTCAAAATGCCAACCTTTGGGAAGTGTACGACTATATTGCAAAGCTATACTGTGAAATTAAAGAAGGAAGACCCGAGGCGGATACGTCAAATATTACATACAATTTTCATAATCAACCATCCATAAAAGTAAAGGCGCAAGACCTTGATGGCCAAAGCGATGCGATTATGTTATTACATTATCAAAGTTATCATGCAAATGATGGTATTGATTTTTTAGACACCAACAGCTCGAATTTTAGTGTGAATCAGTGGCGCAAACGCCTTTCTTACTTTGGCAATAGTTCTACGAACAAAACAATTATTATCCCGCTTTTTTCTACTGAAGACTCGGCCTATTGCGGACAAAGTATTGCAACAAAATTTTTAGGACACGTTTTGGAAGGCGCTCCATATTATGGTTCCAAAACTTTAACAAGTGTTGAAGGCGCGTATAACCAACAACATAAAGCAATGTTTAATAGTACTAACAACCTTTATTCTCAAGTATCAAATACACAACTTGGGGCTTATGCCTGGTTTAAATACGACTGTATAAAAAACAAAACATTTAGCAGCGTTGCCCGTCACAAATGCGATACACTAGGTTTTGGTTACAATCCTTTAGAAATACCTGAAGCAATAAATGCTTCTGAAAGCATTATCCTTTATCCGAATCCTAATAATGGGAAGTTTATAATAAAATCGAATGGTGCGACAATTGAAAAGATACTGGTTTACGATAATGTAGGAAGATTTATACTGAACAAAAACTCCCTTTTCTCTCAAGAAATTTCAATTAAGCTAGACCTAAATCGGGGGTTATATATGGTTGCTGTGGTCTTGGTTAGCGGAGAAGTGATAACCTCTAAAATCATAGTACAATGAAAAAGTATTTGATTTTTTATAGTGCTTTATTTTTCTTGGTTCAATTAAAGGCACAAAACGGAAAAACTTTTATTCAGGTGCTTTCTAATCACCATAGTGGAATGGGAATAGATATGGTTTCGCCAAGTAAAATGTTTCAAAAGTCCGATAGTACCTTTATGATTTTTGGAACCATTCGAGAAGGTGCTGACCGCAGATATCCGGTATATCAACAGTATAATCGCTATGGAAATCTAATGCAATCGAATGATTTTAATCCTGGTTTTTCTAGAATGAATTTCGGGTTTGGGAGCGTCTTAGAAACTTCGGACAAAGGAATACTTCTTCAAGGGGGTACTGGCTGGCAAGGAGATCAGGCAGTAATTAAATATAACTCAAACATGCTCGAAGAATGGAGGCTGACCAAAGATTCCTTAATGTCCTCTTCTTCAAAATTGATAGAGCACAAAGGCTTTATTTACAGTTTCTTTGCTAAATACTATCCTTCTGGGTCGTTGTTGTATTTGTTAAAATTTTCGTTGGATTCAGGGAAAATGTACAGTGAAAAATCAGTTTTGGATTTATGTTCTTCGTGTGATAGCGTCTCAAGCGATCAAGGAGATTTGTTGATGATGAATGACCACCTCTATGGAAGTGTCTTTGAAAATGTTCTGGATAAATATGACAGTCTTCGATATAGATATTTCGAACTTGACACGAATTTGAATCATCTTGCAAGTAAATCATATAAAAACTTTCCTCAAATGGGCATATCGACTTTCTATAAATTGGAAAATAGTAGAAAAGCAATCTTTTTTCAGGACACAATTAATTCACACAATCAAAACGTGCTGTATTCAGTAACTCGTTCCTTTGAGTACATTGACACTGCAACAAATTTTCAAACAAATATTTCAGGAAAGATTTATTCGGATGATGAATTTTATGATAAAGATCAAAACCTTTTTGTAAGAGTAAGTACCTGCACTAATTACCCAGACACGGCTTGGGAGTTCTGTGTCGAATATTTAATGATGTTTAATGGTATTGGAGATGCTATTAGAAAATATCCTTTAAACCACAAAGACTCCACAGGTCGTTACCGAAATTACACCATTACCAATCTTCAAAAGACTTTGGATGGAGGTTTTGCTTTTACTATACACGAACCACCGGGCCACGGCACATATCCATGGCACCTAGTTGTAACTGACTCCAACATGTTGGTTGATGGAAAACCGTTTTGGTACACATTTTACGATGGAGACACAACAAAAACCGTTGGATTTAATGAACCGTCATCTGCTTTTAATTCAAATATTTACCCCAACCCAACTTCTCAATTTATTCACATAGAACTGAGCCAAAACCAAACTCTTGAGTATTCCTTTCTAAACCTCAATGGCCAAAGTTTGTTGCAAGGGAATTTTGAGCAGAGCACCCAAATTAACGTATCCAACCTACCCAATGGCCTTTATTTCCTCCACCTGCAAGGCGAAGGCATTTTAGAAACCCGAAAAATTGTGGTGCAGCATTAGCAGAATGAGAAATTCATATCAAAATAGTACAACAGGTTTTTTAGCTATAGGCCAATGCGACAACCTAGGCGAAGGCCAACAAGATGTATGGATTTGCCATATAGACAGCCTCGGCGACACCCTCAAAACAGAAACCCTGGGCGGTGAAGAAAACGACTACGGCCATGCGGTAGTTCTTTTACCACAGTTGTATTCCGCGTTTATTGCAGGCTACAACAGCAGTTACGGCATTGCCGAAAGCGGAAATGCTTATCTGGGTGGGGTTAAGGTAGATATGGGGCTGACGGAGAGTGGAGAGTGTAAAGTACCGAGGGTGCTGTTTGTAGATAATCTAATTGGTCTGCCAATTCGTGACAATAACACTGGGTATGTTAACAGAGAAATTTTGAATAATACGGCTAAGGAACAAGAACTAATTAACTTTTGTACAAATAATAAAATAACTCATATTTCTATTTACAGACTGGGTGCAATGTTCGATAAGTACCAACCTCAATTGCAACAACCCGATATACTACAGGACAGAAAAGATGCACAAGCAGAACTGAATTCATTTATAAATAAGTGCCATTTAGCAAATATTCGGGTAGGTTATATTGCAGATAGGGACAGTCAAGCTTTAATGGATGTTACATTGAAAAATATGGGAGCATATAACTATAATGTTGCAGGCAAATTCAATTACATTCAATTAGAACATGAGTTTTGGAATACTAGGAGTAGAGACCTTGAAAAAATTCTAGCCGACAATACTTATATAATTATTGATAACACTATTGACGAACATTTCACAAAATTATACAGTGAACACAAGGCTTTGCTGAATACTGTTAATACTGAGAAAGCAGCAGACGGAAATATTTGGAGTGCTTTTGATTATGTTGCTTACTTCTACAATAGAGCACCGGGAGCCACAGAACACAAAAACAACGTAACACCTCGAAAAAACAAAACCAAGGAATTGGCTAATATGGTAGATGCCATATTTACTACCTATTATCAAGAATACGACACAACCAATAAGGGGTTGGACTTTTTAGCTCCATCTACAAGTACAGACCCACAATTAATTGATTATCGGAACCGACTTTCAGATTTTGGTTATGGAAGTGTTCACAATATAATTCCAACCTTTTCAGCCGAGTACTATGATTATGACTCTTCACCTGAAGTGTTTTGCGGAAAAGGAAAAGAACGTGACTCTCCTTCTGACCCATGGTATTATTACGATTATCTAGGGAAGTACTTAGATGGACCGGATTATAATTCGAGTTACAGTGGCAATGATTTTAATGATGTAGAAAGCGATTATATAACTCAGCACGATGCAATCTATCAAACCCCTCCAACTGGGTTTGGTAATATTGCTAATGTTAACGTAAGTGCGTTTGCTTGGTACAGGTACAGTTGCGTTCAGGGTAAAACAGGCTTTTTGGATAAAAGTAGGGTTAGTTGTCCAGCATTTACAAAAGATCCTTTAACCATTAAAGAACCAGTAATAAACCAAGAGTCAAAAAATGCAATTGGTTTATTTGTGCACCCAAACCCTTCTAATGGGCGGGTTCAAATTTCATTAAGTGAACCGATAGATCATAGAATAATAATCACCAATCAACTAGGTGAGGTTGTATTGCGACAAAGCTCTCAAGAGATAGAGTGCTCTATTGATCTCACAGAATTGCAATCAGGTGTCTATTTTATACAAGCCATATTCGAAAATCAAGAAATGTCAACAGCAAAAATGATAAAGCTATGATGCGTTCGCTGTTGCTTATAACTGTTTTGTTATCAATGCAAGCCAAAGCTCAAAATACCTTTATTAAAACGCAAGGATTTGGCGGTAATAAAATTGGCGGTGCTGGATTAGTTACAGAGTATGATAACCATTACTATTTTTCATTTGCTTTGAGCGATATTGGTACGATTCCAACAGAATACGTAGTAGCAAAATACGACACGTTGGGAAATTTTCTTTCCAAGAAAACCATTGGAAATGGTTTACACGACCCAACGTTAAGAAAAACTCAGATGGATGGAGACACTATGTTTTATAAGCAGTTTCAAAAATACAGTAGCGCAAGGTCAATTTCAATAATTCAGAAAAACAGTATAGAGGGTAATTTTAAGTGGAATACTTCTACTTCAATTTATGTAGAAGATTTTATTGGACATAGTGACTCACTTTTTGCGGTAGGAAAAGATACCAATTCTAATGGTTGGATGCAACAAGCAATATATAGTATTAACCCTGAAACTGGAACCGTTAGTCAGAAGAATTACTTTACAGAAATTTCTGAGTTTAAGGTGGATTCGGCTGATTCCGCATTTAAAGTGATTGAGATAACAGCTTTAGATTCTTCAATCTTTGTATTGTTTCACAGAAAATCTGATTCGGCCAAATTCGTATATGAATTCGACTTGAAGTTGAATTATAAAAACCATTTTGAAATCGCTAAAGACGCATTTCGATTTTTAAATAATGACAAGTTTCTTATTGTTTCACATCAATGGATGGCTCCTGGGTTAATGAATAAAGGAAGGGCCGAGGTTTATAGTCTATCTGGTGGTCAACTTTGGACATTTGAGAAACAAAAAGAAAACTTAGATTATTTATTTTCAATAAGACAAGCAATTGTTCTTAAGAACAAATTAATTCTTGTTGCTCACAATTTTGATAAGGATATTAGGCAAGCGTGGCAAGATGTTTATTTCCTTGATTATAGCGGAAATGAATTGCGTAAGTTTAAATTGGAATCTGGCACGTACAATCCCTCCATTAGAACAATTGCACCTATAAATAATGGATTTTTAATAAATGATGATTATACCGATTATGACGACCTGATATTAAAAACAGACACTTGTTTTAACGCAAAAAGCGATAAATATCCGCAATGGTTGTTAGAATTTCCCGATTGTGGAGCTTTAAACTCTAACATTAACAATTTAAGTCCTTCAAATGAGAGAATTACAAATGTCTATCCTAATCCTACCTCTTCAAACTTCAGTTTTGTATCAAATTCAAATCAAACCTTAAACTATACTTTCATGAACCTTAATGGTCAAATTCTTTTAGAAGGTAATTTTGAAAATAAAACCCATTTGGATGTGAGCAACCTATCTGATGGTATCTATTTTCTTCAACTAAAAGGTGAGGGCATTTTAGAAACTCGAAAAGTGGTGGTGCAGCATTAAATAAGGAAATATTTAAGCCAACTTTAAGTACTTAAGCGTTTGCATTAGTTTCGCCATTGTGAAAATTGCTGTCAACACCCGTTTATTACTCAAAAACCGCATGGACGGCATTGCTTGGTTCACCTTCGAAACCATGAGCAGAATGACAAAAAACCACCCAGAACATCACTTCTATTTCATTTTTGATCGCCCATACGACCCAGAATTTATTTTCTCCGAAAATATTACTCCTATCGTCATAGGACCGCAAAGTCGGCACCCTCTGTTGTGGTATTGGTGGTTTGAAAAATCAATTCCTTCGGTGCTTAAAAAAATAAAACCCGACGTGTTCCTTTCTCCTGATGGTTATTTGAGCCTCAAAAGTAAGGCGCCTTGTTTGACAGTAATTCATGACATTAATTTCGAACATCGACCACAAGATTTACCCCTTTCGCATCGGAAGTACTACCAACACTACTTTCCGAAATTTGCACATCACGCTCATCGAATTGCCACCGTAAGTGAATTTTCAAAAAATGACATCTCATCCAAATATGGCATTGACCCAACAAATATTGATGTCATTTACAACGGCATTTCCGATCGATTTAGGCCATTATCATCGGACGAGATTTCTGCCTTTCAAAAAAAACACACCCAAAACCATCCCTACTTTTTAGTCTTGGGCTCCTTACATCCTAGAAAAAACATCGCGAATATTTTAAGTGCATACGATCAATTTAAAGACAGCGGGAATTATCCTCACAAACTTCTTTTTGTAGGGCGAAAACAATGGTGGACCAGTAAAATGCAATCGGCTCTTGATGTTATGAAATTTAAAGCTGACGTAATTTTTCAGGAAGGACTATCAAATGAAAAAGTCGCTTTGGCATTAGGCGCAAGCACTGCTCTGCTCTATGTTTCTTTGTTTGAGGGCTTTGGAATACCGATGACCGAAGCGATGAAAGCTGGGGTGCCAGTTATTACCTCCAATGTGAGTTCTATGCCCGAAATAGCGTCAGATGCGGCATTGTTTTGCGACCCCTATTCTACGGTATCCATTGCCGAACAAATGAAAAAACTGATCCACGAACCTGGCCTATCCGAATCATTGATTCAAAAAGGATTTACGAGAGCAACAGACTTTTCTTGGGATAAAACAGCAGGGTTGCTTTGGAAAAGTGTTGAAAGGATGTTGAGATAGTTTTACTAGCAATTTTCCGAACCTAATACGCTCTCATTTGTACTAAAAACCACACAGCAACTTGGTTCTTTTGGGCTACCTTTGCCCGCGAATTTTTACAATGAAAACAACACCTCAAGAAACTAAAGAAATCACCATTCTTTTCGCTGGAGATTCTGGTGATGGAATGCAATTAACTGGTAATCAGTTTGCGAATACAAACGCATTTTTCGGGAACGATTTGGCCACATTTCCAAACTTCCCAGCGGAAATTCGCGCCCCAATAGGTACTGTTGCGGGTGTATCTGGTTTTCAAATGAAATTTGGAAGCACTGAAATTTACACTCCTGGTGACCAATGTAATGTATTGGTTGCCATGAATGCCGCTGGACTAAAATCGAGCTTGCATAATGTAGAGCCTCAGGGCACCATCATAATAAATACTTCGGGATTCGATAAAAAGAATCTCAATTTGGCTAAGTATAATTCCAATCCACTAGAGGATGGAACCCTAGCCAATTTCCGAGTTCAATTGATAGACATTAGCAAACTCACCCAAGAAACCCTGAAGGATTCGGATTTAGGTAGAAAAGAAACCGAACGAAGCAAAAACATGTTTGTTCTTGGCTACCTCTACTGGATGTTTAACCGGAACATGGAGGGTACAGAAAGGTTTTTGAAACTGAAATTCGGACGAAAACCTGACATATTAGACGCCAACCTTAAAGTGCTCAAGGCGGGTTATCATTACGGCGATACCACCGAAACTTTTACCTCGAGGTACGAAGTAAAAAAAGCCTCGCTTCCAAAAGGAACTTATCGTTCTATTATGGGAAACCAGGCCACCGCCATTGGTTTAATTGCGGCAGCCCAAAAAGCAGGTCTGCAATTGTTTTATGGCTCCTATCCAATTACCCCTGCTTCCGATATTTTGCATGAATTGGCCAAGCACAAAAATTTTGGGGTAAAAACATTTCAAGCTGAAGATGAAATTGCAGCCGTTACGGCCTGTATTGGTGCCGCATTTGGCGGAGCATTGGCTACCACGGGCTCTTCTGGCCCTGGAATCGCCATCAAAGGTGAGGCACTGGGGTTGGCTGTGATGTTGGAAATACCGCTGGTGGTGGTCAACGTACAGCGAGGCGGACCTTCAACAGGCTTGCCTACAAAAACCGAGCAGTCGGATTTGATGCAGGCCTTGTTTGGAAGAAATGGTGAAGCACAAACCGTTGTAGTTGCGCCAAAAACACCTAAAGACGCTTTCGAAACAGCATTTGAAGCTTGTAGATTAGCAATAGAGCACATGGTTCCAGTTATGATGTTAAGCGATGGTTACATTGCCAATGGCTCTGAACCTTGGGCGTTTCCCAATTCCAAAGATTTGAAGCCCATCGTTCCTCAAATAGCCCGAGCTAAAGATTACGAAACTGAGCCCTATTTGCCCTACAAGCGAGATGATAATTTGGTAAGGAAATGGGCCGTGCCTGGAACGCCTGGCCTAGAGCATCGCCTAGGTGGATTAGAAAAACAAGACATTACTGGCGATGTATCTTATGACCCAGACAACCATCAACACATGGTAAAAACCAGGGCCGCCAAAATTGATCGAATTGCGCTCAGTATTCCGCTCCAAACCATCGATCAAGGTGCAGAAAAAGGCAAGCTGTTGATTTTGGCTTGGGGATCGCCTTATGGCGCCATAAAAACGGCAGTAAAACGCTTGTTGGAACAGGGTTATGACGTGAGCCATGCTCACCTGCGTTATTTAAATCCATTCCCGAGAAACTTAGGAGATGTGGTCAAAAATTTTGATATGGTGCTCATTCCAGAAATCAACGACGGGCAGCTAGATATCTTGATTCGCAATAAATTTCTCATCCCAACCATTCGTTTGTGTAAAATCAAAGGAATGCCGTTTACAGCGAATGAAATCATTGAAAAAGTAAAAGAAATTTACGAGTAGAAATTATGTCAGAAAGTACACTTACAGCAAAAGATTTTGCCACGGACCAAGATGTGAGATGGTGCCCAGGTTGCGGTGACTATTCTATTCTAAAGCAAGTGCAGTCGGTGGTGGCTGAATTAGGTCGAAAGCGAGAGGACATCATATTCATATCAGGAATTGGCTGCTCAAGCCGGTTTCCTTACTATATGAATACGTATGGAATGCATTCGATTCATGGGCGCGCTACGGCCATTGCAAGTGGTTTAAAAGCTACACGGCCAGAACTTGATGTGTGGATAATTACCGGAGATGGCGATTCGCTCTCTATTGGTGGTAACCACCTCATTCATTTGCTGAGACGAAATTTTAACGTGAATATTCTGCTATTCAACAACGAAATTTACGGATTAACAAAGGGACAATATTCGCCCACCTCTCAACAGGGAAAAGTTACTAAGTCTAGTCCGTTTGGCGTTTTGGACCATGCATTTAATCCATCTGCAGTAGCTCTTGGAGCTGACTGTAGTTTTTATGCCCGCACCATGGATCGCGACCCTAGGCATTTGAAGGAAGTTTTGAAAAGAGGAAACGAACATGCCGGAGCTTCATTAATAGAAATCTATCAGAATTGCAACGTATTTAACGACGGGGCATTCTTCACCTTTACGGATAAAGAAACCAAGGGTGGTTCTACGCTTTTTGTGGAACAAGGCCAACCTATGACTTTTGGGGAGAACAAAGAATTCGGAATTAAATTGGATGGATTCAAGCCTGTGGTTGTTAAAATGAACGAGGGTCATTCCCTCAACGATTTATGGATTCACGACGAGCAAGATTATATGAAGGCCACCTTGCTTTCTAGGATGTTTGATGTGCCAAGTGAAGGCTCAATGCCACGTCCGTTTGGTGTATTTTTTAGTAACGATAGGGGTACTTACGAAAAAGCACTTGAAGCTCAAGTCGTAGAAGCTACCGAAGCCCTGGGAATAGGAAATTTAGACAAGCTTATTTCAGGAAACCATACTTGGGAGATTGTTTAATGGAGAAAATAGAAAAAGCCAAAACCACAATACTGATCGGTCATATTGAAGGTGTTTCATATTTGCTATTGATGTTCGTGGCCATGCCTTTGAAATATCTCCTGGACATGCCTATCTGGGTAAGAGTAGTAGGTAGCCTTCATGGCGTTTTGTTTTTGGCTTACATGTTCTACCTCATCGAGAGTTGGGGCAGGCTCAAATGGAGGTTTATGACAGCTTTAGTATTGTTTGCCCTTTCATTAATTCCGTTTGGTACTTTTTTTCAGAAAAAAGTGATATCGGCTTTTGAAAAGGAATAATTACTCCGCCATATTGTGATAGACGTTTTGAACGTCATCATCTTCTTCAATTTTCTCTAAAAGTTTTTCTACGTCAGCTTTATGCTCTTCAGAAAGCGTTTTCAACTCCATGGGAATTCGATCAGAACCCGATTCAATGATTTCTATTTCTTTTTCGTCGAGGGCTTTTTGAATGTTGCCAAACTCCACAAAAGGCCCCATGACCATCACTTCTTCCTCATCGCTTTCAATTTCATCGGCCCCAAAATCAATCATTTCAAGTTCGAGTTCTTCAAGATCTAGCCCTTCGGGATTTATTTTAAAATAGCACTTGTGTTCAAACATAAACTCAACACTTCCACTGGTTCCTAAGCTACCATTACATTTGTTAAAATAGCTCCTCACATTAGCAACAGTACGCGTGGTGTTATCAGTAGCGGTTTCCACCAAAACAGCTATTCCATGAGCGGCATATCCCTCGTACACCATTTCTTTGTAGTCCGCGAGGTCCTTGTCGGTTGCTTTTTTTATAGCGCGTTCTACATTGTCTTTGGGCATGTTTGCAGCCTTCGCATTTTGAATGGCCATTCGCAATCTTAGGTTATTCTCTGGGCTAGGTCCGCCCTCCTTTGCAGCCATAGTAATTTCTTTTCCAACACGCGTAAAGATTTTGGACATAGCTGACCAACGCTTCATTTTTCTTGCCTTTCGAAACTCAAATGCTCTTCCCATGATTTCTGTGAAATTTTCGGCGAAGATAAAAGGTCATCCTCATATTTAAAAGATTCATCACATTACCCCGAATTTTCACCACCATTCACAAGAATTGTCAATAGACGTAGGCTTATATATCGTTTCTTTGTTGCTAGTAATTAACTTAATTTACAGATCTATGCTAAAACTCAAAATATGTTTAGTTTTTATGATTTTTGCTGCGGTATTCTCGACCACCAAGGCTCAAGAAATTATAGCAACTGATGGGAAATCAACATTTGTGGGCGATACACATGTGAGTTACACAATTGGCGAACCAGTTATTGGAACCCGAAGTGTGGGCAACAACGTTGTAACGCAGGGGTACAACCAGCCAGAAATAGAAATTATCTCAGTAAAAGAAGAAAAAATGAATCCACAACTGGGAATTCAAATTTATCCTAACCCCACACACGACTACGTGAACATTACTCCTCAAAATTTCGAAACAGGATCTTTTATGGTTCAGATATTCACTGTTGGAGGACAAAAAGTTTTAGAAGAGTCTTTTGAGGAAGCTGGCATTAAACTCGACGTTTCCTCACTAGTAAGTAGCAATTACATTTTAATTGTTACAAATGCCGAAGAAAATTACAATCACAATTTTAAACTCGTTAAATCATTTTAAACAATTCACTTATGAAAAAGTCATTACTCATAATCTTATCTGTTGCTTTTGGTTTTTTGGGCCTTGCTCAAAACACCAAATCATTTAATTACCAAGCCGTAGTAAGAGATGGCGCAGGTATGGTCGTAAAAAGCAAGGCCATTGGGCTTCGTTTCACCATTGATAAAGGAGATACCGCCAAAACGGTAGAATACCAAGAAATACACGCAGTTTCTACAGATTTATTTGGACTCGTAACTGCCAAAATAGGGTCTGGGACGGCGCAAGTGGGCAAGTTCGATACAATAAATTGGAAGGGAAACACCAGAATGTTGAAGGTAGAAGTTGATCTAAACGGAAATAATTCGTACGCCTTGCTTTCAGAAGCTAAGTTATCGTCTGTACCTTACGCCTTGCACGCCATGAGTGTTGAAAATGCGGATGATGCGGATGCGGATCCAAACAATGAAATTCAAACTTTAAGCCTATCTGGAGACACCATTTACTTGTCTAATGGAGGCTTCGTAAAACTAGGGTCTGGTCAAGTCAACAACGATAACGATTCAACCAACGAGTTGATTAATAGTTTTCTATTTAGCAACGACACCCTGAGGGTGAGTGAAGCGGGAAACTCCATGTTTGTTGTATTGAGTGGATTAAATCAAAGTGCCGCCATTGCTGGGTTGAGCGCTTCTAGAATTGCTGATTCTATTGCAACAGTTGCCGCCTTTTCCAATATTGTGGCCAAGCATGCTGCTGATAGCGTATTGTTCGCAACAGAATTAACAGGTGTGATTACCAAACAAAATGCGGATTCAACCTTGTTTAAGGGTTTAATCGATGCTAATACCGCAACTTTAGCACTAGACTTTGATAAAGATTCTACCAATGAAATACAAGCACTGAGTATGTCAAATGACACTATTTTCTTGTCGAATGGCGGCTTTGTAAAAATAGGTGCTGGGCCAGTTAACAACGACAATGACTCCACAAACGAATTGAATGCTTCCGTTTCCTTTTCTGGTGATAGCATTCATATTACCGATGCCGGTGGAACCAAGTCTACGTCTTTAAGTTCATTGAACCAAAGTGCGGCCTTGACTGCACTAACAGCAAAACAACTTGCAGATAGTACAAGCCTCGCATCTTCAATAGGAAACAACGCTAGCAGTATTTCTACCCTTTCAAATGCGGTAAGTACTGGTGCTTACAAAGATTCAAGCGCAACAAATGAGCTTCAAATGTTGAGCATGAGCAACGACACTGTTTACCTAACAAATGGTGGGTTTGTCGTGCTTCCAGCCCCTGCTGTCAATAATGACAATGATTCTACAAATGAGCTCCAAGTATTGTCAATCTCCAATGATACAATCATGTTGAGCAATGGTGGATTCGTGGTTCTTCCTGCGGCGCCAGTAGCTCCAGCAAACAATGACAATGATTCTACCAATGAGTTAAACACCTCAGTAACTTTTTCTGGAGATAGCATTCACATTACTGATGCTGGTGGGACAAAATCAGTTGCCTTAAGTTCTCTTAATCAGAGCTCAGGATTAACGTCTTTGGCTTCTAAACAAGCTACGGATAGTTTAACGTTAGGAACGGCAAGCCAAACCAATGCTACTAACTTATCGACTTTGACTTCTGCAGTAAATTCTGGTGCTTACAAAGATTCAAGTGCCACTAATGAACTTCAAGTGCTAAGCATTAGCAACGATACCATTTTCTTAACTAATGGTGGATTTGCTGTTCTTCCAGCCGCTGTTGCTAACAACGATAATGATTCTACCAATGAGATTCAAACTTTGAGTTTTAGCGGTGATTCTGTCAAACTTTCTGATGGCGGATTTGCAAATTTATCGGCCTACAATACTTGGACTAAGAGTGATACCAACGTTTACAGGTCTTCTGGAAGGGTTGGAATTGGCACCAGCACACCGTCTACTGCGCTAGATATTCGAAAAACAGCATCAGGTGATAATGGGGTGTACATCTCGGCGCAAAATTCCGGAGTAAATACAGCCGTTTATAGCATTGCAAAAACAAGCCCGGGAACAGCAACGGCCACTGCACTTTTTGGTTGGGCTACTGGTACTGACCAAACGGCAAATACTGCAGGAACTTCACCACATTATGGAGTTCTAGGTAGAAGTGAAGGAAAAGGTGTTCTGGGAATTGGTGTTTATGGTTATTCAACGGGCCAAGTTACAGCCATTTCGCGTGGTCTACAGGGTATCTCCAACTCAGCCACGTCAAACCTTAACCAGGGAGTATATGGAATCTCTACTATTTCACGAACCTCAGCTAGTGGTTACAACGCAGGTGTGTTTGGACAAGCCTCAGGACATTCTTTAGAAAATATTGGTGTATATGGTTACTCTAATGGTACAGGAACTTGGAATTATGGTGGTGACTTCTGGTCTTTAGGAACTGGAACTAGCGAAAACTACGGTGTATATACCAACGCTGCTGGAGCAGCTACAAATTATGCGATTTACGCAGATGCAACAAGCACGTCAGGAACTAATTACGGTGTTTATGGTGCCGCTTCCACTACGGGAAGCAACAAGGCAGGATACTTTTCTGGTCATGTAGTAATTACTGGCGATTTAGCTGTTACTGGTGCCATCAGTAAGGGTTCTGGAACTTTTAAAATTGATCACCCACTAGATCCAGAGAATAAGTATTTGGTGCACTCATTTGTAGAAAGCCCTGAAATGATGAATGTATATAACGGAAATGTAACTACCGATGCAAATGGTTATGCAACCGTTACCCTTCCTGATTATTTTGAAGCAAGTAACAAGGACTTCAGATATCAATTAACTTCAATTGGACAATTTGCGCAAGTGATAGTTAAGGAAGAAATAGTTGGAAATCAATTTGTAGTTCAAACCGATAAGCCAAATGTAAAGGTGAGCTGGCAAGTAACAGGAGTTCGACAAGATCCTTATTCTAACGATCACAGAATTGTGCCAGTGGTGGACAAAACCGAAGACGAAAAAGGGCTTTATTTACACCCTGAATCTTATGGAAAAGATGCCTCAAAGGCATTGTACAAACCTCTTGGAAGAACAGATAGACAAGTTCCAGATCCGGGACAGCATAATGACAATGACTAAAATGAAACGGCCTTCGGGCCGTTTTTTTTTACCCTTTATCAGCCAAATCGAGAACAAAGGCATA
The DNA here is from genome assembly GCA_020435995.1 of Flavobacteriales bacterium. Taxonomy (GTDB): domain Bacteria; phylum Bacteroidota; class Bacteroidia; order Flavobacteriales_G; family Salibacteraceae; genus JAGQYO01. Next base: position 8,103 of record JAGQYO010000049.1, on the reverse strand, counting down.
TTCCATAGCATCTTCTTTAAGCGATTCGAAACGGCCACTTGCACCACCGTGTCCATAACCCATCTCTGTATGCAACAGAAGAATGTTTTGATCGGTTTTAAGCTCCCTGAGCTTAGCGACCCATTTTGCTGGTTCCCAATACTGAACCTGCGAGTCGTTAAAGCCAGTCATCACAAGTAGATTCGGGTATTTTTTTGCTTCAACATTGTCGATGGGAGAATACGACTTCATATAATCGTAGAACTCCTTTTTATTAGGGTTGCCCCATTCATCGTACTCACCTACCGTAAGCGGAATAGACTCATCGAGCATGGTGGTAACAACATCAACAAACGGAACTATTGCCACCACGCCTTTCCATAAATTGGGTGCCATATTCATTACACCACCCATGAGCAAGCCTCCAGCACTTCCGCCTTTGGCAAAGAGCTTTTCTGGATGGCAATATCTATTTTCTTTTAACCAGATAGCACAATCAATAAAATCATTGAAGGTATTCATTTTATTCAACAGCTTTCCGTTTTCATACCACGATCGACCCATAGTTTCCGAGCCCCGAATATGCGCTATGGCATATACAAATCCTCGGTCCAATAAGCTAAGTCGTAGGTTCGAAAAAATTGGATCCACCGAAATTCCATAACTCCCATATCCGTATAGCATTAAAGGGGCAGAGCCATCAATTTTGGTGGTTTTGTGGTAAACCAAAGAAACTGGAACCTTCACCCCATCTCTAACTTCCACAAAAAGTCTTTCGGAGGTATAATCCATTGCATCAAAATCACCAACTACCTCTTGCTGTTTCAATAATGTTTTTTCCTTCGTTACCATGTCGAAATCATAAACCGAACTTGGTGTTGTAAGTGAAGTAAATCCTATTCGTACCACATTGGTATTAAAATCTGGATTGATGGACGTAAACGCCATATAGGCCTGTTCTCCAAAGTTGATATAATCATCTTCGGGCCCGTTGAGCGACTTTACACGCAAATTCACCACCCCCTGTATTCGCTCTTCGAGCACCATAAAATCATGAAATAACTCTACATCTTCTAAAAGAACATCATTGCGATGTGGAATAATTTCTTCCCAGTTTTTTCGTGACGGTTTTTGAACAGATGTTTTCATCATTCTGAAGTTTTCCGCCTTCCAATTGGTAACCATATAAAAATGCTCCCCCATGTGTTCCACGCCGTATTCAAAGTCTCTTTTGCGAGGTTCTACGAGTTGAAATTTTCCGTGAGGGTTGTCCGCTTTTAAAAATTGATACTCCGACGAAACTGTACTCGAAGAACTCAAAAAAATATATTCTCGCGATTTGCTTTTATGTACAGAACAGCTGAACATTTCATCCTGCTCTTCATATATCAACGCAGCGCTTTTTGGGTCTTCCCCAAAAGTGTACTTCCACACTTGGTATTCCCTCAGGGTTACCTCATCTTTTCTGGTAAAAAAGAAAGTTTTGTTATCTGCAGCCCACGCTCCGCTTCCCTCAGTAAATTCCAAGGAAAATGGCAAGATTTCATCGCGGTCTAAATCTTTAAAATGAATGTTGTAAACCCTTCGGCTTATGCTGTCGGTGCCATAGGCCAAGTAGCGTTTGTTTGGACTTAAGGTAAGGCCGGATACATGGAAATAATCGAAGCCTTTTGCTAAGGAGTTTACATCGAGCATTATTTGTTCCTCAGACGCCAAACTCTCTTTTTTACGGCAGTAAATCGGGTATTCTTTGCCCGCTTCGTAGCGCGAGTAAAAAAACCACCCATCCATCTTGTAAGGAATCGACATATCGGTTTCCTTAATTCTGGATTTCATTTCAATAAAAAGCTCTTCACGCAAATTTTGAAGTGGCTCCAAGACCTTTTCGGTAAAAGCATTCTCCGCATTCAAATAATCTACTACCTCTGGGTTTTCTCGCTCATTGAGCCAATAATAATTGTCAATTCTGGTGTCGCCGTGAATAGAATGTTTTTTTGGTTTTTTGGCAGCCTTCGGCCAACCTGATAGATATTTCATCTTCATTGTACATCATTTTTACGCATAAAAACAGGAGGGAAACTCAAACTTTGGTTAGAACCATTTTTTGCTTCTGAAATAGAAAAGCATACCAACAAAAATGACCAACATAGCACCTAAAGCTATAAAATAACCATACCTAAAAGTGAGCTCTGGCATGTATTGAAAATTCATTCCATAAATGCCCGCTATAAAAGTCAATGGGATAAAAATGGTGGAAATAACGGTCAAAACCTTCATTACTTCGTTCATTTTGTTGTTGAGGTTGGTCAAATGAATATTTGTTAACCCGTCCAATACATGTCGCTGGGTTTCAACTTCTTCTAAAATAGAAATAATTTGGTCGCGAATATTTCCCACAAACCTCACGGTTTCGGGAAGAAGAATCGCCGATTCTCCGTTGTGTAGCGATGAAACCACGTCTCTAAGGGGCGATAAATTCCTTTTGATTTCAGCAAGTTCTTGTTTTAAATATTCTATTCTTACAAGGGCATCATCCTGTCGTTCTTGCACCACTTCGGTATCAAGCAAATCAATTTTACCTCTCAAGTAATCCAATGCTCGGATATAATTATCCACAATGGCAGTAAGCATCAAATAGAGCAGGTAACCACCTCTTTTGTTTCTTACAATACCCATATTCAACCTTATCCTATTTCGAACTTCCTCAAATAAATCTGCCTTTTTTTCCTGAAATGACAATAAAAAACCAGTGCCCAACACAAAGCTTATTTGTTCGGTTTCTATTTCATCATCTGCATTAACCCAAAGTGTTTTTAGCGAAAGAAAAAGATAGGAATCAAATTCCTCCATTTTGGGCCGTTGTTCCACGTCGATAATCTTATCTAGGGTAAGAAGGTCGAGCTGAAATCGGTCGCCTATGGCCTTGATAAAAGCTAAATCTTCGGTACTGTGAAGGTTGAGCCAAATAATGTGTGAGCCGTTATCCACAGACCCCAAGTCGTGGGTATAAAAATTTTCTTTTTCGTAAAATTCGGTTGGGCTGTAAGACATTATTTGGGCAGAAGCCTTGACCCCTTTACTTGAATAATTACCACTAATGAAAGGAGATACTCTACTTATCATTCTTCAATTTTTTCTTTAAGTCTTCTTTGTTTTGGTCATCTTTAAAAACAAGCGTTCGGTAAGGAAAAGGAATCTCAATTCCCTCAGCATCAAATCTTTTTTTCACGGATTCAAGAAGATCGTAATTCGCCATTATTCCATCAATGGGATTACTTGCCCAGAAATAAGCCCGAAGCGTTACAGCAAAGTCTCCTAGCGAAATCATGCGTATCACCAATGCCTCCACCTTGTTTTTCTTATCTTCATCACTGCGGTTGTCCATGAAGCTGGGGTGTTTTAGAGCTTCTTCTCTTATGATTTTCTTTGCCAAATCAACATCCGAATCGTAAGAAATTCCAAATTCTATAAAACGACAGGTTTTGTCTTCTTTCAAGTTGCTGTTTATAATTGTTTCAGCCGCTATCACTGAATTTGGCATTATAATTCTGCGGTTTTCAAAACTCTTAATAATGGTGTGACGCAGGGTAATGTCTTCCACTTCTCCAAAATGATCATTACCCACACGAATTATGTCGCCCACTCTAAAGGGCCGAAAAATGACCAAAAACAACCCGTTGATAACATTAGACATGGCCTGCTGCGACGCAAATGCCAGAATTGCTGCGGCGATTCCCGCGCCTGCAAACAAGGTGGTGCCTATCGACCTTAGTGAAGGAATGGTGACAAAGGCAAAAGCCAAGGCACCCCCCATAATAATGCCCGTACTGGCGTTTTTAATAAAGTTGAACTGGGTAGGGTCTATCTTGAGGTGCAGGGCACTGCTTTTAAAAAACCGTGCGAGGTACTTGCGGATAAACACCGATACCATGACGGACAAGACCATGACAATACTTACTTTGAGCAAGTGATTATCAGAGATAAAACCCAATATTTCGCTTTTAGCCACGATTGAAAAATAAAACTTTTATTCAACAATACCTTTTTGTTTGAGTTCAGCAAACGATTTAGCGAAGTAGCTTATAATCACATCAGCACCTGCTCTTTTTATAGATGTGAGCATTTCGGGCATGGCCTTGTTGTAATCCAACCAACCATTCTGACAAGCTGCGGTGAGCATGCTACATTCTCCACTTACATTATAAGCTGCAATGGGAATATTAAAGTTTTCTTTAAGTATATGTATGATGTCCAAATAAGGCAAGGCTGGCTTTACCATCATGTAATCGGCTCCTTCCATGTAATCCAATTCGGCTTCAAGTAACGCTTCTCTTTTGTTTGCTGGATCCATTTGGTAGGTTTTTTTATCGCCTTTTTTGGGCGCCGAATCCAATGCATCTCTAAATGGGCCATAAAATGCCGATGCGTATTTTGCCGTGTAGCTCATTATACCCACATCCTCAAATCCATTGTCGTCAAGGGTTTCGCGGATATAGCCAACCCGACCGTCCATCATGTCGCTGGGACCAATAATATCTGCACCCGCTCGGGCTTGGGCAAGTGCCATTTCACCCAAAATGGGCAATGAAGCATCGTTTAATATCGTATCGCCCTGTACCAAACCATCATGTCCATCAGAAGAATATGGATCCATAGCCACGTCTGTAATCAAACAAACATCATCACCAAATTTGGATTTGAATGTTTCAAAAGCTTTTAAATAGAAGTTTGCTTCATCGATGGAATAAGTGGCAAATTTGTCCTTGAATTTATCCGCAACTGCTGGAAATAAAATAAACGATCTAACACCCAATTTGAGGCAGGATTCCATTTCAAGGAGCGCATGGTCCACCGACATGCGGTAATTTCCAGGCATCGATTTTACTTCGTCCTTTATCTTTTTGCCATCTACCAAAAAAAATGGCTGAACCAAATTGCTCGTTTGAACCACGGTTTCTTGTAAAAAACCACGCGTTATGGCTGTTCTGCGATTTCTTCTAGGTCTTCTTTCCATGCTATTTTGTTAAGGTTGCAAATGTATAGCGGTAGGTTGAACCTATATTCGTGAATTGTTAAAGAATAGGAATGGAAAAAATTAAGTCTATTGTGGTGTTTTGTGCTTCGAGTTCAGGTAATCGACCCGAATACTTAGAATGTGCCCAGCGAACTGGAAAAATGCTAGCTGATAAAAAAATAAGGATGATTTATGGCGGCGGAAAAGTTGGACTAATGGGAGCCGCGGCCGATTCTTGTATGCAGGCTGGCGGAAATGTGGTAGGCATTATTCCCGATTTTATGACGCCAAAAGAAATTGCACACCAGGGAATATCGGAACTTATTGTAGTGGGTTCGATGCACGAAAGAAAGTTACAAATGCACGAAAAATCAGATGCCGTCATCACCCTCCCGGGTGGATTTGGCACTTTTGAAGAACTTTTTGAAATTCTTACTTGGGTCCAATTGGGCATTTATCAAAAACCGGTTGGCATACTCAACATCAATGGCTATTACGACCTACTCGAAAAACAACTTGACCTCATGGTGAAGGAAGGCTTATTAAAAGCCAAACACCGAGAAAGCCTGTATTTCTCTAAAACTCTTAAAGGGCTTTTTGACTATTTCGAATCATTTCAACCTGCACCAGGAATTTTCCGAATAGACAAAAACAAAACTTAACTTGATCGACATCGTCAGTCAGCACTCGCCTTTCCGATTCCTTACATTTGCACCTTCGACAAAAAGACATTTAGATGATTTTTAATGCCATTGTTTGGGACATTAATCCCGAAATCATTTCTTCACCCATTTCTCTGAGGTATTACGGGCTTTTGTTTGCCTGTGCCTTCCTTGCTGGCTACTATGTACTTCAGCGCATTTTTAAAAAAGATGGTGTTCCAGCAGAATGGCTCGATAGTGTATTGATGCATGTTATTATAGGAACAGTTGCCGGTGCTAGATTGGGGCATTGTTTGTTTTACGATTGGGCTTATTTCAAAGATCATCTTCTCGAAATTTTTCTACCCGTTGCTTTCGAACCCGAATTTCATTTTACTGGATTTCAAGGATTGGCCAGCCATGGAGCTGCCTTTGGAATTATCATCGCACTTTGGCTATGGTCGCGAAAAGTGAGTAAAAAATCGGTGCTTTGGATTCTCGATCGTGTGGTAATTACTGTGGCTCTTGGGGCATTTTTTATACGAATGGGAAACCTCATGAATTCGGAAATAATTGGCTTACCATCCAACCTGCCTTGGGCGTTTGTTTTCACTGCAGTAGATGACATCCCGCGCCACCCTACCCAACTTTATGAAGGTTTTTCTTACCTGAGCTTTTTCCTTATTCTGCTTATTAGTTTTACCAAATTCAATTGGAAAGAAAAAACGGGAGCCACTTTTGGCCTCTTCCTCATTCTTCAATTTGGGTCGAGAATTGTTCTCGAATTTTTTAAAGAAAATCAAGTGGCATTCGAACAATCCATGGCCTTAAACATGGGACAAATATTGAGCATACCCTTTATTTTGGCCGGAGGATTTTTTCTGTGGAAAGGGTTAAATTCTAAAGTGAAAGTAGATAAAAACTAATCCAACACAACTTTTCTAATTCCTATTTGCTCTTCAGTTTTTACTTCCAGCAGATAAATCCCTCTTGGTAAGGCGCTTACATCTAGTTCGTTTCTTTGCACCTTGGTTAGTTGTTGTTCTATTACTTTACCATTGGTGTTACGCAAAGTAATTTCTGCTTTTTGATCATGGGGCAATTGCACTACCACACGCTCGCTGGAAGGGTTAGGGAAAACTGCGATGTGCAATTCACTTTTTTGTGTTGTTTCTATTCCTGTATTAAAATCTTTGCAATCACAAATTATATCTGTATTGTAGACGAGGCCGAGGGAGTCGGTTTTCATGAAATTAGCAGGTGTTCCAGTTGATGCAAATAAATCTGTAGTTGTAAATAGATACCCTGTTTCAGTGAAAAACTGAACACGATAATCAAGTTCAAGTCTTGGAATAGAATATCGGCAAATACGTTTTAAGGTTGCTTTTTTATTGTCATAGTGGTAAATATTAAATTTAAGTTCTCTAGATTGCCATGTTGAATCAGTATGTCGTGATACAAAGCCAAAGTAACCGTTTGGATTAATTCCTAGTTTCTGTCCATAAATTTCGCTCAGGCTCGTTCCAGTATCGTTCAATACCCATTTTCTATTGAAGTTAAAATCAAAATATTGAATTTGATACTGACTGTAATTGTTGTCTCCTATGAAATTAGACACAATTAGTCCATTCGAAGTTAAATCCATCCCGGTTAAATTCTCTATACGGAAGAATTTAGAATGTTTTTTATCTGGGCTAATCCAGAGTATTCCATGCGCTAAGTCACCTGGTGAGCCCATCTGAAACCAGTAACCGCTTTTATTTTGAATAAAGTTTAAACAAACTTGAATACCTAAAGAATCCATTCCATACAAGTGGAAAATTGAATCGAGCGATAAACGTCGGAGTACTTTTCCATTATGATTAATTTCTACTAAATTCCTACCAAATTTCAATCCTTGATGTTCTTTATGAATCCACTCAATTGCAATATCTGTTGAATCATTTAAGTATTGTACCTCAATCATATTTAGGCTGTCAGACTGTTCCCATAAAATTTTACCTGTCCAATCCATTCCATAGCTAAAGTTCCTAACCACATTGTTCATTTCATACTTATCCCGACCAATTCCTGCAACAAACAACCGGTTGTTGCCACTAATTGAATTTGAATAAACACTTACATCAACATATGGATTCACAGGGTCAAAATCGTGAAGTAATTCACCATATTTATTATAGATGGCCAGTCTAAAAACCTTGGTTGATGTATAACTTTTATAATATTGAGTTAGAAATTCACCCGTTTCGCTTGACTCCACTCGCCAGGTTTGTAATTTATATGGTTGGTTCATTTGATGATTGACGAAAAACGTGTTCTGTTGAGAATAAACTCCAATTTTTAAAACAATAAAAAGAAAGAGTGAAAAACTTTTCATTGAACTACAATTTTCCTCATCCCCACCAAATCTTCTGTTTTTACTTCCAGCAGATAAATCCCTCTTGGTAAGGCGCTTACATCTAGTTCGTT
>JAGQYO010000048.1 GCA_020435995.1 Flavobacteriales bacterium | reverse complement strand
CACTAGAAGGGACTTTTACGGGTCCTCTAGAATTAAATAGCAAGTACAAATTCAACAATACAGGTTGGGGCTCAAATGCATTTATTGCGCTTTATGAAGATTTGACGGCAACTGACGTCGCAGGCAGGCCGGGTGATAAAAACCCTGTTAAAGTTTATCCAAACCCTACTGATTCTTGGCAAACGGTAACTTTTGAACTTCATCGAAAACAAGAAGTGCAATTTCAAATCATCGATTTACACAATAAGAATATTTTTGTTTCAGACACTGTTGTTTTCGATTTAGGTATGCAATCCTATGAACTTAACCTAAATCAGGTTCCTAATGGTTACTATTTTCTGCGAATTATTTCTGATGAATTAAATCAAACTTTGCCAATTTTAAGAAAGTAAACGAAAGATGAAGACCTAAAAATGACAATATCTGCTTCGTTTATTTTGTGGGCAAAACCTTCCTTTTTGTTGACAAGTTGAAGCAGGTAAAATGACCTTCCCCTCAACCCACAAGATATATTTGCATTTGGCTAGAGTTATGGAAAACTACATTGTATCGGCGCGTAAGTATCGTCCTACCGAATTTGATTCGGTGGTGGGGCAAGCATCGATAACCCGCACTTTAGAAAACGCCATTAAAAACCATCATCTCGCTCAGGCGTTTTTATTCAGCGGCCCAAGAGGAGTTGGTAAAACCACATGTGCTCGAATTCTTGCCAAAAGAATCAATCTAGAGGCGGACAAAAACCTCAAAGAAGACGACGATTTATCGTTCAATATTTTTGAATTGGACGCAGCGAGCAACAATTCAGTTGATGATATCAGGCACTTGAACGAACAGGTGCGAATTCCGCCTCAAGTGGGGTCTTACCGAGTATTTATCATAGATGAGGTTCACATGTTATCCTTGTCTGCATTTAATGCGTTTTTAAAGACGCTAGAAGAACCACCACCACACGCCATATTTATTTTGGCAACTACAGAAAAGCATAAAATTATTCCTACCATTCTTTCGCGCTGCCAGGTATTCGATTTCAAACGAATTGAAATAGATGGTATCATTTCACAGCTTGAGAAAATTGCCAAAAGCGAAAAAATTGAAGCCGAACACGATGCACTACATATCATAGCTCAAAAAGCTGATGGTGCCATGCGCGACGCACTCTCTATTTTTGATCAATTGGTGAGTTTTTGCGGGAAGAAACTTACTTACGATGATGTGATTGAGAATTTAAACGTTCTCGATTATGACTATTATTTTAAAGTAGGGGAGGCTATGCTGGAAGGTAACATTCCATCGGCCCTTGTGCTATTCAATGAGGTGTTGCAAAAAGGATTTGATGGTCACAACTTTATCAATGGTTTGAGCTCTCATTTTAGAAATTTACTGGTTTGTAAAGATGTGGAAACCTTGAGCTTGTTAGAAGTAGGACCAACCATTCAAGAAAAGTACAAGCAGCAGTCAAAATCCATTGACACAGCGGTGTTGCTTCAGGCGCTGCGCATTACTGCCAAATGTGATGTGCAGTACAAGCTGAGTAAAAACCAAAGGTTGCTCGTTGAAGTGACCTTGATGCAATTGTGCTCTGTAAAAAGTGTCCTTGAAAAAAAAAAGACTTTAAACTAGATTTCGACGACGACGAATTCTTCCCTATTTATATCCCGAAAGACAAGTTAGCCCTAAGGCCTCCTGTAAAGCCAAACTCCACAGCTCAAGAAAACCCTAAAATTCCAATTAGAAAATCTCCGCCTGAGGCTCCTAAAAAGGAGATAGCCGTGACCAAATTATCTGCGAAAAACCTAAAAGATGGATATTCTGGTGGATTACTTTCGGTAAAGGAGATGATGCAGGGGGCAAAGCAAGTGAGAGAAGCTGAAAACAATGAAGAGGAATTTTCTAGCCGGCCCAAAGATGACTTCGACAAGGCTAAGTTGATGGAAGTTTGGATGAAATACATTCAACTAGCGAGAAAAAAGAATAAGGCAAGTTTTATTACCTTGTTACAAACCTGTGAACCACAACTGGGCAGCAACTTTCTCATTTCTGTAAAATTGGATAACAGCGTTCAAGAGAGTGAGTTAAACCAAGAGAAGAGTGATTTTTTGAGTTTCCTTAGAAGTGAATTAAACAATTGGGGGGTTGATCTTGAAAGCTCGGTTAGAAAAAAAGAAGAAAAAGTAAAATATTACACCAATAGAGATCAGTTTGATAGAATGGCTGAATTAAATCCGATGTTATTAGAACTTAAAAAAAGGCTCGGGTTCGATCCAGATTATTAAGTTTTTTCGGCAAGAATAATCAGTCGATCACTTTCAGAGGGGAGGTATGGATTAAAATGGTAATCGCCATAAACGTCCACCACATTTAATTCAGCTGCATCAAATAAGGAAAGCATTTCATCAAATTTCAACACGCTTACTTTTTCTTCAAAATGGTGTTTATTACCTATCGTTTCAAATTCGATGGTTTTAATTACGCAATTGTTTTTGATTTCCTTGGAAATAAAAAACTTGATTCCATCAATCAACTTCTCCTCCTTTCCTTCGTCAGATGAGTTGAGTTTATTGCAGTTCATAAAATCAAGCAAAAATTTTCCGCTTGGTCGAAGGCTTTTTTTAACTGATTTCAAGACTTTGATGTTGTCGAGCTTGTTATTGAAGTATCCAAAACTGGTAAATAGGTTCAAAACCAAATCAAAGTGATTGGTCGCCACTTCTTCTCGCATATCGTGCACGCCAAACGTGAGGGTTTCCGACTCGTATTGCTTGGCAAAAGCAACAGAACTTTCAGAGAGATCAACGCCTCGAACATCAAACCCCATTTCATTTAGCACCTTGGCATGCCTACCACGGCCACAAGCCAAGTCAAGGATTTTTAAACCGCGTTCTAAATTGAGTCGAACTACCAGGTTTTGAATAAAAAGGTTAGCCTCCTTCTCATCACGGTCTTTGTAAAGCACGTGATAATAAGGGGAATCAAACCAAGTCTCGAACCAATCTTTATTTTCCATAAACAAAAAAGGCTTTCCCAACTCGTTGGGAAAGCCTTCAAAATTAGTGTATTGTATCTTACTCTATGATGGTCATTTCGTCAACCAAATGGGTAGCTCCAGCATATTTATCAATGATAAATAAGGTGTACCGAATATCAACAGAAATGGTTCGTTGCAATTCTGTTTCAAAGGCAACGTCACCACTCATGGCTTCCCAGTTTCCGTCGAATGCCGTACCTATCAAATGGCCTTCAGCATTGATAACGGGGCTTCCTGAGTTTCCTCCAGTAATATCATTTCCTGAAAGGAAGCAAACCCGCAATTCACCGTTGGTACCGTACCTACCAAAATCTTTCTTCTTAAGCATTTCAATAAGTTTTGGTGGAGCATCGAACTCAAGATCTCCAGGAATATATTTTTCAACGATTCCATCAGAAGTAGTGTAGTATTTAAAAGTAGTGGCATCTCTAGGCACATATCCGCCAATGCTTCCGTAAGTCAATCTCAAGGTAGAGTTGGCATCTGGGTAATAAGCCTTATTGGGATTCAATTTTCTGATACCATCAATAAAAAGCCTTTCGGCCTTTGTAATGTTTATACCAGCATCTTTTCTGAGCGGTGCTGTGTTGTTCAAATAATCTTCGTAAAAATTATTAAACATGGCGTAAGCTGGATCCGCTTTTAGTTTTTTAGCAGAAGCTTTCTGTAAGAAAGCATTCATTTTTTCTTCCGATGTAAAGTTGCTTTTTGCAAATACAGCCGCCGCTAATTTTTTAAAGTCTCCTTTGTTTTTCTTAACCAAGTTTTTGAAAAACTCAGGTTGCTGATCCATTGGTACATCTTTGGAATACATGGCGAGTACTTCGGCCATTACATTTTGATCAATTTCCATATCGTAATTTTTATAGAAATCTTTGCTTCCTTCCTTCAACTGCTGCATAACGGCATCTTTTTGCAAAGGATCAATATCTGGCTGTGAGAGGACCTTTTCTAAAGCAGCGAAACTCGCAGCTTGGGTTAAAAGTTCTATACCAAAAATCCCTTCAACGATATAATCACGTTTTACTTGGGTTAATTCCAATTGCTTGTAACTGGTTTCATACATACTTAGTACTTCGCCGTATTTTGCTTTTCGAGTTTCATCAGCCATGGCCCATTCGTTAAAAGCTGCTTCTTCAGCTCGCTTTTTACCCGCAACATCAAGAGCTCTGAGACTCTTGCTCATACCAATAAAATTTTTCCAATAGTTGCTCACTTGAGCGTGTTTGCTAGCATATTTAATTCGAACAGCCTCGTCTTTGTTCATACCTTCTTCGTACATGTCTAATTTTTTGCGACGTACTGCAATTCGAGTAGGGTATTCTTTGTCGATTTTGGCTTCAATTCCATAAGAAGAAAGATATCTTTCGGTAGATCCAGGAAAACCCATGATCATAGCAAAATCTTTTTCTTCGGTTCCTTTGATATTAACAGGAAGGTGATGTTTTGGTTTATAAGCTACGTTGTCAGACGAATATTTTGCTGGCTTGTTGTCTTTGTCAGCGTAGATTCTAAAAAGTGTAAAATCACCTGTGTGACGTGGCCACATCCAGTTGTCGGTATCACCACCAAATTTTCCGACTGAAGAAGGAGGCGCACCTACCAACCTAACATCGCTATACACTTGATACACGAACATGTAATACTCGTTGCCTTGAAAAAAGCTTTTTACAACTGCACTCATGCTTGTAGCTTCATCAGAGTTTGCCTTGCGAATGCTGTCCATTACAGGAGCAATAGCCTTTGCTCTTTCTTCTTCGCTCATTTCGTCATTAACTACAGCAAGTACAGCTGCGGTAACATCTTCCATGTGATCAAGAATAGAGACTGAAAATCCAGCAGGAATTTCCTCGCCTCTGTTCATGGCCCAAAATCCATCTTTTAAATAATTGTGCTCAAGTGTTGAATTTTCTTGAATGGTACCATAACCGCAATGGTGGTTAGTAAGAAATAATCCCTCTTTAGAAACAATTTCACCAGTACAAAAATTTCTGGAAGGAGAACCCAGTCCTAAAATAGCATCTTTCAAAGAAGAACTATTCACACTGTATATTTCTTCAGGCGTAAGTTTTAAACCTTTGCTCTGCATGTCGGCATAGTTCAATCTTTTGATGAACATCGGAAGCCACATACCTTCGTCAGCTTTTGCAAAGCTTGGCAACAAGAGCGCTATGGCGCTAATAAGTATTACAATTTTACGAGTCATTTTAATATCGTTTTTTTTGAATATAATAATGCTAAAATAAGAGGCGGCAAAACTAGATAATCTGGTCAGTAGTTAGGCATGTTTTGCAGGATTGGTTAAATAATGCGATTAATGGATGAAATCAACGTGCATGAGGCATACTTTAATTTTAAATTTGCGCAGCAATTGAATCATGATTGAACTTAAAGAAATAGCGGATAGAATGTCTACCGATGACATTGTGCTCACCTACCAGGGAAAGCTCGATGCTCAGATCTTGGATAAGTTACTTCATTTTTCAGAGGCCATTTTGACCGAAAGAAATGTAGACAAGGTCTTGAGAAAAAAGATATTTATTATCCTGGTTGAATCGCTTCAAAATTGTTACAAGCATCAAATGGTGGATGGGCTAGGTGAGTTAATGGATTTTACAGTGGCCTTAACGCATGAGGATGATGGCTTTCATTTGGTTCTGGGCAATTATATGACCCTACACGACAGGGATGCCCTCAAAGAAAAATTAGATGATATAAATAGCTTGGACCAAAAACAATTGAATAACAAATACATCGAGGTGCTTGATAATGGTGAACAAACTGCAAGTGGCGGTAGCGGCCTAGGTCTGATTGAATTGGCCAGAAAATCAGGAAACCCTCTTCAATATAGTTTTACCAACGCTTCTGATGAAATGGCATATTTCGTAATGCAAATAAATATATCCAAATAATGGAAAATTTAATAATAGAAGCGAGCTCGAAAACTCCTGCCGTTTCATTTGGAATAGATGGAAAAATGGAGCTTTCGGGAAGAAGCATTCCTGAAAATGCAATTGATTTTTATAAACCACTCTACGATTGGTTGGATGCTTTTGCCGCGAATCCTTGCTCACAGGTCGAGATAAATATAAAATTAGAGTACTTTAATACCAGCTCGTCGAAATGCTTGCTTGATGTTTTTAAAAAGGCTGAAGCCATTGGAAAAACGAAGAATTCGCAAGTAAAAATAAACTGGTATTACGAAGTAGACGATGAAGACATGCTCGAAGCCGGCGAAGACTACGATATCATTATTTCCATTCCGTTTAAATTTATTGAAGTAGAATCATTATGAAAAGTTATTTAATTATTGCCCTATTCTTGATGGCCAACAGTTTTTTATTTGGCCAAGATGATCAGCATGGCATGGGTGCTTTTGAAGGGAAGCAAATTGTAGCCAAGTATAAAATCAAAAAACCAGGACTGTTTTCAAGAATTGAGAAAGGTGATATGGGAATAAGGTTCTCTTTTAAAAATATAGGAGAAGAAAATATTTCAATAGATTTTCAATTGTTTGTGTATGAAGATGGCTTATCTATTAACACCTCTGAGAACAATAGCATTTGCATAAAACCCAGAAAGAAGAAGGTTGTTTTCATCACCAGAAAGGCCCTAAAATCTAATCAAGATTGGAATTTGGAAAATATCAAAACCAGTATTGTAGAAAATTGTGAGACTGAATAAATCGGGTGAGACAATATTTTCAAATACTTGGTCTACCGAATGGTTCATCTGTACCTGAAATAAAAAAACGCTATCGTGAGTTAGTACTCAGGTATCATCCCGATGTCAATAAATCGGATTCCGCACACGAAGATTTTATTCGAATAAAACTCGCCTATGAGAAGCTAATGGGTGATCATTTAGGGGTCGAAAATTTGTATGCGCAATACCAAGCAAAAAAAAATCCGCCGGGACGTACCCAAGGCTATGAAGAGTCAGATACAGAGTACAAAGAAAGAATGCGGGAAAGGGCCCGACAATTTGCTCGGGAGCGATACAAAGAGGCTAGAGAGACTGAACTAAGGGTTTTTAGGTGGCTCACCAAAGGTGTAATTTGGAAGCTGGTTAGGTTTTGTGCGGGGGTGTCGGTATTGTTTGCTTTAATTACACTATTCGAATTTTGGCTTCCACCACATCAAGATACCTATCAAATTAGCAGCAAGGTTTACTATGAGTATTTTCAAAGGAATACACTTTTTTCGGATAATGCTGGTAGTGTTGATGTACCCGAGCTTGTTTTTATTAAAGTAGCGAAAAGCGATGTGGTGAATTTAGAGTACTCTGCTATGTCTAAGGAGTTTTTAGGATATCGAATTTCTAAAAAGAGCGGTGAGGATATTTTTATTCCAAATAGGTTTAATTTTTTTCTAGCCTATCCGCTCTTTCCACTTTTATTTTTTGTACCAGGTATGCTCTTTTATTTTCAGAAAAACGAAGTGTCATTTTATCTCCTCTACTTTGTTTCACTGGTGGCATATCCGGCATTGCTTATCCACTTTATGTTCCGTGAGCAAAAATTAAAATTCATTTTGGAATTTGTCGGATTCTAGGTCAAAATCCGATTTACCTCTCTTGCGCCTGCCACTATAGATGTAATTGCTATAAATCCAGCTATAAACGGGCCTATGAAAGGAAGTAGCAAAACCAGTGCAAAGGGCAGCCCTATTGCCAAGGTTGACCCCAAATTAGCTTGTAGAAATTTCTGAGTTTTTGAAATACCGTAGCAGCGGTTTTCCATGCTGTAATCCATAAACGAAAAGCCATAAAAATAAGCGGCAATTAACACGAATAGGATGGGGGCAAAAAATCCCAAAAATGGAACAAATCCAAAAAGAAATACAACCGTTAAGATGACCCACTCGAAAAGGAAATTGCGAAGTGAGATATAAATTCCACGAAAAATATCTTTAATCATTTGTGCGGAACTCCACCCCACATTTTCTTTTGTTTCTATTTGATTTACCTTGTGACTGAGCCAAGCCAACACAGGTGTCATAAAAATGAGCACCATATATCCACCCAAATAGGCGAAGGTTATAAAAAGCAAAATGCGCAAGGCAATCCAAATGATCCAGTAAAGTGTAGTAGCCATCCATGAATTTTCTAGTGGACCAAAGCTGAATTCTCGAAGCACACCTTCCATCCAAATCATTATGGCATCCGCAAATTGGGTTACGAGTTCAATTCCAAGCAACCAAACCATTAAATTGAATAGGATGGGAAAAAGCAGAAAATAAGACAGAGAATGTAAACGGAGGAAGCTCAGGGAGGTGAGATGTTGTTTTATCCCACTAGAAAAGCCTTTCAAGAATTTTTCTAACATCAAGGCAAGATAGTGATAAATAGAAATTCTAGAATTTAAAGGGCATCAAAAGTTGTAAATTCGCACGCTCTTTAAAAAAGTGGATTATGAGTTTGAGCGAGTTAAGAGCAGTTTCTCCAATTGATGGAAGATATCATTCCAAAACCAAAGAACTACAGGAGTATTTTTCAGAATATGCCTTGTTCAAATACCGCGTTTGGGTAGAGATTGAATATTTTATTCAATTATGTGAATTGCCATTACCGCAATTGAAGGGGTTTGACCCAGAGTTGTATGGTCCCATCAGAAATATTTACCTGAATTTTTCGGAGGCTGATGCCGCCGCGATTAAGGAAATCGAAAAAACAACCAACCATGATGTGAAGGCCACAGAATACTTTATTAAGGAGAAATTCGAGGAATTGGGAATTGGAAACCAGAAGGAATTTATCCACTTCGGCCTCACCTCTCAGGACATTAATAACACCGCAAATCCAATGATGATTCGCGATGCAATTGAATTGGTAATGGCGCCTCAGTTGCATCTTTTTATTGAACAAGTTACTGGCTTTGCGAAGGAGTGGAAGGAGGTTCCTATGTTGGCCCGCACCCACGGCCAGCCGGCGAGTCCTACCCGATTGGGAAAAGAATTTTTGGTATTTGCCGAGAGGTTAGATCAGCAGTTGAGCTACCTATATGAAATTCCGATTGCGGCCAAGTTTGGTGGAGCCACCGGAAATTTTAATGCGCATCATGTGGCCTATCCAGAAATTGATTGGATTACGTTTTCTAATAAATTTTTGATCGATGTATTGGGAATTGATCGGTCTCAGACCACCACCCAAATCGAACATTACGATCATTTTGCGGCATTATGCGATTGTATGAAGCGCATCAATACTATTCTCATTGATTTGAGTAGAGACATTTGGACCTATATTTCAATGGACTATTTCAAGCAAAAAATAAAAACGGGTGAAGTTGGGTCTTCGGCTATGCCGCACAAAGTAAACCCCATTGATTTTGAAAATGCAGAGGGCAATTTAGGTATTGCCAATGCTTTGTTTGAGCACTTGGCGGCAAAGTTGCCCATCTCAAGGCTCCAAAGAGATTTAACTGACTCAACTGTGCTGAGAAATGTGGGAGTTCCTTTTGCAAACACCCTAGTAGCCTTAAAAAGTATGGAAAAAGGGTTGGGTAAATTACTGCTAAATGAAAGGGCTATTTATGCCGATTTGGAAAACAATTGGGCGGTAGTTGCTGAGGCAATCCAAACTGTATTGAGAAGAGAAGGCTACCCTAAACCCTATGAAGCTCTAAAGGAACTTACTCGGAAAAATGAGAAAATAAATGCGCAATCTATTTCTGATTTTGTTGAGACTTTGAATGTTTCAGACCAAGTTAAATCGGAATTAAGGTTGATTACACCTTCCAATTATACGGGAATTCAATTGGTTTCTGAGTAGAACTACAGTTTGATTAAACGCCCTGTTGCATTTTCATAAATGGTTACTGAGGCTGCGGCATTTCCTGTGTAATATGAATTTCCACTTCCGATAATGTTCGCATTTATTTTCTGAACAGGTGAAGAATAAATAGAACCTGTTCCGCGCGAACTGGTTTCCACTTTGTTGGCTATTAATTTTTCGGCATGTATTTGTCCCGTTCCGGTGTTTTCTAATTTCACCTCATTAGCTACGCCGCCGATGGTTAGATTTGCCGAACCGCCACCCAAGATGACCCAGAGATTATTGAACTCGCCAGAAATATCAGTTTTTTGTGCGCACTCTTGCACTACAACCTTAAGGGAATTCGATTTTAAACTTCCAAGGTTGTAAAACCTGTATGGATTTTCAAAAGTCAATTCCTTGAGTACTGCGCATCCAATTTTAAGGTATAGCTTGTCTTCATAGTTTTTCAAAAAGCTACAAGTATTAAGGTTTTCAATTGTCAAAACACTGTCTACCACGTTGTAAGTGATGTTTTTAAGTAAGCCTTCACCGCCAGTTGCTTCGATATAATAGGCGCTATCTTGCGACAATTCGATTTCAAATTTACCTTTTACCGAAATGGAATGATAAGGACCTAAGTAAGCCTTGAAATCAGCTTCTTTTCCCATTTTATTGCCGCATTTCTTGCAGGAATTCCAGCTAAAAGCGAGTAGCGCCAAGCACAATATGATTCCTGTTTTTTTCATCTCCTCAGTTTGTATCCGATACCCATCTCAAGATGATCTGCTTTTGCCCAGTGGGTGTGCAAATTGGTAGTCACTACCAAATAATCAGTTATCGTAAATCTTGTTCCAAATCGATTGTATATTGGTTCGTCATTCACCGTTTTATCAAATACGTAAGTACCAACTCCCAAAATGATAGAAAACCCGCCAATGGTTTGATGATAGGTAGCATTCAGCCCAACTTGAACAGCAGGATCGTTTAATCCTTGGTCTTTTATATTCTCGGCCAAAACAGTGTTATAAAATATATCTAAACCACCGCTTACTTTCCATTTTTTACTCCAAAGTCTGGCGTAGTGAAACGTCATGGCATAAGCTGGAAAAACATTGTTGTTATTGATGCTCTGTGCCCTAAAGCCAATTGTAGGAAGAAACACAAATTCATTTTTTTCTTCTGGCTTCATTAGTTTTCTTTTCTCTTTGCTGAGCTTTGCGTACACGGGTTCACTGTGAAATTTATGCTCAAAGCCGACATTTAGGGTTGGTACGTTTAGCCCTAAGTTGGGAAATTGAATTCCAGAATTACTCCAATGGTTGTACGCGGCTCCAATCATGACGGCATTTCTATTATTCAAGAATATTTCCGAACGCACCTGAATACTCGCATACAGATTAAATCCAGAACCGATAGCTATGTTTTGGTTGTTGGTTTCGGGATCAAAGTGATTGGTGAGGTAGCCAATGCCCCAACCCCATGAGGTTTGCAGGTTAAAATGTTCGGATTTGATGATCGGAATTAACATGTAAGGTTGAACTCCAATGGCATTGCCTAACAGGTCATAATTTCCTACGCTTGTAAAGAAAGCCGAAACTCCAATTGTGGGGTTGTTGTACAATTTCTCCCAATCTTTTTCATTGTTGCTGCCGCGCTCAATGCAAATTTCGAAGCCGTGGGTTAATTCATTTGGAATATGCTGCATCGCTATTCTGTGGGGAAGCAAAAAACCAACGTGGTACGAACTTTTTATATTCACCCTTCTTATGGTAGTGTCGGCAGACTGCCCATGGATGGATAAGACGCTGCATATAAAAATAGCAAGCGTTAATATAAATATGTTTAAAAACTTAGTCAAAGTTCAATTCCAGTTCAACCCTTTGAGCCTTTCGGGTACATTTGTCGAATCGGACAAGGTGCCAAAATTATTTAAAATAGATTCCAAAAATGACAAAAGATGCGCGACTTATAGCTTTTGAAAGGTTGCTCAATATCATGGACGATTTGAGAGAAAAATGTCCGTGGGACCAGAAACAAACCATGGAATCGCTTCGGAAGTTGACCATTGAAGAAACCTATGAATTAGCCGATGCCATTATCGAAGGTGATATGACCGAGATTAAAAATGAGATTGGCGATTTGCTCCTCCACATGGTTTTTTATGCAAAAATTGGTTCTGAAAAAGGCGCTTTTGATATATCGGACGCCCTCAATGCCATTTGTGAAAAGCTAATTCATCGGCATCCGCACATCTATAGTGATGTAAAAGTTTCGGGTGAGGATGAGGTGAAATCCAATTGGGAAAAGCTGAAATTGAAAGAAGGTAAAACATCAGTTTTGGAAGGCGTTCCTAATTCTTTGCCATCGATGGTAAAAGCAAATAGAATTCAAGAAAAGGCACGCGGTGTAGGTTTCGATTGGGAAAACAAAGAACAAGTTTGGGAAAAAGTAAAAGAAGAACTTGATGAGCTGAAGCATGAGGTTGATGCTGGCGGTTCTCAACAGCGAATCGAAGATGAACTAGGAGATGTTTTGTTTTCTGTTATCAATTTCGCTCGGTTTGTAGACATTGATCCAGAGAGCGCTCTTGAGCGAACAAATAAAAAATTCATTAAGCGGTTTCAGTACCTAGAGGCCCAAGCAAAGCAGAATGGCAAGCAATTACACGACATGAGTTTAGAAGAGATGGATGTGATTTGGAATTTGGCCAAAAACGTCTGACTCAATTAAGGTTTTAGATTAGTAAACTGGGGTACAGTTTATAAACTATTTTTTCGCGATTATTGCACTTGACAAAATTCCACTTAAAAAATACATACAAACTATGGTAAAACAAACACTCCTTGGAACAATTCTAACTGGATGCATTGGCTTAACAGGAATAAGTCAACAATACCTTCTCGATGATTTTGTGGTGAATGCTAGCGGCAATACTTACACCGTTGTAGGAAAGGCAGCCGATGGTTTAGAAAGTCCTGTAGATTTAGATTTTAATCGCTTAGATATGACCGAATTATGGGTTATTAATATGCGAACCGAAAACATAGGTGGCAGTACAGTTACTTACAGAGCGGTAGGAACAGAATCCCAAACCGCCCATAAAAAAGTTGACGGAAACGCCTGGCATTTTATGTCCTTACCTACCGCACTGGCATTTGGTGAAAATGGTGCTTGGGGAAGTACTCCTGGCGTGTATGATGCCAACCACAGAGGTGGCGCTTCAGCGCCGTTTACAGGTCCATCACTTTGGTCATCTGACTTCAATATATATGCTCAGGACGCTGGCCCAGGAACAAATGGAAGCCATTTAGATATGTTGCATGGTAGTCCTTATTCAATGGGAATGGCATGGGAGCAGGACAACAAATACTGGTTGTTTGATGGATATAATGGCCATATTGCCATGTACGATTTTGCTGTTGACCACGGGCCAGGAAATTCAAATCATGATGATGGTAGAATTAGAAGATATCAAGAGGTTCAGGTAAAAAGAGATGGGCTAATACCTAGCCACATGGAATTGGATCCGGCTAGAAAGTGGCTCTATATTAATGACGTAGGTAATGCCAGAATTTTAAGAATGGATATTACCACTGGAACGAGTAATGGTAACTCTACTGTTAGGCCCTCTGAGATTCTCGCTGAGAATATTGACATGAGGGATGTGGTGTTCGAGGTAGTTGCAAATACTGGTTTGGTTAAGCCTTGCGGACTCGATGTAAACAATGATCGCCTAATAGTAAGTGATAATGGAACCAACGAGCTTATTGTTTATGACATAACAAAGAACAATGGCACTTTTCCAGAAATAGGTAGAATTACCTTGCCTTTTCCAGATGTAATGGGTGTGAAATTGGATAAAAAGGGAGCGATTTGGTTTGTAGATAAAACCTCTAAAGAAGTGGTAAGAATTGATAACGAGGCTGCTGCCGTAGTTTCTGTAGAAGAGGTGAAGCAGGTGGTTAACCTTTCTGTGTATCCTAATCCTGCAAATGATTTTATTAAATTTTCAGGGAATTTTGCGAACGATTTTGAGGTACAAATTTTTGATATGAGTGGCAAGCAGGTTATCCAACAGTTGGTTACCGTAGAAAGTAAGGTTTCCGTTTCAAACCTTCCCGCTGGTGTTTACACAATTCGAATGGAAATCGATGGTGAAGCCCCAAAAACCACACGTTTGATAAAACAATAGAATTAAATAGTCGAAAAAAAAGCCCTTATAAAAAGGGCTTTTTTTTGATCTAAACTTTTTTGTCTGGTATCAATTGCGTTTCAAATAGATTTTCTCAAGCGCAAGTTTGTCAATCTTGTGATTGGCGTTTATTGGCCATTCTATTATAGCCCGCACATCTCCTGGCATCATATAACTTGGGAGTTTCCCATCCAAATCCTTAGTGGCTCGATGCCGCAAATCATCAACTGAAGCTTCTTTCCTTAGTATCGCGAAGGCTACAAGTTTTTTAACCTCACCATTCTTTTTTAAGGCTATGCAAACCGCTTCGTCTACATAAGGAAGCTCGCTTATGCGGGAGGCAATTTCTCCCAGCTCTATGCGATAGCCATGCATTTTTATTTGGTCGTCGTTTCTACCGCGAAAAAATATTAACCCATCCTTATAAAAACCTAGGTCCCCAGTTCGAAAAGCTTTTTTGCCATTTATGCTTGTAAACTTTAGCTTCGATAATTCTGGGCGTTTGAAATACCCCTCCGCTACGTGCTTGCCTATCAAAATCATTTCACCGAGTAGAGATGGGTCATTCGATTCATTTTCGATTAGAATTTCAGAAGTGTTTTTGGGATAACCAATCGGCACATCACCATATTTTTGGATGAGGCTTGGCGTGAGTTGTACCAAAGTTGTGGTAATAGTAGCTTCCGTGGGCCCGTAGGCATTCCAAAAGGTGCGGTTGCTAAATTGATTATCAAGTAAATCAATGGTTCTTGAGGGAATAGGTTCGCCCGCAAAAAGAAATGTTCTAATCGATGGAAGATTTGTGCTGTTGAACCCCTCCTGCCGTAAAAAAATGTAAACAAACGAAGGGGTACTTGTCCAAATAGTACAAGCATATTTTTTTATTTCCTCAAAGAATTTTGGGGCATCGCCAGTGAGTTCGCGGTCGGCAAGGAAAATAGAAGCGCCTAAATGAAATGCGCTCAAAGTATCATATAGTGAAACATCAAAAGTGAATAACGACTGATTCATAAAAACATCGCTTTCAACGAAATCATATTCTTCTTCAATCCATGTTATAAAACTCAACACGGCTTCTTTGGCTATCATCACACCCTTTGGTTTTCCAGTGCTTCCCGACGTGTAGAGAATATATCTAAGGGGATTTTCGGCCTTCCCATAGGTTCGGTTTGTGAAATCCAATTCATTTTTATAGCTAACCTTCAAATTAGAATCCACTATGCATGCAATCGCTAACTCTACATTATGGCTTGAGAGGTTAACCAGAAGTTGGCTTTCGGTTTCTTTAGCGATTCCTTCGATACGTTCCCATGGATAAATTGAATCTAGAGGCACATACGGAATGTCATTTTTCATCAATGCTAAGATCCATACTGGATACATTTTTTCTTTATGACCATAGAGCAATACGGGATGGCCTTTAGGAATGTTGATGTCCTTTAAAACCATCTCTATTGAATTTACCTTAGACTGTAACTCCAACCAACTTAAATCGCCATCACTGCCTCGCACAGCAATTTTATTGTGGTTTTCGTTGGTTTTTTCGAATGAATTGGTGAAAAAATTAAACCGCATAAGATCAAATAAAAGGAGCCCTTCCGCTAAAAATGTAAATAGAAAAAGCCGCTAAATGCAAAAACAATATGACAGATATCCATTTTTTGACCCCTTCATTTATATCGCCAAAAACAACATCTTTTTTCTGTTTTTTACATTGATAAATATAGGAGTTGTGACCCACAGAGTACACGCCGAATAACATACCACTCAAAACGAAATTAAGTTGAAACCCATTCCAGCATCCCATTAGCGTGAAAGTGGCCATCATGGCTATGTTTTGTCTAAGGAGAGGATTTTTTTTAAGCGATTTTCTTTGGCTCAAAAACTTATAGAGCGGTTTGAAAAAATAATCTGAAAGCCAATCTCCAAGAGACTTGTGAAAACGCCTCCAAAAATCTTGTGGATTTTGAGCCAGAAAAGGCTTATTGAAATTTATGGGTAAGTCGACTCCCATCATTTTTCCAACTCCTATGGCCATGCTCGAATATCCCGCAAAATCAAAATAGAGGTAAATAAAGTAGCCGTAAAAGTTTGAAACTATCGCTGAGAATTCTGTGCTTGTAGAGTCGATGGTGCTTAACCAATATCTATCGATTACTTCGGCGCATACGTAGGTATAGAACACCCCATAAATGAGTTCTTGCATCCCTTCGTAAAACCTTGATAAAGTGAGTTGATCATACCCCAGTTTTAAGTCATTTTTAAAACGATTCATTCGATCGATTGGGCCAATAAGAAGGGAAGGAGTAAAGGAAATGAAACTAAAAAATGTAATGATGTTTATTGGTTTTTCTTCTGGCAGGGTGTCGTAATAAAGTGATACTGTTCTAAACGAAATGTAGGACAGGCCAGCCATTCCAAGTAATTCGCTCAGGTCGAAAGCTCCCTCTTTTATGTTCAACTTAAGGGTTATCATCGGCCAACAAAGCATGAGTATTCCCCAGAGCTTGTTTTCGGTTTTTAGTACAAAGGAAAACAAGTAGTAAACCAAATAGCTGTATGCAAAGAACACCACGAAGTGCATCGGTCGAGGAAAATAGATGGCAATATATAGAGCTGACAAGATGGTCAGCAGAAGGGAAAAGGAGATGAGGTTTTTAAACGCCCATTTTCCAACCCACATGACCCCTACAAAAAGGCCCATTAGCAGAAAAAACTCTGGAGTAGAAAATGGAAGCATGGGCTAAAATTGTTGGTAAATAAATTGAATTTTAGACTTGGGTTGGTTGGCTTCCGATGTATTGCTAGGAGAATATAAAAACCAACAAGTAATGATAGTTGTGGCTGCAATCACCACATTCAATAATATTTGGAGCCATTTGTTTCTACTTTGACCCATAAGTATTCAATAAAAATTCATCGATGCTTAGCCAACCCAAATCACCCAAGTGCATCACATCATTGAGCATGCCTTTCTTGTATTTAGCTGTGTCCATTTCCATGAGGTTTACATAGGAAAAGCCATTTAACCTCACTAATGTTTGAATGCTGTCAAGGGTAGGTGAGAGGGTATTCAGTTTCTTGTAATAAAAGGGATTCATGGGCTGCATGGCAAAGGAACAATTGCTCCCTTCTGATTTTAAGAAGGCCACCAACAATTTTAAATCCTCATATTCTTGGTTCGAGGAAATATTCACGCTTCGAATGGTGGCTTGTTTTCCATTTACATGGCGTAAAAAGTAATCGTTGCTAATGCCCCAATCATTGGAGTTGCTTTGGGATTGAAACCTTACTTGTGCATCTCTTTTCAAAGAATCGAGGTTCCATTTTTCGTTTTCGAAATTTTGACCATCCAGATCAATGTTCTCTACGGTTGAACTCATATCTTCTTGTGAGCTCATTATTTGATTAAAATTGGGGTTGTGATGTACGCTCCAATTGAATTCTGACCTAGCAAATAGTTCTAATGGAGCAAAAAAGGCTTGGGCAACAAGAGGCTTTCCAGATTTCGACCATGCCCACGATTTTAAGGTAGCATTGGGAGAAGAAATGGATGAGAAGTTTTTGGCGATGTAATCCGAAATCGGAGTTTTAAAATCAAGTGAAAGTGCGTTATCAGTATAAATGCGCTCTAGTGTTTGCGCATCACAATTGTCCATAAAAACCTCTAATGGTGTTCCTTTTGAAGGTTTGTCTTCAAACCAGCCAGGGCTCAATAGGATAAAAATATTTGCATTTTTAAGCCAGGGTCTCAAGGAGCATAATTGTGTATAAATGCTGAAACTTTGGTTGCCCGCTGCACCTAATGAAATCACTTTTTTTTGGCTCACTTTGCTCAGAAAAGGAATAGGCATAAAGGGGCTGGTAGAACTCAGTTCACTTGAACCTATCATGAGAATCACATTTTCTTGGGTCAGTGCTTTGGCTGTAGCGAGTTGTGCTTCAGTGGTAAAATTGGGGTAGTATTTAATCTGGATTTCACGAGGCAGTTCAGCGTGAGATAGAATTTTATTCTCCGATTTTAGGATAAAAAAAAGGCCTAATAGGAGCCCCGCAAGAACTGGAATGACAACGGTATTGAATGAATGTTTCAAATTTTATTTTGAATGTATTTTGCCATTCTTTCAATGGTATCAAACTCTTCCTCCGTTACTTCATTCAACGGCACCTTTATTTTGTACTCATCTTCAATAGCCACTGCAAGGTCAACTACCGTAATCGAATCCAAAATTTTGGTAGATATTAGGGGTACATTGGTTTCTACTTCTTCAAATGTTAGGCTCTCAATTTCTGCCTTTAAAAACTGAACAATTGTATCCATTTACACTCATTTATTTTTCGCGCAACCAAATTTGAATGGGAACCCCGGTAAAATTATATTTTTCTCGAAGCTTGTTTTCTAAAAACCGCTTATAAGGTTCCTTTACATATTTAGGTAGGTTGCAATAAAATGCAAATGTGGGGTAGTAAATAGGCAATTGAGTAACGTATTTAATACGAACATACTTACTTTTAATGGCCGGTGGCGGCGATCTTTCTATGATAGGTAGAAAAAAATCATTCAATTGACTCGTAGGAATTTTTTGAGTTCTGTTTTCAAAAACTTGAACTCCCAGCTCCAAGGCTTTAAAAATTCGCTGCTTTTCTTTAACCGAAACAAATAAAATATCTACATCAGTAAAAGGTTCGAGTTTCTCTTTAATTCTCCTTTCGAAATCACGGGCTGTGTTGGTTTCTTTTTCTATTAAGTCCCACTTGTTGACCATAATTACGATCCCTTTGTGGTTTTTGTAAGCCAAACTTATGATGCTCAAATCCTGAGCTCCAATGCCCTCTGTGGCATCTATCATTACAAAACAAACGTCAGAGGCCTCTATCGCTCTAATGGCTCGCATTACTGAGTAAAACTCCAAGTCTTCGTGAACTTTTCGCTTTTTACGAATACCGGCGGTATCTACCAACACGAACTCAAATCCAAATGATTTGTATCGAAAATCATTCGTGTCTCTTGTGGTACCAGCAATATCAGTTACAATGTTTCTTTCTTCTCCTGTAATGGCATTAATAAAAGAAGATTTTCCCGCATTAGGGCGACCAACTACAGCAAATCGAGGGAGGCCATCATTGTCATCTCGAGGTTTATCCAGCGGTAATATTTTGGCTATTTCGTCCAACAAATCGCCAGTCCCACTTCCAGTTACCGACGATACACAGTAATATTCACCTAGACCTAGAGAATAAAATTCAGTTGCTAAAGCGCGTTTTTCGTTGTTGTCTACTTTGTTTACCACCAGAAAAACAGGCTTTTCCGTTTTGCGTAACAGATGAGCTACCTCTTGGTCAAGGTCGATAATTCCAGAGTTTACATCCACCATAAACACTATGGCCGTGGCTTCATCAATGGCAAGTTCTACTTGTTTTCGGATTTCAACTTCAAAAACATCTACCGAGTCTTTTACATATCCACCCGTATCTATCAAGGTAAATTCCTTCCCATTCCAAATAGATTTTCCATAATGGCGGTCGCGGGTAACACCACTAAAATCGTCTACAATGGCGTCTCTTCGACCAACCATTCTATTGTAAAAAGTGGACTTTCCTACATTTGGTCTACCTACAATGGCTACTATGTTACTCATATCATTATTTGGGGCTGCAAAGAAAGCCATTTCGCCCGTTCATGGTATGAATTTCAACATCTTGAAGAAGTAATTCTTGAATTGAAGCCATAGCTTTAATTACCCCACAACAAGTTTTCCTATTATTGCAAGCCCCAAAATAAATAATTGTATGAGCACAGAAAGAAAAGTAGGTTCTGATATTGACATTGCACAAGCTGCCAAACTAAGGCACATCAATGAAATAGCTGGAAAGCTAAAAATCGAAGTAGATGATATAGAACATTATGGAAAGTTCAAAGCGAAACTTCCGCTTCATTTAATTAATGAGAAAAAGGCAAAGAGCAACAAACTCATACTTGTTACAGCGCTAACGCCGACGCCGGCAGGTGAAGGAAAAACAACTGTTTCGATTGGACTTACAGAAGGATTAAATAAGATAGGCAAGCAAGCCACTGTGGTGTTAAGAGAGCCGTCTCTGGGTCCTGTTTTCGGGATGAAGGGTGGCGCCGCTGGTGGGGGATATTCTCAGGTGGTACCTATGGAAGATATTAACCTTCATTTTACCGGCGATTTTTCTGCTATTGAAAAAGCTAACAATTTGCTCTCTGCATTGATCGACAACAACCTTCAAAGTAAAACGCAGAATTTGGGTATTGATCCAAGAATGATATATTGGAAGCGAGTAATGGACATGAACGACCGTTCGCTTCGCGATATTACCATTGGTTTGGGTGGTATCGGAAATGGTATTCCACGTCAGGATGGTTTTAATATTACGCCCGCTTCTGAGGTAATGGCCATTCTTTGCATGAGCAACGACCGCGAAGATTTGAAAAAGCGATTGGGTAACATTTTCGTTGGCTTTACCTACGACAGAAAGCCGATTTATGCAAGAGATTTGAAGGCTGAAAATGCAATGGCTATTTTACTTAAGGATGCCGTTAAGCCTAATTTAGTTCAAACCTTAGAAGGAAACCCAGCGATTATTCACGGAGGTCCGTTTGCCAATATTGCACAAGGTACCAATACGATCATCGCCACAAAAATGGGATTAAGCCTTAGTGACTATGTAGTTACCGAAGCGGGTTTTGGATCAGATTTAGGTGCCGAAAAATTTATGGATATCAAATGCGGATATGCAGGATTAAAACCTCATACCATTGTGTTGGTTGCTACCATTCGAGCACTGCGTCATCACGGCGGAGCGCAAAAAGAAGAATATGGAGATATTAGCTTAGAGAGAGTACAAAATGGTTTTGCTAATCTTGAAAAGCACATCGAAAATGCCAAACAGTTTGGAATTACTCCAGTAGTCGCAATTAATCACAGAGCGGGAGATGGCGAGGAAGAAATTAAGTTTGTACAAGCGGCTTGTGCGAAAAAGGGAGTAAAGGCAGTAGTTAGCAAAGGTTGGGCTATGGGAGGTGAAGGAACCACGGATTTAGCTCAAGCAGTGGTCGAGAATATTGATTCTGCTGGAAATGAATTTAAACCCTTGTACGATTGGAATTCGTCTATAGAAGAAAAGGTGGAAACAATTGCCAAAAAAGTATACGGTGCCGATGGCGTGGACTATCAAGGAAAGGCAATTCTCGACTTAAAACGAATCAAAACTTTGGGGCTAGATAAATTACCAATTTGTATGGCAAAAACCCAAAAATCATTTTCAGATAATGAAAAATTGATAGGCCGCCCTACTGGCTTTAGGGTAACAGTACGAGAATTTGAATTTGCTGCGGGAGCTGGATTTGTAATTCCTATTACGGGTGCAATGATGCGTATGCCTGGATTGCCCGAAGTACCTGCTTCTGAGCACATGGATATTGATAATAATGGAGTCATTTCTGGCTTGAGTTAAATAAATTGATGCAATAATTTTTGGAAAGGGTAGCACTAAAGGCTACCCTTTTTTTGTGATTCAAATGGTTCATCTTCAATAATTCCTACTTTTGCCGCCCATTAATTAATTGGAATTTTACTAGAGTATGAGTACACTTTCTAACACCCAAAACATACTTGGATCTCAAGCTGAGTATTATCTTGGTCATCAATCCAAAACAATAGACAAATCTGCCATTGCAGCTCCTGGGGGAGAATTTATCACTGAGCATTTTATTGGTACCAATAGAAGCAATCAAGTGTTGAACAACTTAGCACGCTTGTACAATCACGGCAGATTAGGAGGAACAGGCTATGTTTCCATTTTGCCAGTGGATCAAGGAATAGAACACAGTGCTGCGGCTTCATTTGCTCCAAATCCGATTTATTTCGACCCAGCCAAAATCGTTGAGTTGGCCATAGAAGCTGGTTGCAACGGTGTTGCTTCAACTTTTGGTGTGTTGGCTCAATGCTCCAGAAAATACGCACATAAAATTCCTTTTATTGTAAAAATAAATCACAATGAATTTTTAACCTACCCAAATACCTACAACCAAATTATGTTTGGCTCGGTAGAGAGTGCTTGGGAAATGGGCGCTGCTGCTGTGGGAGCTACCATTTATTTTGGTTCTGATGAATCTGAAAGGCAAATTCAAGAGGTAGCCGAGGCTTTCGAACGAGCGCATGAATTAGGGATGGCCACCATTCTTTGGTGTTATTTGAGAAATTCTGGATTCAAAAAAGATGGTGTTGACTATCACACTGCGGCAGATTTAACTGGGCAAGCAAACCATATTGGTGTAACCATTCAAGCGGATATCATCAAGCAGAAATTACCCACAAATAACGGCGGTTACAACGCCATAGACTTTGGGAAAACACATAAAGATGTGTATTCTAAATTGTCTTCTGATCATCCCATTGATTTAACAAGATACCAAGTGGCCAACTGCTACATGGGAAAAATAGGTTTGATTAATTCGGGTGGGGCCTCTGCTGGTGACTCAGACCTTCAAGAAGCCGTAATGACCGCAGTAGTTAATAAACGTGCTGGCGGTCAGGGATTGATCATGGGTCGAAAAGCATTTCAAAAACCCGTTAAAGAAGGTGTGGAGTTGATTCATGCCGTACAAAACGTATATTTGGATAACAACATTACCTTAGCTTAACTTTCATTTATTCACATCCTAAAAGAAGGAGAAATGAGTTGGTTTAAAAGAAAAATGCAAGGTGTAAGCACACCTACTAAAGAAAAAAAGGAGACTCCAGAAGGCCTTTGGTATAAGTGCAGATCTTGTAAAAATGTAATGACCTCTGAAGACCATGTTGCGCATTCATGGGTGTGTGATAAGTGTGGGTTTCACGAAAGGATAGGGTCTATCGAATATTTTCGAATTCTTTTTGATGAAAATAAATTCACCGAGCTCAACAGAAATGTTTCGTCTGGAGATCCGCTTGTATTTGAAGACACAAAAAAATATACAGACCGACTTGCCAGCTCAAAAAAGAAAACAGGATTGGTTGATGCGGTGCGGACAGCAACTGGCAAACTAGAGGGCCATCTTGTGGTGATTGGCTGTATGGACTTCAATTTTATTGGGGGATCAATGGGTTCGGTAGTGGGTGAGAAAATAGCCCGTGCTATTGATTATTCAATTGAAAACAAACGGCCTTTTATTCTTATTTCAAAGTCGGGAGGAGCAAGAATGATGGAGGCGGCCTTCTCACTTATGCAAATGGCCAAAACCTCGGCAAAACTCACCTTACTCGCTAAAGCAAAGCTGCCATTTATTTCGATCTTAACTGATCCTACTACTGGTGGGGTTACAGCTTCATTCGCTATGTTAGGTGATATAAATATTGCGGAGCCAGGTGCGCTAATTGGTTTCGCTGGCCCGAGAGTGGTTAAGGAAACAATTGGAAAGGATTTGCCAGAAGGATTTCAAACTTCTGAATTCTTACTCGAACACGGTTTCCTCGATTACATAGTGGAACGTAACGATCTGAAATCCAATTTATCCATAATGCTTAACCATTTCCAAGTAAAGTAAAAATATTACTTGGTCGTTTTAAAGAAATAACTACATTTGCAGCCTTAAAAATTAGAGGTTTAATATATACACAATATGTCAGTAACTGCTGAAGTAAAACAAGAGATTTTCGCCAAATTTGGGAAGTCTAAAACTGATACTGGAAATTCCGAAGGGCAAATCGCGATGTTTTCTGCTCGAATTGCACATTTGACAGATCACTTAAAGAAGAATAAAAAAGACTACAATACTCAGAAATCGTTGATTGCAATGGTAGGAAAGCGACGTGCGTTGCTCGACTATCTCAAGCATAGAGATATTGCCCGTTATAGGGTTATCATTCAAGAGCTGGGATTAAGAAGATAAATATCGAACAAAAAGGCAATTGTAGTAATTGCCTTTTTTGTTTAACCTAACCTCTAACCGTTAATACACAATAATTATATGACTTTACAAGCAACAACGCACTCCTTCATGATAGGAGACAAGGAAGTTACCCTAGAAACGGGTAAATTAGCCCGTCAATCGGACGGTGCCGTCGTTTTACGATGTGGCGGAACAATAGTAATGGCTACCGCGGTGTCTGCAAAAACGGCAAAAGAAGGTGTCGACTTTATGCCACTGACTGTAGATTATAGAGAAAAATTTTCAGCTTCTGGACGTTTTCCAGGCGGTTTTCTTAAACGAGAAGCTCGTCCTTCTGACCACGAAATATTGGTTTGCCGCTTAATTGACAGGGCGCTTCGTCCTCTCTTTCCTTCAGATTACCACGCCGATACACAAGTTTTGGTCAACCTGCTTTCTTATGATGGTGAAAACCTATCTGATTCTATGGCATGTTTAGCCGCCTCGGCTGCACTGGCCGTATCCGATATTCCTTTTCAAGGGGCAATATCAGAAGTACGTGTGGCAAGAATTAATGGCGAGTTTGTGATTAATCCAACTCAATCACAAATGGCCGATCCTTTAATGGATATGGAAATTATGGTTGCCGCTACTGCTGATAGCATTGTTATGGTAGAAGGCGAAATGAAAGAAGTTTCTGAAGCTGATATGCTTGCTGCTGTTAAAGTAGCACATGAGGCGATTAAGGTGCAATGTGAAGCTCAACTGGAGCTTGCTAAGAAAATAAATGCACCAGCTAAAAGAGAGTACTCTCACGAAACACACGATGAAGAATTTCGTCAGCGCGTGTATGATGCCTGTTTTGAAAAGTGCTATGAATTTGCCAAAAAAGGAACTTCAAAGCAAGAACGAAGTGAAGGTTTTGCGGCGATTAAAGAAGAATTTGTGGCAAGTCTTTCAGAAGAGGAGTTAGCCGAAAAGGAACAATACATAAGCGAGTATTACCACGATGTAGAAAAGAAGGCCATGCGTCGTATGATTCTAGATGATCATCAGCGCTTGGATGGAAGAAAACTAGATGAGATCAGACCTATTTGGACGGAGATTGATTATTTACCGTTTACCCACGGTTCGGCTTTATTTACAAGAGGCGAAACACAATCGTTAACTTCTATCACACTTGGAAGTAAAAAGGAAGAGCAATCTATTGATGGAGCTATTTATCAGGGATCAGAAAAGTTTATTCTTCACTATAATTTCCCTCCATTTTCTACTGGTGAAGCGCGTCCAATGAGAGGTGTTTCGAGGAGAGAAATTGGACACGGAAACTTGGCGCTTAGGGCATTAAAGACAATGATTCCGCAAGATGACAAAGTTAATCCTTACACGATTAGGGTTGTATCCGACATTCTTGAATCCAATGGATCGAGCTCTATGGCAACTGTATGTGCTGGCTCAATGGCGTTGATGGATGCGGGTATTAAAATTCCAAAAGCAGTTTCGGGAATCGCAATGGGCTTGGTTACAGAAAACAACAAATTTGCAGTTCTTTCTGATATCCTAGGAGATGAAGATCACTTGGGCGATATGGACTTTAAAGTAACGGGAACCAAAGATGGCGTTACAGCTTGTCAGATGGATATTAAAGTGGGTGGACTTTCTTATGAGATTATGCAATCAGCTCTTGAACAATCGAGAGCTGGAAGACTTCATATTCTTGGTGAAATGAACAAAACAATTTCTGAAGCGAAGCCAGATTACAAACCACATGCTCCACGAATTGAGGTAATCGAAATTCCAGGAGATATGATTGGTGCGGTAATCGGGCCTGGTGGAAAAATTATTCAAGAAATACAGGCGGCCACCAATACTGTGATATCTATTGAAGAGGTAGATAAAAAAGGAATTGTGCAGATTGCTTCAAATAACCTTGATGACATTAATGCTGCATTGGGCCGTATTAAAATGATCGTAGCTATTCCAGAAGTTGGTGAGATATACAAAGGAAAGGTAAAGTCGATCCAAGCTTATGGTGCGTTCGTTGAGATTCTGCCTGGTAAAGATGCCTTGCTCCACATTTCAGAAGTGGACCATGAGCGAGTGGCGGATGTAAAAGATTTCTTGAAAGAAGGCGATGTTATTGAAGTTAAAATAATTGGAATTGACGAAAAATCTGGAAAAATGAAACTTTCTAGAAAAGTGTTACTGCCTAAACCTGAACGAACGGCTTAGGAAAATTAATTTAAAAGCCTCGAGTAATCGGGGCTTTTTTGTTTGCTATTTTTGAGCCTATGAATCCCATTATTGCACCCTCCATGTTAGCGGCAGATTTCGGCAATTTGCAGCGCGATGTAGAAATGATTAATAACACCGAAGCTGAGTGGCTTCACATGGATGTAATGGATGGTGTTTTTGTACCCAATATCTCCTACGGGCCTGCTATCATAAAAACAATGGCTTCCTATACCAACAAGTTTATTGATACACATCTTATGATTGTGCAGCCCGAGCGATATATTAAGGAATATGCCGATGCTGGTACCCACAACTTAACCGTTCATTATGAAGCCTGTACTCATTTGCATAGAACCGTTAGTGCCATAAAAGAATCAGGAATGCAAGCGGGAGTTTCGCTCAACCCTCATACGCCAGTTCATTTGCTAAGCGATATGATCAATGATGTTGATATGGTCTTGATTATGTCGGTTAATCCTGGCTTTGGAGGGCAAAAATTTATTGCTAATGCAGTAAACAAGGTTTCTGAATTAAAGGAGCTAATTCTAAAGAATAACTCAAATGCTAAAATAGAAGTGGATGGAGGCGTAACCGATCAAAATGCTGGAGCATTGGTAAATGCAGGTGCCGATATATTGGTTGCAGGGAGTTTTGTATTTAAATCCATGGACCCGGCTGCCACCATTCGAAATTTGAAAAATTGTAATTAAAACGTAGATGAATAAGACGCTATCGATAATCCTTCTAACGCTTTTTTTTATTGCTTGTAATACGGTTCCTATGACGGGAAGAAAGCAACTGAAAATTGTACCAAATGCTCAAATGTTTCCTATGAGTTTTGAGCAATACAAACAAGTTTTGGCAGAGAGCAAGCTGAGTTCGGATCAGGAGCAAGTGGCAATGATAAAGCGGGTAGGAGAGCGTATAAAAATTGCAGCTGAAAAGTATTACGCTGATCATAAAATATATTCAAAGTTAAATGGGTATGAGTGGGAGTTTAACTTAATTGAATCAGAGCAAGTGAATGCTTGGTGTATGCCTGGTGGAAAAGTGGCTTTTTACACAGGTATTTTGCCTATTTGTGAATCGGAAACAGGAATTGCAGTGGTGATGGGTCACGAAATAGCCCATGCTTTAGCTAATCACGGCTCTGAAAGAATGAGTCAAGGAATGATAGCAGAACTTGGCATTTCGGGATTGAGTGTCGCCATGGGTGAAAATCCCACCCTTACGAAGGAGTTGTTTTTACAATCTGTTGGAATTGGAACCCAATTGGGCATGTTAAAATTCTCAAGGGGAAATGAATCTGAGGCAGATCACATGGGTTTAATACTTATGGCTAGTGCTGGGTACGACCCGAATGAAGCAGTAGAGTTTTGGGGAAGAATGGCATCTTTGTCTGGTGGACAACAGCCTCCCGAATTTCTAAGCACACACCCTTCCCACGAAACTCGTGTAAGTGACCTAAAGGCGCTGATTCCAGAGGCAATGAAGTATTACCAGCCTAAGAATTGATATAACCGTATTTTTTTAGTTCCCTTGCGCTGTTTCTCCAGTCTTTGTTCACCTTGACGAACAAGTCCAGATAGACGTGTTTTTCCAAGAATTTTTCCATATCAGCACGGGCTTGCATCCCCACTTTTTTTAAGGCCTGACCTTGGTGCCCGATAAGGATTCCTTTTTGGCTATTCCTTTCAACAAATATCTCTGCCCTAATATCAATTCGGTCTTCGCCATCTTTAAATGATTCAATCACCACTTCACATGAATAGGGAATCTCTTTACTATAATTAAGAAATATTTTTTCGCGAATAATCTCGGCCATAAAGAACCTCATGGGTTTGTCAGTCAGCTCATCTTTTGGAAAATACGCCGGGCTTACGGGAAGTTTTTTGATAATGCGTTTGAGAAGTCGGTCTACGTTGGTGCTTTTCAGAGCACTAATTTTTGTGATTTCGGCATTAGGTAATAACTCCGACCAAACTTCTACGTGCTTAGCTATGGCTTCCTTTGAAGAGGTGTCAATTTTATTTACAACGAGTTGTATAGGAACAGAAGTTTTTTGAAGGCGTTCAACTATTTTTTCGTTTTTCACTTGGGTTTCCCCCACCTCGGTGATGTATAAAATCAAGTCCGCGTCAATTAATGAAGATTCTACAAAACCCATCATTCCTTCGTGCATTTTGTACGCTGGATCTACAATGCCCGGAGTGTCGGAATAAACAATTTGAAAATCATCCCCTGAAACAATCCCCTGTATGCGATGCCGAGTAGTTTGGGCTTTGGATGTAATGATTGAAAGCTTTTCACCAACCAATTGATTCATTAATGTTGACTTGCCTACATTCGGATTTCCAATAATATTTACAAATCCTGCCTTATGGGGTTTTTCTTCTTTCATTTTTCAAAAGTAGATGTAATTTGAAAGGTGGACATATTTGCTTTGATGCACCATCACTTGCACCTGAATTTCGCTTTGCTCTTTCGGGATTAACTTCTCGTCCTGCTTCAGTTTCATAAACTTTGTAATAAAAAAAAGTCCAGCGGTTAAACTGAACTTTCTTTCTAGTTGCGGGGGCAGGACTTCCCGAATTTCGCTTTGCTCTTTCGTGATTAACTTCTCTTCCTGCT
>JAGQYO010000047.1 GCA_020435995.1 Flavobacteriales bacterium | reverse complement strand
GGTACCTTAACAGACGTGCGCCGTTTGGGAAGTATCCTCCACCATTTCGCCTCAGGTCAATCACCAAATTGCTAATTTGTTGTTTTCGTATTTCCTTGAACGCCTTTCTGTAAAAACGCTTGTATCCTCCTGTTCCAAAACGATTGATGTCCATGATCAAAGCACCCTCGAGTTGGCTGTCGGCTGACAATTTCATAGCCTTTCCTTTTATGAGGGTCGTCGACGTGCTTGAATCAGTAGTTGGATCATATCTCTGGGCTTTAACTTTCTCGGCCTCAAACGAAACCAATTGAGTTGAATCATTCATTTTAAATTCGATGACATACTCACTGGGTAGTCCGTACAAAAACAGGTTGTAGGTTTGGAATGTGCGTTTGATGCTATGTTCAACAAAGGTGGAAGACAGTCCATCTCGTTGTTGGATGGCTCGCATTTGTTCCAACATATCAAAACTCGTGTGACCGTTTATCGAAAGTATTTCTGTACCTCGCTCGTAAACCGTGCTATCGTAATCATAACTCTTATTCAAAAAGATGCGGTTGTTGAGGGTAAACACAGAAAAGGGTAGGATGGCCTTGTTTCCTTTCATTGCGGCATACCACTCTTTTGAAGGTTTTGCAACGGTGTGACCGCATCCAATTGAAGTTATCAGTTGCCTTACCAAAAGGTGAATTTTTTGATCATCGCTACTGTCTTTACAAGAAGCAATTGCGTTTTGAAATTTTTGATCGAGCTCATTCTTATCGATATACCTGTACAATGAAGGGTGAACGGCTTGAAGGGCTGCGTAGAATGAGGCCAAGTCGCGCTGCGCTTCTTCGAAACTCACTGCTTTGCGAGGCTCCAAAAAAACATCTTGCGCTTCTGAGAAAAGAAAGGCCAAAAGGGTGATAATGAATAAAATTGATCTCATTTTATTTGGTTTTAAATTCAACTAAATAATGACCTACCAAAGCATGTCGTTCAAATGAAAGTAGCCAGATGTGAAGCACGTTTTTCCGCACATTGTCCCAGTGCATGATGGGGCCATCAATTCCTATTTGGTGGCTATCTAGCCATTTGCCGTCTTCATCTGATAGGTAGGCAAAGTAGGGATGCCTCGCCGACTTACATTTCAAATGATCCGTGTAATTTTCGTAGAAAGTATGGTTTGAAAAACCCATGGCAGATTTCCAGCCATTGTTGGCATCAGCAGTACTGAGCTTGGGGAAGGCATCCATATCGAGGCCTCCAATTACAAGCTTGGTGAATCTTGAATTTTGACGATTATTAAAGGACAGTGTTATTTCCGAAAGCGTGTCGCCATTGATCATGCTTTTTATGCTGCTCACTTTTACGTTGTTAAGCGAATAAGTCCGGCCCAATTGGGTAACTCTTGGATCCGCGCGGTTGTAATACCCAGGTGGTGAGAAGGTGGCAAATAAGGTGCTATCCGATTGTAAGTCACGCATGGTTTGGAATTCTAATGGAAAAATAATTTCCTTTCTTTTTTTAATTCGCGCACCCTGAAGCGGATACATGGCATCGCTGCTGTCTACAAAGGAAACAGGAACAGTTGACACTTTTTTCGCGAGTAAATCATGATTTATCTTTTTGCTTTCGGGGTCTACCCAATTTTCGAGTATTGACGCATATTTCTCAAACGGGAAGCCGTTTTTTAGTACAAACAAAGAGGCATATAGGTCTTTTGGAAAATTGAACCACCCATGCCCGTTTGTTTTTTTAATTTCATCTTCGTTTACATAAGTAGACACCTCCCACAAATATGAATTTAAGCAGTTTCTGGCCAAATCGATACATATGATTTCAGGATTTGAACTGCTAAATTGCCCATCGATAAAATTCACTTGGTTTCGATTCCATTCTTGGTTGACTAGTGTAAGCTTGGTGAGGTATTCATCGTCCTTGACGCTTGAAGGCACGGTAGGAATAAATTCGCTCAAATCAACATTTCGGAGTGTGATCGTATCCTTTTGCTTATTTACCAAAAATGTAATGGTGTAGCCATTTTCTTCTTTTGTAATTAAGCCAGAATTGAAAAGATAGGTGTGGTACGATGTGGCTTCAAATCCCCAATCTGGATTATCAGGATAATCTGTTTTGCTCAGATTTTGAATTTCAAGGGCCCAAGAGGTAGGAGGTAAAGCCGATTTGTTTTCAGGGGATTCGGGAGTTTTGGAGTTACAGGCTATGAGAACAAAGGGAAGAATCAAGATCAATTTGTGCATAGCGCGAAAGTAAAGTAATAAGGACAGGTTAAGGGCAGGGGTTGGCCATTCGAAATTGGTGTAATAAAAAGGGAAGTGAGGCTGAAAACGAATGATGCTTTTGGCGAGGTTCAGAGTGAAATATGACTAATATACCTAAGCATAGGTATTGTGTAACCGTAGGTGGGCCAATAGATTTGCGTCGTTATTTTAATTGAATCTAAATAAGGATAAGAATGAGGAAATTTAATTTATGGGTACTTGCCATAATGATAGGAAGCAGTGTAATTTCATGTAAAAAGAAGGGATGTATGGACGAGCGCGCCACCAATTATAGCGCAGAAGCCAAAAAGGACGATGGAACATGTGTGTACCCTGAACCAAGCACCACACCAGACAAGTTGGCCATTCCTAGTACCTATACCTTTTTGAGAAAGGGTAGTTCAAGTGTGTCATTTAACGGGCAAACCCAACGAATGAATATGGCCAGTGAGCTGATTGCCTATATGAAAACAGCCAACACTCCTGGCACCTCTATTAGCGCTCAAAAAATGAAGGATATGTTTGCCAATGCCAACAGCCCATTTAGCTCAAGCGAATTAAACGGCACGACCAAGCAACTTAAGGATAAGGCAGTATCAGATAACAGTAAACATGCATTCGACTTTGATTTTTATATGGATGGACTTGCCAAGTTGAGCGATTCAACGAAAACGGGTGTTTTTGCTGGTAAAAAAGATACAGCTGGCGTTATTCAATCTGGTTCAAAACAATATTTGTTTGACAGCAAAGGCATGGAATACGCTCAAATCATTGAAAAAGGCATCATGTCAGCAGTTTTTTTGTACCAAATCACATTTGGGTATTTGGGCGATGAAAAAATGGCAGTAGACAACACCACCCTTGAGGATGGAGCTAACTACACCAAAATGGAACATCACTGGGATGAAGCATTTGGTTACTTCTCGGAAGCGGTCGATTTTCCAACAAGCGGAACAGATAGATTTTGGGGCAAATATTCCAACGGAAGAAACGCCGTATTGGGATGCAACAAAACAATTATGGATGCCTTTTTGGCAGGACGAACTGCTATTGTAAACAAGGACTTGGTAGAGCGAGACAAACAACGCGAAATCATAAAGGAGAATCTAGCCTTGATTGCTGCTGGAACGGCCATTCATTACCTCAAAGAAGCCAAGGCAAATTTATCGGATGATGCTTTGCGAAACCACACCCTTTCTGAGGCTAATGCTTTTGTTAGGGGCTTGCAATACGCATCGGGTTATGCACTAAGTTCGGCTCAAACTTCCCAAATTCTATCCTATATGGGTGGCGGAAATCACTACTTGGTTTCGGCTACGGACCTCGATAATGCTATCGCACTAATTTCGGATAAATATAAATTAGACGACAAAAAAGGAAGCCTTTAAACAATGAGAAAAATAATATGGTTATTACTGCTGATACCAATACTGGTGGTTTGCAAAAAGAAAGATAAGAAGGAAGGGCCCACTACGCCCTTCCCTTCTGCATCTGGGAGTTTCGACCAGAAGAGTCTGTTGAATGCATGGGCCCAAAATGTGATCCAAGTCGGTTACAAAGAGCATTATGGTAACTTGGAAAGTTTGGAAAATGCTACTACAAGTTTTTTGAGCAGCCCGAGTGGCACCACCCTGGATGGTTTACAGGCAGCACATCATTTAGCCTACCTTTCTTGGCAAAAAGTATTGTTATTTGAGTTTGGCCCTGCTATGGACCACACTTTGAGTTCTAATTCTAATATTTACCCAACCGACAAAGTTGAAATTGAAAAAAACATCGCCCAAAACCTCACCGATTTAAGCGCAGCTTCCAAACTTGATGAAAAAGGGCTTCCAGCTTTAGATTACTTGCTACATCACGAGAACAAAGACTCAGTTATTGTCTTTTTTCAGGAATCGGCCAATCGAAGAAATTACTTGGGCTTGGTGGTTAAAGACCTACTTGGTCATACTGGTAAAGTAAAAGCCGCGTGGGAGTCGGGTTATTCTACCTCCTTTCAAAACAATGTTGGTACAAGTGCTGGGTCGGGTATCGGCCTGATGCTCAACTCTGTTAATATGCAATTTGAAAGGTTTGTAAGAGATGGAAAAGTGGGAATTCCGAGTGGTGTTCGAGATTTTAACGGAGCCTCATTACCCGATCATGTAGAGGCTCTATATCGAGGAAATGTGAGCATGGAATTGCTTCTTGCTAGTTTGAAAGGCATGGAATTGTGGTATACTGGGAACAATACCGTTGGACTAGATGACTACCTCATTAATTTGAAGGCGACTTACAATGGAGGATCGCTCGATGACGCCATTAAAGCCCAATTTGTGAAATGCAACAACGCCGCAATGGCTATTAGCAAGCCACTCAAAGAAGCTGTGCTATCCGACAAAACGAAGGTGGATGCACTTTATAAAGAATTACAACTCTTAGCCGTGCTCTTTAAAGTAGACGTTCCTTCTGCACTGGGTGTGGTGATCACGTATCAAGACAACGACGGAGATTAAGGCATTGTATGAGCAATTTTAACTTCATATCCATTATTCGCACAAAGCTTCAAAGGGAAGTGCATATTGCACCCCTGGTGACTTTCCGAATTGTATTTGGATTGATGATGTTGGGAAGTATGCTCAGGTTTTGGGCCAAGGGCTGGATTTATGAACTGTACATTGCACCCAAAGTCTATTTTACATACTATGGCTTTGAATGGGTAAGGCCTCTCGGAGAAGTTGGCACATATCTACTTTTTGGTTTACTCATTATTTCAAGTTTGTTTGTTGCCCTTGGATTTTTATACAAGTATGCGACAACGACGTTTTTTTTAGGTTTTACCTATGTTGAATTAATTGATAAAACCAACTACCTCAACCATTATTACTTTATTAGTATAGTAGCGGCATTGCTTATTTTTTTGCCAGCTAACCGCTATTTTTCTCTCGATGAGCGTTTGGGGTTAGTCAGCACCCAAAACAAAGTTCCATTTTGGAATATTGGCGCAATAAGACTTCAATTGGGGATTGTATACTTTTTTGCCGGAATAGCCAAACTCAACTACGACTGGCTAATGAGGGCCATGCCATTAAAATTGTGGCTACCTGCCCATGCGTCGCTACCATTTGTTGGAGGGTTATTGAGCAAAACTTGGCTTGCATTTGCCTTCAGTTGGTTTGGAGCCATTTACGATTTACTCATTCCATTTGCCCTTAGTGTAAGGAAGTTTCGCTGGCTGGCTTATTCGGCTGTAATTTCCTTCCATGTCATTACCGGTTATTTGTTCCAAATTGGGATGTTTCCTTACATCATGATCATGGCAACCTTGGTTTTCTTTTCTGAATCATTTCATCGGAGGTTGATAGGGTTTTTAGCCCGAGCGTTGCGGTATGACTTGGCTGATGAACAAGTTCAACAGAAAGGTGCTTCGCCTTCTCTTGCGGTTTTGAAATATGCTTTGATCGCCCATTTTGCTTTCCAAATTATTTTTCCCTTCAGGTATGTTTTTTATGGCGACAACCTATTCTGGCATGAGCAAGGCTACCGATTTGGTTGGAGGGTAATGCTTATGGAAAAGGCTGGTCAGGCTTATTTTTTTGCTGAGAACCCTTCCAATGGTGCACGAATTGAAATTCGAAATTCTGATTATTTGGCGCCTCACCAAGAAAAGCAAATGGCCACGCAGCCAGACATGATATTACAATTTGCCCAAATGATACAATCAGATTTAGCGGCTAAAGGATTTACCGATGTTCAGGTTAAGGCAGAAACTTTTGTGACCATCAATGGCAGTGGTTCGCGGCCATTTATTAATCCCAATACCAACCTCTGTGAAATGCGCGATTCATGGAAAAACAAGGATTGGATACTCCCATTTGAACAGCTGTGAGAAATCTTGGATTCATATTGTTTATGCTTGTTGGGGCTGCGGCCTTCAGCCAAAATGCAAGCGTATCTGGGCTTATTTCATGGAAGTCAACAGGAAAGGCGAGTTCAGAAACTGAAATCATTTTAAAATACACCTCACATAAGTGCAAAACGGATAAAAACGGAGCCTATGAACTCACCAACATTCCCCCGGGATCTTATACGATTATCGCTTTTACTTTGGGTTTAAAGTCAACCGAAATGGAAGTGAATTTGAGTCCTGGCCTAAACACGATTAGCTTTAGTTTGGACAGTGTAGCAGAAGTACTTGAAGAAATTATTGTGCAGGCTGATTATGGGTCGGGGTTCGGTCTTATGCATCGGCAGTCGGTTGATGGTATGGACATATTTGCGGGAAAGAAAAACGAAGTGGTATTGCTCGAAGAGGTAAATGGGAACTTGGCAACCAACAACAGCCGCCAGGTATATTCTCGCGTAGCTGGCCTCAATATTTGGGAGAGCGATCAAGCGGGAACGCAATTGGGAATTGGCGGGCGAGGATTGAGTCCGAATAGAACCTCCAATTTTAATACTCGTCAAAATGGATACGACATAGCCGCCGATGCTTTGGGTTATCCCGAGAGCTATTATACACCACCTACCGAAGCACTGAGTTCGATTGATGTGGTGAGAGGTGCAGCAAGCTTGCAATACGGAACCCAGTTTGGGGGTGTGCTCAATTTTAGAATGAAAGAAGGCCCTAATGATAGAAAAATTGGGCTTGAAAGCCGTCAGACTATTGGATCTTACGGACTTTTTAATAGCTACAATGCGTTGGGTGGACGCATTAAAAACACAAGCTACTACAGTTTTGTCAACTACAAGCGTGGCGATGGTTGGCGGCCTAATTCTGAGTTCGATCAGTTCACTGGGTTTGTGTCGGTGGGCCAGCAATTTGGACAAAAATTCAGCATGGGGGTAGAATATACAGGTATGCGTTATTTGGCACATCAGCCAGGTGGCCTCACTGATGATATGTTTGAAAACG
The DNA here is from genome assembly GCA_020435995.1 of Flavobacteriales bacterium. Taxonomy (GTDB): domain Bacteria; phylum Bacteroidota; class Bacteroidia; order Flavobacteriales_G; family Salibacteraceae; genus JAGQYO01. The sequence continues at coordinate 21,778 of JAGQYO010000047.1, read as the reverse complement.
ACCCATCTCAATCAATTAGAGACCGAAATTGGTTTAGGGTCGATTGGAATATTGTTGCCCTAAAACTCAATTATGTTTTTAATCCAAAATGGCGAATGGAAATGAGAAATTTTGGCTTGTTTTCTTCGAGAGAAGCTTTAGGTATTTTGGGTTATATCAATCGTCCTGATCCAGGTGGAGACCGAGATTTGTTATCGGATGTGTACCGCAATTACGGAAACGAAACACGGCTTATTTATACGTATCAGATTTTGGGAAACCCTTCTAATTTGTTGCTTGGAGGGCGTTATTATCGAGGTAAAACAAACAGAAAACAAGGTTTGGCAAGCGATGGAAGCGATGCCAATTTCACCTTCAACCACCCCGATAATTTAGAACATAGCGAATATGATTTTCCTAGTCAAAACGTGGCGTTTTTTGCTGAGAATGTTTTTCAGATTTCGCCCAAATGGAGCTTGACGCCGGGAATTCGTTACGAAAACATACTCACTGAAGCCGAGGGATATTACAAGTACAGAGTAAACAATTTGGCGGGAAACGCTTTGTTGGATACCAACATTGCCGATTATAAACACAACCACAGGTCATTTGTGTTGGCTGGTATTGGAACGGCCTATAAGTTTAGCAACAAATGGGAGGTTTATTCAAGTATCTCGCAGAACTACAGAGCCATTAATTTCAATGACATGAGGGTAAATAACCCCAACTTGAGGGTGGATTCCAATTTACAAGACGAGAGCGGGTATTCGGCTGATGCAGGCGTACGAGGCACAGTTCAAAACCTATTTATATTTGACATTAGCGCCTTCTACCTTTCATATAACGATCGAATAGGAAGTGTGCTTCAAACGGACCAACGCACGTATCGTATATACCGACTGAGAACCAATGTATCCGATTCTCGCAATTATGGTGTGGAATCGTATGTAGAATTGGATGTGCTTCAATCTTTTGGTATCAGAAAGCCAGATTGGAAGGCCAGTGTTTTTAGCAATTTCACTTTTCAAGAGGCTTATTATATTGATAGTGAAGAAAGGGGCTACGAAGGAAACAGGGTAGAGGATGTGCCTCAAATAATATTCAAAACCGGAGTGAATCTGGGATATAAAAAATTGAAGTTGAGCTATCAATATTCGTACACAGCTGAGCAATTTACCGATGCTACCAACAGCATTAAAACCCCAACTGCAATTAACGGAATCATTCCTTCTTTTTGGGTGATGGATCTTTCGGCGAGCTACGAATACAAATGGCTTGGCGTGTCTGCCGGGCTTAATAATTTAACCAACAACAGCTACTTTACCCGCCGCGCCGATGGCTACCCAGGGCCTGGGATTATTCCAGCCGAGCCAATTAATTTTTATACAAGTTTGATTATTAAGATTTAGAGGAACTTAAATTAGCATTTTAGCCTTTTTTATGCATTCCGAACACCTCGTTACGAAGACATCGTTACGAAGACCTCGTAATCAAAATAAAAAGACCTATCTTTGGGCTGTGAAAGCTCCAAAAAATCCATTTTTACTATTAGGATATCATTCCAAGGAATATTTCTGTGACAGAGAAAGTGAATTGGAAAAACTAGCCGAACACATTGACAATGAGCGGAATGTAATGCTTTACGCATGGCGTAGGATGGGTAAATCTGCACTCATTAAGCAGTTTTTACAAGAAGCCGAAAAGGAGAAAAAGCTTGAAGCCATTTATGTCGACTTGGTGGCGACAAATTCGATAGAACAGGCAAATGAGTTGTTAATAAAGGCCGTTTATGAGCGATTTGGTAAAACTTCAACTGGTTTTTCAAGTGCATTTCAAAAATTAATTGGTTCGTTAGGTGTCATTCTCACGTTTGACCCAACTACAGGTTTTCCAGCATTTGAAATTGGCGCTTCTTCAATCGCAAAATCTCAAGAATCTTTGAATTCCATCGGGAAATTTCTTCAAAATAGAAAAACCACTGTGGTGATTGCAATTGACGAATTCCAGCAAATTACAAAGTTTAAAGAACCAGGTGCAGAAGGGATGTTTAGGACGTTTATGCAGTCATATCCGGGTATTCGATTCATTTTTAGTGGTAGCCATCGTCAAATGATGACTTCAATGTTTTTGGAAAAGAACAGGCCATTTTATAGGAGCTGCCAACTGATTTCGTTGGATGCTATTCCTTTAGAACTTTATACTCCGTTTATTCAAAATCATTTTCAAGCCGCTGAAAAGACTATTTCAGCGGAATTGATAGCCGAAATTTATTCATGGTGTAAAGGGCAGACTTATGCTGTTCAATTGGTTTGCAATCTGTTATTTGGAACTAATGAACCTTTGAATACTGAAGTATTAAGAATAATAAAGTCTGAGATACTCCAACAAGATGCTCCTCTTTTTGCAGCCTATGCCAACCTGATGAGCCAAACCCAATGGAATGTTTTAAAGGCTATCGCAAAGGAGGGCCTGGTAACAAACCCAATGTCAAGGGAATTTGGATCGAAGCATAAGTTGGGCGCAGCCAGCACCGTGAATTCTGCTTTAAAAATGCTGGTCGAAAAAGAAATTGTGGTTGCGAATGATGAAGGGTATTTTGTGCATGAAACCTTATTTGGAAATTGGTTGGCCACGCTTTAAATAATGAAATACTTAAATCAACAAACATGAAATTCAACTTACTTTTTTTTACTAGCCACTTTGCCACTAAATTATTCTTATTCTCAAATTGTAATTGAACTTCCGGGTATTGCTTCCTTCTCTTTGGACACCAGTTTTCAACTAGATGTGGAGAGTTACGTTCAAAAGAACGATCCCCGTACCCTAACGGATTACAATTATTACGAAAGATACAAGTGCCGTACAACCGCCGTAAACAAGGAAAAAGGGGGCTTTGTATATGATCAGATAACCATTCAAGTCTCTTATTCAAAAACCATACGTACGCTTCAAATTTTAAGGTTTTACATTGGGATATTAAAAGGCTTATTGAGAAAACAGGGGAGTTTCTTGATGAAACCATAGAATTTGAAGAGAGCGTATTATTGAAGGAAAATATAACACTAAGCGTCCATAAGTATTATCGCATTAATGACCAGAAGCCTAATTTAGAAAATACAAAAAATGAAAAAGGAAACGATGATATTAATGCCTTCCGTTTAGCTACCATGTCGGACATGTATGAGGTGAAAATTAATGCCGTAATCAAAAATGAAAGATTTGAGCTAGAATTGGTTGGAAATAAAACACAAAAAGACAGGATTGATAAAACGGCTGAACAACTTATCAAGAGCCTTAAAGACCTCAGTAAGACAAGGTAGAGTAGTAGGAAGGCTGGATGGAATTCTTTACTATAAATATTTCACCTAGTTATTTTCACTAAATGTTTGACTTTGGCCGATTGAATCATATCGGGGCTTTTTCGCATAGCTTCTTCATTTTCCTTGTTGCTACTTGTCCCCCACAAAATAACCTTCAGTCCCTTTTTATGAAATTCTACCACTTCTTCTTTTGAAATATGCTCGTTATCAATTGAAATTCCATCAAATTCAAAGTTTTTGTTTTTACTCCAAGCCTCTGCAACTGAAAAAGGATAATAGTAGATTAAATAATCGCTTTTAGAATTTAAGTATTCGATGAGTTCAGGAGCTTGAGTTTCAATTGTTACCTTGGAATTGAGTTCGTATTTATCGAGAATTTTAATAAGTTGCGTAGCGTATTTCTCAAAGAACACCCTTTTCTCGGCATAAGAATAGTCGTCTATGTATGCCTTACAGTCCAAGGATATCCGTTTTTCTCTGCCTGCGATCAGTAGTAAGATGCTCTCAAGAGAGGCTATTTTATAATCCGTATAGGGGATATATTCATAGCTCGCTGATGTAACTTGGGATAGCGTGAGTTCATGCGGTTTTCCAGACTTATTTGTTAGGCTCGACAAAAAACGATCATGGTAGGCCACAAATTCTCCATCCGCCGTCATTTGGATATCAACCTCCACACCATCAGCACCAAGCGAAATACATTTTGAAACGGATTCGAGAGAATTGATAGGATACAACGGAGAATTTCTCATCCCACCGTGACCATAGGCCAAAACCTTGTTTCCTGAAAGATTAACAATCTCATAATCCTCCTTCTTGCAAGAAGCTACTGCTGTGAACAGGGTGATATATAAAAGAATTCTAAAACTCATACCCAAGTCCAAAACCTGCCCAGTTTTTAAAATGCTTTTGTTCTTGTATAATAGGTGTGTAACCTAAAAACAAAAACAAGCCGCTATCCAGTGTCCATTGATATTGTAGCGTAAGAAAAGTGTTGAAAGAGTTGGTTCTTTTCGGCCCATCATTCGATGAAAATTGCATTACGCTCGACAAAGACTCGCCACCTCCAATTTTAATTTTGTGTTTGGCGCCATAGGCATAATGAAATCCGAAAGGGACAATTATATCTGGATTGAATGTTTGGTTTACGTCCATAAAGTTTAAAAATCCCAAACCGAGTCTACAAGACAAAGCGTTTTTTTGAACATTAAAAAAGGCTAGTTCGTAATTTAACGAACCAAAACCTCCTGGGCCAAAGGCCTCAAGATACAAGCTTGATCGAGAATTACTCTGAGGAGAATGATCTTCTTCACAGCGGCCTTTTTCGCTCGAAAGGATGACTAAAATCAGAGCAACAAAAAGTGTTTTGAAGCAAGGTTTAGAAAAGTTGCTCACTGCGTTGAATGTCTATTTTTCTGGCTTTCAAATGTGCCAGCATGGCGTGAAAGCAGTTTGGATCAGCTCCAATCAATTCAGGAGGAAAAACCCCTTTATTGTCGAACAGGCCATTCACCAACAAATTGATGGCACCAGTTGCTGTATATCCCGTGGTTCGGGACATAGAAGAAATTCCAGTTGTTTTGTCACGACGGTCGAACAGGTAATAATTAATCTCTTTGTTGGCTGTAATCAACCGTATTTGCATGACAGTAAACTCATCATCCGTTGGCAACAGTTTCCAATCTTCGAAAAGCACTTTTGCGGTATGCCCCACGTGTTTGGAATTAAAGAATCCAGCATCACTCAAATCTTGCATTTTGGCGGCATGTCCAGGATATCTGAGTGTTTTCTCTTTTAAGTTGGGAATGTGCTTCATGGTAACAAGCAAACTTCGCAGACCATCAGAGTTGAATGCTTCGAGTTCTCCAATTTCTGGCAAAGCAAGAAGTTCGATTTCGCTCAAGGCGGGCTTGGTGAGCACTTTACCATTTTCAAAAATTCGAGCTGGACGTGTATATTCTTCTATAACATCAATAGGAGAAAATGGTGCCTTGTATTCGTAGGGAGGGTTACGTTCTACGGGTAATCCGCCCACGTAGCACTCAAATGATGTCAATATATTTTGTTCGTTTTCATATCCTAAAATTAAATTGCTGAGTCCGGGAGCGACTCCACAATCCACAATGGCTGTAACTCTATTTTTTTTTGCCAAATCATTTAAAGCCAAGGCATCCTCTGGGAAAAAGGAAATATCAACTACATTTTTACCACATTCAATTATGGTTTTGAGGGTTTGATAGCCCATAAATCCTGGAACTGCGCAAACGACTAAGTCAAATGGTAAGAGTGCATTCTTGAGCTTCGTGGTATCCGAAGCATCCAATTGCTGGGTTTGAATGGCTCCATTTTCATGTTTAATCGCCTTGAGTTGGTCCATCGAACGGTCCAAAGAGCTTACTTCAAATTGTTTGGCCAAATCTAAGGCGATGGCTGCGCCGACCATTCCGGCTCCCAATACGGCTATTTTTTGCATTGGGTGAAATTATATAAAAAAGGGAATAATGTTATATCACATCATAATCCACAACCAAATTTTCACTGGTAGGATGTGCTTGACAAGTCAGAATATATCCTTCCTCAACCTCGCTGTCGTCGAGGGCGTAGTTCATCGACATACTTGCAGATCCTTCGATAACCTTTGCTTTGCAAGTGCAACAAACAGCCCCTTTACAGCTAAATGGCGCATCAATTCCAGCAGCAATTGAAGCATCTAATATACTCTCACCTTTGCTGCTTAAATCAAATTCAAACTCCTCATCGTCCATTATCACTTTTATGTGTGAGGTGAATTCTTCGCCGCTATTCATTACTTTCTTGGAATCGCTTACCGGTGTAGTGAACAATTCGAAATGAATTCTTTTTTTCTCGATTCCTTTGGTCATTAAATGTTCGCTTATTTCATCGATCATGGCTTTTGGGCCACACAAAAAATAGTCGGAGCCTGCATAAAGTTTGGCGTCATTGGATGTTAATTCCTCGCATTTATTCGCCGAAATCCTACCGTTTTGCATGGGGTCGGATGACGCTTCTCGGCTGAGTACATAGTTTAGATAAAAACGATTGGGGTAATTTTTTGCTAATTCGTTTAATTCATCTCTGTAGATGGTGTGGTCAGCACTTTTGTTCCCATAAACTAATGTTACAGTGGAGTTTTCTTCAATCGCTAGGGCTGTTTTGATAATGGATATAACTGGAGTAATACCTGACCCAGCAGCAAAAAACACGTAATGTTTGCTTTGGTTTTTTATCAGTTCTGTAAAAAATCCGCCCATAGGTGCCATCGATTCCAGAACGTCACCCACTTTTAAATCTTGGTTGGCAAACGTGGAGAATTTCCCCCCATCAATTTGCTTAATGGCCACCCTTAAAAAGTTATCGGTAACAGGGCTCGAAGACAGGGAATACGAACGTCGGATTTCCTCGCCATTTATATTCTTTCTAAATGTAAGGTATTGCCCTTGGGTATAACGAAAGTTCTCTTTTAGGTTATCGGGAATATCGAAAATTACGGATACCGCGTCTGGCGTTTCTCTCGTGATTTCTTTTACTTGAAGATTGTAAAACATAATTTTTTCTTTATCCTGTTTTCGAATTTAAGCGTGCAAAAATAACCCAACAAAAGCGTATAACCATTGGGTAAAAAATAGCTTGCGTAAGTAGCTACGGTTCTTTGAATTGAGAGAAATAAAGTAGGTTTAATCCATAAAAAAGTGGGTCTGTATTTTTAGGAATGGATCATAAAAAAAGGGATACTAAGAAGCATCCCTTTTCTACGTTGTATTACACTGATATTAAAGTGCGCAAGTAGTTTTTGTAGTCGTAGTTACTGTTCCGCCTAAACCGTCTGGTTCGGAACTAACAACTGTGGACTTGTCAAGACTTTTGCACCACTCTTCAGATTCACTCTTCTTTTTCTTTTCAGTGGTTTCTGTAACCCCGTCAGTAGGCAAAGGAGTAGGTAAATCAATTCCAAATTATAAACCTTAAGACGACTTTGGGAAAGGTGATTCTACTAGCTAACTAAGGCCTCCCGTTGCTCTAAGAATCGCTCGTCCGCAACATACTCATCGTAGGTCATTTGTTTGTCGATGCTGCCTTTGGGGCCTATTTCGATGATTCTATTGGCCACTGTTTGGGTAAATGTGTGGTCATGCGAAGTGAAAAGAACCGTTCCGTCAAAATCTTGTAAGGAATTGTTTAAGGCTTGAATAGATTCCAAATCGAGGTGATTGGTAGGCTCATCTAATATGAGTAAATTGCCCTGGGCCAACATCATTCTCGAAAGCATACAGCGCACTTTTTCACCTCCTGAAAGCACGGAGGCACTCTTTAAAGATTCTTCTCCCGAAAAAAGCATTTTTCCCAAAAAGCCTCGAATATATACGTCGTCTTTATCGCCGGGCGAATAGGGGCGAAGCCAATCAATGAGGCTTTCTTTGGTTTTGAAGAAGCTCTCGTTTTCATTGGGTAAATAGGAAGTGGTGATGGTTTGTCCGAACCGTACTTCACCTTTATCAGCCTTGGCTTCACCTACTAAAATTTTGAAGAGTGTAGTAATAGATAATCCGTTTTTTGCTAAAAAGGCAATTTTATCGCCTTTGTTTACTTGGAAATCGAGTTTTTTGAACAGCGTTTCGCCATTGCGACTTGCGGTTAGGTCTTCCACTTCTAAAATCTGGTTTCCAGCTTCGCGCAGTTGTGTGAAAATAATCGCAGGATATTTACGGCTACTTGCCTGAATCTCGTCCACATTGATTTTCTCCAACAGTTTTTTACGACTTGTGGCCTGTTTACTTTTACTTGCGTTGGCGCTAAATCGTTGGATAAACTCTTGTAGTTCTTTCTTTTTGGCTTCGGCCTTTTTATTTGACGCTGATCGCTGTCTCAAAGCCAACTGACTCGACTCGTACCAGAATGAATAATTACCGGTGTAGCTGTTCAGTTTTTGAAAATCGATATCTACTATATTGGTGCAAACCGTATCCAAAAAGTGACGGTCATGAGAAACAACAATCACCGTGTTTTTAAATTCTAAAAGAAAATCCTCTAACCAACCTACCGTTTTGAGGTCAAGGTCGTTGGTGGGTTCATCCAGAATAAGTACGTCAGGGTTTCCAAAAAGAGCTTGCGCTAGAAGGATTCTTACCTTCTGAATTCCACTTAAATCTTTAAGCAAAGCATAGTGTTCGTTTTCGGGAATTCCCAATCCGGATAACAATGCAGCGGCATCACTTTCGGCATTCCAGCCATCCATTTCAGCAAAGGTTGCTTCTAGCTCTGAGGCCTTCATACCATCTGCTTCGCTAAAATCAGGTTTTGCGTAAATCGCATCTTTTTCCTGCATGATTTTCCACAATTCTTTGTGTCCCATCATGACTGTGTTGAGGGCTGTAACTTCGTTAAATTCGGAGTGATTTTGTTTTAAAACAGCCATTCGTTTGCCCGGTTCCAAAAACACGCTTCCCGTATTTGGGGATATTTCTCCTGTGAGAATCTTTAGAAAGGTAGATTTACCAGCACCATTAGCACCGATAACACCATAGCAGCTATCGCCATGAAACTTGATGTTGACTTCATCAAATAATACTCTTTTGCCATATTGGAGGCTTACGTTTTGTGTTTCTAACATACTGTGGAATCTGAACTTGTTTCGGGCCGCGAAAGTACAGGTTTTCTTTGGGTTGGGCTAGGAGAGATGTGGGCAAAAAAAAAGCGGCGCATAATGCACCGCTTTTTTACAAAAAATTGATAGCGATTAAGCTTCAGTGTCTTGTTGAACGTTTACGGCCATTGGCCCATTTTTTCCTTCTCCAATTTCGAACGTAACTTCATCACCGTCGGCGATAACGTCGGTGCAACCCGATTCATGAACGAAATAATCTTTTCCTGATTCATGCTCCGTAATGAATCCAAACCTTTTCTCCCTGTTGAAGAATTTTACTTTTCCTTTTTTCAAAATGTATTGTATTAAATTGTACTAAGCCACAAAAATATCCTAATAAGGCTTTACTGCGCTCTATTTCACTAAAATATAGTTTGTAACAGCGATGTTGGGAAAGAAAAACGCATTTGAAGATGCTATTGAATATCCTTGTTTTATGTACTTATCTAGGGTAGATTGAATCAATTTTAAATTTTCATCCCATTCTCCATAATTTTTGAATCCCGTGAGGTGTTCGGCAGAACTTTTTTCACTGTCAATTACCTTAATCCAACTATCACCTTTGGTTAGGGCTTCTTCTACGCGAATTAAAACTGTGGATTTTTTCTCACTCTCCGTTTGAGCAAAGCTTACTATGCTCATTCCACTTATCAAGATGGCAATTAGTGTCTGTTTAACTATTGAATGTTTCATGTCCTATTTTATTTGATGTTAACTTTTTATTTTTTCCTCGGCTGTTTTTCCATTGTCTTTTATCACTCGCTCTATCAACAATCTTTTTGGATCGATTACAATTTTACCCGGTTTCTTATCCATTGTAAATTCTACATTCATCTCTTTCTGGTTTACGGCTATTCGTTTCACAAATAGCAGTTTCTTTTCATTCTCTGGATCCATCGCGCCTACATCAACCCACTCCGTAAGGGGCTGCTCTATTTCATTTCCTAGCGTGTCGGCATAGTACTTAACGGCATCGAAACTCACCGATACAATGTATTTGTTTTCGTTTTGTTTTACATAAGCGGCCTCCTTTATTCTAAAATCATAGAGGGTAATTTGTTTGAACCAATCTTCGATTAAGTACTTGAGCGAATCGGGTACACGAGGTTCTAAGAAACCTAAAAAATCGAGTGAAGTAGGGTAGGGGGGATTGCGGTATTTGGTGGAATCCAAAAACTCTCTTAGTGCAGCGTTTACCGAATCCTCGCCAATGTAATCTTGCAGTGCATACATGATGACGCTTCCTTTTCCATAATGTATATAGGTTTGATTTTCAACTTTGTACAAGGGTAATTCCTTTTCGCGCTCCGTACTCCGACCTCCCAAATAGCGGTTGTAGTCGTACTTCAAAAACTCGGTCATTTTCATGGGGTCGCTGGTGCTTTTCATCACCATGAGTGAAGAATACTCAGCAAAGCTTTCGGTGAGCATGGTTCCACCTTGTACGTCGGCAGCCACCTCCTGGTGTGCCCACCACTGATGAGCCATTTCGTGTGCAATCACCGCTTCAATCACGTTGTTGTCTTCATCTTCCAAATCAACGATAAAACCAAATCCCTCAGAATAAGGCATGGTGCCGGGAAAGGCTTGGGCAAATGTGGAGTACCTTGGAAACTCCAATATGCGAGCTTGTTTGTGATAATATGGACCAAAGTTCTTGGTGTAATAATCCAGCGATTTCTCCAAGGCGTCGAGCATGATATCAATGTTTTCTGGGTGTTTTGCATCGTAGTACACTTCTAGGTCAACATCCTTCCACTGGCGCGTAGCTACTTGGTAATCAGCAGAAATAAACGAATAGAAATTTTGTGAGGGGTGATCTACTTTGTAGTGGTACTTTCTTCTTCCATCAATGGTTTCTTCGCTCAGTTTAGACCCGGGAGCTACGGCAATTTGATCATCCGAAGTCGAAATATAGGTTTCTACCATAACCCAATCGGCGGTACCCTTGGTTAGGTAGTTTTTCATACAGGCATCTCCACAATTTTCATGTAGTTCGGGCATTCTCCCTTTGGAAGGAAGTCCAAATTTTTTCCTGTCGTTTTTATCCGCTATTTCAGCCCTTTCTTGATAGCCAAATGCAGGTAGCACACTAAAATTATTGAAGAAGGTACCATTTTTAATCACGCTCGTATTCTGCACTTGATTTTCAAATCCCCTGGCGGCATAATTTGCTTTTACCTTCATCAAAATGGTATCGCCCTTTTGCAAAGGCGTAGTGAGGGTGTAAATTTGATAACCTAATTTATCTTCAAAAGACAGCGTGGCGTTTGGTAATTCAATCTTCTGATTCCAATCCTGGTCGATCGTAAAATGAATGGAGTCCAAGGACTGCTCACTGGTATTGGTTATTAAAACATCTGCGCTTACATCGGTTCTTCGCTCAGAAGGGAAAATGTCGATATAGTATGTCACCGCACAGATTTTTGGGTGGGTTACGTCTTCAAACTTTTTAAAATTCTTTTCATAAGCTACAGATTCTGCTTCACGCTCGTCTTTTGTGAGATAGGTGTTTAGGACTTCCGTATTGTAATAAACAAATCCAGCAGTTATCAGCCACAGCGCTAAAACCGCCACACTTACACGGGCAAAACTCCCTTTAAATGTTAATTTCAATTGCCGCAATCGATCCATGAACCCTGATCTTACCCCTCTGTTCCAAAGAAACCCCGATAGAAGCAAAAGCAAAATTCCAAATAGTACCCAATACACATTGAACCATACGGCTCCTGTTGCTCCTGGGCCAAACCAATTCATATCGCTGTATCGAATAGAAGGCCCACTTGCTATTTGCACCATATTAGACCGAATGTCCAATACGGCCATAATAATCGTTAATACAAACATGAAAAGAATGGATACAAAATAGGCTACGTATTTCTGGTTGATGATTACTTGTATGAATATGAGTACGCAGCTCCAAACCATTAGTGTTGGGAATGCGCCCAACAAGTAACTCAAGATATACACGTCCAGTTCGATGCGAGTAAAACCCATAGATAGCTGATAAACCACCGCTATGAGGATAAAAAAGAATTGCATGAATACAGTGAGCGAAACCAATGTTAGCGCCTTGGCAAGTAAAGCATGAAATGATATATGAGGCGATGCGTCGATTACTTCATTTATATGGTAATCACGGTCACGCCAGACCAACTCACCGCTAAAAAACACAATCACAATAAGCAGAAATACGGCTGAAGAATTGGCTATTGAGTCAACCATGGTATAGGTTACAGGAAAGGACTTTAACCCAAAATACTCGAATCCCCCCACGAGGTCAGAAATCAACAAAATAATGGCAAATATGAACAGGATGCGGAAGGTGGTATTTTTGAGAATACTGATAAGGCCTACTTTGTAAAAGCTAAAAAAAACACTCCAACTGTCTCTGAAATTGACTTGTGTTAAAGTGGGTTTGCCAAACGATATTTTTTCCTTCAAATGCTCACTAATGGCTTTAGCCGCCTTGCTTGTCTTTTCTTTAAACGAAAAGAAACGATAAGAAACCAGTGTTATCAACAAGCCTAATGAAACCCAAATCAAACGATTAGCCAGTAAAACGCCTTCAAATGCTGGTGCGAGTGTGTTTTTCTCGGCAGGTGTAAAGTACCTTGAGACCACGAAATAGCTTCTGATTCCAAATGGATCGAGCAGCGCTGCAAGTGTTTCATTTTCTAAATCACTCAAGAATGTTCCAGAAATAATATACCCCACAAGAATGAGTAAGGTTCCTACAAATGAGATGATGGTATTCTTCCATTTGTTGGCCATGGCAAAAATGATGGCTCCTGCAAAAAACATATTGGGCAGTACAAAAAGGAGGTAGTTGTTGGCAAACACGGTAAAGTACATGGGGCCGATGCGATCCGCTTGGACCCAACCCGCTAGAGGACCGATCACGCTGCCCAATGCAATGCCCGCAAATACCCCCAAAAGTGGAATCGTGGACAAAAACAATGCACCAAAAAAACGTCCAAAATAATAACTCGACCTTTTGAGCGGAGTAGAAAAAAGTATTTCATGAAACTGATGGTTAAAATCGCGAAGAGCAGCATTATTAAAAAAAGCAGCCGCGATTAACAAACCAAAAATGCTCAAGATGCTCGTCATGGTGGTAATGGTGTAGGGTGAGTTTCGGTAAATATTTCCTATGGCACCCCCAACTGAAACACTGTCGCTTATTACTGCCATAAAGGTCATAAAACCGAAGAGCAGGAAGAAAATATAGATCATCGGTTGCTTTAAAGCACCTTTGATTTCGATGAGGAAAAACTCTTTAAACATATCCTTTACCTCCGATTAAGCTTCAATTTTCATTGCTTTGATACCTTCTGCCGGCTCAGGTTGATTTATTTTCACAAAGAATACATCTTCTAAATCGGGGGCTACGCCTTTAAATTCAGGGCTTGGTTGGCCTTCGGCAAAAACGTGAATGAGCGGTTTTCCGCCTACCATTTTATCCGAAATAACTTGGTATTTCATTTTGAATTCTTCTAATTCGTTTCGTTCAATCGAGCACTCCCATACCTTGCCATCAATCTCACTAAGCGCATTATTGGGACTCCCTTGATAAACGAGTTCTCCTTGGTTCATGATGGCCATGTTGGTACAGAGTTCAGTTACGTCGGCCACAATATGCGTGGAGAGAATAACGATTACCTCTTCGCCCACATCTGCCAATAGGTTATGAAATCGGTTTCGCTCGCCGGGGTCCAATCCTGCTGTCGGTTCGTCTACAATAATAAGTTTTGGGTTACCAATCAGCGCCTGTGCAATACCCACCCTTTGCTTCATCCCTCCACTGAATCCTTTTACACTTTTGTTTCTGGCGGAATACAAATTAACCTTGTCAAGCAGATAACTGACCAAATCTGAACGTTCTTTTCCATTGGTTATGCCCTTGAGTATCGAAATGTGATCGAGCAACTGAGCCGCCGTTATTCTTGGGTAAACACCAAACTCTTGCGGTAAATAGCCCAAGGTTTTTCGTAACTCAACAGGATTGTTTAATACATCAATGTCATCGAGAAAAACACTTCCAGAGTCCGCCTCCTGAAGCGTAGCTAATGTTCGCATCAACGAAGATTTACCAGCGCCATTAGGTCCTAAAAGGCCAAACATTCCATTTGAAATTTCTAGGCTTACGCTATTTAAAGCTTTAACACCATTGGGGTAAGTCTTGCTGAGATTTGATATTTTGAGAGTTGCCATTTATTTAGTTTTAGAAAACTCAAAAGTAACCAGCCTTAAATAATCCTAACGGAATGTTCTAAGAGTGCAATTAATTGCCGCTAAACGGTCGATTAAAATAGTTTTGTGGCAAATTGAAAAATATGACAACTGGAGAAATAATCACAGAGAAAGGAACAATGAAAGTGGAGTTTTATGACAATGATGCACCGAATACGGTTGCCAATTTCGTAAAATTAAGCAAGCAAGGGTTTTATGATGGGCTTACTTTTCACAGGGTACTACCCGATTTTGTGATACAGGGAGGATGTCCCAATGGAACCGGCACTGGAGGTCCAGGTTACAAAATCAATTGCGAACTTACTGGAGATAACCAACGCCACGACAGGGGTGTGCTTAGCATGGCTCATGCGGGAAGAAACACTGGCGGTTCTCAGTTTTTTATCTGTCACAGCCGTACCAATACGGCTCATTTGGACAGAAATCACACTTGTTTTGGTAAGGTGGTAGATGGATTAGATATCATTGACCAAATAAAGCAAGGCGACCGTATTGAAAAGATCGTGATCAAGGAGGCGAAGTAGTATTGTCACTTTTTATAAGCTCAGGGTCAAGTGAAAATAGACTTTGAGCAAAAGCTCATTTTCATAGCCACAAGTCTTTTTGTTGTGAGAAAAGACATTGGTGTGTTTTGGTGTGCCTTGTTTTAGAAAAAGATTATACCGTGTCTAAAAATCGTTGAACATCCTGTTCGGTGTTGTAAAAATGAACCCCGAGTCTAATATAACCTTCTCTAAAAGTGGTGGTTATATCTTTCTTTTTAAGTTTCTCAAATCGTTCTTGAATTGAAGGGATAACTACAAAAACACGGTCTTGTATCGCGGCATTTTCACCGAAGTAGTTAATTCCTTTTTGCCGTAAACCTTCGCATAATTTTGAAGTTAGTTTTTGGTTGTGCGCTCTGATGTTGTCCATTCCCAGTACTTCTTTTTCCAAAATAGCCTGTTTTAGTCCGTTAAGTGCAGACATATTGGGATGTGCTGGTTCATACGATTTGATAGACGGCTGGTAAACCAAGTTGTCGTTTTCGAATAGCATGCTTCCAAATCCAGCGATGCTGGGCTTAAATCGATGAATCATTGTGCTTTTCAAGCACATTACACCAGTTGCAAATCCAGCATTCATCCATTTGTAATTGCTAAAGATGAGGGCATCTACGTTGAGTTTGTTGAATGAAATTGGAACCACTCCCGCACTTTGGGTTGCATCCACAATAAACAAGATGCCGTGGAGCTTGCAAAAATCTCCAACCGCCTCTAAATCGGTTAAATAGCCCGTTCTAAATTGTGCATGGCTCAATACCAGTAATTCTATTTTTTCTGAAATGAGCTTCTGAAAAAGCAATTCTTGTTGAATTTCAAATCCTGAGACGTCGTCTAGTTCAATCAGCTCAAATCCCTTGAGTTGTAGGGGCATTAGCAGCGAAGGATAGTCTCTTTTGTAGATCAGCGTTTTCATTGGACCCATGCTGTCCAAAAGAGAATTGTAGGCAAACGAAAAGTTGGGAACTAGCGCAATTTCACTCAAACTAGCTTTTAAAAAGTTCGCTACAACTTGCCGTACCTCGTTAAATTCATTCAAAAGCCAATCATCAGCTGTAATGGAGGCAGACTCTAGATACTTCTCGTGAAATGCTAAAACAGCCTTGTGTGTTTCATTTGAGATAAGCCCACAAGCGGGACTGTTGAGGTAGGTAAATTTTTTAGTCGCAGGAAATTGTTCGGAATCTAGTGTCATGATGTAAGATGCTAAAATATGGAGCTTCGAAAGTAGGAGATTAGTAGAATGAATTTTAGCTGTTGAGCTGCCTTTTAAAACGCTTGTTTGTAAATTGAATAACTTAATTACAAATGAATTGCGATAAAAAACCTATTTTAGGTGCTTAATTGAAAATCCATTAGTTATGAAAAAAATATTACTACCGCTTCTTACATTGCTCTTACCAGCATTACTCTTTTCCCAGAGTTACAACGCTCGGTTTGCCAAAGACATCATTTTTACGGAGGCATTTGGAAAAAAACAAACGGACTACATTTTTTATATGAAATTGAACACGGCAGCATTGGTTTCAGCAGGAAAAATGCAATCGAATGGAAATGACATTCGCTTTGTGGCCGATTGTGGGCAAAACACCTATTATGATTATTACATCCACAGGGGAATGAATACAGCCAATACCGAAATTTTTGTAAAAATTCCTACCATAGACTCGAGCTCTACCGATACGATTACTATGCTTTATGGTGATAGTACAGCAGCAGCGGGTTCGAATTTTAATAAATGTTTTCCAAATGCTATTGTGTCCAATGGAAATAACCTGACTCGTGGCGGGGTTGTAAATGCAGGGTGGATTGATATTCAATCGGGCGATACCTTGAGTTTGAGTTCAAATAACATTTTGGAATTGAAGGCGGGCTATGTAAATATTGCAGGGGTTATCAGTGGTATTGGCAATGGTTTTCAAGGTAGCACCTCATCTTTCACAGCTGGGGCAGGGCCAGGGGGAGGAAAAGTATCTCCCGGTAGCAATTCCGGATGTGGCGGCGGTGGCTACGGTGGAGTTGGAGGTAAAGGTGGATATGATAACATTTCGTCAGACCCGCCAGGAGTTGGTGGGCTGGTGAACGGTAATGACACCACTATTGAAATAAACAAAGGATCGGCAGGAGCCTCGGCAGCCACAGGAAGTTATGGCGGCCACGGTGGTGGAGGAATCATCATTCAAGCTAGTCTTGTGAACATTACAGGTGCAATATTTATGGATGGAACTGGTGGAGTAGGTGGTTCATTTGGTCAAAATGCTGGAGGCGGCTCTGGTGGGGGCGTACTCGTTCGAGGAGATTCGGTAAAGGTAGCCACATCGGCTTCGTTTTCCGCTAAAGGAGGAATTGGTGCATCTGGAACTTCCACTGCCAATGATGGCGGTGGCGGAGGCGGCGGCGGACGAATCAAAATTTTTGGTTCATCGTCGGTACCTTCTACGGTAAACGCGAATGTGTTGGGTGGAGCAGGAGGTAATTATGGAACCCCAATTGGTGAAACTGGTGATACTGGAACAGTCTTTACCAAAACGATTCCTTTCCCAAGTTATTCTTTTGGTTCTGAAACGGCGGCGGGTGCCTATTCAGTTTTGTCTACAAGAGATTCGGTTTGTCCTGGCGATACGGCTACCCTAAGTGTAACCAATGCATCTACTGTTTTATGGAGCAACTCGGACACAACTTTTACAACCGTTGTATCTCCATTGGTTACAACCACTTATTATGCTTCTGGAATGTCTACAACTGGTTGCGTAACGACAGATTCGACTACTATTTTTGTCCCGCAACTTTTTGTTGATTTAGGACCAGATACAAGCAATTGTGGGCCTATAACTATTGATGCGGTTGCTGCTTCAGGTGTGAATTACCTGTGGAGTAACAGCGATACCACGGCTACAACTTTAATTTCTAGCACAGGTACTTACTCTGTTACAGCCACACAAGGAGGATGTTCTTATGCAGATACCATTTTTATGCGTATTGACACCATTCCTGTTGTATCCGTAATACCTGTTTTTGATACCATTTGCTACGGTACAAGCACGGTTATTAATGGATATCCTACGGGAGGAACACTTTCTGGATCGGGAATAACAGGCAACACTTTTTATTCAGCCAGTGCGGGCTATGGAATACATCAAAACACCTACGTTTTTAGCGATGCTAATGGTTGTGCTGATACAAGCTATTCAACTATTTATGTGTCAGTTACGCCTACCTTGTTAATGCCTGCCACAGTTCAGCATTGCGGCCCCACTACCTTATCTGCCACTCCTAATTCTGGGGCAAAATACCGTTGGAATTCTTTGGATTCAACGCGGGTAATAAGTGTTGCGAGCTCGGGCATGTATATCGTAACAGCTACTCTTGGAAATTGTAGTGTTACAGATACCACAGTTGCACAAATTGATACCATTCCAATTGTGACCTTAACCATTGGTAGCGATACTTTGTGTTTGTCCGATTCGACGCAATTAACTGGACTTCCGTCTGGTGGTACATATTCAGGCACAGCAGTATCAAATGGCAAATTTTATAGTGGTACAAGCGGTATAGGTACGTTTAATCAATTCTATTATTTCGCTGATGCCAATGGTTGTTTTAGTAGGGATACAACTAAGGTATTTGTAAAACCGATACCTACTGTTACTTTAACAGCCCCTAGTTTTTCCATTTGCATTGGTGATACAATGTTGGTTAGTACTACACCGGCTGGAGGTACCATAAGTGGAACAGGCTTGTCGGGTCACTTGTTCAACTCCAACACTTCAGGGGTAGGCAGTTTTCCTCTCCAATTTAGTTTTTCTGATAACAACGGTTGTAGTAATACCATCTCTCGAAATATGGTGGTTCATGCTTTACCTACCGTTTCGCTTTCTAGCGCGGTAGATTCCATGTGTGTTGGAAGTAACGTTGTTTTAACAGGAAGCCCTACTGGGGGCCTTTATTCGGGTAATGGAACTTTTCATGGAGGGTTTAACAGTACCATTGCGGGTGCTGGAGCCCACACGCTTTTGTACAAGTACACGGATAAATATGGCTGTAAAAACGAAGATAGTATTGTGGTAGTTGTTCATCCAAGGCCTACCATTAATTGGAATATTACCAAGGATTCAGCTTGCGTTGGAGAAATCATACCGCTTAACGCAACACCAGCAGGAGGAGCATACAGTGGAAGCGGCGTTGTTGGGTCAAATTTCGATTCAAAAGGAATTTTACCGGGCTCCTATCTTATTTGGTATGACGTTACTGACAATTTTGGTTGTCGGAACAACAAAAGCACCACGCTCAAAGTTCTTCCTACCCCATCAGGTTTAGATTTGGTTGCCAGCGCGAACGAAGTTTGTCAGGGGAAATCAATTCAATTGAGTGGAAATAAACCTGGTGGAGTTTTTTCGGGAACAGGCTTAACGGATTCGACATTTAATAGCGCTGGTATGGCTTCAGGCACTTATTTGATGGTGTATACTGTAACGAACAAATATGGTTGTACGGCAAGTGATTCCACCAATTTGCGAGTAAGAGACCTTCCAGTTGTGAATTGTGCAGCTGATGATGATAAATTGTGCGATGGTGAAATTACACAGCTTTCTGGTACGCCACTCGGAGGTGTGTTTTCAGGAGCGGGAGTTGTTCCTACGCAATTCAATAGCAGAGTAACTGGGGTGGGAACATGGCCGGTATATTACAGTTTTACAGATTTAAACAATTGCGTGGGGCATGATACCATACAAATAATTGTAGAGAACTGCGTAGGCATTAACGAGTTTTCGAAAAATCAGGTTAAAATGTATCCAAATCCAAGCAGTGGTAATGTGACCATTGAAACTTCTGAGAAAGTGGTTTCGGGAGTGATGTTCAGTTCAAATGGCCAGGTAGTGTTTGAATTTGATGCTTTGGATTTCCAAGGAGAAAAAATAGAAATAACGGATCTATCTCCAGGCTTGTATTACATGCAAATCAAATTAAACGAAGCAATTAGTACCCATAAGTTAATTGTAAAAGAATTGGATTAACGCCTCATAGAAGGTTAAAACAAAATGCCCGAATAGAAATCTTTTCGGGCATTTTTGTTTTCTCTAGCCAGAGAAGTACCAATTAAAGTAAAACATTGATGAACACTATAGTTTTAGAACAATTCCCACGATTGGAATCAGAACGCCTACGATTTGAGCAATTAATCGACGTAAATCTTGAACAGATGTTGGAGATTACATCGTTTAATGGGAGAGCCACCACCCATGCAGAAGTAGTAAAGCTTCTAGGGGAAATTGAAATCCATCGCAACAATAAAGCAGGCATTACTTGGGGTATTTATTTGGCAACCGAGCTTATAGGTACAATTGGTTTTTATAGGGGTTTTGAAAATGAATGGGGAGAAGTGGGATACGTGATTCGGGAGAATTTCAGAAGAAAAGGTTATGTAACAGAAGCATTGAGAACCGTATTGAGATTTGCCTTTCAAAAAATGCAATTAAAAGGCGTAAGTGCCTTCACCACAGATGACAATAGTCCTTCGATGGGTGTACTTTGTAAATTTGGATTTGAAAAGTCAGAAGAATTCTCAGGACTTCATCGAAAATATATGAGAGTTAATGAGGAGCAATTAAAGTGAATATTGATAATTCTGCTAAATTTAACTTGCAAGCTAAGTTTAGGGAAATATCGACAACTATCGCGACATCATCCATGTTTCAATTTTGTTGTACGCCATTTAAAACCCATTCAATTTTCGTTTGCCCGTCGGCCAGAAGCTAATTGATATCCTTAAAAGGTTCTAGTCTTTGGATTGTGTGGTTGTTGTCTTGATTGAGAAAGTACCACAACTGCAACACAAAGTACCATTGTGGCAGGGCAAGGCGGGTTATGTTTGTTTTGTAAAACTTCGAATATGAAAAAGAAAGGCGAAAACTCTCGGCGACAATTTTTAAAGAATACTTCATTGGCGGCGCTCGGAGCTGGGTTTTTGCCCATTGTTGGCGGCCAGCTAATGGCAGCTGAGGCTCAAACTGACGCCTGCGATCCCACTACGCTTGATTACTATGGTGAAGGGCCGTTTTACACGAGCAATCCCCCCGAAATTGTGAATGGCATGTTGGCCGATGCTGGTGCCACTGGTAGCAGAATCATCATTAGCGGTAGAGTTACCAATCTTGATTGCACTAAGGTGATTCCAGATGCTATAATAGATATGTGGCATGCTGACGATAGCGGTGCTTATGACAATGTGGGTTATAAATTTCGGGGTAAAACCAAAACCAACAGCCAAGGATTTTATATGTTCGAAACCATACAACCAGGTAAGTACCTCAATGGGGCGCAGTACCGACCTTCACACATTCATTTTAAAATTACCGCTCCTGGAAAGTCTACGATCACCACACAGCTATATTTTCAGGGCGATACCTCAATTCCTATTGATGCTGCAGCTTCCATCACTTCTGGAACATACGATGCCACACATCGCATTATTGCCCTAACTGCAGGAACAGGAGGAAAGCTAGAAGGCACTTGGGACATTGCCGTAGCTGGTGAAGGAGTGGATCCTGAGGGACCAGGTACTAGTATTTCTCATATTGAAAAAGGTATGATTTATAAAACCTTTCCTAACCCATTTACCGATCGTTTGACGGTTAATTACGGGGTGTTCAAACCCGCGAGAATCAGTCTTATGGTTTACGATATGCAGGGAAATACTGTGGCGCAATTGGCTGAAAATGAAATGGCTGCCGCTAAATATGAGGCTGTTTGGGAGCCACTTTCAGATTTGCCAAAGGGACACTATTTTCTTGCCTTGAAAGTAAACGACATGCAAGTTCATTATTTGAAAGTGCAGAAACAATAGAATGTTGATGCCCAAGAGGTGTTTTTAATTTGTTGTCGTAATTGGGGTTATTTGTCCATTTTGGACTCAAATAAGTAACAATATCAGCGGCTTGGCCTGAATGGGTTTATATGGCGTAAAAAAAAAATACGCTTCCCCGTAATTTTACCAGTAGGATTTAGCAACTGCTAAAGTAAGC
>JAGQYO010000046.1:9152-30010 GCA_020435995.1 Flavobacteriales bacterium | reverse complement strand
CCGCATCGCCCTTGCCGAAGACGACCTCGCCCGTCTCGAATGCGCGCCGGCGCATGAAAGGCCGCAGCCAGTCCATCGACAGGTCGCCGGAGGACGCGCGCGCGAGGCAAGGTTTAAACTCTTCGTTGTATAAAAAAGTTTAAACCTTGCTCTTCTCATTTTTAAATTCCAAAAGATTCAACTTAATGTCCATCTTCCAGTGCTTTCCATTTTCTCTTTCAAAGAACTCCCACCAAGTCGCCCCAGTGGTAACTTAAATTACTTCGCAGTAATCTTTCCCTCAAAACGGGGCGGCAAAAGTAATATACTTTCTGAACTGTTATCATAAAAGTAAAAATATTTTTTTACCACCCGAACTTTAAGAACTTCCCTCTTTAAAAAAGGGGCCGCAAAGATATTCAGATTTTAATCCCTATATCTTTTTCTCATGAAATTTTAATGAAAATTATCACGCTTGTTATCACGTTCATTTCTAACTAAATAAACCTATTCGATGGTTTAAATTGGTTTGTAATTAGGTTCAAAAAATAGGTTTTGGCTTCCCAGCAATGAAATTTTTTAAATAAAATGGCTCAAAATAGGCTGTATTCTCAAAATCGTTGGCCAAATATTTTTCCAAAACAAGATCTAACATTCCTTTAACGGAAGGAATAACATGATCAATAAAGGTGATGTTATCATTTGGATAAGCCGAAAAGTACTTATCTGAACCAGGGCCAAAAATGTAGCGGTGTTGTGACTTAAATTCCTCAAATGAACTCTTTTCCAATACTTCTGCCCAGCAAGGCTTAATATTTTCCAATTTTTGGTCGTAGACCGCCACATAAACTTCCATTCGGCGTGCATCCAACATAGGCAGCAGCAACGCATTTTCTTTAATAGTGGTAGAACTCAACACTTGAGCCGACATAATTTTCAATGTATCCAAGGCAATTAAAGGCAGTTTTGATGCGAAACTTATGCCTTTTGCAAGGGCAGTTCCGATACGAAGGCCTGTGTAGGAGCCAGGTCCACGACCAATAACCACCGCATTGAAATCTCGAAATGAAAGTTGGTTTCGTTTTAATATTTGATCAACAAATACAGCCAACTTTTCGGAGTGGCTATATCCGTCATTTATTTCAATCGAATCTATCAATACATTCTCTTGAATAATTCCAACGGAACAATTCGTTGAAGAGCTTTCAATACATATAAATAGGGGGCTAATCTTTTTTTCCAAAGCTAGAACTCGATTCTTCTTTAACTACTTCAACTGGCTTTCCATCTCGAATTTTCTTAGAAACGGCAGAATAAGGTCCTTTAATTACCTCGCCTTTCAATTCCTTAGGTTCGATTATTTCTATATAATTCTCATCCTGAATTCCTGTTTTAACTTTTACTTTTTTGGCCAAGCCATCTTCTACAAGAAATATACATTCATTGAGGTCTTCAATATTGTCAATAGAAAGTATAGGACCCTCTATGGATGAATCCGGCCTCAGGGTAACTGCCTGAATAGGAACGGAGTTTACATTGATGGCTCGATTCGTTTTAATTTCAACCGTGGCAGACATTCCTGGCCGAAAGGGCGATCTGTTTTCACTCTGGCCTACCACCAAATCTTGATAACTGGATTTTAGTATGCTAATTTTCACGTCGAATGTAGTGACCTGTTCAGTACTCGTCATTTTATCGTTGGCTGAGTTGGCAATTTCAGAAATAATACCTTTAAATGTACGATCGAGGTATGCATCAACTTCTATATCTACGCTATCACCTAGGGATATTCGCACAATATCACTCTCGTTGACTTCTACATTAACCTCCATCCGCTCCATATCAGCTACACGCAACATCTCAGTTCCTGCCATTTGAGCAGTACCTACCACCCGTTCTCCTAGTTCTACATTTAGCTTAGAAACTATACCATCCATTGGAGAATAAATTTCTGTTCTGTTCAAATTGTCTCGCGCCTCTTTAAGCGAAGCCTCGGCACTTTTCACTGAAAATTGAGCTGCATTTACACTTTCGTCAGCAGCTTCTACTTCAGCTTTGGCTACTACATACGAAGATGTAGCGACATCCAGTTCCGCTTGACTAACCGCCTTATCGTCAAAGAGGCGTTTGGTTCTATTATATTCAATTTCACTCTGTGCATACTTAGCCTTGGCTTGTGCCAATCGGGCTTTGGCATTAGCGTAGTTTGCCTTGCTGGTATTTAAACTGGCTTCCATTCGCTGGGTTCCCGCCGTTAAAAGATCAGGATTAATTTTTACGAGAAGATCACCTTTCGATACTGCTGCTCCTTCTTTTATTTGAAGCATAACAATCTCTCCAGGAACTTCAGAACTAATCTTCACTTCTTTTTCGGGTTGAATTTTACCATTGGCCGAAACGGTTTCGGTGATGGTTCTATTTATGATTGATTCGGCCTGAACCTCTATGGAGTCGGGAGAGATTTTCTTTTTAACCAATGCAACTATGAGCAATAGTGCCACAACCCCACCTAGAATAAAAAACAATTTTTTCTTTTTCATATCTATTTAAGTGACAAGGGCTGACCCATATAAAATTCAAGAATTTTCGATTTAAAAACAAAGTCGTACTTGGCCTGTAAGAGCTGGGATTCGGCACGCATGAGATTATTCTTCGATTGATTGTATTCCAATGCGTTTAGCAGTCCTACTTGAAATCTTTTCTCCGCATATTTAAAAGACTCGCGCGTGGCTGTAACTGTTTTTTCATTGGCTAAATACTTTTTACGAGCCGCAGTAGCATCAAAATAGGCGCGTTTTACGGTTTCATTAATTTGATACTTGACCTGCTCATATTGATTTTGTGCAAGCTCTTTATTCACCTTGGCCCTACTAATAGAAGTGTGGGTGTTTAATGAATTTAATATCGGAAATGAAATCGACACACCTAAGGACTGATTGAAGTTATCGGTGACTTGAGAAGAAAAAGACTTTGTGCCATCATAGGCGTAGGTAGGTTGGAGAACTGGCTCACCTGACGCTGTAACGGCAACCTGCTGCGTGCCGGTAAACACCGCGGAATTTGGGTCTACACTTTTTCCTGAATATCCAGAGCCAAGTGAACCTCGTAGGGTAATGGTCGGACTTATTCTACCGCGCTCTCCAGAGAGTGATTTCTCAGATGAAATATATCTCATTTCGGCACTCTTAACTTCTGGCAGGGTTTCAACGGCTTTTAAATACACAAAACTCGGTGTGGCATCTAATCCATTCGTGCTTTCAATGCTCACTTGTGGCGTTGCGATTTCAAAATCTTCAAGCGTGTCCATTCTCATTAGTATAAGTAGGCTCAAGTATGAAATGTCTAAGTTATTTTGGGCGGTAACTTCGTTTAGCTCTTCCTGTGCATATTGGGCCTGAATATCTAATAAGTTGCCTTCTGGCAAACTTCCCGCATTGACCAATTTCGAAGTCCGTTCAACCTCTTTGGCTGTTACATCAACTTGCTCTTGGGCAATTGCAAGAATTTCCTTGTTAAATAGAATCTGCAAATAAGATTGAGTAACGCTAAGGGAAATATCATTGACCATTTTGTCCGCATCGTATTTTGCGGCCATCACATCATACTGTGACTGCTTGTACCTATTGTAACGTTGCAAACCATTAAACACTTGCCACTGTCCACTAATACCATAGGCATCAGACCTAACCTCATCAGTGGCAAACGTATTCGTAAACGGGTCAATAGTACGTCCGAAATTTAAATCGGAACTTAAAAATAGATTTACATTGGGGAGATGACTGCCTTTGGCGTTGGTTAGATTTTGCTCTGCTAATTCTGATTGTAAAGTTGATCGCTGAACGGCCAAATTGTTTTCAATAGCAGCATTTATACATTTTTCTAAATCCCATTTTTCTTGACCCAATGCAGGATTGATCAAAACAACACTCAAAAAAACCAATAGTACGATATACCTCACAACGGAATTTATTAATAGCCAAAAATAACTTTAAGCTCCTATCTCCTCCCATACATTATTACGAACTGGGGTTAAAGAACCTTTACGGGTCAAATTTTATGTTGATTGGTACCAGTGATGGTGGTTGATCGGTGGTTGGAGGGTGGTTGGATAGCATGCTGTTGCACCTATGGGTAGGTAAAAACCCTAAAGCATGCGCTCAACCTTTCATCACTAATAACCCAATTGAGAGCCAAGCCATCTCTCGGCTTCTTCAATAGTCCAGCCCTTACGTAAAGCGTAATCCTCTACTTGGTCCTTGTCTATTTTTCCTACATTGAAGTACCTTGATTTAGGATGACTAAAATAAAAACCACTAACTGCCGCAGTAGGATACATGGCCATAGACTCGGTTAGTTCTACTCCGATCTCTGATTTGGCATTCAGCAATGAAAATATTGTTTCTTTTTCGGTATGCTCAGGACAAGCTGGATATCCAGGAGCCGGTCTGATGCCCTTGTACTTTTCTTTGATCAATTCATCATTTGAGAGCTCTTCGTCTGGCTCATATCCCCAAATCTCCTTTCGCACTTTTTGATGTAAATACTCGGCAAATGCTTCTGCCAATCTATCGGCAATTACCTTGAGCATAATACTAGAATAATCATCATGGTCTTTTTCGAATTCCGCAAGTTTAGATTCTATGCCAATACCTGTTGTTACCACAAAAGCGCCTATATAATCTTTTACGTTGGACTCTATGGGCGCAATAAAATCACTCAATGAGCGGTTCGGATTACCTTTTTTAAGTTCACTTTGTTGCCTCAGAAAATGGAATGTTGACGATCCACTGTCAGTTTTAATCTGAACGTCATCTTCTATAGCCTGCGCTTCCCAAATCCCAACTGCACCATTTGCAGTAAGCCACTCTTCATCAATTACTTGGTTTAACATTTTATTGACATCGGCGAACAATTTGCTTGCTTCACTTCCTACGACTTCATCATTTAAAATGTTGGGGTATTTACCCGCCAACTCCCACGCTTGAAAAAAAGGTGTCCAATCAATAAAGCACAAAAGCTCTCGCAGATTTACATTTTTTAGATAAGTGACTCCAAGCTTTTTTGGTTCAATCGGCTGATGGTTTTCCCAATCTAAAGCAAGTTTATTCGCCCGTGCATTTTGCAAAGTCAACAGGTTTTGGGTTTTCCTTTTGGCATTATACTGCTCACGCAAATTCTCATAGTCCATATCCAACTGAGAAGTATAATTATTTCTATTTGCACCCAGTAATTGATCAACTACAGCAACAGCCCGCGAAGCATCTAATACATGCACAACGGGTTGGTCGTAGCACTCATCAATTTTAACGGCCGTGTGTGCTTTTGAAGTGGTTGCTCCTCCGATCAACAATGGAATCTTAAAATTCGCTTTTTGCAGTTCTTTGGCCACCTGTACCATTTCGTCAAGTGATGGTGTGATGAGCCCACTAAGCCCTATTACATCAACCTGATGCTCCTTAGCGGCAGCTAATATTTTATCAGCAGGAACCATTACACCTAGGTCAATAATTTCAAAATTGTTGCAGGCCAGTACCACGCCCACAATGTTTTTACCTATGTCGTGCACATCCCCTTTCACTGTAACCATGAGAACTTTTCCAGCGCCCGAATGATCTCCAGTTTTTACTTTTTCTGCTTCTAAATACGGAAGTAAATAAGCCACGGCTTTTTTCATAACCCGTGCGCTTTTAACCACTTGGGGCAAAAACATTTTTCCGGAGCCGAACAAATCTCCAACTACATTCATTCCAGCCATTAGCGGGCCTTCAATTACATCAAGTGGTTTGTTGAGTTTCTGCCTTGCTTCCTCTACATCTGATTCAATGAAATCTGTAACTCCTTTTACCAGGGCATGGCTCAGTCTTTCTTCAACACTGGTTGTTCTCCATGCTAATTCTTCTTCTTCAGTCTTTACTTTTCCTTTTACCGATTCGGCAAACTCAAGAAGACGCTCAGTTGCATCTTCCCTTCTATTTAAAAGAACATCTTCAACTCTATCAAGCAAATCTTTTGGAATATCGTCATATACTTCCAACATTGCTGGATTTACGATACCCATGTCCATCCCATTTTTAATAGCATGGTAAAGAAAGGCCGAATGCATAGCCTCTCTAACGGTATCGTTTCCGCGAAACGAAAAAGAAACATTAGAAACCCCACCACTTATTTTGGCTCCAGGCAAATTTTCTTTTATCCATTTTGTTGCCCTAAAAAAATCGAGCGCGTAATTGCTATGTTCGGCAATTCCAGTTGCTATGGGAAATATGTTCGGATCGAAAATGATATCTTGTCTTGGAAACTTAACTTTTTCCACCAACAAATCATAGGACCTCTTGCAAATGTCGATTCGGCGCTGATAGGTATCTGCTTGGCCGTTTTCATCAAAGGCCATAACGATAACGGCCGCTCCATACATCTTTACTTTTTTGGCTTGTTCAATAAATTGCGCTTCACCTTCCTTTAAGCTAATCGAATTAACCACACATTTGCCTTGAACACATTGCAAACCAGCTTCAATAATTTCCCATTTTGATGAGTCGATCATTATAGGAATTTTACAAATATCTGGCTCCGCACCTATCAAATTCAAAAAGGTGCGCATGGCATAAACACCATCCAGCATACCTTCATCCATATTCACATCCAAAATTTGGGCACCTCCCTCTACCTGATGCCTCGCCACGCTCAATGCCTCTTCGTAATTCTCCTCCTTAATCAATCGTAGGAATTTTCGAGATCCGGTTACATTGGTACGTTCTCCAACGTTTACAAAATTACTTTCGGGCCTTACTATAAGTGGCTCTAAACCACTCAGTTTTAATGGGGGTATGTTCATGATGTTGTAGCTTATTAAAGGTTTTGAAATTGACGTGGCTGATAGTCTTTGGCCAACTGTGCAATTGCAGAAATGTGGGCTGGCGTGGTACCACAGCAACCTCCGACAATATTTAGTAATCCTTCTTCCATAAAAGATTTAATATGAGCAGCCATGTCTCGGGGACTCTGATCGTACTCTCCAAATTCGTTGGGTAACCCTGCATTGGGATGGGCTGATGTACAGAAATGGGCTCGTTGTGAGAGCACCTGTAAATAGGGCCTTAATTGCTCCGCTCCCAAAGCGCAATTCAGACCTATACTCAACAAATCAACATGTTCCATAGAGATTAAAAAGGCTTCGGTGGTTTGACCTGATAAGGTACGCCCGCTTGCATCGGTAATGGTACCTGAAACCATAACTGGAATATTCAAGTTGTTCTCGTCGTTAAACACTTGAATAGCAAAAAGCGCGGCCTTGGCGTTCAACGTATCAAAGATGGTTTCGACGAGCAAAACATCCACACCTCCGTCAACTAGCCCTTGTATTTGTTCTTTATAAGCAGCTACTAATTGATTGAATGTAACGGCTCGAAATCCCGGATCATTTACATCGGGCGACAAGGAGGCTGTTCGATTGGTTGGCCCCATAGAGCCCGCGACATACCTCGGTTTTTCGGGAGTAAGAAGGGTAAATTCGTCTGCTGCTTTTTTGGCTATTCTCGCCGATTCGTAATTCAAATCATAAATTACCTGACCAGTAAGATCATAATCTGCCTGGGCAATAGATGTACTTGAAAACGTATTTGTTTCAGCGATATCGGCACCAGCAGTAAAATATTCTTTATGGATATCTGCAATAATATCTGGGTGTGTTAGAGAAAGTAAATCATTGTTTCCCTTTAAGGATTTATGATGGTCTTTGAACCGCTCCCCTCTAAAATCTTCTTCTTCGAGTTTGTGCCTTTGAATCATAGTTCCCATCGCACCATCGAGTACAAGAATCCGCTGCTTCACAGCTTCTTTTATATTCTGCTTCATTCTAAATCAATTTTAACATGGGAAGACTGGCGGAAATAAAAAATCCCAACTGGTCGCGCCGGGATATGTACTATCGTATTTCAGATTTTTCCTTATCACAGTCCTGCCGACCAGGTATTGGCACCTTGTCAAATCCGACAGGTTGCCAAGGTTTCACAGGGCCAGTCCCTCCACCTTTCTTAATAAGCGCGACAAATGTAATTGAAATGTATTAGGCTAAAAAATCATTTTGACATGTTCTTCTTAAAAAGAACATATCCACCTATGAGCAAGAGTAGGTAGGGTATTCCCATTATGTAGCTAATTCCATCGTTGATTCCTCTTCCAATCTCAGATCCACCTTGGTAACTCGATTCGGCCATTAGTCTACACATAGAGCACTGTGACGTGGCTTCAATGACTAAAGCAACAAGAAAAACAAAAACTAGAAAACTTGATTTAACCCGCATAATAAGGCGACAAAAATACATAAACCAAAACTCCTGATAAAGTGACATAGAGCCAAACAGGATAAGTAATCCTCACAAGCTTTTTATGCTTTTCTATATTGCCTATGAAACCCCTATAATACGAGAGTAAAATAAACGGAAGTGACCCTGCTGCAAGTATGACATGAGTTGCCAGAATCACAAGATACAAAACTTTAAATTCCCCTAGGTATTTGGTTTCAGGTGCGAAATAATGGTATACCACATAACTCATAAGAAATACCAAGGAAAGTAGCATTGCTCCGGTATTTATGGCCTTGTGAAGCTGAATCTTTTTGTTTTTGATGGCTATCAAAGACACGATCAGCAATACGAAGCAAGTGCCATTTAGGGTCGCATGAATTAAAGGCTGAAACGCAACAAATTCTGGGGTAAAGTCAGGTTTTGGTATTCTTCTCAATAGCACCACCAATAAAAAAACGACTGTAGAAAACACCCAAATTAGTCGGACTAAATTTTTGTTTTCCTTCATTTTTTTGTCTTTCTCGGAATAAACTCCTCTGCTTTCAGAATTTTAATGTCGTCCGCCAAATCTTTTACTTCAACATATTGGGATGCATCACGATAACCACGAATTCGGCGCTTTTTATCTACCAATACTATAGTGCTTTTCACAAAGGATATTCCATCTGGTGAATCAATAAAAAGTGAAGATATGGCAAATTCAGCCGCACTTTGCTCGGTAAGGCGCAGCACCTTCCACATTTCAGGATTAACGTTGAAGTTTGCTTCCACATCGCAAAGCGTAGTATCACCCTCAAGTAGTGAAATAGACATGACTTTAACGTCTGATTTTTCTCGGAAACGATCTTGTAAAGCTAGCATTTGGCTGTTGATACGAGAATCGAGGTTTTCGTTTCCAGTTCCAAAAAAAACAATAACCAGAATGTTTGAATCCAAATCATCAAGCGAAATCCGAGAGTCGCGACAATCTTCAAACTGCACATTTGGAATCGAATAGTACAGTGTGTCACCGTGGGGTGTAACTTCCTTGGGCCCATAGACTGGCCTAACCAAGAAATTGTGCTTGCCTGTGGAAAGCAGTAGATATAAAACAGAAGGAAAAAGCAGTATCGAAAACAGGATAACTGCCTTCTTTACTGGGCCTTTAAACATAGAAATGCCTAAAAAGTGGTAGCCGAAATTGTTGTAAGCGCCGTTGCCTCTACGAAGAGTAGATAAAGCAAGTACAATATGAAAATTGCATAAGGTATCAGAATAAAATACTTCAGCATTTTTCGTTCCTCACCTAGGTGCATAAAAACCATCACAATGTAACCCGCCTTAAGAATTGTAAGTGCAATAAAGGCAAATTTTACAGCCAACCACGGCAGACCCATAGAAGTCCAAAACACACCCAAAGCCACCTCAAGAATGGTGATAATTGAAAGCAGTGCGGTAACAAAGTATATTTTCTTGCGAATTGCCTTTCCTGCTTCCTCGCTGTGGGTCGCACCTAATGAATATTCAATAACGTCGTCTCTTTTCATTTCAAGTTCCTATTTGAAGGATTAAACCAAGTAATAAAAGGTAAATACAAATACCCAAACTAAATCAACAAAGTGCCAGTAAAGACCTACTTTTTCTACCATTTCATAATGTCCTACTTTTTCGTATTTGCCCTTTATTACCCCAAGCAGAATAATAAGGTTAATAATTACACCGCTCAATACATGCGTACCGTGAAAGCCAGTAACAAAAAAGAAGAACTGTGAATATTGAACAGGGCCTAAAACTGGTAATTCAGCCGTAAATCCTCGTCCATAATAGTTTTGTGTTAGTGTAGCATTATCAGCCCATGTAGAAATATCTCCATCAGGACCAGCGATAAATGTCATCCACTCCCAAGCCTGACTTCCAACGAAAATAGCACCTCCTACAACCGTCAAAAACAGCCAAAATGTTACTCCTTTTCGATCCATTCTATGTCCAGCTTCAACGGCCAAAACCATCGTAACAGAACTAATAATAAGGATAAACGTCATGAAAGCCACATACATCAAAGGCAAGTGTGCATGGGTAAATGGAAAGTGGGTGAAAACCTGTTCACTTATTGGCCATACGTCCACATACTTGTGTTTCATAAAGCCCAATGAGGCTAATAAACTTCCAAAGGTTAAAGCATCTGAGATGAGGAAAAACCACATCATCATCTTACCATAACTTACGCTAAATGGAGATCTTCCACCTTCCCAAAGCGTCTTTTGATCTATATTTTTTGTTACTTCTCCAGCCATTTAAAACCAGTTTTCTATCTGATATATGTTAAAAATAAAAAGAGATACACCCAAAGTATATCTAAGAAGTGCCAGTATAGGGCACACATTCTAATTCCTAAATTATTTTGTGCATCATAACTATTGTTAAGTGCACGAGCAAATGTATAAATCAAACTGAGAACACCTGCAAAAAGGTGAACCAAATGCATCCCAGAAATTACATAAAGAAATGAGCCCGATGCATTGGCCGATTTTCCAGTAAAATATACGCCCATATCAACCAACTGGCCCCAAGCAATATATTGAGATATACAAAAGGCAAGACCTAAAAAAAGTGTTACTCCCAAACCCCATTTTACACCAATCGAATTACTTTTTTTCACGGATCGGGTAGCCCAATACATACTGCCACTGCTTAAAATCATGAAAACGGTGCCGATAGAAAACATTGTTGGAAGCTCAAATACAAGCCAATTTCCTTCTTCTTGCCGAACAATATAACCACTCGTTAGGCCCGCAAACATCATAACTATACCGAGTATTCCAACCCACAATAAACTTATAGCGGTTTTGTTTCGAACTCGTAATTTTTCTTCTGGGGTAAAACTAACTGCCGTCATTTCAAAAACTGATTAAATATGCGAGTTGCACGATGGGTAAATATAGGAAGGTGGCGAACATTAATTTGGTTGCCGCTTTTTGGGTGTTCGTAATATGTAAGTATGCTGCGCAGGTAGCCACTAACAGCGATGCTATCAAACAAAATACAGTAGTTAGCCAATTACCAATGCCAAAATAAATTGGGCTTAATGTAATGGGAATCAAGAACAAGGAATAAACTAGAATTTGAAAACTGCTCGCTTTATCCGCCTCCCGGGAAGGAAGCAAAACATATCCTACTTTTTTATAATCCGCATCTAGTTTCCAAGCAAGAGACCAAAAATGAGGGAATTGCCAAACAAATTGAACCGCAAATAGAAGCCCTGGAATCACCCCAAAAGTTCCAGTTTCGGCCACATAACCAAGCATAGGTGGAATGGCACCTGGAAAAGCTCCTACAAAAACCGCAATAGGCCCAACTTTTTTCATGGGTGTATAAACAAAAACGTAGGTGAATAGGGCAAGAGCACCAAGTACACCACTTAGCTCGTTTAAGCCAAACCACAGTATCAGAATACCAACGATGCCCAAAATAGAACTTACAACCCCAGCTTCTATGGCAGACATGCGACCTGTTGGTAAGGGCCTGTTTTGCGTTCTGGACATAATGCTGTCTACATCGCGCTCCATGATTTGATTAAAACCATTCGAAGCTCCTGTAACAAAAAAGCCACCGACGATTAGCCAGAACAAACTCAACCAATTAATGGAGGTTGCCGCTAAAAAATAACCTAATACAGCTGAAAATACAACTAGAGAGGTCAGTCTAAATTTGAATAACATCCCATAGTCCAGCACCTTCTCCTTCAAGGAAACCGATGCTTTTGAATCTGTTGTAGACGTAGGAATCAATCTAAAAATTTAGTGGGCAAAAATAGAAATGTTTGAATGGAAATAAAACCACCTTATAAAGTTCGGATTTAATTGTCAAAAAACGAGTTTTTAAAGCTTGTAGAAATACCCAACTGAAAATATATACCCGTTGATGAAACTCCCGCCAACCGGCCCATTCTATAACTTGCTCCTGCATTAAAACGAAGGTTACTCTCCGGAAAAACTAAATATGAACTTCGTAAGCCCATAACCAACACATGCGACTGAATTCCTTGCCCAGTAACGTTCCCATAATCACTTTGGCGGTTGCTATACGAACTGAATATATCTTCACCCATATCCAAGCTGTCGGTGCTTAAGCCCTGATAAGCATAGGACACTTTTCCTTCAAAAAACCAATTGTTCTTTCGATAGTTTAAAAAATTAGAACTTTCCATAAAATTGGCTCCTAAGGGATGGGCTAATCCTCCATTTTGATGACCAAAATTTTGAACTGGATCTTGGTGGCTGTAAGTAAATGGTCGAACCAAATTAAATTCTGCTTGGATTCCTAAATTATCAATGCCGAATAAGTTAAAGGCCTTTGTGCCCAGTTGCCAGCCATACTTATTTGCCCACCAGCCAGTTTGAGTTTGACTTCCGGGGTTTACAAGCTCTTTCATGTCCTTTGAAAATTCGGCCAATAAAAACTCATCCAAAATGAACTGGCCATATATCTGACATCCATCGGTTGGTTTAATGGACATGCTCATGCCGAGCAAGGAGTTATCAGATGAGCCTGTTGAATATTCCACAGGTCTAAAGAAAATCACTGGGTTGAGGTAGTTGACATCGTAGCCCCTATCTAACAGCGTGTCGCTTGCCTTCCACACAACTGATTCAAAAAAACCCAAGTTCAACCACTTGGTTACGTTCCAACTGATGTAGTGCATGGTGTTAAACTTATCCCGAAAATCCTTTGATTTGGTTGACATGGTCGAATTCATATCCTTTTGGTGGGTGTAAATAACCGAGTATTTAATCCGCCAAATATCTACGGTAAGCTTCCCGAAATTGTAGTTTCCCGCATTCTCAGAGAGGAACAAGGAGCGGTATCCACTTCCTAGAAATTGGTTTCCTCTACCCACTTGAAAATTTAGGTAATCTGTCGCATTCCATGATACATACCCATTTAAATCCAAATAATTGTAACCACCATTTTGATCATGCCATGCCATACCTTGAGGAACTTTTCTGAGCGATTCAACTTGTTCGTTCAAAAAAGAAGGAAATTGTTGCCTATGGCCAGAAAAATTCAATTGAGCTGAAAACACATCGGCATATTCAAACAAGGCTCCGGCTCCAATTCCCAAATGTGAATACATGGCTGATGTATCACCAGATTCTGATAAAATGGATGCATCTACAAGGGGCATTAACATGAGCCTGCTTTTGTTCCCAGGTTTAGAATTGTTTATTTTTCTGAATGGAAAACCCATCGCATAGTCGGCAACGGTGTCTGTCGATTTCTTAAAATCGGAATGCAAGTATGGTTTCATCGCATCATGAAAAGTGACATCCTTCTTTGATAAGGTTTCTTGGTATTTCCATTCGAAATCTCGCTGCATATAAACTTGCCTACTTTGGGCATTAGCTTGTAGCGAACAAACGAAAATGAAGAGTGATATCGGATATGTAAACCTGATTCTCAAAACGAAAGAAATCAGGGTTTTACCTTCCTGTTTTGTAGGTATAAAAGAAAAGGTGGTAACTGTGACAGCAAGATCACAAAAACAGAAATAACTACGAATTTCATATTGGTTTCCATTACCAGCAAGGTAGCTTGGCTAATAATCATAATGGTGTAGGAATAGATTAAAATGACCGATCCACGGTGACTGAAACCAAGGTCGATAAGCTTGTGATGGAGATGGTTTCTATCTGCTGAAAACGGCGACCTCCCTTGAAATGCCCTTACTATAAAAATCCGCAGGGTATCTACCATGGGGTACACTATAGCCGACATCGCAAATAATGGTTTGGAAATAAGTAGGAGTTCAGGTGGTAGCATGTCAGTTTTGTATTCGATTAACTTAATAGCCAAAACAGACACCACAAGCCCAATAACCAGTGAGCCAGAGTCTCCCATAAATATTTTGGCCGGCTCGAAGTTAAATACCAAAAAGCCCAGTAAGGCACCGGCAAGGGCAAAACCAAGAACGGCATTCTCGACCGATCCAGCCAAATAAAACCACGTACCGTAGGCCACACAAGCTAAGGCTCCAACTCCTGAGGCAAGTCCATCAATTCCATCTATTAGGTTAAAGGCATTGACAATAACGGTGTAGGTAAAAATGGAAAGCAAGATACTTGCCCAATCAGGCAATTGGTAAAGCCCAAATAGCCCATGCATGGATGTAATTCTAATATCGGCCATGATGACTAAAATAAATGCCACCACCAAGTGACCAGCTAACTTTTTGACAGGAGCTGTACCTACCAAGTCATCTTTTAATCCGATAAAAAAAAGAATGAGCATGCTCGCCGCGATGTACTTAAAATCGGAGTTTTCAATAATAGGATACCACAACAAGTAAGAGAAAAGTGTACCCGCAAAAATTAAAATACCACCAATAGTAGGAATATGACGTTTGTGAAGCTTTCGTTCATCGCCTGGGGCATCCACCAATTTTCGCAAATAAGCCACACGAATAACGGCTGGCGTTGCCAAAAGTACCACCGCAAAGGAGGTTAAAGCACATAGTAAGATTTTAATCACGGTGTCTATAAATGACTTTCGTCAAATTTATCTTAAAAATCGTAATAGAAATTTTGTAAGTTCATTCTTAATGCAGCGAAAATCCAATCGGTTTGTGAACTAGTGAATTGATTCGCGCTTTCTCGTCCTTTATACCCCACTTCTATCATCATTGTGTTTTTTGGATTAAACAGATATGCCAAGCTTATTTCTGGATATACCCTTACATTTTCAACTCTTATATTTTGGGTTAAACCTCCAGAACCAGGCACTCGTACGTAACCAAACTGGTTGATAGCGCTATATTTCATTCTGATTAGGATATCGTGCCATTTATAATCCACAAAAGAAATTAATTCCGACAGATCATTGCCAGACGGATGACCCAAATATCCATTGTAGTGCTCATAAGCTAGGTCTGAATTGGAGTGCATATACAAGTACCTATCAATTTGGTTGTACTCCGTTTGAAAATGTAAATCTTTTAAACCAAAAACGTCAAACACGTGCAAGCCCGCTTGATAGGACACACTTGTGATATTCTGAAAACCATCGTAGGCCAATTGCCCATATAATTTGATATTCCGAATGGGATTGACTCGAATACTCATGCCCAAAACAGAATTGGTTCCATTAGATTCTAACCCATTTAGAGCAGTATTGAGAAAAATAACGGGAACATAAAAACTCCCAGGTAGTGGAACAGTTCCAAGGGAGTCCCAGTTTTGATAAATGACTCCTTCAAATACGCTTATCTCTAATTGTGAAATTGGCGAATATCCTAAGCTATGAAATGTGCCAGCCTTGCGTATAAATTGAGATTCGCTTGATGTGGTAGCTGGCAGCCTTGTGAGTTCTATAAGCGAAGCATGCATGGTTTGGTATTGCACCTTATTTTCGAAAAGGTTTGCTGTAATTTTTAAATGTGGATAGTTAAAACTGTTATCGGACAGCAAAAGACTTCGGTATCCATTCCCATAAAAGTTTTTACCATGCCCACCTTGAATGGTTAAAAAATCCCATGGTCGAAAAGCAATTAACCCATTAGACATGGCATAATCAAACCCGCCAGTTTGAAATGACTTGTACCTACCTTGCCCAGGTACCACTTCACTGCTCGTAATATGATCGCTTAGGTATTTCGGAAAAAAAGATTGATTCTCATAAAAAGAGCTGCTAAAAGAAAATCGTTTGCCGATGGCTCCTTGCACAATAAAACCTCTGGTATTTGTAGATATATCAGGGTTAGCAGTATCAGAAAGGTCTTTTCCAAGTTGAAAATTAAAAAGTGGGTCTAGGGTCATGTAAAACAAACCTGTATCAACCACTATAAAACTTTCGTTTTTAAGTTTTCGGCCTCCCCAGCTAGTTCTGGTTTTTCGTTCCCAACGTCCCACATCATATTTCTCCAAAGAATCTACATTCGGATTCCAGACATAGGGTTGAGAAAAAGTATGTTGTATTTCTTTGGCTTGGTTGAGTTTTCGATCCAAGTTGAGGTTGTACTCTCTTTGAATCGGCTGGATTAAAGTTTGTGAAATGGAATCAAAAACTGCAGTAATAAAAATGACAACTACAGCCCATTTCACCAAATGAATATTAATCGACAAAATTCTTTTGTTTAACCTCTGCATACACGCTCTCAATTCCCGTCTTTAGGTCAATGCTATGCTTCCAACCCAAAGCATGAAGTTTGGATACATCCATTAATTTGCGAGGTGTGCCGTCTGGTTTGGTTGCATCGAATATAAGTTCCCCTTCAAATCCAACAACTTCTTTTACAAGTAAGGCCAAGTCTTTAATCGTTATGTCCTCGCCAGTTCCAATGTTCAGCCAATCATCTCCATTATAATCGGTCATTAGAAAAACTGTGGCGTCGGCCAAATCATCCACATGCAAAAACTCACGCATGGGCGAACCAGAGCCCCAAACTTGAACTTGAGAATGGCCTTCCGTTTTAGCTGTATGAAACTTCCGAAGCAAGGCAGGAAGCACATGAGAATTGTTTAAGTCGTAATTGTCATTAGGGCCATACAAATTGGTGGGCATAGCCGAAATAAAATTACAGCCGTACTGCCTTTTGTAATTCTCGCACAACTTAATACCAGCAATTTTTGCAATCGCGTAAGGTTCGTTGGTAGGTTCGAGTACATCTGTAAGCAAGTATTCTTCTTTGAGAGGTTGTGGTGCTAATTTGGGATAAATACAAGATGAACCCAAAAACAATAATTTCTTCACCCCGTGAACATAGGCCGAATGGATAATATTCGCCTCGATCATAAGGTTGTCATATAAAAACTCAGCGCGATAAATGTTGTTGGCTTGGATACCGCCTACTTTGGCAGCAGCCAAAAAAACATATTCGGGTTTTTCGGCCTCAAAAAACTCATTTACAGCCTGCTGATTCCTTAAATCCAATTCTTTAGAAGTGCGGCTCACCAAGTTATGATAGCCCTTTTTGTTTAGGTTTCTAGCTATGGCAGATCCCACCATACCTCTGTGTCCTGCAATATATATTTTAGCGTGTTTTTCCATTACTCCTTCGAAATATTTACTTCGTGACCTCCATCAATAAGGTATTTCTGACGTTCGAAGAGTTTCATGTCTTCTAGCATCATTTCTTTTACCAGAGACCTCAAATCATAAGTGGGTTTCCAGCCTAATTCTGTTTTGGCCTTGGTAGGGTTACCCAGCAATTGCTCCACTTCGGCGGGCCTATAATAACCTGGATCTACCTCCACAATTACTTCTCCTGTTGCCTTGTCCGTGCCTTTTTCATTTTCAGCTTCGCCCGACCATTCTAGCTCGATACCTACTTCGCCAAAGGCCAAATTAACAAACTCACGTACAGTGTGCATTACGCCCGTTGCCAACACATAATCGTCCGCTACATCTTGTTGCAGCATCCTCCACATACCTTCTACATAATCTTTGGCGTGGCCCCAATCACGTTGCGCATCCAAGTTTCCCAAATAGAGTTTTTTCTCCAATCCCAATTTGATTTGAGAAGCAGCACGGGTAATTTTTCTGGTTACAAAAGTTTCTCCCCTCAGTGGGCTTTCGTGGTTAAATAAAATGCCATTACAGGCATACATTCCATACGCTTCTCGGTAGTTCTTAGCGATCCAAAATGCGTAAAGCTTTGCCACTCCATAAGGACTCCTGGGATAAAAAGGTGTGGTTTCGCTTTGAGGTATTTCTTGAACCTTACCATAAAGCTCAGAAGTAGAAGCTTGATAAAATCTGGTTTTCTTTTCAAGTCCAAGAATTCGTATGGCTTCAAGAATCCTGAGCGTTCCTATTCCGTCTGAGTTAGCGGTGTATTCTGGTGTTTCAAAACTCACTTTTACGTGGCTCATGGCTGCCAAATTGTAGATTTCATCTGGCTGCGTTTCCTGAATAATTCTAATCAAATTAGTTGAATCAGTTAAATCGCCATAATGAAGAAAAAACTTAACCCCAGCGTTGTGGAAATCTTGGTATAAATGATCAATTCGATCTGTATTGAACAACGAACTTCTTCTTTTAATACCGTGTACTGTATATCCCTTTTCGAGGAGAAGTTCCGCGAGATAGGCTCCATCTTGACCTGTAATTCCCGTAATAAGTGCAACTTTATTCATAGGGGGCAAATCTAATGGAATATGCTTTTTGATGGGATGCAATTTAAAACCCAATTCTGCCCTTCTTTATAAGGTCAAATGGCTACAAGAATTTCTAACCTAAACTGCTCTGATTATGAAATGTGGGTTAAGTAAATCGGGGCGGTTGTACTTCAACCGTTTTTTGCTAATTACATCAATTGTTTCAAATCCCAATGCTTCTGAAATAGCCTGCCCAGCAGCTATATCCCACTCCATAGAACCCTGAAAACGCGGGTATTGGTTGGCTTCTCCTGCTGCCATTCGATAAAATTTAATAGCCGACCCCACTTGAACCAATTCTATGTTGTCGTGATCCATTTTCAGATCGTTGATGTGGTTTTCGAATAGGGTAGCTACGTTGTTTCGACTGGTAAGTACTTTAAAAGGGTCGGTTCTTTTTCGAATCGTAGCCTTTTTTAAACCATTTAAAACTTGATTCAAATCAGCGTACGCCTCTTCGAGTTTCCCTATAAACACTTCATTCTCCCAATTGAACACAATTTGCTGAGATGTGGGTAAGTAGATCAGACCTACCACAGGAAATTCATTTTTCATTAGGGCAATGCTGATGGCAAACTCTCCATTCTTTTTGATAAAACCTTTGGTTCCATCGAGCGGATCCACACACCACCAATAGTCCCATGATTTTCGCTCCTCGTAATCTGGGATGTAACCTTCTTCGCTCAAAATGGGAAACCCACTTTTTAACAACCAAGATTCGATAATCTTATTTGAAGCTTTGTCGGCTTCAGTTACCGGCGTGTTGTCATTCTTTATTTCAACTTCAAAACCTTGGCTATAATACTTCATGATCTCAGCGCCAGCTTCGATTGCAGCATTAATAGCTAATAAAAGATGTTTTTGAAGCATTTAAAATTCTTAAGGCCGTAAAGCTATTTTAAAATTAATATTCTCGGTTGGCGCTGATTTGCAAACGAGCCATACTAAAAACTAAACTTAATAACTCGCGTTAGCTCCGCCTACATTTTCAATGGGATGCCAAGTGGTTTTAACCTCAGTAAATGCTTTGATCAAATACGGACTTTGCCAGTTTTCAGCGTACAAATCTTTTGACGGCGTAGTCGTTTTCACTCTTTTCAAATTAGCGGCTGACCCCTCTTCAATTCTTTTAGGTGCATTTTTATCATTGCCGCCATACCAAAGGGCATTTACATCCATGTGGCTAACAAAGTGTGCTTCCAATTCGCTATACTTTCCTGTAAGCATATTGATAACACCGCCTGGCACATCTGAGGTAGCAATTACTTCGGCCAAGGAAATGGCACATAGCGGTTTACTCTCAGAAGCCAGCGCAATGCAAGCATTTCCTGAGGCAATTACAGGTGCAATCAAGGAAGTAATTCCCAATAAGGAACCTTCTTCTGGGGCAACAGCAAGCACAACTCCTGTAGGTTCCAAAATTGAAAAATTAAAATGTGAAGTGGCTACGGGATTCACCGAACTGTATAACTGCTGGTACTTATCGCACCAACCCGCATAATAAACCCAACGATCAACCGTGGTATCTACTTCTTTTTTGGCAGCGGTCTTTGTTGACCCTTGTCGTATCAACTCCTCTTCGAATTGGCTTCTTCGCCCTTCGAGCATTTCGGCTAATCGGTAGAGAATTTGAGAGCGGTTATAGGCCGTGGCGCCACTCCAAACCTCAACGGCTCCGCGGGCCGCTACCACTGCATTTCTAAGGTCCTTTCGAGAGGACAAACACATGTTTGCCAATGGTTTTTTAGTGGCATCTAATGGCTGATAAAACCGACCAGATTCCGTTCTAGGAAATTTACCGCCAATAAAAATCTTGTATGTTTTGAGTACTTTCAATCGTTCCATTTTATTAGTCTTCAAGATTTAAATATGCCTCCAAACCATGAAGGCCGCCTTCTCTACCAAATCCACTTTCTTTATATCCTCCAAACGGTGATGTAGGGTCGAATTTATTGTAGGTATTGGCCCAAATCACGCCAGCTTTGAGTTTGCTGGTCATGTTGAATATTTTAGAGCCTTTGTCTGTCCATACTCCTGCCGAAAGTCCATAAGGAGTATTGTTTGCTTTTTGAATTACCTCATCAATAGTTCTAAAACCTTGCACAGCTAGCACAGGTCCAAAAATTTCTTCTTGAACTACTTTATTGCTTTGAGAGGCTCCTAAAAACAGGGTGGGTTTACACCAAAAACCCTTCTTGGGAATCGAGCAATTGGATTGGTACATTTCTAAACCTTCGCTTTGTCCAGCTTTCAAATAATGATGAATCGTTTTTAACTGCGAAGCCGAGTTGATGGCGCCTATGTCTGTGTTTTTGTCAAGTGGATCGCCTACGATGAGATTCTCCATACGCGCTTTCAGCTTCATAACCACCTCGTTCATTACAGATTCTTGCACAAACAACCTACTTCCTGCACAGCATACATGACCCTGGTTAAAGTAGAT
>JAGQYO010000046.1:5246-9052 GCA_020435995.1 Flavobacteriales bacterium | reverse complement strand
ACCACCTCGTTCATTACAGATTCTTGCACAAACAACCTACTTCCTGCACAGCATACATGACCCTGGTTAAAGTAGATGCCATTTATGATTCCTTCTACGGCTTGGTTAATCGACGCATCTTCAAAAATGATATTTGCTGCTTTTCCACCAAGTTCAAGAGTAGCTTTTTTACCAGTTCCAGCAATTGACCTTTGAATGATCTTCCCAACTTCGGTAGAGCCTGTAAACGCAATCTTGTTGATATCTGGGTGATTAACAATAGCAGCTCCCGTGCTTCCTTCGCCGGTAATGATATTAACTACCCCAGGAGGCAAATCGGCTTCTTGAATTACTTCGGCTAATTTTAATGCAGTTAGTGGTGTGGTTTCGGCTGGTTTAAGTACCACCGTATTTCCACAAGCCAGTGCGGGAGCAATTTTCCATGCTGCCATCAATAGCGGAAAATTCCAAGGAATTATTTGACCGGCAACACCCAATGGTTTTGGAATGCGGTTAGGGAAAGCGTAGTTTAATTTATCGGCCCATCCAGCATAGTAAAAGAAGTGTG
The DNA here is from genome assembly GCA_020435995.1 of Flavobacteriales bacterium. Lineage (GTDB taxonomy): Bacteria > Bacteroidota > Bacteroidia > Flavobacteriales_G > Salibacteraceae > JAGQYO01. The sequence continues at coordinate 8,505 of JAGQYO010000046.1, read as the reverse complement.
CAGATACAAGTGGAATATCAATATCCCGAGATTCGCGAATGGGCTTACCGCCATCCATGGATTCAATAACGGCAAATTCTCGTGCCTTTTCTTGAATAATCCTAGCAATTCTATAAATGTACTTTCCTCGTTCGGCACCTGATAATGCCGACCAACCTTTGAATGCTTTTCGCGCAGCTTTTACAGCTTTGTCCACATCTTTTTCATTGGCAAATGCCACTTGAGCCAATTCTTGTTCGGTGGCTGGGTTTATGGATGGGAAGTATTTGCCTGAGCTAGGTTTTTGCCACTTGCCATCAATAAATAAATCGTACTGCTTTTTGATTTGAACATGCGAAGCCGACTCGGGAGCGGGTGCAAAATCCAGTTTTCCGGTATAAATAATTTCTTTTTTTGCCATTTCAATCAATTGAAAAATAATCGGGAGATTGGTAATATCCTGTTTTTAATTTCATGTACTGCATGAGCACATCGTTGGCTAGGCTGCTGGCTCCAAACCGAAACCATTCGTTCGTAAGCCAATTGACTCCCAGTGTTTCCTTTACCAAAACCAAATAAGCCAAGGCTAATTTAGATTTACTAATACCACCTGCCGGTTTCATGCCTACCATTATCCCCGTTTTGAAATAATAATCTCTGATGGCTTCGAGCATTACGCAAGTAACTGGTAGAGATGCCGCTTTGGGAATTTTACCCGTACTGGTTTTAATAAAATCGGCACCCGCATAAATCGCAATATCACTTGCTTTACGAATAGCATCAAGGTTTCCAATCTCACCAGTTTCCAATATCACTTTGAGTCGCGCTTTTCCACAAGCTTCTTTTACTTGAGCTATTTCGTCAAAAACATAATTGTACTCACCCTGATGAAATTTACCACGAGAAATCACCATATCTATTTCATCGGCTCCTTCACCTACGGCGTGTTTTACGTCGGCGAGTTTTACTTTAATATCGGCCTGACCAGAAGGAAAATAGGTCGCCACCGAAGCCACGTTTATAGAGGTACCTGCTAAAGCCGTTTTGGCCACTTTTACTAGTGCTGGATACACGCAAACTGCTGCAACAGTTGGCAACTCAGGCGCAGCATCATGCAGGCGAATTGCCTTGCTACAAAGTTGTTTTACTTTTAATTCGGTATCCTGGCCTTCCAAAGTGGTTAGGTCAATCATACTCAGAATAAGCGGCAGTCCTTCTTTTTTGGATTCATTTTTAATGCTCCGCTTTTGGATTCGATCAATCCTATCGTCCACTCCTACTGCATCTACCGATGGTGAAATAGGAACACTTGAATAACCTATAGTATTTGACTTCATAAGTGGGGTAAAGGTATATAATTCATTTTTCGATGAGGTATAAAATAGTTGTGTTGCAGAATAATGAGGAAAAAATCACTTCAAGTGAATTTCGAAGAAATTAGTATCGAGAAGTTTAGATAAGTTGTAGATTTCTCGATACATCGCTTCCTTTGGTCGCGTCACTCCCTGCCCGAGTTCAGGCGGGGAATTGACATCTGTCTCGATATATTTTGCTTCTTCTTCGCAAAATACTCGATTTGACAGGCAAAATCTTCATCCAGCATGATTCAACAATTCATCATAAAAAAACCCCAAATCGCGAACGAATTGGGGTTTTATAAATATTTCTCGAATTTATTTCAACACAAATCGAATAGGCATGTTGTACTGAACGCGTACGGCCTTTCCTCTTTGTTTTCCGGGTTTCCATGACGGCATGTTTTTTACAACCCTCACCGCTTCTTCATCAGCACCTCCACCGATACCTCGAAGTACCCTTACTCCATCAATAGCACCGTTCTCTTTTACTACAAATGTGACGTAAACGATTCCTTGGATTCCGGCATCCTTTGCCATTGGAGGGTATTTAAGGTTTTTGCCCAAATACTCGTAGAGTTTAGCTTCTCCACCTGGAAATGAAGGCATGTCTTCCACAATGGTAAAGATCTCGGGCTCCGCAATCACTTCTTCTTCTTCTTCAATATGAACAATTTCGATTTTGGTATCCTCATCCATTTCCGTGTTGATGTCTAATTCATCTTCCACTTCCTTGTCATCTTCCACAATTTCGATCACCGTTGTTTGTGGTGGCGGTGGCGGTGGCGGCGGTGGCGGAGGAGCTTGTTGGGTAATAGGAATCATTTCTTCCTCTTCCAAATCTAAATTAAGCTGACCAAGATCCATATTTGATTTTTCGTATTGAGCCCATTCGAAGGCTACCAACACAAAAGCAAGAGCTATCACAATTCCAAGTTGGAAAAGCAATGGTTTTCTGGGTTCTAAATCAACCGATGTATTTTTTTTCGGTTCCATATTTTTTATTTTTCAAAGAGCCGTAAAGATAACAAGCCCAAGGGAATTTAATTAAAAATAAGCCTTAAGAAATTACTGCCTTATATCCTTCTGCAGTTAGCAAGCCATCCATTTGAGACGGATCGCTCAATTTAATTTTCACCATCCATCCTTCTCCGTAAGGATCGCTATTTACAATTTCTGGATTTCCGCTTAAATCATTCACTTCTAGAACTTCGCCTGATACTGGCATAAACAAATCAGATACAGTTTTTACCGCTTCAATAGTTCCAAAAACTTCCTCTTGGTCAAGTGATTCGCCTTCGGTTTCTATCTCTACATAAACTATATCTCCCAATTCACCTTGGGCAAAATCGGTAATACCAACAAGTACGGTATCGTCACCAATTAACTTAATCCATTCGTGGTCTTTGGTATATTTTAAATCTGCAGGAATATTCATATCGTTTTTTTAAGGTCGACAAATATATTTTAAAAGTCAAAAGCAAAAGGGGTGCTTGTGATGGATTTTTATTTTCATTTCGAAAATGCGAATACCCATTTCTTTTGCAGGCAATAGTTCAAGTTTTTTTAAAGTGTAAAAATGAATTTAGGCCAATACTACCTGACACAAACCAATATTTCGCCAATTCTTTCGATTAAAATGAAACCTGCGACTTACCCCCTTCTCATATTGCGGTGATTATCTATTTTTTTAGCGCTTAAATTGAAGTTGATGGTGCTAAGAATACCTATGACTAAAGAACCACAGTAAGTCACTTGATATCAAATTGTTAATTAACAATTTGATATGTCTAATCAATTGAAAATTGATTTAATTTCGGTTTGATTTTTAATCATAACTGGATATGACAGCAACTCAGCAACTCAGCAACTCAGCAACTCAGCAACTCAGCAACTCAGCAACTCAGCAACTCAGCAACTCAGCA
>JAGQYO010000046.1:0-5146 GCA_020435995.1 Flavobacteriales bacterium | reverse complement strand
CAACTCAGCAACTCAGCAACTCAGCAACTCAGCAACTCAGCAACTCAGCAACTCAGCAACTCAGCAACTCAGCAACTCAGCAACTTAAAAACGCTCTAAGCCAGCAATTAATTTGGAAACTGGGTATAGCCTTTGTCCTTTTTAATTTGCACTATCTAACGATTACTGCTCAGATCGGCGGGCTTTCTTATCAAAGTGGAAACGACCAATTAAGAGGACTTTTTTCGCAACTTCAAAAACCTACTAACCCAGATGCTGCATTGCTATATGATATGGCAGGTCATTTTTCGGATAATAAATGGTGGTCATCAAATTGCCCAGATACAAACAATGCAAGTAACTGGTCTTTACTATATGAAGAAGCATGGTACGCTCAATACGACACAACCATATTACCTAGAATTTGGACTTATTATAAAAACACTCAAAAACACCACAAAGACACCGTTACTTTCGGGCTAATTGATTACGAATTCCACAAAATAGACGATGATGCATTAACAACTGACAAGTATTTTCTTATTGATAACAATGACGCACTGGTTGACAACTTTAAATTTAAATACCTTGGAGGACCAACTGACGATACAAGTGATGCAAACCTGTACGGAATTGATTATAGTTACGAACCTAATCCGATTTATCAAAATGCAGATAGCAGCTCACCGTACACTTATGGCGAAATTTTTGCCGCTAATATTTTTAGAGAAGAAGTTTATTTCAGAAACGTGACTTTTAAAATCGACCCAGCATTTTTGTTCATTTCTCCCATTCAATTGGCAACCTATTTGCCGGAATTTAGCTTAAGAATAGATTTTGGAGATGGAAAAGGATGGCAGATTATTGACCACCAGAGCGTTTCATATTTATCTGTTGATTATCCTAGCAGTGGGAATTACATTATTAAGGCGGCCTACTTCGATAACATGGGCAATGCGTCGCGTGGATCAACCACCGAAATAGTTGTAATCTCAAATGAGCAAAAAATAAACCCTTCTGAAACTTGGAATTTACCTGGAATCCAAGCTGGAGTTTATCGTGCGTGTTACGATCCAAATGACCCCGATTTTAGAGAAAAGTTTATCATCTACGTGGAAGGAATTGATCCGACAAATGAATTGGACGTAAGCTATCTATATAGCAAAAGGATAATGGACAACAATCTTGTAACACTGCGAAATCATGGATATACATTTGTGGTTGTTAATTGGATAAACAGTACAGATGACCTTACAACAAACTCCTCGCATTTAAGGGGATTGATAAACCACATTAAATGTAATGAAATTACTACCGACGAAGCTGAACAATTTATTGTAATTGGCGAAAGTATGGGCGGTGTGATTGCCAGACACGCGCTTCGATGGATGGAAACTCAAGCGCCCCTTTCTTCTGAGTGTATTCCTAACCTACAACACAATACACGCCTTTTTATATCCTTTGATGCCCCTCAAAATGGGGCTTATGTTCCTTTGGCTGGCCAACATGCTGTTAGTGGTTTAGTGGTTAGAGGAGCGATGTGGGCATATCGGGAATTTAGAAAGGCCCAGCAAAACGCTGATTTTCTTTTTTCGCCTGCGGCCAAGCAGTTACTCAATTTACATGTAGGAGCATATTATGTTCCAAATCAAATAATAAACAGTACTACCTTAATCGGGTTTAAACAGAATTCGAGCATATATAATGCAATGGCCTATTTGCCTCATGCCGATCACACTTCCTTCCAAGCATTCCTGCACAGCATGGGCAATCATGGTTTTCCGGCTTATTGTAAAAATGTAGGTATCTCCAATGGCCTGCTCACGGGCAATAAGCAAATAAGAGAAACGGATTTTTTAGGGATGCCCGTGCCGCCTGTTATCATAAATGATGGAGATTTATATTTTGAAGCTAATGCCAGTTTAGACGTGGTATTTTTTAATTCGTATTTTAACTTTTTGACTGCAGATTTAGAGACTCGAACAATTGATCCATCAGGCTCCATCCCAGTATATCGCCATAATTTCGGAATGAAATTTCCTCAAATTAAAATCAAAAAAAAGTACATCGTAAAACCGTTCAAGATAAAAATTGCCGGAGTTACATTTTGGAAATCAAGAGGAGTTTGGATACCTGACGGACTTGAATTAGTAGATAAATATATCATATCCGTAGGTAGAGAAGAGCATGCCTTACTTACCTATCCATGGGACAATACCTCGGGGTCATTTTATTACATAGGTGGTATAATTAACACAATTAATTCTTTGTTGCCGTTAGGTAATTTCGATTGGGGACTCAATGCCAATAACTTTACTTTTGCTGGGTTTTATGGGCAATCATCTACCTCAAGCCAAGCCGACCGGTTTTGTTTTATACCTACCGTATCGGCACTTGACTATGACTATAATAATGGGAATTTTGATCCTCTTCAAAACATTCTTGCTCAATCTACAACTTCTAAAATGAGCAAAACCCCATTTGATGTAATCATGGGCCGAAACGTGCATCCCAATTACCCCGACCCGAACTTAATCTATAGCGAACCTTACTCTTGGCACGGAGCCCATGTTCGTAACATACAGAATTACCGACTTCATCCCAACAGTACCTTGGCAAATAGCACCTTGCCTACCTATTTGCTCAATATGGAGATTGGTGACGATACCCTCTACCTCGAAAACCTTACCCTAAACCGACATGCCATCATCACATCAGCGAATTATATGAAAGCCGGGCAGGCTTACAATCCGTACTATGAGTATGGAAATAAATCAATAGGCACCTTTACTGATTATTACTTAGGAATAAATTACGCATCATCCAATTATGTTTTTTCGAACAACCAACCACTCGCCATACTTACAGGTGCTACTGCCAAACTGCACCACGGAGTGGGCAACTTGATAGACAATGGCATTTTAGGAAACTACACAGCATACCCACACACCAATTTTTATGTGTGCAACCTCACGGTTCAAGATTGGAAAGATTTAAAAAGAAGTGCACCTGCATTTCCTGCGGAAAAGGTAGATGATCTTTCATTCAATGAAGTTACTGTATTCCCAAACCCATTTGAAAATTCATTGAGGGTTACAGTGCCCATTGATTTGGAATTGGCACTATCCTACAAATTGATATCCGTGAATGGCTCAACTGTTTTGGAAGGTGAAATTGAAAAAGGAACCTTACAAAAAGATATTAATATTCCACTAATGCTTCCCGAAGGGATGGACGTACTATCGGTGCAATCGCCAGAAGTAAGCCAATTGTTTAAAGTTATCAAAAACAGATAATTATGAAATATTTATTGAGCATAACACTAATTGGCCTATTGGCTATTTCTTGTAAGAAAAAATTAGTTCATGAACTAATTGAAGTCCCTGAATCAGTCTACACCATCAAAGGTGTTCTATACGATGCAGATGGTGTAACTCCAGTGCCCAATAGGAGACTAGTATTATCGGTACGTGGTGGTTACTCACTTACTGGCTATGGAAATGATATTGGCTATACACAGGTAATTTCTACAGACCAAGGCGGACGATACAATTTTAACTATCCTACTTTGAATCTCAAGGTACAAGCGACTTTGGCCATTAGTCAACATCACGCTGAGCTACCTGCTATAGGTGATTTACTAAAGGACATTCCTATTCATCAAAATATTGAAAGGGATATTTGTAGCTCAAACATTTCATATGGTTTTCTCTTGGTTAAGGTAAAAGGCCCAGGTGCAATATATTTATCGGATACTTTGGAAACAGGTCTGTACACAAGATCAGATTCTGGAGCACAACGAGTTCGAATCACACACCCATTTTTAGACTCCACCTATAAAATTGAATGGGACAGATCTTATGGCGGAAAATACTCTTCAATACTTTGGGCCGTTGGAGCTACGGAATACAATAAATATTGGGAATGGAAAAAACAAGGAAACCATAATGAAGAATATTTGAACCATTGGAAAGATTATCACATAAGAGGATTTCCTTTTACCGATACACTTATTATTGAAACTTTTTGAATAAATGTTCAAAGTCTATTGGCATAAAATTTCCCGTGCCTCTATTGGCGTATTGCGTATGATCAGAAAATGATTTTGGTTATGGAAATGTACGAGTAAACATGAAAAAGTTTGGATTTTTAGCTCTTGTATTACTCTCTGTTTTTTCGTGTATTAAAAAACCCGTGGAAGAATTAGTGGATATCCCACCTGTAAATTATATGATTAAAGGAATATTGAACAATGAGGACGGTGTAACTCCCATACCCAATAGGAGACTAGTATTATCGGTACGTGGCGACTACTCACTTACCGGTTATGGAAAAGACATTGGGTACACCCAAATAGCTACTACAGACAACCATGGAAACTTTAAAAAACTTGAGCTACGAAATTATTTTGCTCAATGGTAGTAAAGTATACCACTCTCCGATTCCTATTTCATCCCATCATACCCTGGTTGAACTGCCAACCCAAATTCACGGCACTTGTTATTTGATTATTAAAGATGGTACGAACCCTATTTTTGTTAAACAATTAAACATCCATTGATCAGAATATTAATTATACTTCTTATACTTCTATGGCTACCTGTTTGCCTACAGGGTCAGGTTCAATTTAACAACCTGTACGATTTTGAAGGTGAGGGTGAAGCCGGAAACAATATCCTACCTCTGAAAGGAGGTGGGTATTTGATTTCAGAATTTGCACCTTCTTATAAAACAGGCAAAAGAGTAGAACAAGCCGCTTATTTTATTATCGATTCATTAGGAAATCGCCTACTAAAAAAAAGCTATGCTTTTGACTCATCATTGGTACGTGAGGGTAAAATGATTTCACTCAACGATGGCAGCTTTGCTGACATCCGCACCCTGCAAGATTTGGACTCGAATAACAACTTGATAAATCGGGTAGTACTTATCAAATTTGATGAAAATCTAGATACCCTTTGGACAAGAACTTTTGAAGACACGGTATCTCAAAAATTAAATGCCCGAACAATCATTCAAGCCCAGGATTCAGGAATTATCATTTTAGCTATTAAACAAAATGGTAGTATAAACACAAATACTATAATTCTTAGCCTTGATAAAGAAGGAAATGAAATACTTAGACGCGAAATTACAACTCCAAGGAGAGGTGAATTATACTCCATTT
>JAGQYO010000045.1 GCA_020435995.1 Flavobacteriales bacterium | reverse complement strand
CAAGACCTTTATATACTTTATAAAAAGACGGGGTAAATTCGAAGGTACTTGGCCGAAAACAATTTCCATATTTGTAATAAGCCGAGCCACTAAAAACATTTGCTGGTAAATTAAAAGTATTTTTAAAAGCTCTGAGATACTCAAGATAACTACTATCACTAGATGTATAGATGATTTTATCCATTATGGTTTTTCCTTGATTGTATTTCTTATACCGATCGATAAAAACATCTATTGCAGCTTCATTTAAGTCTCTGATTGTATCCTGAACTTCATTTTCCTCAATTCTAAAAGGGTATTTCCATACAGGATCTTGGTTGTGATTATGGTCGGTTTGATCTATCAGCTTTTTTTCTAAAATAGTATACACAATCATTTCCTCGTTGGGAAAATCGAGTCTATTTAAAACTTTTCGTGTCATATAAATCACTTCATTGGTCCAATCATCACCATAATACATATTATAGTGAAACTCGTCACCTATGTCATAATCATACACTTCTTTGTTGCTAAGTGTTTTTTGTTGACAATCCGTGTATAGCGCCATATAGCCACCGTTTGGATATGAGTTAATATCAGGAATTTTTACTAAGCCATGATGTTGACTCAGCTCAAAGAATAAATTGTTTAATGGCGTTAGAATCGTGTCACCTAGCGAATCTAACGTTACGAGGGATATTTTCTTTATAACATCGACTTCACCATACACATTGCTTAAGTATACGTCACTTATTTTGGCGCGAATAGTTGATCCACCAGTTAACCTAGACATAACCCAAGAATCTCCTTTTTTAGCTAAATTTTTTATTCTGATTTCGATTCCACCATTAGAATGAAATTGGGTGATAGAATCGCCATAAAAAACAACGGGTTGGCTAACTAAATTGGGAGAATTGGGAAAGTAGCAGCCATCATTATTTACATCATCAAGTACGGTATTGAAGTAACCAATTTTGATATTAAAAAGTGAATCGATCCTTTCTATAAAAACATGTTGTAGTTCAGAATCGACATTTAAGATCTTTTTCGCATCAAAGTAAAATCCTTCCTGCGGAATACATCTGAAATCTTGTGCCCGACTCTCAAGACATGCAATTAAGACCAGACAAATGGCGATCGATTTCATAAAAGACTTGAATTTGAACCTAAAGTAATACAATCACATTAAACTCGGGTTGGCTCGAATGACAATTGAAGAAATTCTTAAATATTCTCGTGAATAAATTGTAGAACATCGGGTAGCCGTCAAGGAAGGCTGACTGTCGAAGTTGGAATTCCGTTCGGTATTTGAAATTGGATATTCGAAGTTCGATTTCCAATGTTTTATTAGGATTAATCTCAGACTAAATACTCGTAAAAATTAGTTGGGTTAATCTCATGAGTATCGTTACTGGGATAAGCATTTAAAAAGGTCTTTGAAAACCTCACTTTTTTATTTGAATTCCATTTTATTTCAAAGGCTGAGAGCACGCCGTTCTTATCTTCAATCAAGTCGATCTCCTGTTGATCTTGAGTTCGCCAGAAATAACTATTAAATGGTATTCTGGAATATCGCAAGTGTTTTAATCGTTCTGAGATAAACCAGTTTTCCCACAGTTGACCTTTGTCGGCGCGTAATTCAAAAGGCTGAAACTGAGCGATAATTGCATTCCGTATCCCGTTGTCCCAGAAGTATATTTTTCGCTTCGATTTTAATTCTTTACGAAGGTTTCTGCTCAATGGAGGCAACCGAAACACGATAAAATTCTTTTCGAGTAAATCAATGTAAAGTTCGATGCTTTGGTTATCCAAGCCAATGGTTTTTCCTAATTCGTTGTAAGAAACTTCACTACCCAATTGATGCGCTAATGCCGAAAGCAATAGTTTTAGTTTTTCGGGCTTTCGCACTTTTTGATAAGACAAAATGTCTTTGTACAAATAGCTATCACTTAGTGAGGTTAGTACGTCTATCTCGTCTCCCGAATGATTGATCACATCGGGGTACTGTCCAAATACTAACCTATGATGTAGCAGTTGTAGTTCTGTATTGAGACTATTGGTGCTTACTAATTCTGCAAAAGAAATAGGGTATAAGTTCATTTCCCATTTTCTGCCGGTAAGTGGTTCATTAACAGAATTGGCCAACTCGAGTGAAGAGGAGCCCGATAAAACGACCTTGGTATTCAAGTGGTCGAGCACTAGTTTTACTTTTAGTCCAATGTCTTTTATTCGTTGGGCCTCATCTATAACCAATGTTGTTTTGTTTTTGAGCAAGATTTTCCAACGTTCCAGGTTTATGTTCTCCAGTAATTGTTGAGTGGAAAGGTCATCACCGGTTAGCCATTCAATTGTGTCGGAAGGAGGAAACATCTTTTTGAGTAATGTTGTTTTACCCACCTGACGCGCTCCTAGTATAATAAGCGCTTTATTGTCAGAGGCACGTTTTTGAAGATAGTTTTCTCCTAATCGAATAATCATAATCGCAAAAATAACGATAAAAATGCGATTAGTTGAATACCATAACCGAAAATTGTAGTGTTGTTTTAAAAGTATTCTCTTTAGAAAGTTGCTTGCTCAAGGATTGGATATTCGATGCCTGCCCGACCCTAGGGCGTGGTTCGGTATTCATCATTCCTTTTTTAATTAGCCTAGCACTTGATTGATGAGACTTACAGAAAAGATAGTCAGCAAAAACCAACCAATCAATCCTTCAATAATAGTTACATAACGCGCTGCACCGTGGGTAGGAATATCACCAAAACCGAGGGTAGTAAAGGCATTCATAGAAAGTGTAAGTGCGTTGATAATGTTTACAAAGCCGATATAAATAACGAAAAGGAGTGCCATAATGAAGCTCTTTTCTCGGTTCTTTGAAGCCAAACTTTTAATATTTTGAAGAAACTGACTTCTGCTCGTTATATCCCAATCGCTGGGGAAGAAAATGTAGAATATTGAAAACAACAAAATCACCCAACCGCTTTTTACAACTGCTTTGGCTGGATTGGTACCGTAGTCGGTGAAGTAGGAGAGGAAGGAGTTGAGCTGCCAGCGGAAAAAAGATTCGAAGGTTTTGTCTTGCTCATAGCGATACTGCCACTTACGGGTTTCCACTTCCTTCATTTTAGCATAAGTCATATTCGCGGATTCAACATCTTCCCTTGATTTGTAGATATGAAATAACTGTATGTAGGAACTTACCAATTGATCAAAGTTGTCGAAAAGTTCAATGTCGGAAGTTTCACGCCCTGTATAAATCCATTTTGAAGCGCCTAGCTTTTGAAGCAAGTCCTCGTCAGTGGTAAACAAATGCGGGTATTCGAACGAACATAGTTCTCCCACTTTAAATTGGTTCCAATTCAACTCATTTCTAAACTCACTAAAAATGGTGTGCGTGAAGGAAATCTCCTTGTTAAATTCATTTCCGATAAGTCTGAATTTCTCCGAGGCAACTACTGTCGACATGTCTACAGGCTGATCAAAGCTGTTATACAACACCGAGAGGTTAGCGTAGTAGCCGTCAAATTTGAATCCAGCACCGGGGTTTGCATCTATTCGGTTGTTGATGAATTCTAAATGCGAAAATGGTTGGTTAATTGACCCACTTGAGAATTTTTGGTTAAACAACACAGCGTTTTCATGTACTAATTTTTCCCCAGCTTGCCTGTTTTTAGAGGGGACTACCCCAAAAACGTTATTGGTGATTTGTGCCAGCTGAAAATCGTTGTTATCTTCAATTATGTTGAATTCTATATTCTCTATTCGATTGCTATCCATCACAAGCATTCCCGCGATTTCTGAGAAATGGCTCGTGTCAGCAATTTTGTGGTAACCGATATTAACCTTCAGATCTCTAATGGTCGAATTCACCATTAAAAACATCATTGGACTGTTTATTTCCAGCACGTCGAACTTGCAATTGATGATGGCCAGAACGGGTATTCCAAAATTGTTTTGATTAATGACCAGTGATTTAAGTGTATCGTACGAAAACCTTATACCATTTGGGAAGTTGTTGTTTTCTAAGGTAACCTTAGAAAAACTATTGTTGGGCAGGTACAACTTTGGCCTGTTGATATTGAAAGTTTTGGAAGAAGCAAACTTATCCTTGGCGTAGTTCTCGGTTTTTCCTATGTACACTAAGTTTTGGTCTGGAGTACCCAATATGGTTTGGTTACTCACTACATAGCGGTTTCTGAATGCTTTGGGATCTTCCCCTTGTGGAATACTAAAGGATTCAAATTCATCGTAGTTGATATACTCCAATGGGATTTGTGAATAGGCCGATACGGCGAATAAGCAGATTAAACTTAGCAGCGTTATTTTATAAGTTCTCATTTTATTTGGATGTTTACGAAAGGTGAAAAGTATAAAAGCTTAGCCATTTGGTTGCACTTTGAAATGATATTTATATATCTAATTCAATTATTCTTAGAATTTTAAATGGGCAACCGTGATAAATTTCACACGAAAGTGCTTTAATTTACTTTGCTTCGGATGTTCGTTTCTTTAAAACAAACCTAAATTTGACAGCCAGAATCTGCGCTTACCTTGGAAGTCATAAAAGACAATAACGACGAAAATTTATTTCAACGAGTACAACAAGGTAGCGAACAGGCCTTTGAGCAGCTGTTCAAACGATATTATGCCAACTTGGTCAACTATGCCAATTTGATGCTAAAAGAAAAGGCAGCTTCAGAAGAGGTGGTACAGGATGTGTTTTTCAAAATGTGGGAAAATCGCCATACCATCCATGTCAAATCATCTTTCAAAAGCTATTGTTTTAGGGCAGTGCACAACCACTGTTTGAACGTGGTTAAGCATGTCGCAATCCGAGAAGAATACAAGCAATTTAATGAGCAAGAACGAAATTATAACGAACAAAAAGGAAATGAAGAATCCAATGTTTTCGAACTCGAACAAAAAATAATTGAAGCCATAGAGGCCATGCCTGAAGTGCGAAAAAAAGTATTTAAAATGAGCCGAATAGATGGCTTAAAATATCGCGAAATAGCAAATAGCCTGAATATATCCGTCAAAACGGTTGAGATTCACATGAGCAAGGCGTTGGCTTCATTGCGAAAGGACTTGGGGCCTTATTTACCTCATATTATGTTGTTTATTCAACTTTTTATTCGATTACAATAGGGGTATCATGAATTACGATTGTCTTAAGTAAAGTATATGTCGGTAGAAAAAGGAAATACAGATACTCAATTTGACTTGATTGCCAAGATTTTGAGTGGCAATGCCACCGAAAATGAGGTGAAGCAATTGGATGCTTGGCTGGCGTTGTCTGTTGAAAACACAAAGGAATTTGAACGCATTAAACGCATTTGGGAAAGCAGTTCGGAGTATGTTGAAGTGGATACCAATTCAGCCTGGAATTTGATGTCAAATCGTATAAAAGCGGATGATGGCAAAGTGGTGAATATTCAATCTAAAACCAAAACTAATTATTGGAAATATAGTGTGGCCGCCTCCATCACGCTCATTTTAGGCTTGCTTCTTTATTTGCTTTATCCCTGGGCACAGCCCAACTTTCAGAGTTTCAATACTCCTGTTTTAGCTCAATTGCAGGATGGTTCCAAGGTGAATTTAAACACTGGATCTGCTTTGTATGTGGAAGACGAATTCAATAAAAATTCCCGTAAAGTAAAGCTAAAAGGTGAGGCCTTTTTTAATGTAGAACCCCATCCCGAAAAGCCGTTTCTGGTCACCACAGATTTGATTCAAGTTGAAGTTCTAGGAACGTCTTTTAATATTAGGGAATCGGAGGATAGTGTGGTGATTATTGTAAAAACGGGCAAGGTGGAGGTAAGGGAGTTTAGCAACTCTGATAACAAAGTTCAATTGGTAAAAGGGGACAAAATTGTTTTCCGTAAAAACCAAAAAAGATTTGAAGAAGCCCTTGAAGATGTAAATGAAATAGCATGGAACACCAAGACCTTGATATTTAGAAGAACGCCCTTGGTAAATGTGGTTCATGTACTTGAGAAAACCTACAACCAAAAAATTACATTTTCAAACGATGCCATTGCCAAATGTGAGCTAACCGCTCAATTTGAAGATCAATCTATTGAATCTGTTTTGGAGGTTATTTCCGTCACATTTGACTTAAAGATAAAAAATCAGCAAGACCTAATTATTTTGGAAGGTGAAGGGTGTGATTAGGTATTTATCGATTTTTATTTGCCTAGCTGGTTTACCTACTCATATTGAGGCTCAGGAGGCCGTGGACATGCGAAAAATCAGCATCGAATTCTCGAAGCAATCTTTAGAAAACGCGTTGTTTAGCTTGGGTTCGAAGCTCCAAGTGTCCTTTTCTTATAATGCCAAACAATTTCCATTGGATAGCCTTGTTTCAGGCGTTTACAAAGAAAAACTTCTGGAAGATATTTTAGCCGATTTATTAGGAGAACAGGTGGGATATCAAATCAGGGGAAACCACGTCATTTTAAAAAAGGATTTACCCAAGCAAGACAAGAAAAAGAAGTATTTGCTTAAGGGAAAAATTACGGATAAAGAAGATGACAAGCCATTGAAAAATGTTACCGTTTTTGTTTTGGGTTCGAATAAAACTGTGCTTTCAAATGCCAGTGGTTTTTACCAATTAGAGGTCATTTCTTCAGAACAATTTATTGAAATATCATTCAGTAGAAGGGAGTACCGCAGCGAAATTGTGGTTATCGAACCTGATGAAGCAATTGATATTAATGTGAGATTGGGTTTAAAAATAATACCTAAAATACCTACCAAACCAGCGGTAGAAATTGTGCCAAGACGCGAAGTTGAAGATGTTGGGATTGTAAAAATCCTGGTCTCTGACGAACAAATGCAACAGGCCGAAGCTATTGCGGAATACGATGAATACCGCGAAGGGCAAGTTTCGCTATTGCCATACATTGGCACCAACGGAATTGTGAGTGGAAGCATTCGCAACCGACTTTCACTCAATATACTAGCTGGTTATAATGGTGGAGTTGATGGTATGGAAGTGGGCGGATTATTCAATTTTATTAAGAATGATGTGAACGGATTTCAACTAGCGGGTTTGGGAAATTTTGCTGGGGGTAGTACAAACGGGTTTCAAGTAGGCGGAATTGTTAATTACACCCTTGGAAAAGTTCATGGATTTCAATTAGGTGGAATAGCTAATGTAGCGTATGATTCGGTAAGTGGAATTCAGTTTGCCGGAATCGGAAACGTAAATCTATCACATCACTACGGCCTGCAAATGGCAGGGTTAGCCAATGCCCAACTTAGCACCATGGACGGTACCCAACTGAGTGGCTTTGTCAATTTTTCGAGCGATGATCTATTTGGTTGGCAAATCGCCGGATTTGGAAATGCTTCTTTAGATGCTCTTGAAGGTGGTCAATTGGCTGGATATGCCAATATAGCTAACCACGTTAAAGGGCCTCAAATAGCGGGAGCCGCCAATTTGTGCCTTGGTAAAATGGAGGGCGTTCAGTTTTCATTTTTAGGCAATGCCACCAAGGAGATTGAAGGTGCGCAAGCCACTATTTTTTTGAATTACGCCACCAAAATAAAAGGGGTTCAAATTGGCTTGCTCAATATCGCAGACACGATTGATGGCGTGGCACTTGGATTAGTAAATTTGGCCAGCAATGGCTATATAAAACCCGAAATTTTCTATTCGGACATCAACGACATTAATATTTCATTCAAATCCGGAATCCAGCATTTTTATACGATTCTTCGAGGAAGTTATACCTACCGGCCAAGCTATGCTCGTTGGTCTTACGGACTAGGTTTTGGAACCTCTTGGAATTTGATTAAAGATAAACTCAGCACCGATTTAAATTATACCGCTAACGTGTACAATTTCAACGATATTTTTACATCTTCTTTTAACCTTCACAGCCACATCGAACTCAATCTTGCCTACACGGTTTGGAATCATATTCAAGTTTTTGCGGGGCCTTCCTATAACTATTTTCTAAGTGAATCGAGTTTTGGTCATTCTCCTTCTGAGTTTATACCTAATTCTGTAATAGGTACTAACGGCTCCAACCGTTCAGATACATGGCTTGGGTTTCAATTTGGGTTAAGATTGTGAGTTGCGGATTTCTTGCGCTGATCGTTTCGCAAAACTCAAAACTCACAAATTTTCCAACACATCTTCCACCTTGGGCCGCTGTCGATAATCCGGGTCAAAATGCGTCCATTTTACCTTTCCGTCCTTGCCTATGATAAATGTTGCTGGTACTGGAATCACGTCGTCCTTCGATCCCGTATGGGTTGCGTTCATCTTTGAAAATTCTTTGTGTTTTTGAGGAAGGTAGCCCGAACTAATTTTATTGGCGCAGCCGTATGCTGATATAACATACCATTCATTGTCCATACAAATGGGGAATTCTAATCCTCCTTCGGAAATAGCTTGAGAAATAAAATGTGAGGTTTCTCTAGTAATCGCCACCAGTTCAGCGTTTTTATTCTGAATTTGAGGGTAAACTGATTGCAAATCTGCGAGATAATCTTTGTCGTATTTGTTCCAAGATCCGATGTAAAACATCACCACTAAAGATTCTTTTTCTTCAAGCAGTTTTTCAAGTGAAATCAACTCTCCAGTTTGGTTTTTTAGTTCAAATGAAGGAGCTTTTTTACCCACCTTTAGTTTTTGTTTTTGAGCTATGGCCACAAATGGAAGGATGAATAAAAAGATTGCGATAACTGTTTTCATAATCAAAGGATTTGTTCAAAAATAGACAAAACTAAAGAGCCTTGCGGAGGTTAGATTAGCCTCTTGTGCCAAGCAGAATCGTTATATTCGCCGTCCTCACAAAAGCTCATTTTTATGAAACAATTTCTTTCCATTATTTTAATCTCCGCAGGAGTTTTAGGTACGGCGTTCGCCCAAGACACCACTGTAGTTCAAACCTTTTCATTTTCTGACCTAACCAAACGCCGCGATGTTTTCAAATTCCCAGATGCATCTCAAAAATTTAGAAAAATTCTGATGAAATATACCCTCAAGTGCGATGCTTCTATCTCAAACCCAACTGGATCAGGATGTGGAGAATGGGATTATTTGAGTTATATCTACGTGTACAACCATGATGGTAAATTAGATAGCAATTACAAATCGGGTAACTTATTCCGAATTGGGAACACTACGCCAGAATCGGTAAGTTATAATAAAACGCCAATATTCGACTACCTCCGCGAAATCCAATATACCATGAGACGAACCGCCATCACGAGCTTCGATTCGGCGCTTGTGGGATTGGGCACTTCAACAAATTCAGAAGTATTTAAAACATCGGAATTAACTGGTAGGGTGCAATACATTTGGAAGGCTAGTGAATTGTTAGCCGCTGGGCTTGTGGCAGGTAATATTTCTGGGATGCGCTTCGATGTGAGCAGTTTGGGAAGCGAAGTTAAAAACCTTGAAATTAAATTGGGGCATACAGCTCTAGATTCACTTGCCGATTCTACTTTTCAATCGGGCTTGAACAAGGTATATCGATCACACACGACGTTTTCAAAAACTGGACAAAACGACTTACAGTTTTTATCCAATTTCAATTGGAATGGAACATCAAATATTATTGTAGAGGTATCTTTTGAAAGCAGAAGCAAAGGCATGGCAACCACCCTTAAAAGCGATAATATGGGCTACAACGCTGGTATGAGCGCCTTTGGTAGCGATTACTACCTCACATTTCAAGGACAAGATTTTATTCAACTAGATAAAAGCGTACAAACGAGCGGAAATGGCGCACGAACCATTGAAATGTGGGCTAGAGCCAAGTCATTTAACAACGGGGGCATTTTTCAAGCTGGACCTACAGGAAGCGCGGCTAAAGATTTTAGTTTGCGAACTACTGGTACCAACGAGCAATGGAAATCCCAAACATGGGGCGGGACAGATTTTACCGTCAACTTAGCTGGCAGCAATGGAGAATGGCATCATTACGCCATGACTTATGATGGGTCTAAAGTTTCAGTTTACTTCGATGGTAAATTCATTTCATCAAAAAACGCATCGCTTAATACCACAGATTTTAACCCCTGGATTGGCCGTTGGTCAGGTAGCTATTTTCAAGGAGATATAGATGAAATTAGATTTTGGGATACCGCACTTCCTGATGCTGTCATCGAAACGTGGGCAAGTAAAACGGTTACCAATTCTCATCCCAATTATTCAGATTTAAAGGGGTATTTTAATTTGAATGAAGGAGAAGGTGTAGAAGTTAACGACAATTCTCCAAATGCGGCGCCTAAAGGAGAATTAAGAGGGTTTCCAGAATGGAATCGTTTCGATGCAAATGAACTCAACAAGAATATTACCTATACGTCAAATCGTCCAGTAGTAGTTTTTGAGCAGGGAGTTTACACATCAGTGCAAGATCAGAAAGTTGTGCTCGACTCCATTAAAAAAGGTGAGGAGGGTATTGTATTTTACACCAACCCAGCCCCCAACAAGGTTATAGACGACAACCTAGCAAATCATCCTTCAATGGCTACGGATACGGTTTATGCATGGTTAAATTCTGGATTCGTGTATTTCTACGATGCGCTTACCGGGCTCAAGGTGGATTCTACAACAAAAGCAGCTGACACCACTGTTACTCAAATACTAAAAGAGTGGTACAGTCCAGAAACTAGGCTCGAAATAGGCAGATTCATTACCCCTTATGGAAACAATTTGAGCCTTGGACCCGATGGATTTACTTGGTGGTACGATGTTACGGACTACGTGCAGTACCTCAGAGACTCGGTGGACTTAGCGGCGGGAAACAACCAAGAATTGATTGACCTAAAATTTATTATGATCAAAGGCGAACCATCTCGCGAAGTTCTCAGAGTAACTAAAATATGGGGGCAATCTTCTAGTCTTCGTTACAATAATTTGGATAATGATGTGTCGCTCCCAGCAACTAAAATTGGCCTAGATAAAAGAGCAAAGTCATTTAAAGTGGTTGCAAGACTTACTGGACATGGACACAACAGCAACGATGGCAATTATCCGCATTGCTGTGAATGGAAGGACAATGAACATACACTTTGGGTAAACGGAGTAAGACATCACGATTGGCATATATGGCAAACCAACGACTGTGCACTAAATCCAGTTTATCCTCAGGGAGGTACGTGGCCAGGAGCTAGAGAAGGATGGTGCCCCGGTGATGTGGTGAAAGATGAAGGTATTGAGATTACCAACAAGGTGACGTCTGATTCCGTTACCTTGGATTACAGCATTACACCCATGCCCGCCAATAACCAAGGAATGGGTAACGGAAATTATATAGTTGCAATGCATCTTATCCAATACACCGAGCCCAAGTATGGCAATGATTTGGAATTGGTTGATGTGATAGCTCCGAGCAGTCACAGCAAACATGAACGCAGGTCGGTAGTATGTGAGAACCCTAAGGCTGTGGTTCGCAATGTGGGTAGAAACACGGTTACATCCTTCCAAATCAATTTTATGCAAATGGGTGGTAGACCCATTTATGATAAATGGACAGGTACACTTGAACCTCAGCAGCAAATAGAAGTTGAAATGGCGGTGAAGAACCCGGATTTTTATAGCGGTTCCTCCGAAAAGTTATTCAGAGCTTTGGTTAACATTCCGAACGGGGTAAAAGATGAGAATACCTCAAATGACCTACATGAAGCTTATTACAATACTCCGGTGCTATATGATGGACCAATTAGGGTTTCGTTTAAGGCGAATTTACGTCCATCAGAAAACGCTTATACCATTAAGGATATACATGGAAATGTGATGCTTTCAAGGAGTGGGTTTACTTCTGGACAAAGCGTTGATGATACAATATCCTTGGGAGATGGATGCTATATTTTTGAATTGACGGACGCCGGTAATGATGGGCTAGATTATTGGGCGAATCCAGATGCCGGTAGTGGTTACATGAGATTCTATTTGTTGGATGCCGATTATAAAATCAAAGGAGTAAAAGCTTTTAACTCAAACTTTGGACACAGCCATAAATTTTCGTTTACCATGAATAAGGCATTGGGAGGATTTCCTGTTTTGAATCCTGACACCACTGAAGATAAATCGGGTTTTAATCCAAATTTCGACTGGCTTTCAGAGGAAGAAATTAGCGCAAAAGCTAACGAAAAGTCGCAGTTTTTAAATGTGTTCCCCAATCCCACTTCAAACACGCTGAATGTGGAATTAATTGCTCTGAGTGGAGAGTTCGAGATTCAAATTATCAATTCGTTTGGTCAGGTCGTGCAATCTAAGTCGATTATCAGTGATGTTCAACATACTGAAAGTACCGATGTATCTTCCTTAGACCAAGGTATTTACTTTGTCAGGGTATTGGGTGAGTCATTTACCGCCACAAGGCAGTTTATTATTCAATAGGTGAGCGATTCGTTTTATTCGCTTTCAAAGGCCAACAGACTATTATGGTTGTTTGGCTTACTCAAAATTCGACTTATCTATTTTGTAGGTCCACGCATAGTGGTTTTCAACCAAGAGGAAGTAGTTATCAGAATAAAGCTGAACTGGCGCACCAAAAACCATCTCAATTCGATGTATTTGGGTGTGCTAACAGTAGGGGCAGACCTTGCGTCAGGTTTTCATGCGTTTGCGCTTTCTCAAAAAAATGGACAAAAAATATCCTTGGCTTTCAAAGGGATGAATGCGGATTTTTTAAGCCGTCCTGAAGGGGATGTTTACTTTGTGGCCAAGGTTGGGCAGGAAGTTCAGGAAATGCTGCATGAGTCAACTCAAACGGGCGAACGAATAACCAAGGATCTTGAAGTAGTAGCTTGTACTGGCTATCCAAATTCCATAACCGATGTGGCCAAATTTCAAATGGGATTGAGTATTAAAGTAAAGGGCAATTGACGCCCTGTTTGTTGGGAATATGTATGGAAAAGAATCATAAATAATCCAGCTAAATTTCACGGTTATTCCTAATTTGGCCTTCCCTTTAAAATGAGGTATGACATCCCAAGAAGCTCAAAAAAAAATTGAAGAATTGAGCGCGGAATTAAACCGTGCTAACCATCAATACTACGTTTTAAGCAACTCTGAAATGAGCGATTTTGATTTTGATTTGAAATTAAAATTGCTGCAAGATTTAGAACAACAGTTTCCCCAATTTGCGCTCTCCAATTCACCTACAAAAAGGGTAGGGGGTGACATTACCAAAAAGTTTAATGTCATCAAGCATGACTACCCAATGATGTCCCTTGCAAATACCTATTCAAAAGAGGAAATTGAGGACTGGGAAACCCGAAATCATAAATTAGTAGGAGCTGAAGATTTATTTGGAGCTAATTTTACTTATGTGTGTGAGCTTAAGTATGATGGGGTAGCTATTGGCGTAAAGTATCAAAATGGCAACTTAGTAAGGGCCGTTACACGTGGTGATGGTGAAAAAGGGGAAGAAGTAACCGCCAACGTCAAAACCATTAGAAGTATTCCTCTGCAATTGCATGGAAATTTCCCTGATGAAGTTGAAGTTAGAGGCGAGATTTTCTTCCCCTTGGATAAATTTGAAGCGCTCAACCGAGAACGAGAAGACATCGGCGAACCCACATTTGCCAACCCCAGAAATACGGCTTCAGGCACTTTAAAAATGCAAGATTCATCCGTTGTAGCATCTCGGGGATTGGATTGTATGCTTTATGGTGTTTATGCACCCAAACCTATTGGAAGTAGCCATTTTGAAAGTGTGGAAATGGCGCAATCCTGGGGATTAAAAACACCGTCAACAGAAAACCGATTTATTGAGGTATGCCAAGATGTAAACGGCATCATGGATTTTATTAACTACTGGGATAAAGAGCGACATAATTTACCATTCGAAATCGACGGAATTGTAATTAAAGTAAATGAATACAATGTGCAACAAGACCTTGGCTTTACGGCCAAATCGCCACGTTGGGCCATTGCATATAAATATAAAGCGGCTGATGCTATTACGGAATTACTCGAAGTTACCTACCAAGTGGGACGAACAGGAGCCATTACGCCAGTGGCCAACCTAGAACCTGTATTGCTTGCTGGAACTACCGTAAGGCGTGCATCGCTTCACAATGCCGATCAAATTGAAAAATTGGATTTGCATGTTGGTGATTTTGTACATGTAGAAAAAGGAGGGGAGATTATTCCAAAAATAACCGCGGTTGATATTTCAAAAAGAAAAACAGGAAGCTCGCCAGTGCAGTACATTACTCATTGCCCCGAGTGCACTTCGGCGTTAGTTCGAAGAGAAGGCGAAGCACAACATTATTGTCCAAACGAAATGGGTTGCCCCCCTCAAATAAAGGGTAGAATAGACCATTTTATTGGCCGCCGCGCTATGGATATTGACGGATTGGGTAGTGAAACGGTTGATTTGTTAGTAGAAAAAGGCCTAATTGAAACCTACGGCGATCTCTATGAATTAACGTACGAGCAACTTATTGAATTGGATCGTTTTGCCGAAAAATCGGTGACGAATCTGTTAAATGGGGTAGAGCAATCGAAATCAATTCCCTTTGAGCGGGTACTTTTTGCGCTCGGGATCCGCTTTGTAGGCGAAACAGTAGCTAAGAAATTGGCCCGACATTATAAAACCTTGGAGGCTTTGCAGGCAGCCAAGCTGGAGGACCTGATTTTGGTAGATGAAATTGGTGATAGAATAGCGCAAAGTGTGATAGATTTTTTTGGCAACGAAAAAAACAAACTCCTGGTTGAAAGACTTGAAAAATATGGACTTCAGCTCCGATTGAGTGAGGATCAAATTCAAAATTCTACCCAAAAACTGGCGGGACTTTCCTTTGTGATTTCAGGTGTATTTGAAAACCATAGCAGAGACGAATTGAAAAACTTAATTGAGCAAAACGGTGGTAAAAATGTGGGATCTTTATCAGCCAAAACATCCTACCTGCTTCGCGGAGAAAACATGGGCCCCTCAAAACTTGCAAAGGCCGAAGCACTTCAAATTAAAATGATTTCTGAAAATGAATTTATAAATTTGATTCAATGAAGACCAAAGTTCCAGAAATAGAATTTGAAGCCATGATATTGGACGCAGATAACGGAATGGATGCTGCGTTTATCAAAATTCCGGTAGATGTGAACGAAGTATTTGGTTCAGGTAAGCCAAAAGTTCGCGCAATATTCGACAACAGTGTGGAGTATAGAGGTTCTTTGGTAAAATACGGGACGCCATTTCACATGCTTTTGCTGCGAAAAGATGTGAGAACCAAGTTAGCCAAGGTGATAGGAGAAATGCTCCATGTTAGAATCGTGCTAGATACAGAAGAACGTACGGTTGATGTTCCCAAAGAGCTTGAAGAAGCCTTAACGAGTGCTCCCAAACTCAAGGCCTTTTTTAATCAATTGAGCTTTAGTTGCCGCAAGGAATATGCTACTTTTATCGGCGAAGCAAAGCGGCCCGAAACACGGGAACGAAGGCTCAATAAGGTTATGATAATGTTAGGGGAGGGAAAGAAATCATTATGATGTACAGATTAAAGTATTTGATTCCAGCTGTTATCCTTGTTTTGGTTTCACTTTCAGCGTGCGATAATGAGCCTGAGGTGGAGTACGTTACCGAGCAAGAGCTTGCCGAGCAGGGTCTTATTGAGTATGTTGACCCCGAATACCCAGAGCCGGGTGACGATGATTATGTACCTCCTCCATTTGATCCGGATACAGTTCCCGAACAACAAGATCAAGAGCCTGGAGTTTCCACAGTGGAAGAGCTCAGAGAGAATTCAATGACGGATGGAAAACTGGATACTGATAAAGTGGTAGGACAGATTATTCATACCCTCAAGTACATGAATGAAAGTAGCTTACAGGCAGGGTTTACCTGCACTGATTTGGCTTATTTGGCAACGCCAATTTTGCTTCCTATGAGTCGAGGTCAGACCTTTACCTACATGTATGTATCGCGGAACTTCGCAAAAAAGAGATATCACTTCATTCTTCTCAATTTTAAAGGAATTATTTCTGGAAAAAACTACTCTATTTCTTGCAATAAAGAGCTGATGAATTATAAGGAGGTGTTTGTATTTTTTCCTGAGAATGAGATAAAAACACAGCGAACTCAAACGGGATTGTTACTTGCGATGAACGACGAGTATTTAAAGGAACTAGACAACATGGTAAACATCAATTGGCAAGTTGGTGGAGCTAACGACTCATATAAAGAGCAAGGTACGCTTCAAGTAATGCTTAAAAAAGATGTGAGTGGGTACGTTAAGAAATAACGCCAGAACCTACTAGTTCGTCCTCGCAATACCAAGCCACAAATTGGCCTGGGGTAATGCCCCAAATGGGCCTATCAAAAATAACGTAAAGACCATTTTCTTCTTTAAAAACAGTTCCATTCACCAATGGTTGTCGGTAGCGTATTCTCAACAAATAGGTTTGACTTTTTCCAGGTTCTAATTTTAAATCTTCTCTAATCCAATGCTCATCCATCGCTGGCACAAACAATCCCTTTCGCAGCAAGCCAGGAAATTCTGATCCTTGACCTGTATAAACAACATTTTTAGTGGTATCAGTGTGTAGCACAAATAAACCTTCGGCGGTACCGCCTATTCCTAACCCCTTTCTTTGACCTACAGTGAAATAATGGGCACCAGTGTGTTCACCCATTTTTTGTCCATCCTCTATTTTGTAATAATATGGTTTCGACATTTCTATGAGTTCATCTTTCGAATAAGATGTTTTATTTTCAAATACGCGTTGAAACTGCTCCATGGAACGCGGTACTTCAATAACGGGCCCAGATTTAGGTTTAAGCTGTTGAGCTAGAAAATCAGGAAGTCTCACTTTTCCAATAAAACACAGCCCTTGTGAATCCTTTTTGTCTGCGGTAACAAAACCGGCGTGGGTCGCAATTTCTCTCACCTCGGGTTTTAATAGCCCTCCAATGGGGAATAAGGCTTTGGCCAACTGTGCCTGACTCAATTGACACAGAAAATAGCTTTGGTCTTTGTTGGGATCTTTGCCAGCCAAAAGCCGATGGACTTCTTTGTTATCTTTTATCATGGTCTCTTTTCGGCAATAGTGGCCCGTAGCCACATAATCAGCGCCGAGGTCCATAGCGGCTTTTAAAAAAATATCAAATTTTATTTCGCGGTTACAAAGCACATCAGGATTAGGCGTTCGACCGAGCTCATACTCTCTGAACATATAATCTACAATGCGTGTTTTGTATTCTTCGCTTAAATCAATTACTTGAAAAGGAATTCCGAGGGCGTCTGCAACCAATTGAGCGTCGTTGCTATCCTCAATCCAAGGGCACTCATCAGAAATTGTTACAGAAGTATCGTGCCAATTGCGCATAAACATACCAATAACTTCATAGCCCTGATCTATTAAAAGCTTGGCCGCTACGCTCGAATCGACTCCACCACTAAGGCCTACAACAACTCTTTTCATGAGTGTGCAAAAGTAGAGGTAATTCAATGCTTAAGAATTAAGAATTGCAAAAGAAGGGCCTTAGGAGTACTTTCTAAATCTGATTTCTACTTCTCGATACGTTTTAGTCATTCTTCCTAAAACACTCGAAGTGACAATCTAACATTTTATCCCGCTGGCTATCGGGACCAATACCTAACATCCAACCACGCCCTGCAGTCGTGACAGGCATCCAACACCCTACATCAAATTTCAAACTTTAATCATTTTAACTAAACCTATTATTGACTAAAATTGTATTTTCCAAAAAATTTAATTTCACATGGAGGACGTAGAACGTTTAGAAGCCTTTCAGGCGAAAATTGACCGAGAAGAAAAGATAGAGCCAAAGGATTGGATGCCAGCGGAATACCGGAAACATCTTATTCGCCAAATTTCGCAACATGCACATTCAGAGGTTATTGGAATGCAGCCAGAGGGCAATTGGATTACACGCGCTCCGAGTTTGAGGGCTAAAGTGGTTTTACTTGCTAAAATTCAGGATGAAGCAGGTCACGGGTTGTATTTGTATTGTGCCGCCGAAACTTTAGGTATTTCAAGAGAGGAGTTGTTAGAGCAATTGCATTCAGGAAAGGCGAAATATTCATCGATTTTTAATTATCCGACCTTAAATTGGGCCGATATGGGTGCCGTGGGTTGGCTGGTTGATGGAGCTGCAATTGTGAATCAGGTATCGTTGCAGCGCACGTCTTTTGGGCCATATTCAAGGGGAATGGTACGAATTTGTAAAGAAGAAAGCTTTCATCAACGACAGGGCTATGAGATAATGGCTACGATGGCCAAAGGAACCCCTGAACAGAAGAGGATGGCTCAAGAAGCATTGGATCGCATTTGGTGGCCAGCTTTGGGTATGTTTGGTCCACACGATAAAGATTCTCCGAATACGGGAAACGCCATGAAATGGAAGATAAAACGTGAAACCAATGATGAATTGCGCCAAAAGTTTATTGACAAAACAGTGCAACAAGCCGAAGTTATTGGTCTTACTGTACCTGATCCAGATATGAAATGGAACGAAGATAAGGGGCAATATGATCATGGTGAAATTGATTGGGAAGAATTTATGAATGTCGTAAGGGGCAAAGGGCCATGCAATGCGCAACGACTTGAGCACCACAAGAAGGCGCATGATGAAGGAAGGTGGGTGCGCGATGCAGCAACCGCTTATGCTAAAAAACAACAGAGTAAAAAACAAGTAGCTTAAAGAAGATAAGATATGAGTGTAGATAATCAATGGCCTCTATGGGAGGTTTTTATCCAGAGTAAAACAGGGTTGCCTTACAAACATTCGGGCAGTGTACATGCGCCAGATGGTGAAATGGCACTTCAAAACGCACGTGATACATATACCAGAAGAATGGAAGGAACTTCAATTTGGGTGGTACCGACGGATGCAATTGTTGCCTCCAGTCCAGATGATTCGGGTTCGTTTTTCGATCCATCAGATGATAAGGCATATCGGCATCCCACTTTTTATGTAATGCCCGAGGGCGCAAAACATATTTAGAATGAATACTAAAAAAGCTTTATTTGAATACTGCATTCGAATAGGAGACAACTCCATGATTTTGGGTCACAGATTATCAGAATTATGTTCGCGAGGCCCTATTTTGGAGGAAGACATTGCCATAACTAATATTTCATTGGACCTTTTTGGGCAGTGTCGGAATATTTTGACCTACGCGGGTGAAGTAGAGGGTAAAGGAAGAAATGAAGACGACTTGGCATATCATAGGCCAGAACACGAATTTCGAAGCGTTTTGTTAACAGAGCAACCCAATGGTCATTTTGGAACTACCATGGCACGTCAAATGTTGTTTTCCGTATTTCATTATTATTTCTACAAAGAACTAAGCAAAAGCAACGATGTTCATTTGGCTGCTTTTGCGGCGAAATCGCTTAAAGAAACGATGTATCACATGAGACATTCGTCGGAATGGATTATCCGATTGGGCGATGGAACAGAAGAAAGTCACGAAAAAATGCAAGAAGGTCTCAATAAAATGTGGAGCTATCGCCATGAATTGTTCGAAAAAGACGCAGTTGATGAGCATCTCATTGAATTAGGTATTGCAGTAGACACAGCTAAGTTTAAGGATGCTTACGAAAAACAACTAGAGGAGATTATTTCAAGAGCAACATTGGAGATTCCTGAAGAAGGCTGGAGGGCCACAGGCGGCCGAATAGGCCATCACAGTGAATATATGGGGCATATTTTGGCTGTTTTTCAATCTTTGGCGAGGGCTTATCCAGATGCGAAGTGGTAATAGGTTGGATTTCGAAGGGTTTTTGATATTGTGGATAAGACGAAAAGGATTATTTGGTGGATTAAGTTTTTTTCCAACATCCAACATCGAATATCCAACACCCAACTTCCTCTAATTTAAACCCAAATAAATCTTGAATTGAATAGTAAAATGCAACAAGTTTGGGATACCCTCAATACAATTCCCGATCCTGAGATTCCTGTAATTACTGTTGTGGAATTGGGTGTAGTTCGAGCAGTTGATTTTGTAGAAGATTTCCTTCAAATTACAATTACACCAACATATTCGGGCTGTCCAGCCATGAAACAATTTGAAGATGATATTGTTTCGGAATTGAACAAAGTCGGGTTTTCGGATGTGAGAATTAAAACCAACTTCGACCCCGCCTGGACCACCGATTGGATGAGCGATGAAGCCCGTGAAAAGCTGAGGGTGTATGGAATTGCGCCGCCTGAAAGAGGAAGCGAAGATAAGGGTGTGCTTTTTTTATCGGGCCCAAAAAAAGTGGCTTGCCCGCAGTGTAGATCTGAAGACACAAAGTTGATAAGCCAGTTTGGCTCTACTGCCTGCAAGGCTTTGTATAGTTGCAATGCTTGTAAAGAAACATTTGATTATTTCAAGTGCATTTGAGGTATGAAGTGCAATAAAAGAGGGCAAGAACAACGCTTTGAATTAAGATGGAACAAGAACTGGTTGGTTGTTTTATTGTTGATTTTTGCTTCATGTGGCAATTCAATGCTTGAAGATGAAAGCCCCAAATTGTATATCAATTACCAGAAGAGTGTAGCCGAATCAGAAATACTAGATGTTGTTGATTCGGTGGTGGCTGTTGAAAGCCAACAATTAATGCTTATTCTAGAGGTACTACCTTCAGGTGGCTATGAAGCCAAGGGAAAACAAGAATTACAAATCTTGAAAAACGGATTATTCAAGGTGATTAACCCATTGGTGTGTAATGCCGAAGGCGAAACCTTACGTTTTCCCGATTCGGAAGCTTTTCTTGATGATATGTTTAGTAGAGGGTACATGGTTCAATACAAGGAGGCTGAAGGAGACTTTCGTATGAAGTACTTTTTTGCGCCCATTGTTTTAGAAGAATTACCATAAAAAATCCCCGCGCTCATTGCTGAGGCAGGGATTCTTAAGCCAGGGTGGTAGAAGGATTATTTCTTCGCTGTGGCGGGCTTTCGCAACATTACCAATTCATTTACAATGATCTCGGTACTGCTTTTTTTATTACCTTCTTTGTCTTCGAAGTTTCGGTAACTGAGCTTTCCTTCAACGGCAACTTCGCTTCCTTTTGTGAGGTATTCCTCAACTACGTTAGATAGCTTTCCCCATACTACAATGTTATGCCATTGGGTGTTTTCCTGTAGTGTGCCTTTGGCATCCTTGTATTTTTCACTGGTGGCCATACTGAAACGCGCCATTTTATTCTTATCACCAAATTCTCGTACATCAGGATCCATACCTAATCTTCCTATCAACTGAACTTTGTTACACATGCTTTTCATAATACACTTATTAAAAATTAAACTAAACTTATTTTACTTGTTCGTCTGACTTGCAAATCAAAATGACAGGACAAATGTGTGACGGTTCAAAACCCTAAGCCGTTGAATAAGCAGTTGTATCCGATTAAAAAAGAGTACAAGCGTTTACAAATTACTATAATGCAGATATATTGAAGAATACAGATAGAGTGAGAATTGCTAGAAAAACACCTAAAAATGAAGATTTATGATGCAATCCTCTTTTTTCATTCCTCAAAATGATAGATTTGACCTTTAATTCAACTTTGAAATTTGGATATGCTTAAGGATTTAAATCTCAACATAAGGAAGACGATTCTCAAAATGCTTTATGATTTAGCATTTGCAGATGGACATTTTCATCCAAGTGAATTAGACTATTTGAAAAACGTGATTCGTGAATTGGGTTTAGAGGAAGGCGAAATTGAAAAATTAAAATGGGACGAATTTGCGTTTAAATTTGAGCTACCTAAGGAGGAGAATGAACGCATCAAGATTTTGTACCATCTTTTATTTCTCTCCAAAACGGATGATGAAGTGAATGATTCAGAAGTCGAATACATTAGGTCGATTTGCTTGAAATTAGGACTTAGGGAGGATCTGGTTCTTGATCTCACAGATGTTGTTAAAGCGCATATAGGCAAATACCTGCATCCAGATAAACTCCTCGACATCATCAAAAAGTATTATAACTGATGAATTAGCGATAAATTCCAATTTCGCATTCACAATAAATGAAAAATCACACTGAAGTATGTCCATAGTAGAAAGAAAAAAAGAATTGAGAAAGGAAATGCTCATCAAGCGGGCAAAATTCACAAAATCGATAAAGGCCGAATACGACACTTGGATATGTGATAGTTTACTCAGAAGGGTAGAGGAGCAGGGGTTTAGAACGGTACACTGTTATATACCTATGGGCGCTGAAATAAACATTTCGCCACTGATAGAGGCTTTACTAAAAAGGGATTTAACAGTTGTGTCCCCCAAAACCTATCCCAAAAGAAAACTAAAAAATTTGGTTTTAGAATCGTTGGATAAAGTTGAGAAAGGCGTTTTTGGAACGGAACACCCAATAGGAGATCAGGAATATGAAGGTAGCTATGATTTAGTCGTGGTGCCGGGCCTTGCATTCGATAGCAACAATTACCGACTCGGATATGGGGGTGGCTACTATGACAATTTTCTAGTGAATTATCCCCAAGTTAAAAAAATTGGAATTTTCTATCCCTTTCAGGAAGTTGAAATGGTGCCTACGGAGCCACACGACATACAGCTATCTGAAATATTGGTCAACCGAGCGTTTTAAACACACTTTATTTTTCTAGCAAGCCCTGTCTTTCTCAATACCTACAAATTATTCGCAATCAGCTCTTTAACTTTTTGAGCTTTTTCAAAATGGTTGAGTTTGTGCTTCATGATCCACCATTCGGCGACTTCCATTAACAATTCGGCGTCATCGTTTTTATTGCTGAAAAAAGCATAAAAAGAAAGACCGACATCGGCCCCATTTTTTTTAATCTTTTGATCACAAATTTCAATTATTTTTTCCCTTATGACCTCTTTCATAGTTCTAGTCTGCCAAAGTAGACCAAATTTCTGGATCAAGAGATTTGGCGATTGTATTGAAAATTGTTCAGTCTATCGATGGTCAAAAGTTGGCACCTACCCCTCTTGCTAATACTGAATTAAATGAGCGATTTGTAAGCCTGTTTAGCGTTCAATAAGTGTTAATGATTGACCTTCGACACGTACAAAACAGAGATTGTTGTGAAAAACAGGATTGGTGTTCTTAAAATTTTGATAAAAGAAAGAGCTTTTGGTTCTGGACATGAATCTAAAGCTAATTTTGAAGCTGGTCTTTGGCCCGAGAAGATAATACGGAAAAGTTGTTTCTATGAATAACATCGAAAATGCACTAACGGAAAGAATCAAAGAACTTAGTTGCTTGTATGAAGTAACATCTATTCTGGCAAGCGCAGATTTAAGTCAGATTGAGTCTACTTTGCTTTTTGTTGTAAAAAGCGTAAAAAAAGCCTTTCAATTTCCTGAAAAAATAGAGGTTGTTATAGAATTTAATGGTAAAGCTTTTAAAACTGGAGATGCTATAAAAACCTTGGCCAGCATCGAAGCCAGTATTTTGTTGTTTAACCAAGTAAAAGGACAAATTACCGTTTCGTTTGTTGATGAGAGTGAATTACACTTTTTGAAAGAGGAGCAGCAATTAATTGAAAGTATAGCAATTAAAATTGGTGACTTTTTAGAGCGTGTTGAAATACGGGACAAACAAGAGCATTTTGACCGACAACTAGAACGTACGGACCGGTTGGCTATTCTAGGGGAGATCACAGCAGGAATAGCTCATGAATTAAACACACCACTTACGAATATATTGGGGTTTGCGCAGTTAATGGAAAGTGAAATCCCGGCACCTCTAAAAGCTGATTTAGGTAAAATTATTAAAAGCACTATTTACGCCAGAGAAGTGGTGAAAAAACTTATGTTCTTTGCGTGTGAAATGCCACAAAACAAAGAGAAGATTAACCTCATACCTATCATTCAGGAGGCTATTGAATTGTTAGATGCTACTTTTCGCAACAATGAAATTCGCTACCTTTTTGAAGCCGTTAAAAATGAAATTTGGCTGCGGGCAGATAGTGTTCAAATTACCCAAATCGTATTTAATCTATTGATGAATGCCATTTATTTCTCTCCAAAAAAGGGCTTAGTAAAGGTGATTGCAAAAGAGGATAACAACACAATTTGTATTTCAATTTGCGACGAAGGGACGGGAATAAGCGATAAGATCAAGGACAAAATATTCCAACCATTCTATTCCACTAAACCAGTAGGTGTTGGTTCTGGCTTAGGTTTGAGTGTTGTACAAGGTATAGTAAGAAGTCACAATGGAACACTTTCGGTTGAAGATAATAAGCCGAAAGGGACCATTTTCAAGGTAGAACTTCCTAAGGATGAAACATGCTAAAAAGGGAGAATATATTAATTGTTGATGATGATATCCTGATTCTTGAGCTGTTATTTAGGCACTTGCACTCGTGGAATTATCATGTATTTAAAGCCGTTTCGGTAAAAGAAGCGGTAAGCATCCTCAAAGATGGTGAAATTAGCTTGCTCATTACAGACCTAAAAATGCCTGAAGTTGATGGGTATGAATTACTAAAATTTGCTACAGAACATTATCCCAATATGCCAAAACTTGTGGTAACTGGGTTTCCATCGGTACAAGATTCACTTGCTACTATCAAGGAAGGCGCCGCGGATTATTTGACCAAGCCATTTACCAAAGAAGAATTAAAAACCGCCATAGATAGTGCGCTGTTAAAGTCATCAAATCAGGATCAAAAAAACGCAATAAATACGGACACCTCTCTTTCGCAATATGGTGATATGATTGGTGTGTCGGCTAGAATAAATACGGTATTTCAACTCATAGAACGGGTAAAGAATAACCGAGCCACCATACTTATTAATGGCGAAAGTGGCACTGGAAAAGAACTCGTAGCACGTAGTATTCACTATCAAGGAAAGTATGCCACCGCGCCGTTTGTTCCTGTGAATTGTGGTGGAATTCCCGAAAACTTATTAGAATCTGAATTATTCGGTTATGAGAAAGGTGCTTTTACAGGCGCTGACAAAGCCAGAGATGGGTTCTTTCAAGCGGCAAATGGAGGTACCATTTTTTTGGATGAAATAGGTAACGCATCACTACCCGTACAACTGCGATTTTTAAGGGTGTTGCAAGAAAAAGAAGTATTAAAAGTCGGTGCGCAAAAAGCAGAAAAAATTGAAGTAAGGATCATAGCCGCTACCAACAGCAACCTCAAGGAAATGATACGCCGAGGAACTTTTAGAGAAGACCTCTATTATCGACTCTCGGTGGTGGAAATAGACCTTCCGCCCCTTAGAGAACGAAAAGAAGACATACCGCTCTTGGCTGAAAAATTTTTGTTTAAATATGGAATCGAATACCAAGATAAGTTCCTGAAACTGTCGGCTAAGGCGTCCGAAATACTACAACGCTACGATTGGCCTGGAAACATTAGAGAACTTGAAAATGTAATTCAACGAGCCGCTATAATGTGCAACAAAATAGTAGATGTGGAAAATCTTCCAGATACGCTCAAACATACGATTGATTTTCCCGATCAGAAATTGATGCCACTAAAAGAAATGGAAAAAAAGTACATAGAGCAAGTGCTGCGTTTTACTCACAATAACAAAAGTAAGGCGGCAGAAATTTTACAAATTGACCGCAAAACTTTGCGCCAAAAACTAATAGATTAATGTTTTTCACCTTCTCTCGGGCTATCGATAAATTGGGTATTTTCTCCTCAGTTGAGGAAATTAGTACCGGTCAATTAATTTAGACAATTATAAATATTCACCCTTAACCAATTGATTGTCATACACATAATATTATTTCAAGCACAAGGTAATTTTTTTGGCACCGGCATTGACAAAGCGCTCGGCAAAACGAGAATTATGATGAAATCAAGAGCATTTAGCCTGTGTATCGACTGCATTAATTATGACTCGTGTGCTTTAACCAAGGAAAAAGCTCATGTGTGGTCGTGCAGTGAATACGAGGACAGTATACCAGTCATGGAAAAAGAAAAAGTTGCCATAAAACCAGAAGTACCAACGGACAATTCAAAATTGGAGTTAATAGGATTAGTAGGGGAGTATTTTGTAGATCGTAGAGAAATATCTATTGACGCACCAAAACTCGCAGACAAATCAATGCGATAAATTCAAACATCATCAATAAACAAGATTAACAAGTTACAGAAAATGAAAAAAATAAAAACAATGAAAAAAGAAAAAATCGTCACCAAACCAAATGCTAAAAACATGGTCGAGAATGTACTTGAGCAATTCAACAGTGCAGCAGACCAAGCAAATTTGAATGAGAACGTTAGAAAAATTTTAAGCATTACAAATAATGAAATCATTGTTCATTTTCCTGTAAAAATGGACAACGGAAAAGTTGAAATATTTAGTGGGTACCGTGTACAACACAACAATGCTTTAGGCCCATACAAAGGTGGGCTTCGTTACCACTCAACTGTGGATATTGATGCAGCTAGGGCTTTGGCAATGTGGATGACTTGGAAAACATCTTTAGCTGGGTTGCCTTATGGCGGTGCAAAAGGTGGAATTCAGTTAGATCCTTCGTTATATTCAGATGGGGAATTGGAGCGTATTACACGAAGATTTACTTACGCCCTTGGCGAAAACATTGGACCAGATTATGACATTCCTGCGCCAGATGTAAATACAAATGCACAAACGATGGCTTGGATGGCTGATACTTACATGAGTACAAAGTCTCCTTCGGAGCGGTCATTAAATCAACATGTTGTTACGGGAAAGCCAATAGAAAGTGGTGGATTGGAAGGAAGAACTCAAGCTACTGGATATGGTGTGTACTTCTTAATAAAAATGTGGGCCGATGAAAATGGCATTTCGCTTAAAGGGAAGAAATACACTGTTCAGGGTTTTGGTAATGTAGGCTATTGGGCGTCTTATTTTCTAGCAAAAGATGGCGCTAAACTAATAGGCGTACAAGATGCCACTTGCAGCATTTACAATGAAAAGGGAATTGATGTTGAAAAACTTTTTGCCTACGCTAGCGCAAACAAAGGAAGCATTGAGGGTTACCGCAAGGCAACGGAAATTGACAAGTTGGCGTTTTTCGGAATTGATTGTGATATTTTAATTCCAGCTGCACTGGGTAACCAGATTACTGAAAAGAATGCGCATGAGATTAAAGCTAAACTTGTTGCTGAAGGAGCAAATGGACCTACTAACGTAGAAGGTGAAAAAATCCTATTAGCCAATGGAGTTTCTATTCTTCCTGATATCCTTTGTAATTCTGGTGGGGTGATTGCGAGCTATTTCGAATGGTTACAAAATCGCAATGGCGAAATATGGCAATTGGATGATGTGTTTGTAAAACTTGACAAAAAGCTTGCAGAATCATACAGAAAGGTAAAGGATTACGCTAAGGCGGAAGGAATAGATTTCAGAACGGCAGCTTATTGTATTGCTATCAAGCGTATCGAAAAAGCTTATATCCAAAGAGGAATATTTCCATAAGGCGAAGAAGTAGGAACATGAATACTAACAGGTTAACATTTGAACAAAAAGACTTCATTTATCTTAAGGGATTATTGAATATCTCGAAGTACAATGCCTTTTCGGAAGAAGGAGAGTCATTAAAACGACTTGAGCAAGAAGTGAAAAAGGCGGAAGTGTTTGAGGAATATGAAATCTCTAAAAAGGTCATTCGTTTTAATAGTGTGGTATCTATCGAAATTAATGAGCGAAAAAAAATGAAGGTTCAAATAGTGAAGTCTGTTTTGAGAGACTTGGAAAGCAATAAGATTTCCGTACTCACGCCATTAGGTTCAGTTCTTATCGGAAACAAAGAAGGAGATGTTGTTGAGTGGCACACACCAAGTGGCGTGCGTAATATCAAGATTGTTCATGTAGCCCAAAAAAGGCGACATCATGAGGTGCAAGCCACTTACGATCGGGTATTGCGATAGTCACCCTCTCTGAATAAATGAAAAACAAAGAAGAGCAGCTAAAATTAGCTGCTCTTCTTTGTTTGTGGAGATGCAAATATGTTTATTTCACTTTGGCGACTTCCAATACACCAATTTTTGTGATGTAAAATATTGTTCCGTGGATTCTGACCAAAAAGCAAATAAGCGCTTTGCTGCGTTATTTGTTTTTTACAAAAACCAATTTGTTTTTACTCTTTGCGCTTTCTCTAAGCTCTATTTCAAATTTACCCGTTGATTTAATCAAAGGTGTAAGCTTATCGAACCCATAGTTTCTTGAATCAAAGTTGGGCTGCTTTTTTTGAAGCAAACTTCCTACATCACCCAAAAAAGCCCAACCTTCTTCGTCGGACAAATCGGAAATAGTGGAGGAGATGAGCG
This sequence comes from Flavobacteriales bacterium, assembly GCA_020435995.1. Taxonomy (GTDB): domain Bacteria; phylum Bacteroidota; class Bacteroidia; order Flavobacteriales_G; family Salibacteraceae; genus JAGQYO01. The sequence continues at coordinate 2,382 of JAGQYO010000045.1, read as the reverse complement.
AAACAACCTTTGGAGTGACTTTGTCGAAACTCTCTTTTGCTTTGCCTTTTTGGCTCGCGCTTTCCTTTTTTTCTGTTTCCCTTCTGAGTATTTCAATGTAAATGAATTTGTCGCAGGCCACAATAAAGGGATTTGGCGTTTTTTTCTCACCTATTCCTATCACCTGCATACCTGCCTCTCTCAGTCTGGTGGCAAGTTTGGTAAAATCACTATCACTCGACACGAGGCAAAAGCCATTTACTTTCTCAGAATACAGTATGTCCATGGCATCAATTATCATGGCTGAGTCTGTGGCATTTTTGCCATAAGTATATGCATATTGCTGTATGGGCGTGATGGCGTTTTCAAGAAGTAGATTTTTCCATTTTGACAAATGCGGACTGGTCCAATCTCCATAAATTCTTTTGATGGTAGGGTTGCCATATTTGGCAATTTCTTCCATCATTTCTTTTACATGTGCCGATGGTATGTTGTCGCCATCGATAAGTACGGCTAAATTTAAATTCGTGTTATTGTTTGATGCACTCATTCTCTCGTTATTAATTTAAGGTATTGTTTTTTAGTGGTTTGTTGATAATTAAATAAAGGTTTGGTATAGGTTAATTAGGCAACTTATTCAAGATTTTATCAGCGATTTCTTTGGCGTCTCTACAATATTTGTCGTCGCCGTTTAGTTTCCATTCACCAGAATTTTTGATATAATACTTAACGGTTTTTTCCACCACATCAGCGTAACCTCCGAAGGAAGACAACATGCTATTCACTTCGGCATCGTAATCACTTTTACTTAATTTACCCAATTGCACTTGGTCCCAAAGTTTGTTGATTCGTTTCGATTTCTCTTTGTACATGGGGTCTATCGTTTTGTAGGCCATTAAAAAAAGAGAAAGTGCTTTTGCTTCTGGCGTTGGCTTTTCTGATTTCTTTTTCATATTCATCATGGTATTTGACTAAGAAGTTAAATGTAACCTTAATATTCGAATCCATCCATTCAACTTCAGTTTTTTCATTCGGCAACGAATTCTCATGCGCATCATACGTGTCCAGAATAGCTAGAATACAATAATTATTTCACGTCAATTATATATTCCTCGTCGAATACAGTAATAAAGAGTGGATAGTTCTCGTCCAATCCATTATAATCAGCTGATTCCTTGTTCAGGCGATGTTTTGTAATAACTACCGATAGTTTTAATCTTCCTTTTTCGAGGGCATGATACGAAAATGTAAACTTCCGTTCTTCCATGGGGTCGAGGTTATTATCCGCCATTTTTTTTGCTTCGGGATACCACTCCCAATGTTCACCAATTCGCTCGGTTTTGCTCAACAAGACGGAATCATTTTCATTTTTAATGGTGAATTTGGAATTAAAAAACCTTTCGGGGTCTCCCGTTGGTAGCCTATGCCCAGCAAATTCATTGATCACTTTAAGTGTATAGTTTATGGTGTCCATTTTGGAATAGAAGCGTTCTAGTTTTGAAGGATAAACGGCCAGGCCGTTTAGAATTTTGGTTTCAACCGTAGATAATTTTGGAATGCCCGAGCCTGCAAAATAATGGTAGTGACTTGGTTTTACGCCGAAACCCGGTACGATTTCTCGATCTACTGACTCCATGTGGCAACTGATGCAGTTCTTTTTCCCAAAATAAGGGCCCGACTTCCATTCATCTCCGGTTTCAAAGGAGCAAGCTAGGGTGGGGGTGATTACCGCATTAGCATTATGACACGAAATACATAATTTCTCGGAGAGAAAATCAGCATCTTTTACCGTTTTGTGTGGCGCATTTGTGCTACCCTTGGTTCCAATCACAGCATTGTTTCTTACATGGCAACTTGCGCAGTTTATTCCTTCTTGTTGAAGGTTCTGGTCAAAATGTGGGTTTGGTTTTTTAACGGGCTTATAAATGTCACCATCAATTAAACCTTCAACAATGTACTCTTGTTGGTTTTGCAGAGGAATATGGCAGTTAATGCACATAAATGGACTCGATTCTTTCTTTAATTCCGCTTGAAATTGAAGATCGGTCCAAGCGTGAGCGTGCGTAGAGAGTTTCCATTCTTCGTAATGTTTGGTGTGGCACGCTCCACATTGTTTGGCACTTAAAGAACTCAGCCCCTCAGGAATTTCTTGATTGGGAACGGCAATTTCCCAGCTTTTGGTCAATGGGTGGATTTTGGTTTTGGGGTTGTTGCAATTGGTGAATTGAAGTAGAACAACACCCATAAATACAAGTGAAATGGTGTACAGCTTTTTTTTCATACGTTTAAGGGAGCATTTATAAAATAACCTCGTTTCATGGTCTTGGAAAAGGCTATTCGGAAACCCGCTTTTTATTCAAAGTAAAATAGGCGAAGAGAGTGAATACCAGTGACATAGTTGTT
>JAGQYO010000044.1 GCA_020435995.1 Flavobacteriales bacterium | reverse complement strand
TCAATAACCTAATTTTATTCCCAAAATATAAAATGAATAGCGCTGGTTTTTAGACGGACTGGCGTTATCTACAAGCGTGATTTCACTCGGACGCAATAGGAGTGGAATCTAATGACTGATTACAACCTTTCTGGTTTCTGAAATGCCTTCTCCTCGAATCTGGAGAAAATAAATACCATTAGGAATATTGGAAACATCTAATCGAACAGAATTTTCAAACTGACCAATTAGTAGAGTCAGGCCATTCAAAGCTCTTAGTTCAAAAGAAGCATTTAGTGATTTATTAAAACTTATATTTAGCTTTTCATCCACTGGATTTGGAAAAACTCCAACAGAATACTTTTGACCGTCTTCAATAATCCCGATGGTTTTATTGGTATCCCCTGAATAGAACCTGTGCCAGAATGGCTTACCATCTACCAACATATTAGAATCGGTTACAACCAAATGCCACGGATATGTACTGTGTCCAGGCGGTTCATGTACTGTGAAGGCAAAACCTCCATTTAATGTTCTTTGAAGGTTTGTAATTTGATAAGTGTGATAACGACCAGCAGAATCTTTGTGATTTAATGGGAGTTTTCTTAAAAATTCTCCATTTTGACCGAATTCAATTAAATGTTGAACGGCGTAACCCCAGTTTGTATCTGGATAAACAGATCTAATACTCACATCAATATAAAGTCTATTTTGATTGTCGTAAAATTCATTGGCTGGAGTAACCTTTCCAAACAGACCTTCATTTTTATAATCAGATGTTATAGTTGCCTGTTGGTAGGAGTTTGCAACCGAATAAAATATTTTATTGTTATTGTTATTTACGCTGTCTTGAAAAAATAGAATCTTTTCTGAATTGCCTAATTTGAACGGACGTGAAATTTCGTAGCCCACATGATATGGAATCTGTCCTTGTCCTAATAAATTCAGGTTTGAATCTACCTCAAAATATCTCAAAATATGATTCTTGTAGTCGTCTCTGGGGTTTTGAGTTGAACTAAAATACAACCTACCTCCCATCACCAGAAGACCAATACCACTTGAATAGGTGGTATCACACTGACCACAGAAGGCAAACAATGCACGTTCGTTGATGACTTTACCAGAGTCTAAGGTTATTTTAAGTAGAGTTTCATAACTTCCCGAAAGACTGTAGCGTGTAAAAAAACTATATAAGTGATTGTTAATTACTACCAAGTTGCGAGATGAAGAGATTGTCGAATCTGCCGTTATTCGCCATTGTTCGTTCAGTTTTGAGTCGAATTTAATAATTACTTGCTCACCCTGCCAACCTACACCTCCGCGGTGAATAATTCCGCCATCGCCTGTTTCAAAAGTACTTCCATGACCATAGTTTAGGGTAGAAAAGCCCAGGTTAAAATCTTTCGATTGATTGAAGCCACCTTTCCGATCATATTGCTGATAAACTGGATAATAGCGATCAGCCCCCTCTCGTATCCTTCCAAATATCATAAACGAGCTATCCGACCTCTGAAACAGCACACTCGGGGATACCATGTCAATTCCGAAGTTACCGACATGATTAGAAAGTTGCCGAATAAAAGTATCCCCACCTTGCCCAAATATCTCGGACATTGCCATCAGAGCAATTAAACAAGCAATAACTCTTATCATTGAACGACAATTTTGGAAACTTTACTTTCTCCAGTTTCAAGTTCAATTGCAACGAAATATAAACCCTGCTTGGTGTTTAATTCTACAACGGCATCTGTTGAATTTTCAACGGATACAGTGGTTACCAGCATTCCTACGCTGTCAAAGATTCGAACATTTTTTATGTTTTGGTTCTTTGACAAAACTTGGAATGAACCTGTGTTTGGATTAGGGTAAATCAATAGTTCATTGCCCAACAAGGGATGTTCTTGGATTATTAGTGGGTCATAGGCAAAGCCAAGAGTGTCGCATAGATGCCTTTTAACTACACTAAAGGATTTAGTCTTTATACAGTCGTACTTGAACCAAGCATATGCGCCTAACTTAATATTTTGTACCTGAGAATAAATGGAATTAGAACTATTGTAAATATCTTTATGTTGAAGATTGTATGCCCCCTCAACATTGTTTAGGTGTTTTGAACCATAATAAGGCGCTCCTTCTAAAACATGTCCCAGAAACTTTGTTTCAATGCTTTGCCCACAATCTGCTGAATCTTCAACTGAAAACAGGGGTATTACAACTGTTTTTTTAGAAGAATTGTTTCCAAAATATGAAAGCCGCTTCCTCCATTGGTCAACACTAAAATTGGTGCTGCTAGTATCTAAGAAATCCACCCCACCATTCGCATGATAACTTTGATAATGCACCAACATTATAGCATCACTCTTTCCATCTAAATCTTGGGCCTTTGCCTTTACCGCTCCTTGGTTGTGGAAATTGTAAGAAGTTTTTGTTGTGTCTGCTAGAGTAACTCCAGTACTTGGTGGTGGTAACTCACAATACAACTTAGCTATATAATCATAAACCTCCCACAAGTTAGCATTGTTATATTTCTTAGTTTTTAACCTATTCAATAAAATCAAGTGATCTTGATGAACTTCTTGATAATAGTTATCGATATCAATCATTGGATCGCTAATAAAGTTTGGGGGTTTGGATGGATCCTTGTCCAAAGGAATAATTCCTGCATCGGGATCCATCGCATTCCAATATTCATGTTCTAGCTTTACAAAATGGAACTTGCCTGTTTGGTTGTATGTGAACTTTTGTATGTTGTGGTTGGCTGCACTATCAATAGCATAGAAGTTTTTATCGGCAACATAGCCGCAATGAATTCCATTCACAGCACAATTTTGCATAAATGTATCGAGCAGGTTTTTGTAAAGTTGCTTATCCTGTCGGATGTATAAGTGCTGAATATTTCTTTCATCGAAAATAAATCCGAGTTTGAATAAGGCAATCTGAGTGATGTTGTTAGACTTTGCGTAGTTAATCAGTGCCACACCTAATGAACTGTTTGAAGGGTCAAGAATTTTCGGGTAAATAAGTCCAGAATTATTATCCCTTCCTGCCAACATTTCAACTTCAAGAATTCGTGGTATTTCACATTCTCCGCTCTCAGGCAACCCCATATCAACCTTCACTCCACCGAGATACGCATTACCACTTTCCTCAATGGTGTAGCTGTTGTTGTATCCTGCAATAAAAACCGAAAACACACTTGGCACTAATACAGCTGAATGGCCAAAATCAGTTTCTTCACCGCCAAGCGTTTCAACTTTTAAAGTGTCTGCCAGAGAATCTAAATGGCAAATCCAAACATCTCTTTGGCCTTCTCCTCGGTTGTCGCATTCTCCAATAGCTAAATATCCTGTTGGGTGAGTAATTATGTCTTTGAAATGTTCGTTTCCTGAAGACCCGTTTACAATTGTGTGACTACCATACTCGCTTAAATCAGGATTGATTTCTAAAACAAAACCGTCCAATTCTGGACCGTTTTCCTCGCTTCCAACCACAATATACCCACCCGTACTTAAGTTTTGGCTGACGTCAAAACCCAAGGTCGGGTTAGTTTGTGGGTAGTTTTGATGTGCTTGGTAGCTTCCATCATTGGCGTTAATTTCACAAATTAGAACGTGCTTGTTATAAACGTCATTGGCTTGTACTAGATAATACCCATTTCCTCTATCAATAATCTTTTCAGCGAATACGTTTTGTTTACTTCCTGAGTATGTGAAGCTATATTTTTTGTCCCAAAGCACATTGCTGTTACTTTCGATTTTAATTACCCTGAAATCTTGGTTGTTATTCTCGCTATACAAGCGATTTATTAAAATCACAAACTCATTATTTCCAGCATTAAAAACGTCCACAGCGACTTCACTTGTATCGGTATCTGTGCTATCTAATAAAACACTCCAAAGCTCACCACCATCGGTATCAATGTATTTTATTAAAGCTAAATCACCCGTGTTTAAAGTGGAGCGATATTCATCTGAGTAAGTATCGGTTTGTCTTCCAACAAGCAGCGATTGACCAGTTGAACTAAGGGCAAGCGAAGCAGCAATTTGGTGAGTTTGGTCGTTTCCATATTCCCCAAAAAGAGATAAAGCCCCGTATTGGTTAACGTGCCACAATGCCATTCGTAATCCATGAGATTCTGTACTCATCCATCCTGCCATTGCAATGCCCGTTGGAGTGGCAATAATATCTAAAGCCGATTCTTCGTTAGACCAATTATCTGGCGCACGGCCGTAACCTTGCTCAAAGTATTGTCCCATACGAATAGGATTGATTTCCTGAGCTGAAATAGTAAAAATGCAGGCTAGTAAGATTACAGTTGAAATGATTGATGTTTTCATAAATAAATCCGTTAAGAATTTGAATTTTTAAAAGTATGATAAATCAGAATCCAATGGTTTGGTTGCTAGGTAATTATTTTACTACTCCCAAATAAAATGGCCAATCACGCCAGTAGATAACAGCGACCAAATGCATAATGGCCAGATTAGTTTAAATTTGAAACAGATGGAATGTAAAAATTGCCACACAGTTTTCGAAGGGAATTTCTGCCCGAATTGTGGTCAACGTAGCACAATTGACGCATTGACTTTAAATGGATTATTTGAGTCATTTGTTTCCCAGTTGTTCTATTTCGAACGCCACTTTGTCTTTACCTTTAAATCACTATTCAAACAGCCTCAAATACTTTTAGAAGAATTTAGCCATGGACAGCGGAAAAAGTACGCCAATCCATTCCAGTTTTTTCTTTTTTTCCTCACCATTTATCTTGTTTTATATGCCGTTTTGGGAGATGATCTCTTGAAGAATTTAGGTGTAAAAATGCAGGTAGACGGTAAAACCATTGACAGGAGTACTCAGGTTTTGTCCATAAAAGAAAACTTGGACAAGTACATGAATTACCTTTACTTTCTTCGGCCAATATCTCTGGCAGTTGGCCTTAAAATGTTACATTTCAAGCGAATGAATTTTGCTCAGGCATTAGTAATGGCATTTTATGTAGAAGGCATTAACTTATTTATTGGAAGCATTATGATGTTTCCTTCGCTCCATTTCGAAATCGGAGCCACACAAGCGATTCTTGGGACGCTTGTATATGCCATTGTTTTCTCAAGAATTTCGGACTCTTTATGGGTAGGTGCCATAAAAGGAGTAGTTTCTGGCATGATATCGATAGCAATTTTCGGAGGGTTAATCGCGGGTTATTTCGCGATTTTCATCATTAACAAGGGATAACGTTATTCCATCGATTCAGAAGTAGATTCGGACCTTTGCATGGGATTCATCCTTTCTCTTTTTTGCTCTTTGTACATTTCGAAGCGCGAGGGAATAATCTGCTGAGGCCAATAGTTGTTATTGACATCCACATCGGCTGTTTCTAAAAATGGATCCAGTTCAAACTGCTTAACTTCTTTTTCAAAAAAGAAAACCTTTGAAACTTGATCGTTGTTCTTTCTCCATATTTCAGCGGGAATTCGAATCACATCGTGAGTGCCATCACCAAATTGAACCTTCAATATGATGGGCATCACCAATCCCCCTTTGTTGGAAAAATTAAGTTGATAAAAGTTCAATTTGGAATCGAGGATTTTCTTTTCTTCTTTATCCAATCCTTTCAAATAACGCTCGTAATCTTTTTGGTCCATTTCGGTTACTTGATACTTCCATTCTGAATCGTAGAAATCGGCTAGCTCAGGTTTTTCGTCTAAAATCCTCTTGAGTGTGGTGTCGTTTCGGATTTCCCCAATAAACCTTCTTTCCTTTTCGTCTTTTTCCTTTTGCCAAGCTTTTTCTACTTCGGGATTTTGTGTATTGAGCTGGTACCACGCTACTTCATCTAGCGAAATATCCACGTGATCGGTGGTAAAAAACCAACCCCTCCAAAACCAATCTAAATCTACGCCTGACGCATCTTCCATGGTTCTAAAAAAATCGGCAGGGTTCGGGTGTTTGAACATCCAACGCTGGCAATATTCTCTAAATGCATGGTCGAAGAGTTCACGACCCATTACGGTTTCTCTGAGGATATTCAAAGCTGTGGCTGGCTTTCCATAAGCATTGTTGCCAAACTGCCAAATCGATTCTGAGTTCGTCATTATGGGTGAAATATATTTTTTATCCCCCTTCATATAAGGAACTATTTTGGCGGCTGGACCTCGGCGATGAGGGTAGTGATCACTCCACTCCGTCTCGGTTAGGTATTGCACAAATGTGTTGAGGCCCTCATCCATCCATGTCCATTGTCGCTCATCCGAATTCACAATCATTGGAAAGTAATTATGCCCTACTTCATGAATGATCACTCCAATCATTCCATATTTGGTTCGTTCTGAATAGGTGCCATCTTTTTCTGGCCTTCCGCCGTTAAAACAAATCATGGGATATTCCATGCCGATGCTGTTTGCATGAATGGATTGAGCCACTGGGTAGGGGTAGTCAAAGCTGTATTTGCTGTAAGTTTTAATGGTGTGGGCCACTACCTCAGTAGAATATTTTTCCCATAGTGGATTTCCTTCTTTTGGATAAAAAGACATACACATCACGGTATTCGTTCCAGATTTAACCCCCATAGCATCCCAGATAAACTTGCGCGAAGACGCCCACCCAAAATCCCTCACATTTTTGGCTTTATATACCCACGTTTTTTCACCCTTGGATTTCTCCTTTTCGTTTTCTTCCGCTTCGGCTTGGGTAACTATCATGACAGGTATTGTGGCAGTTTTGGCCTTTGCCAATCTATCCCTTTGGCCAGATGTAAGCACCGAAGAAGCATTTTGTAATTCTCCCGTGGCGGCCACCAAATGATCTTCTGGAACGGTAATACTCACCTCGTAATCCCCAAAAGGAAGCGTAAACTCCCCACTGCCCAAAAACTGCTTGTTCTGCCATCCTTCAGTCTCATTATAAACGCACATTCTAGGAAAAAACTGGGCAATGGTGTAGAGGTAGTTATCCTCTTCTTCAAAATATTCATAACCCGATCTTCCACCTATTTTCATGCGGTCGTTTATGTTGTACCACCACTTTATTTTAAATGAATACTTTCCTCCTGGTGCCAAGGTCTGAGGTAGGTCGATGCGCATCATCGTAAAATTAATCGTGTAAGACAAATCCTTTCCAGCGGCATCCGTCACCTTTTCAATTTTGAAACCACCATCAAAATCATTCAGCATTCTTTTCATGCTCCAAGAATTGGTTTTTGCATCAATTTTAGAATCAGAAATAAGTTTAGTTTGGCTGTCTTTGGCCCGAATATTTTGGTCCAACTGCAACCATAAATATTTAAGAGGGTCCTTCGAATTGTTGGTGTAAGTGACCGTTTCCTCGCCTGAAACAGTCTGCTTTTCGTCATCGAGTTTTACCGTCATTTTATAATCAGCTTGGTTTTGATAATACCAAGGGCCCGGAGCCCCCGATGCGGTGCGATAAGCATTTGGTGTGGGAAGTTCATCATGCAACTGCTTAAATTTATTGGTGTTGATGTTCGATTGTGAAACAAGCATTAAGGAAAAACAAAGGGCCCAAAAGGTAGCTGTAAAACGAATCATAGTGTGTGTGTTTTTGCCCGACGAAAGTAAACAAGCCCGCATTACTTTTGGTTTGGATTGTGATGAACGCACCTTTTCTCAAATATTTGGCAATTGCCTTTTTTATTCTCGTTGGGTTTAAACCCCGAGCAGGCGAACATCCGCTGCATATTAGTGTAACCCAAATAGATTTTAGACCATCGGAAAAAAGCCTTCAGTTTACGGTTAAAATTTTTGCGGATGACATGGAAGATGCACTCAAAAAGAAATTCAATTACAACAAACTTCCAACAAACATTGACGAGCTGCTCGCTCAATATATCAACGACAAACTTCAAGTGAAGGTAAATAACAAAGTAGCGCAGCCTGTATGGGTAGGCAAGGAACTCGACGAAGAGGCCTACTTTATTTATTTAGAATTGCCAAAAACCTCAAAGGTGAATACGCTGGAAATCTCCAACGCCATTCTTTTCGATTTGTATGAAGACCAGACCAACATCGTACATTTTTCCGCCGGCGAAATTCGAAAAAGCGAAATGTTTCAGAGTGGCGATGCGTGGAAATCGCTGGTAAAAGAGTAACTGCATTACAATAGTTCAGAACTCGCCTGCTCTACCTTCTCATTCTACAGATTCAATTTTCTACTTTCGCTTAAAACATTTTCTCTTGAAAAGAATTACGGAATCAGAATCCCATTACCACAACTTAGAATCAAAATCTATTAGGGAACTACTTGTTGGTATTAACCAAGAAGACATCACAGTTCCAAAAGCGGTTTCCAAAGCTATTCCAGCCATTGAAAAACTGGTTGAAAAGGCTGTTGAACAATTAAACAAAGGCGGACGAATTTTCTACATTGGTGCTGGCACAAGTGGCCGATTAGGCGTTGTAGACGCTTCAGAATGCCCTCCCACTTTTGGTGTGCCTCACGGTTTGGTTGTAGGAATAATGGCGGGCGGCGACCAAGCCATGCGCAAAGCCGTAGAATTCGCAGAAGATAACACCAGCTTAGGCTGGGCCGATTTACAAGAGCATTTGGTTCATTCCAACGATATTGTGATTGGTATAGCCGCAAGTGGTACCACGCCTTATGTTATTGGCGCTCTGGAAGAATGCCAGAAAAATAAGATCCCCACAGGCTGTATTACTTGTAATCCGAATTCGCCCATCATACTACCCTCCGATTTTCCAATTGAAGTGGTGGTAGGGCCCGAATTTGTTACCGGATCAACAAGAATGAAATCTGGCACTGCACAAAAACTTGTACTGAATATGATTTCTACAGCTTGTATGATTCGTATGGGGCGTGTAAAAGGAAATCGCATGGTCGACATGCAATTGAGCAACAACAAATTGGTAGACCGCGGAACCCAAATGGTGATGCAGGACACAGGCGTAACCTACGATGAAGCCAAAGTCCTTCTGTTAAAACATGGAAGTGTGAGAATGGCCGTCGAAAACTTTAAAAAGTAAACCAACTCATGGGCGATGATCGGGGTTCTGCAGAAACTCTTCATCTGTAAGGCTTAATAAAAACGCCTCCAAATCCTTCTTTTGACCATCTGTTAAACTAAAACCTCGCACCAGGTTGCTTCGGGTTGGATATGGATGACCACCACTTTCATAGTGCAGTATAACTTCCATTAATGTAGAAAATCGGCCATCGTGCATGTAGGGTTTGGTTACACTCAAATTGCGCAAGGTGGGAACCTTAAACAATCCTATATCATTGATAAAACGTGTAACTTTATACCTGCCTGAATCGGAGCCGAGCTCAAATGTACCGTTGTTTTGCAAGGAATAATTGGTAAAGTTGAAACCCGAATGGCATTCCGAACACGACAACTCCTTGCTAAAAAACAGGGTATTACCCCTGAGTTCAGATGCATTCAGCGCACCTTGCTGTCCTTGAAAAGTGTACTGGTCATATTTTGAGTTTCCCGACAAAAGGGTTCGTTCGAACGATGAAATGGCATCTATAATTCCCTTTGCGGTGGGTGCAGTTCCATAAGTTTCTTGAAAAGCTTTTCGGTAGCCATCAATTTTTGCCAACTTGTCGGCAGCTTCAGGCAATGACAAATTAAATTCCAACTCATTGTCAAAAGGAAGCATGATTTGATTCTCCAGCGTTTTTGGACCACCATCGTGCATAAAAGCGGTGTTGTAAACCACATTAACCAGCGTCGGACTGTTTCGAGATAGGGGTTGGTTGTTTGCGCCATTGCTCATACTTAATCCATCGGTAAAAGCCAATTCGGGACGGTGGCAACTGGCGCAAGAAAGCGACGAATTCTTCGATAATACTGGGTCATAAAACAACTTTTTGCCCAGAGCTACTTTCTTTTCATTTAATGGGTTTTCGGCAGGAATTTTAGGTTGGTCAAAACCTTCAGGAACCTGCAATTCAAACAAATCCGATATTTGAAGAACTGGCTCTTTGACGGGTGTAGTCGGCTCAATATTTTTCTTTTTACATGCTACAAAAGCAAATGCCAGCGCAAGAAACGAAAAGATCGCAAACCTCAGCATCATTCATAAGTGATGCCCTGTAAGCTAACGGCCCGCGACAAGTTTGTTTGAAAAGTGCTGGCAACCACCTTTGGCGCTCCTTCTTCCGTGTGGGTTTTGCCTTCAAACGTGCCAATATCCAATCCTTCAAATAATTTAACTACGTCCAATTTGAGGTTTACCGTAGTCGTTTGACCTTTTAATACTTTCACGCCATTGGCCGGAATTACCGCAAAACGATACAATTCGCTTAAGCCCGTATGCCAAAAGATGGACTCATCATAGATGGTATTGCTATCCGTATCCAAACGTCCCTCGACCATGGTAAAAATGTACTTTCCAGCCCAGCCCCAGCCCATTTTATTGTAGGTTGTATTGAGCGGATGCTCGGTAGGATAACTTGTATTTCGGTATTCTTCGTTTAGTTCTGGATCAACGCCAAATCCCAAATAAATATCGGAGAATTCACCTACTTCCACACTATCCGATTCAAAATATGAATAAAACCTAGGAATACCAGGTGATGCTGGCGTGGAAGTATCATAATCCAAAAGCGCCACATCCTTTACCAATACCTTGTTGCTGCCAACTACGAATTTTACATTAGAAACATAGAATTTAAAAATACTGAATAGAAAATTCCTGTTTTTATTGTCTTTAAAATTCTCATTGAGCGAAAAAGGTTTTCCGTTGGCCTCGGCATTAAAAACAAACTTTACCGAACCGTAATTTTTTGGTTTGGTGGTATCACCAGGAACTACAGGAACGTCTGGCGCATAGGTGCACTCACCATATCGCTCAGCAAAAGGATCATAATTAGATGCCTTTGGATCCATACAACCCGTGATTTTCGACTGGCATGAAGAAAGGATAGAAATAACAATTGAGGCAAGAATTAAGAATCTCATGGTACCTTATATTTTTTTCAAAGATATGGAATAGGATATTTTCTGACCACATTAAGAAAAATCGTTTATCGAAAACTGTGTGTGGCCTATATCGCTCTTTGGATTAGAGAATTTGCCGTAATTCGCTCAAGCAATTAATTTCTTTATAATCATATTTCGGATCTTTCCCAATTGGAACTTCCTTGGGGTTAAAAAAAACGCCTTCAAATCCACAATTCATGGCACCTAATACATCCGCTTCCAAGTCATCGCCAATCATAACGGATTCCGAAGCATTAGCTCCCGTGGTATTCAAAGCATGATCGAAAATAAAACGGTTCGGTTTTCTAAATCCAACCTGCTCAGAGGTGATGACTTCCGTAAAATAAGAATTGAGATTGCTGCGGTCGAGTTTTATTTTCTGCGCTTCTTCAAATCCATTGGTGATGATATGAAGGGTGTATCTACTTTTTAAATAATCCAAAACAAAATGAGCGTGATCGAATAAGTTGCTTTTCCGCGGCGAATTGAAGAGATAATATTCAGAAATTTCATGTGCCAGGCTTTTAGAAACCACACCCATTTCCAAAAGCGTTTCTTGAAATCTTTTGTCCCTCAGTTCTTCCTTGGTGATGGCGTTTTCGCGATATAATGCCCACATTCCTGAGTTCACTTTCTCATAAGCATGAATAAATTTCATTAAATCCATTCCTCGCTCACCCAATTCGAAACGATGGTGAATTTCATCCAAGGTTTCTCTCGAATTGGTCTCAAAATCCCAAAGCGTGTGATCGAGATCAAAAAAAACGTGCTTGATTTTATTTTGCACCCGTTGCGGTTAAAGAAGCATTAAAAAATAAGGCTTCAAAAGTATGGAGAGACCTGTAAGAACAAAAGTCCAAACAACAATGGAACCCAACATATAATAAATGGTGCGACTGTCGTGTCTAAAATATTTGGCGGCAATTAAACAAACTATGGGTATGGAACCCCAGCCCAGTACAAAGGCCAACCCGTTCAAGCCAAATCCATTCTTTAGCCAGATTACAAAACGATTCTTTTTGGTGAATTTCTTTCTGTTTTTGGTCTTTGTGTACTTCGAAATAAGTTCGAAGAGCCAGCTTCCGCCGTAGTAAAATGCAAAAACACCCATCCAGCCACCTACAATACTAATGAGGATGGTTTGCCAAAACGAATAGCCCAGGGCAATTACCGCCGTGGGTCCAAAAAGGAATTTGACAGATATAAAAAGTAATAAGCCTATGATTTCGGCTGCTTCCACCATGCTACAAAGTTAGTTCAATCGCTATCCGCTGAATCGGTAAATGCGCACAAGGTGTTAAGTAAATTTAATGAAGTTGATTTTAGATATTTATCTTAGTTTAGAGCACTAATTTCAATACATAATATACCATGATAAACGAAATAAAAGATCGCTACAGAATTGACCTTTGGAGTTACGAAGATTTCCTTGCATTTGCGCTCATGTACGCCGCGTTAGCAGATAACGAGTTGGTAGAAGATGAAGTGGATTTGATTGTGAAACGGGTAGGTGTAGAACGCGAAGAAATGGCCAGAAAAATCATGGAGAAACTCAGCGATTCTGAAAGAATCGACTTAATTCTTTCGTTTAGAGAAAAGTACTTTCCAACAAAGGCGGATCACGAGAAGCTTTTTAACGACATGAAGGAGATTTTTATGGCTGATGGCAAATACAACCAGCTTGAGCAGTTCATAATGATGTATCTCAGAAGAATTCTTTAGACAAAAATCTTTTCTGGATTCAAAATTCCGTTTGGATCAAATAAGTTTTTAATCCCTTTTAGCAAATTCAATTCAACCTCGCTAAACACAATATCCAAATATCCTTTCTGCACATAGCCTATTCCGTGCTCCCCTGAGATGGTTCCGCCGAGCGATTTGGTGAGTACAAATATTTCGCGAATACCATCCGTCAATTTTTCATTCCAGTCGGTGTCGCTCATCTCGCCTTTTACGATATTCACGTGGAGATTTCCATCGCCCACATGGCCATAGCATACCGATTGAAAACCGTAGCGAGCGCCAATTTCTTTTACTCCTTTGAGCAGTTTTGGCATTTCATATCTGGGCACTACAGTGTCCTCCTCCTTATAAATGGAATGTTTTTTAACTGCCTCACCTACCCTTCTTCTCAACTTCCAAAGGGCTTCCTTTTGGGCCGCCGTATCGGCAAATAATACTTCTTCGCCTGCATTTGCTTCCATAATGACACTGATTTGCTCACATTCTTTGTACAGCACATCCATGTCGTTGCCATCAACTTCAATCAGCAGGTGAGCGCCTATATGATCAGCAACCGGCAAATTGAAATCAGGTACATAAGGGATGGTCCAATCTAGGGCATCACGCTCCATAAACTCCATTGCACACGGGGTGAGGCCTGCTCTAAAAACTTCTGAAACTGCCTCACATGCTTTCTCTGGAGAAGCAAAGGGTACAAGCATGGTGAGGATGTGTTTTGGATACGGAATAAGTCTGAAAACCGCCTTAGTGATAATTCCCAAAGTGCCTTCGCTACCCACCATGAGTTGGGTAAGGTTGTATCCTGTTGAATTCTTTAAAACATTAGCACCTGTCCAAATAATTTCACCTGTAGGTGTCACCACTTCAAGGTTGAGTACATAATCTTTGGTAACTCCGTATTTCACTGCTTTTGGTCCTCCCGAATTGTAGGCCAAGTTACCACCGATTGAACAAGAACCCCAACTAGATGGGTCGGGAGGGTAAAACAACCCTTTCTCCTTGCAGCTGTCGTGAAAAACTTGGGTAATAACTGCGGGTTCAACAGTAGCTTGTAGATTTTTTTCGTCTATTTCAATTATGCGGTTAAGCCGTTCTAAACTTAAACCTATTCCACCTTGAATCGACAAAGCACCACCACAAAGGCCAGTTTGCGCCCCAATGGGGGTAACGGGAATAAGCTCTTGGTTGGCCAGTTTAAGGATGGCAGCAATCTGATCTGCATTGGCAGGCTTCACCACAACTTCAGGAGGAAAATTAAAATCCTCTGTTTCGTCGTGGCCGTATTCCTTCAAGGTTTCGGCGTTGGTAGAAATAAAATTGGAGCCTACAATAGACTCCAATTTCAACCTTATATCTTGATTCAACTTGTTGTATTGCAAGCTTTTCATCGCTACTTATTTTCTAATCTTTTCGTAGATTCTTTCTATCATTTCAACCACCTTCATTCCCTCTAAAGCGTTGGTCGCAATTAGGTCCTTGCCCGAAAGCGTTTCAATTACATTTTCGATCACGTAGTGGTGATTTGCAGCACTTCCCTTGTATTCGCCATAATCGTTTGGTGGATTTGCCGGAGGTAAAACAGGCATTTCATAATTTTCAATATGACACGCTTGCACTGTATCCATGTATTGTCCCGATACCTTTACACTTCCTTTTTCGCCGATAACCGTAATCGAAGATTCGAGGTTTTGACCCCAAACCGAAGTAGAGAAATTGATCGAGCCCATCCCTTCATTTACAAAATCGAAAGTGGTAACACCAGTATCTTCAAACTCCGTAGAAGGATGGTTAAAATTGGTGCTGCGTCCATCGATATTCTTAATATCGCCAAAAAGCCAATACATGATATCAATAAAGTGACTGAATTGGGTAAACAAGGTGCCGCCATCCATATCCAATGTGCCTTTCCAGCCACCGGGTTTATAATAGCGGTTGTCGCGGTTCCAATAGCAGTTCAATTGAACCATAAATATTTTACCCAGCCTTTGTTCGTCCATGATTGACTTCAACCAAACCGATGTAGGACTATAGCGATTTTGTTTTACAACAAATACCTGCTTAGAATATTGAAGCGCCTTATAAAGCACTTCTTCGGTGTGTTTTCGGAACAATCCCATGGGTTTTTCAACCACTACATGACATCGGTTTTCTAGAGCCTGGAGAGCGTTTTCGCTGTGGATGCCATTTGGGGTACAAACATTTACTACATCAATTTGAAGCCCTGCAGCAAACATATCATCCATGCTTTTAAAAACTGAGCAACCATGTGTAGCAGCAGCATCTGCTCGTCTATCATCCATGGGTTCTACAACTGCCACAACTTCCCCTTGAACATGGCCTTCCACCATGGCTGCATGCCGTTTGCCAATATGGCCAAAACCCACTACCGCAAACTTAATTTTCTTGCTAGACATACTTTTCTGATTTAAAATAATTCCAATACCACTCGATGGCTTCTTCCAAACCGTCCTTTAAGTTGTATTGAGGATTGTACTTTAATAATTTTTTTGCTTTATCAATGGAGGCCAGTGAATGTTTGACGTCACCCAAACGAGGGTCGCCGTGTAGAACACCTACATCTAAAATTTCCTCGTCATATCGGCCAAGCATTTCTCGTAATGTTTCAATTAGCTCATTGAGTGTCGTGTTTTCACCAAAAGCCACATTATACACTTGATTTAATGCTGAGGGATGGGTAGTAACTGCCGCAAGGTGATTAGCTTGAACCACATTTCCGATGTAGGTGAAATCGCGCGATTGTGACCCATCGCC
This sequence comes from Flavobacteriales bacterium, assembly GCA_020435995.1. Lineage (GTDB taxonomy): Bacteria > Bacteroidota > Bacteroidia > Flavobacteriales_G > Salibacteraceae > JAGQYO01. The sequence goes on along the minus strand of JAGQYO010000044.1, from coordinate 15,204 downwards.
ATAAATTTCAGGTTTTTTGTGGTCAATAAATGCTTTGATAAATTTGGGAATCGCAGCCGCATACGCACCTTTGGCATCTTGGTACCTCCCAAACACATTAAAATAACGCAAGCCAATGGTTTCGATGCCATGCAATTGTGAAAATACGTCGGCATAAAGTTCATTTACATATTTGGTTACAGCATAAGGACTCAAGGGTTTACCAATCACATCTTCTTGTTTGGGTAGACCTGGATGGTCGCCGTAAGTAGACGAACTGGCGGCATATACAAAGCGTTTCACCTTGAATTTAACGGCTTCATCAAGTACCGTTAAAAAGCCCTCAATATTAACCGAATTGGTAAGCAGGGGATTGTTTATACTTCTGGGTACGGAACCCAATGCAGCCTGATGCAGCACTACATCTATCCCAAACATAGCCTCGCGAACCGTAGCAGTGTTGCGAATATCGCCCTCAATAAATCGAAAATTTGGGTGGTGAATTAACCCCGCTAAGTTGTCCATTTTACCTGTAATCAGGCTGTCCAAACAAATAACTTCGTTGTCTTCAATTAAATCAAGGCAGAGATTGGATCCAATAAATCCCGCTCCACCTGTTACGAGAACACACTTATTTTTTATTCGATTCATTACTTAGCGTATGATACAGCTCTTGTTTCTCTAATTAAGGTGACTTTAACTTGACCCGGATAGGTCATTTCTTCTTGAATCTTATTTGATATCTGAAAAGACAATTCACTTGCCTTTTTATCATCGATTTTATCGCAATCAACCATTACCCTCAATTCTCGACCTGCTTGAATCGCATAAGCTTTGGTCACTCCATCGTGTGACATAGCAAGGCTTTCCAAATCTTGCAATCGTTGGATATAAGATTCCACCACTTCTCTTCTTGCCCCAGGACGCGCACCTGAAATGGCATCACAAACTTGGACAATGGGCGAAAGCATAGAAGTCATTTCGATTTCATCATGGTGAGCTCCAATGGCATTACACACATCAGGTTTTTCACCATATTTTTCAGCGAGTTTCATTCCCAAAATAGCGTGTGGCAATTCTGGTTCATCCTCAGGCACTTTACCAATATCATGTAACAGTCCAGCTCTTTTGGCAACTTTGGCATTAAGCCCTAATTCTGCCGCCATAGTGGAGCATAAATTGGCCACTTCGCGCGAATGTTGCAAGAGGTTTTGACCATAAGAAGAGCGGTATTTCATTCTTCCGACCATTCGAACCAGCTCGCGGTGCAACCCATGAATTCCAAGATCGATACAGGTTCGTTTACCAGTTTCCATGATTTCGTCTTCAATGCGCTTCGAAGTTTTGGCAACTACTTCTTCAATTCGAGCTGGGTGAATTCTACCATCAGTAACCAAGGTATGCAACGACAACCTCGCAATTTCACGGCGCACAGGATCGAAGCAACTCAGGATAATAGCTTCCGGGGTGTCATCCACAATAATCTCCACACCTGTGGCAGCTTCTATAGCACGAATGTTACGACCTTCACGACCAATAATACGTCCTTTAATATCGTCGCTTTCGATGTTAAATACCGAAACTGAATTTTCGATGGCATGCTCAGTGGCTACCCTTTGAATGGTTTGAATAACGATCTTCTTCGCCTCTCGATTGGCATTGACCTTGGCTTCTTCGGTAATATCCTGTATTAAAGTCATTGCTTCTGTACGCGCTTCATCTCTAAGCACATCCATCAATTCCTTTTTAGCATCCTCGGCACTAAGGCTTGATACTGTTTCGAGGCGTTTTACGTTTTCACGAAGGGCTTTTTCTAATTCAGTTTGGCGCACTTCGAGGGCCGCCTGCTGCGTTTTGAGCGCTTGGTCCATGCGATCCAGCTCATTTTCTCTGGTTCCTACGTGTTTTAATTTTTGATTTACAGATTGTTCCTTCTGATTAATCCTATTTTCAGCTTGAGAAATCTTTTGGTTCTTTTCGTTTATTAATTTCTCATGTTCTTCTTTTAGCTGCAAAAATCTCTCCTTTGCTTGCAGCATTTTGTCTTTTTTAATTACTTCACCCTCATTGCGGGCGTCTTCTAATAACTGTGCGGCCTTTCGTTCGGCACTCTTTTTTGCAAGAACTTGAAATACCCCAACTCCTACAGCCAAACCTACCACCAGTCCAATCACTATGCTTACTACATCCATCATTTTAGCTTTTACATTCTACACTTGGGCAAATAAAAAAAGCCCACACAAGCATTGTCTTGTAAACTCCGTAAAGTTTAAGACGGATTACCTTCTACAAATTGCAAACTTCCAGTGTCCTTTAAAAGAATCTCCTTTGCAAGCAAAGGATAAACAGGCCTGTTTTTAACTATAAGATGAGGCAATCACAACGAATAAAGTGTTGAGTTTACAAACGTTGTGCTTGTGTGGGCTATCTTTTGGCGACTAGCCAATATTTAATAAGAACGACTGCTAGGAACGACTTAAAACCTTATCAATTCTATTGGAAATCGCATCCAATTCGTTTTCTAGCTCTTTATTTAAAGCTTCCTTTTTAACGTCTTTCAAAGAATCATTTTTTGTTGCCAGCTCCAATGCCGTCATCGCCAATAAATCAATGTAGTCGCTAACTACGTAGCTTCCTTTCAATTTTTTAATATTTTCATTAATCAGTATTGCCGCCTCAAGGATATCTTGCTCCTCACTTTCCGATACCGTTAACGGGTATTCGCGATTCGCTATTTTAACCTTTATATTTTTATCGGCCATTACCTTTCTAGCAATTCCATGCACTTGTCCACTTCCTTTACCAGAACATCTATTCGCTTGGTTAGGTATTCTTTGTTTGCAGCACTCGAATTTTCCAGTTCCTTTGAACGGGCATTCTGCAATTTTTCTATCTCTAATTTGAGAAGTTGGTTCTCTTCTCTAAGCGTTTCAATATCTGATAACTGGGCGTCAAAAGCAGTTATTAACTGATCAACTTTACTATGTAGCGTCTCAACACTTTTTGATGTCGCCATGCCCTTTTTTAATCACTCACAAATGTATTTGGGCAATCCGATTAAACCAAGTTTTTAATTGTTTTTTGTGCAAATCAATTCAAAAGCCTTCTCTTAGGCTTGGCATTGCCACAATAGCTTTGCTCCATGCAAAAATTTTGGCTTTTTATTTTGATCGTTTTTGGCCTTTTTCAAGGTCATTCTCAGTCCAAAGTTTCCAAAGATTCAGTTTTTTTGAATCAAAAGTTCATCAAGCCCATGGATATTCCCATTTCATTGGCAGGAAACTTTGGTGAATTGAGACCAGGTCATTTTCATGCGGGCCTCGATATCCGCACCCAAGGTAGAGAAGGAATTCCGGTGGTTGCCATTGCCGATGGGGTTGTTTCGCGAATTGGTGTTTCGGTATATGGTTATGGCAAGGTGCTTTATGTAGATCACCCAAACGGATACACCAGCGTGTACGCGCATCTTCAGCGATTTGAAGGTCCAATTCAACAAAAAGCGAAAGCTATACAATATGCTCATAAACAATTTCAAATGGATACATCGTTGGCTGTGGGAATCTCAGTAAAACAAGGTCAGGTAATTGGGTATTCAGGAAATACGGGGGGAAGCGCTGGGCCACACTTGCATTTTGAAATCAGAAACACCATGACAGAAAACCCAATTAACCCCATGCACTTCTACAAAAGTGACATAACAGACAATGTGGTTCCCAACATTAGTTTGCTATCAGTGTACCCACTCAATACACAAAGTAGCGCCAACCACCAATCGAATCCATTGCACTTTAAGGTAGTGAAATCGGGAAGAGATTTTGTAGTCTCGGGTGACGAAATTCCTATAATTAATGGGAAAATTGGATTTGGAATCGAAGTTAAAGATTACCTCAATGGAAGCTCATTTAGAAACGGGGTGTACACCATTGAACTATTTAAAAACGGACAAAAGGTTTACGCTCATCAAATGGATAGTTTTTCTTTTGATCATACCCGATGTATCAATTCTCACATGGATTTTTGCGAATCGGTGAAAAGCAAAAAACAAATTCAAAAGAGTTTTGTTGAAAATGGAAACCAACTCGATATCTATCAAGATTTGGTGAACAATGGTCAATTGTTTTTTATGAATGATACGGTATATCAAATGAAATATGTAATCCGCGATTTTCATGGAAACGAAAGCGTGCTTCGGTTTAAGGTAAAAAGTACATCACAGGTGAAAAACACGTCTGCCGAAGTGCTTTACAACCAACTCTTAAAAGCGGGGCAGGAAAACAATTTCGTTTCCGATAGGGTAAAAATCAAGTGGGCGGAGAGCTGCTTGTACGATGATTTGAAATTTGTATTTGGCGAACAGCCGGCGGTTGGAAGATGCAAAACACCGCGATATTTGATTCAAAATAGATTTGAACCTCTGAATGATTATATGGAGCTTTCTATCAATATCGCTCACCTAACGGAGGACGAACAATCCAAAAGTGTGATCATGAGCCTTGATGAAAAATCGGAAGTAATCGCGGCTGAAGGTGGAAAACTTAAGAACGGTTGGATCACAACAAAGACGAGAAGTTTTGGGCCTTACACAGTGTTTGTGGATAACGAGGCTCCTCATTTAAAACCTATTAATTTTAGTGCAAACAGCAATGTGGGCAAGCTATCCGAACTCAAATTTTCACTTACTGACAACCTATCAGGAGTGGCCGGATATGAAGCATTTTTAGGGGATGAAGAAATGACAAAGTGGATTTTAGTAGAATACGAACGCAATAAAAAGACGGCATTTATTGATTTAAAAGATGTAAAACCTACATCTGGTCTTCAAAAACTTACCCTAAAAGTGGTGGATGGCGTTGGTAACACAAGCACAGAAATATATCCCTTGCAATTTTAGGAATTCCCAACATTTGATCCATCTCTTTAACCAAAGCCAACCTTACATTTGAAACTTGAATAATTTCAATTTTTTAAACTCCTTGCTTCGGTTCGTGATGATCTTGGCTCTGGTTATGAGCTTCATCTCATTCGCTCAGGCTCAATCAAAAAAAGATACCAATCTCATTCAATTTAGCGGGGTTTTTCTCGATGCGGATAGCCTATTCCCTGTACCTTGGGTAAATGTGGTTGTGGTAAACCGAAGCAAAGGAACTACCACCGATTTTAAAGGCGCCTTTAGTTTTGTGGCATACGCTGGAGATACGGTGCGATTTACCTGTGTGGGTTATAAACCATTTCAATGTATTATTCCGGATACACTCAAAATTCAGCGCTACACCCTTATTCAATTGTTTTCTAGGGATACATTTATTCTACCAGAAGCTATTATTTATCCTTGGCCAAGTAAGGATGAATTTAGAGAAGCATTTTTGAACCTATATATCCCCGACGATGACTTGGAAAGGGCAAAAAAGAACTTAGAAAGAGAAGAAAAAAGGGCAACACTTTATGGCGAACCTAATTATGGCTACATCAACTATCAATTTGCCAACCAGATGTACACTGAGAAACTTTACTATGCCGGTCAGTCGCCTCCCATACAGATTTTCAACCCATTTGCTTGGGCAGCATTTTTTAAGGCCCTAAAAGATGGGAGCCTAAATGACCCAAGAAAAAAAGCCGCAGATGATTAATTAAATTTAATCTTGTGAATACGCTCAAGAGGTATAAACACACCGTCTTTGAGGTACACTTTGCCTTTTTTACGATCCCATATCGTGGTTTCAACCTCTTTTACACTGGTATCATCCTGAAACAGTATCATAACTTTAAATTGCGCAAAATTGCCCGCATCAATCGCTTGATCAATTAAACTAACTCGTTTTTTCTTGGATTCTTCAGCGATGAGTACATCACCTTTTGGGAATTTTAAACTGCCGATTTTTTCCTTTTCGACATAATCTACATGTAGGAATGCTGTAGCCATTTTATATAGAGTTTACTTGTGAATACACTTTACATTGCAGCGCTTCGAAACTTAACCCGATTCAAGCTTCCAACTTTTTCACCCCACTAAAACACCAACTTACTCATTTCTAACGCCGCTCTCAAATTTACATATTCTAGGCATAGAATCAACCAATTGCCACAAACTCATAATTTTTACACTTCAAAATGTTCTCGATACATTTTTTCGCCTTTCATTCCGAAAAAACACGCGAATTGACAAACTCATCGCTCCTCGAATACGCAATTAAGATCTTCCTCATATCATTTTCAAGCAGGCCATTTTTAACTTTAGCAGGTGCATACCAAATATAATCAGCTAGTACAGAAAGTCCTTTTTCCTTACCAGAACTCAGATAACTTGTTACAACTACCTTATATACCTTGGAGTCGATCATCTTGGTTTCTCCAATCATCCAATCGCTACCGCTCAACTTCACCTTACCTAATTGGAAATAGCCTCCCGTTCCTGCATTGTCGGAGAAACCAACTGCTAAAATCTCCTTCAATTCTTTACCCGTGATTTCAGTAACCACTAATCCACCACCAAAGGGCAGGGCTTTGAGCACATCAGCTTCTGAAACCCGACTGGGCAACTCATCATCATATCTAATTGAACCCGAATTGAGAAGTGCCACGTCGCCGTTTCCCGTCGACCATAGCATCGCAGCAGTCATCCAATCGCCAACAAGTGTTTGCTCCGAACGAATGACGGACTCAGTTGCATCCATCTTTTTATCAGACTTAAAAAGAATAGTAGAAATGGAAAAGCCCTCTCTTCCCGTGTTTTCTCGGGCAAAATTCTCCCATTTAGCTACCACTTGAGCAACGGATTCCTTTTGAGCCACACCCATGTCCATTTTAATCAAGGTAGAGTTGACAACCCATTCTTTTGTAGATTCATTCAAAACCAAATCATGTCGCCAGAGGGTTTTGGCATTGGCATCGGCTTTGGCTACATAAGTATTGCCCACGGTATCAATATAGTGGTAGTGGTCATGCCCCCCTAATATCAATGGCACATTGGATAGTGTAGCTGCCAATTTTTTGTCCTCCTGTCTGCTCACGTGAGTAAGAAAAAGCACCAAATCGCATGTGGCTTGAAGTTGAACGTTTTGTTCGTTAGCCACTTTTATCACATCGCCGTAGGTTATCCAATCTTTTTGGGTGTAGGGCAAGGTTACGCTACCCAACCCAACTACCAAAGTATCAGTGCCATTTGGAAATTTCCAACTCAGATTTTCACTTATCGCTTTACCATTTTGCTTAAACCCTTCTCTGTTGCCATCAAGTACATGCGCTACATTTCCCGAAACCATCGGGAAAGTCATTTCATTGAGCCGAGTTTGCAGCACATCTTCATTTAGATCGAATTCGTGGTTGCCAAATGCCACCGCATCTAGGCTGAGTAGATTCATCACTTCCACCATCTGTTTTCCATTGATTTTGGCTCCTGTGCTATCTTTTAAGGTTCCGATAAGCGATGGGTTTAAGAAATCTCCAGCATGAAACACCAACACGTTTTCACTTTCTTTTTTCACTGAATCGATATAGTAAGCCACCCTAGCCAAACCGCCTTCTCCATTGTTCGATTCCGAAATCTCGTATATATCATTCATTTGAATAATGGTCAATTTGAATGGATTAGTCCCAGAAGAGTCCTTCGAAGTGCAAGCACAGAGCACGTAAGACAAGAGCAAAACAAAAAAGACAGTTATTTTCATAATTTCGAAACCAATTTTAAAGATTCAAAAATAGATGTCGGCGAGTGTAAAACATACCCATGTGTGGAAAGTAAATGGTGCAGCACAAAGTGAACAGCCCGATTTACTGGCACGTGAAGAACCACTCGAAATCCGAATTGTGCACGGTTCTGCTGATAATCGCATTGAAAAAAAGCTAGCTGTGACTATGCGAACCCCTGGCCACGACCTCGAATTGGCCCTTGGTTTTTTATTTACAGAAGGTATTGTTGGCAGTTACGCGGATGTACTCAACATTCGTCATTGCGAAACGGTAGAAAAAGAAGAAGAACGCGACAATGTGGTAAAGGTGGAACTTGCTCCTTCTACCCCATTTGACCCTGAGAAACTCGATCGAAATTTTTACACCTCATCGAGTTGTGGGGTTTGTGGCAAATCCTCTATCGAATCGGTAAGTGTGGCGTGCAGCTACAACATTAAAAACGACACTTCGGTGGTTACCCATCAAGTAATATTGGGCCTCACCAACACAGTTAGAAAAACCCAAAACGTATTTGAATACACCGGCGGCATTCACGCCTCTGGGTTGTTTGATTTGCAGGGCAACTTGATACTCTCTCGTGAGGATGTAGGCCGACACAATGCCTTAGACAAAATAATAGGAGCTAGTTTGTTTAAAAACGAAGTTCCCTTAACGCAACGCATATTACTTGTAAGTGGCCGAACAAGTTTTGAGCTGGTGCAAAAAGCCGCCCGAGCTGGCATTCCCATTTTAGCTGCCGTAGGCGCTCCGAGTAGTTTGGCCGTTGACCTAGCCATCGAAAACAACATGACCTTGATTGGCTTTTTAAAGTTTAATCGGTTTAATGTGTATTGTGGAAGGGAAAGGGTTAGGAGTAGCGAGATATGAGTAGCGAGGTGCTAGTAGGGAGTTGTCAGATGCAAGGTTCCAGACTAACGACCATCGACTTTCTCGTATGGTGGTGCGAATTAATATCGGAATGATGCGAGTGGCTGATGAATGGAATCTTTTAAGCTACACATGAGCGAAAACGAAATAAGAGCTAAGACGGAGCATCTAAGAAATGAACTAGAAGCATTCATTGCGTTTTTTGGGCAAGCGCTTGATTATGAGAAAATGGTATATGAGTTCTGGAGTGCCAAAGATATTTTAGGGCACATCACATTTTGGCACGAAAGCTTCGCGAGAAATATTTCAGACATAGGTTATGGGAAAAAACCTAACCCGCTCAAAGGAAAACTATCGGAAGTGAATCAACGGAGTGTCGAGGAAACAAAAACAGAAACGATTGGTTCGTTGATTGACCGATTGAGAAATGCCCAGAAAATCATCGAAAAATTCATCTGTCAGCAAAATATTCAATGGATACCTTATAAAAAGGGTTCACGAGACTATTCAAGAAGGGAGCATATAGAAATTGTAACGAATCATATTCATAAACACCTTAGTGATTTAATTAAAGTATATGCTGCGGCCAAAAAATAAAACCGAAATATCGAGTTTGAGCAAGGAATAATGAACGAGTACTTTGTTGTAGACTTGAGCCCAAAGACTCAGGGCTTTCCTCTTGACAAACAATATTTTGAGAGTGTGAACGAATGTCATTTTTTAAATCTGGCATTAGTTTTATTTTTGAAAACCTAACCTAAATACACGTTGAAATGAAACTTTTTTTGTTCACCACATTATTATGTGTGGTCTTGCCTATTTTATCGGCCCAGACAGTACAATGGGGCCCAAAACTTGAATCTCAAAACTTTCGCAAAATCAATTTCCATACCGGCAACCAACTCTGGGCTGTTGGTACAAATGACGGTAATCATTTTGTCAAAAAGTATGAAAACCTACAAATGACTGGAGAATGGGTTAAAGAATTAGTAGCCAGTTACAGCATTTCCCTAAGTCTAGATGCAAGTGATTTGAGATCGAGCATTTCAGTTAATGACATTAATCAAGTTATTCAAGTTGTGATGCTTGGTGATAAACAATATGCTGTAATAAGATCTGGAGGAATCTTTGCTGGTATCAATTGGGCTATCAGCCTAGTCCCTATCATAGATGGCAAATTGGAGTCAAGTAAGGGGATTACATTAATTTCTTCTAACGACAAGCTCGTGAAGGGTTTGCCTTTTATAATGAAGCGAATTTACGTGGCTGTATCTCCAGATGGTTCAAAGCTGGCAATCGGATATGGTAACAAACTCACTAAGATTTGGGATAACGCCAATTTATCTGTAGTAGTAGTAAATAATAATTTGAATTTAGTTGGAAAAGGCTTTTTTGAGTACCCATACAAAGTAGATGCAGATCTGTCGAAATTCGATGGTACTTTAAATGCGGCCGCTTCAAAAGTTGGAGAAACAGAAACTTTATCCTTGGCTCAATATGAGCTCACAAAGGAGGATAATATGAGTATTTCAGATTTTCAGGTTTCAAATAATGGAGAAATCCTGACCTTGGCAAAGATTCTGAAAAGTGAAAAAGTGAATAAATGGTATCCTTATAAATACTCACTTTTCCGCTACGATTTTAAAACGAAAAAACTTCTAGAATTAAAAACCTATGATGTTCCCAATTATCAAGAAATAGGCGTTGGTTTGTATCATTTGGCAAACGACGAGTATTTATTGTGGGGGATGTACTCAGAGGGCCACAGGTACAAAGACTTTGTAGCATCTGGTGTTTTAGCGAATACCCCATCCAATTCTTTGATCGGGACTTTTTCAGAAAAAATAAATACCAGTACGTGGAAATCAAGTGAATCACAAGAATCTTTGATTGATAAAAATATTTTGGCCAATTTGAGCAAAGACCCTAAAAAAACTATAAAGAAAATCGAATCGAAAGGAATAGAAGATTATGGTCTAACAATCCCACTTTCTCCCATAATAAAGAATGATGGGGGTATGGTGGCGGTGACATCCTTAGCTTGGACAGTTCCAAAAGCAGTAGTGAACGGTGTTCAGACCTATGCTTATGAGCATGATGGCGCAGTCATATTCAATTTGGATGAAAAAGGTAAGATTTTGAATTATTCGGAGTTAAAGCTTAGCCAAAAATGTAAAGAAAAGGGGCGTGCGAGGTATGGAATAACATACAAGGTATTTGATAGTGGAAAAATTGTATTTCTATATTCTGACCACCCAAAAAATGTAGATATTAATGCTGCAAAAATGAAAACTTTTAAAGGGGGTAAAAAATCGAATTTTGTAATGACAACTTTTGAGCAAGGGAAGTTTACCAATAAGGTGATTGACCACAATAAACCAAATGATAATGTGCCAAAGTTGTTCAGGGTATATTGGACCGATAATCGTGTTTATCTTTATTCTAATTCAAAAATCGGTTACCGAATGGGTAGCGTAGACCTATAACAAGCCGGATCAGAGCTTGGATATATCTTAATATTGATGCAAATTGACTTCGTTGAGCTCCTTTGCTAGGTTTGTAATTCGTGCCACAAATATAAATTTCGAGTTTCTGCAGGAAACCCAATTTCAGATTCTAGTACCTTCCAAATCCAAACTTAATAACCTTTATCTTTCAAGCCGGCCCGCCTGTATCTTTCGGGCAGGCCCGCCTGTATCTTTCGGGCAGGTTTCAGATTTTCTATAAATCAACATACGGGCAAGATATGGAGAATCTGAAACGAGTGCAGCGAAGTAAAGCAGCGTAAATTGAATAAACCTTGAAACCGTCCAATGGTCAGTCGGTCAAGTATTGAGTGCCTGAGATAATCATATACCCCTAGTTTATTAAAAGTTATAGGATATTTGTGTTCGTTAAAATGGCCAATAGAAAGAACGTTAAACACAAAACAAAATGATATTAAAAACACTTTTCGGAACCTTAATGGCTCTGCTCTTAGCTTCTGGCACTTTGTCGGGTCAGGAAACAAAAAACAACAACCCATATTGGATAGGCCAAGAGCTGTGGTACAAATACAGTGGGGGTATGGAGTTTCACATAGAGATTGAAGAAGCGAGAATGAGTTACCAAGCTTTGAAGAAATTGAAACTAGAAAAACGATAGACCCAAAATGGATCTTCAACCAGCGGTGATTTATAAGTCGGTTGGTGATAATGATTGAGCTATTAAAGAATAAATTGCAAGCCAAATGGAACAAGAAAATAATAACCCAGAAAAGCAACGCAATAATCCCTTGCATGGAGTAACACTTGCCTCTATGGTGGAATCCTTGGTGGCCTACTATGGCTGGGAAGAGTTGTCCTTAAAAATCAATATCAATTGTTTTAAGACCGACCCATCAATAAACTCAAGCCTTAAGTTTTTGAGAAAAACACCTTGGGCACGCAATAAGGTGGAACACCTGTATCTTTATGTAGAAAGGCAGAAGAAAAAAAGTAAAAATTGACTTGATTCGAAGATTTTAATCCGGAATAAATTTCAGGGGTTGACTAGACCAACATGTGATTTATACAACAATTCGTATTCTATATGTAATGGTTTACAACATGTTGCAACCAACTTTTGCAACGTCACTAAAAGACACTAAAAAGAATCTATGAAAAATCAAAAAACTATATTTTCAGTATTGATGTGCTCAATTTTAATTCTAAGTGCTTGTAAAAAAGAGGAAAACGTTGATCCTACGCCTGCACTAGGCACTAATCCATTTAAGCGCTTAGTTAACCCTGCTCCATTAGTTAGTTCTACTAACCCGGAGGGCGGTGCTACTGGCGTTTCCAGAAATAGCACTATTAGCGTAGTTTTTAATGAGCCCATGACATCTTCCTCAATCAATACTAATACATTCATTGTTAAACAAGGTGATGTTTCTGTTTCAGGAACCATAGCCTACTTAGGCAATACCGCTACATTTACTCCAATCAGGTATTTAGATGCGAGCAAAGTCTATACTGCCACTATAACCAAAGATGTTTTGGACGTTGGTGGAATGGCCCTCGCAGCTAACAAAACATGGAACTTTACAATAGGTGGTTCCCCTGGAACGCTTGCAAGAGTAGAACTAGGCAAATCAGCAAACTATGTCATACTCGCAAAAACAGCTATTAACAACAGCCCTACTTCGGCAATTACAGGAGGTTTGGGGTTAAGTCCAGCTGCTACTTCCTACATCACTGGATTGGCCCTTGTCGATCATACTGGATATGCAACTTCAGCGCAAGTAACTGGAAAGGTGTATGCGGCAGATATGGTAACGCCTACAAGTATCAATCTTACAACCGCCGTAAATAATATGATAACAGCCTACAATGACGCAGCTGGAAGACCTTCTCCTGATTTTTTGGAATTAGGTGCTGGTAATGTTGGGGGTATGACATTGGTTCCTGGCCTGTACAAGTGGGCAGGTACTGTTTCCATCGCATCTACAGTTACATTAGAAGGCGGCCCTAATGATGTATGGATTTTCCAAATTGCTGGAGATCTTAAACAAAGTGCCGGATTAAGATTAACTTTAAAAGGTGGTGCTCAGGCTAAAAATATTTTCTGGCAGGTTGCTGGTGAAGCGACATTTGCGTCCAATTCACACTTCGAAGGAAACATCCTCTCCATGACTGGAATTACCTTTGTGACTGGAGCTTCATTAAACGGTCGTGCTCTGGCACAAACAGCAGTAATACTTGATGCGAACATCATTAAAGGACTTTAAATTAACCTCAAGCGAAGAGAAGGCCATTCATGTTTTTTGAGTGGCTTTCTTTTTTTCTAAAGTTTCCAATTTCAATTCACCGACCTGAGCTTTTCAAGCATACTGTTAAACAAACCCTTTAAAATCTTATTAGAATAAAAAGGCAGTAACTCTTATTAGAATTATTTGCATATTTATACTTTAGATTGGGTGTGGAGCAAATTCAATGTTCATTTAAAGTTCAGGGTCTAGAAATCGAATCCACGATTTTTTTTTCTTATCACTTTTTAAACATTTCAGTCCAATTAAAAAGATGATTTTATCTTCCTAATCATAAGTATTTCCTATGATGTTATACATTAAATATATGGTAAGCCTTCGTTGTAAAATGATGGTGAAAGAAGAGCTTAAAAAAATGGGAATTTGGTATGTGGTAGTTGATCTAGGAGCAGTAGAAATATTACGAGACATTACGAAAAAGCAACACGAAGAACTAAAAATAAATTTGATGCGATCGGGATTGGAACTCCTAGACGACAAACGAAGCATATTGGTGGAAAGCATTAAAAACGTAATAACCGAAATGATTCATGAAACCGACAAAGAGCCTCAAGTAAATTATTCGGACTTTATTAGTAGCAAACTAGGATATGATTACACCTATTTGTCAAACGTTTTTTCTGAAGTCAACGGTATTACAATCCAGCAGTTCATTATTGTCAATAAGATAGAAAAGGTGAAGGAGTTGTTGTTGTACAACGAGCTCTCGCTTACTGAAATTTCATACCGATTAAACTATAGTAGTGTAGCACATTTATCCAATCAATTCAAAAAAATTACCGGACTTACCCCCACCTTTTACAAAGGCATAGCGCAGAAAAGAAGGGTAAACCTCGAAAATATTTAGTCATTTTCCTGGTTATCCAAATAATTTCTTTTTGGCATTAATACAACCAACTTAAAAAAGTGTGATGGATGTAACTTAAAGCTTAGCTTATGTAATACTTGAAGCTCCTTCTAGCTTCACATTTGCTGCGTGAAAATTCATTCACAATATCAAGAAATTCAAACAGTTGAAAACAATAACAATTAAATCGCTTTTTATCCTAATGCTAGCGGCTACCGCTTTAAATGCACAGGAATCCACAAGTAGTTCCGAAAAATTCGGAAGTACCTTAAACGCAGGACTCGGAATTGGCTACTATGGATATGTAGGCCACTCGATGCCAGTATTTCATGCCAACTTTGAAATTGATTTAGCTAAGAATTTCACACTCGCTCCATTTATCACTTACTTCTCTTACGAAAAGAACCATTACTGGGGGAATAAAAATTACCCTTATAGGAATTATTACTACCGCGTAACAGTTATTCCAATTGGTGTAAAAGGAACTTATTATTTTGATCAATTATTAAACGCTAATAACAATTGGGATTTTTATCTTGCTGGTTCGTTGGGATTTGCCATTAGAAATTCAAGTTGGGAAGATGGATATCAGGGCGATAAGCACATCGAACGAGGGGCAAGTGGGGTTTATTTAGATGTACATATTGGAACAGAATATCACTTAAATGATAAACTAGGCTTGTTCCTCGATCTCTCTACTGGAGTTTCTACACTAGGCTTAGCAGTGCATTTATAAATACAGTTCATACTACATTATCTTATTAAAGAGTGGCGCTGATATTTTATCTGCGCCACTCCTTTTTGCCATTGTTCATTCCTATTTTATTTCAAGAAACCAACCTCTTCTCTCAATTTTTAAAAAGACATTTATTACTGATAAATTTGGTTTCATGCTGCGAATCGAGTCATCTTTTGCTGTGAACGGGAATTAGCACAACAAGGAGTATAAATGAAATTGAAAATATAGGGTGTCTGAATTTAAAGAACAAAAAGCTGAATTTTGTGTTGAATATTGTCAATAAAGAATAATAACTAGCTT
>JAGQYO010000043.1 GCA_020435995.1 Flavobacteriales bacterium | reverse complement strand
CAATAAACATGTTTGGAATTAACGGATTAAAAGAAAAACTTGAGCAAGCTCAAGTAAAAGCAGAGGAAACCAAAAAAAGATTGGATTCAGTGCATGTAGAGGGCACTTCTGGCGATGTGGTGCGGGTAATAGCAACTGGAAACAGTAGAATTATTCAAGTAATGGTAGGGGAACCCGGCAAAGGCCTTACCTCAGATGAGCTGGCCCGCCACATGTTGGTGGCAACGAACAATGCTCTTGAGAATGCTAGATCTATTTTTGAAGCTGAAATGGGTGCTTTGGCAAGGGAAACTATGCCGAACATTCCAGGAATGCCCAATATGGGAGGCTTGTTTAATAAGTAGCGGAGCTACCTTTAAATGAGTGACACCGAGTTTCCTGAAATGGGTTATTGGTTTAATTATTCGTACTTTTTTTAATCTTGTAAAATGGAAATATTTCTATTACCAGAAACTTACATCGCCTTATTTACCCTCACCTTCTTAGAGATTGTATTGGGAGTCGATAACATCATTTTTATTTCCATATTAGCCAATAAACTTCCAGAAGAAAAACGCGCCAAAACCAGAAATTTGGGGTTGATGCTTGCCTTGGTATTTCGGATATTACTCTTGTTGGGCATTACTTGGATTATAGGATTTAGTCAGCCGCTTTTTAGTCTTTTTGAACACCCTGTAAGTGGTCGTGATCTCATTTTATTTACAGGTGGAATCTTTCTCATTTTTAAAAGTACCACAGAAATTCACCACAAAATGGAAGGAGATGAATTAGAGATTTCTGAAATGAAAAAGGAGCACTCTATGTCCTCTACCATATTACAAATCATTGCAATGGATATTATTTTCTCATTTGATAGTATTCTCACGGCAGTGGGCCTTACACAGCAAGTTTTAATAATGGTGGTTGCCGTTGTCATCGCCTTAATCATCATGATGACCTTTGCAGGCGCCATTGGCACATTTATTCAGAATCATCCGTCAATGGAAGTATTGGCCTTAAGTTTTCTCATTTTAATTGGCTTTATGTTGATTTTGGACTCCGTGGGCCAACATGTTCCAAAGGGGTATATCTACTTTGCAGTATTCTTCTCTCTCATGGTACAAATCATCAATATTCGCGTAAGCAAGAAAGGAAATAAAGTACAACTAAACAAAAGGATAAAGTCCGAATAATCAGCTTAAAACTTGTAGAGAATAGAACCTCTCAGTCCAAAACTTGTGGCTCCAATTTGCTGATCGATGGCGTTAAATTGTCCAGGGGTATATTTCAAGCTAGGCTCAATCCTAATGTTCACACTTTGAAACAATGAATAATCAACACCTACACCAAGTCTTAGGCTCTCCCTATTAAAATAGGAAATAGAGGTTGCTTCATGAGATTTTCCAAACAACTCACTTGTAGTAACTGCATTTGACGTTTCATAAGCCGTAAAAACCACACCAGTACTTACAAAACCTGTAACTGTTCCAAAATCTTTTTTAAACACTAGGGTTAGTGGAATGTCAATAGACTGGCTGTTGTAAACGGTGTTTAGGGTATCTCTTCGCACTTCCTCTCTAATTGCGGTAACGTAAGTCACAGTACCCGATTCGTCATACTCATCTTCGGCCAAAGACTCTATAAACGTGTACTCCTCTTCATATACGCCGTTTACCTTGGCAGTTGAGGAAGCCGCCAATTGACTATACTCAAATCCAGATAGCAGCTCTAACCAAGGAAGCACCTCAGCTCCTGCAAGCAAACCAAATGAAACCGAATGATCTATGGTCGATCTTTTGGTCAAAACATCACTATTTAAAAATTTCGAAGAAAATTCTTCCTGAGCTTCCAATTGCACTTGATCGAAATTTGGCTGTGAATTCAAAAAGTTGACTCCCGCGTTCAGGCCCAACAACCACGAAACTTTGTGACCGACAGGATTTGGGTATTTATATTCGGAAGAGTTGAGTAAGGCATCAAACGCTCCCATCTCCGTTTCAAAGTAGCCTGCACCCTTATGCGACATACTTAGTATTTCAGAAGGATTATGGTCAGCATTTATAACTACCTCATTATTCTCATTACTTTCAGACAATAGCGACTCATTTTCCGCAAGCCATTCTCCTTCAGTAACTGTGTGACCAAAAGCTTGCTTTGCTTCAAATGAGCTATTTCTATTTAAATCAACAACCGACTGAATCCTAGCTTCTGTAAGTAACTCAGCCTCCTGGAATTTCAGAAATTGAAGCTTAATGTGGTTTTGATAAAATACATGTCCTGTTTTGTAGCGGTTGAGAAGCCAGATATACTCGGTGGTATTGCGATAATAGAAATAGCCGATCAAAGAAGCCGTGAGCAAGGAGAAACCCCCAACCAAAGTACCCCAAAACGCTATTTTATTATTTTTTGTCGCCACTTTATCCGATAAACCTATCTCTACAAAATAGTGAAATATACACCCACAACTTCAATGGACAAAAATACGATTTATCCACCCAACTAATGCACCGCTCAGCGGGTGGAAATCATATCTTATTTCCACAAAAAATCCTCAGGTTATAATGTTTTCGAGTCTATGCTTTTCATGAGTTCAAGCATCTCATTTTGAAGCTCTTCGTGTTTATTCTTGGCATACCATGAATGCACATTTAAATGAATATCGTGGATATCTATATCCTTTGCCTTGCCATCCAGAACTATTTTCTGAGCTGTAGCGGGTCTAGGGCCCCACGTACCTACAGGCAAATTTGTATCTGCATCAACCACAATTAATTTGGGTATAGACTTACCTCCATTGGTTAGAAAATGCTCCATTAGGTCATCATTTTCATCACGAAGTACTAATTTTAAAGGAATATGAGCAGCCTCGGCCAACAAATGAATCGCTGCTAAATTCTGTCCTACATCACCACACCACGCCTCAATAATAACGAGCCACAAATAGTTTCCCTTTAACTCCTTCAATTGAGCCGCCGCTTGGGGGTTTACTTTGGTTATTTTCTCCCATTTTTTAAGACGTTGAAACCCCAACTTTGTATAATCGATATTCGCTTCCGACTGATTTGGTCCCGTAGTTTTACCTTCGCTTAGCAACTTTTCAACCAAGGTTTTGTACTCCGCGTAACTAAATCCGCCATCCACTTTTTCTTTTATTAATTCATGCATTTCTTTTGATTTTTATGGCGCAAAATTCATGTTTTCACCCGACAATTTATATGATGAAAATTCGCTTTAAGGTTAAATATTAAAAAGTGTTGGTGGCCCATATAGTTAACTCAGGCACAAAGCCCCTGTTATCCATTTCGAGCGATGAAAGTGTTGCATGAGCAATTTCTTTGGACGATAACTTATGTGCAGCCTCTGGACGCTCTATTCTATCTTTCTGGGCAAATGCCGTGGTTACTTCACTGGGGTTTATCAAGATTACCCTGATATTGAAGGGCCTTAACTCAGCTTGCCAGCATTGGGTCATACCCCTAAGTGCGAATTTGGATGCCGAGTAAACCGTACCACCCGCATAGCCCTTCAAGGCCGCAGTTGAGGCTATATTTACAATATTTCCTTTGTTGGCCACCTTAAAAATTTGGGTGGCGTATTTGGCCATTAAGGCTGCGCCGTATACATTGATTTGAAATACATTTTCAAAATCTTGCCATTCAACATCCTCCATTTTTTTTCGATAACCATGTCCAGCGTTGTTTATCAATACATCAAGATGGTTTTTCCAGTTTTCCTTTACCCAGTCGAAGGTCTTTTGAATATCCGATTCTTTCGACACATCGGCATGCACAAATGATGCACCTATCTCTCTGGCTACCTTCTCTAGTTTCGCTCCATCTCGACCAGTAATCAAAACTTCGGCTCCTTTACCAATGGCCATGAGGGCAATAGCTTTTCCTATCCCACTCGATCCTCCAGTGATTAATATTTTCGATCCTGATAATTCCATATTTCTTTTAGCTTTCTCGTGTAAATACCCATTTATTTCCTTCACTCATATTGGGCTCGAACGAATACCCTTCAGATTTAAATTCCTTCAAGTCTTCTTCGTTTGAAATTTTGTTTTTTGTGGCAAAGCGAACCATCATTCCTCTTGCCTTTTTTGCAAAAAATGAAATCACTTTGTATTGGCCTTTTGACTTATCATAAAAAATAGGCTGGATAATCCTCGCTTGTAACACCTTTGGTTTAATGACTTTAAAATATTCGTCAGATGCCAAGTTTATCAATACGGAGTCTGGCGATGTGGCAAGCTCTTCATTCATTTTGTTGGTGATTCTCAATTTCCAAAAGTCATATAAGTTTTTTCCCCTGGTGGTTGAAAGTGAAGTACCCATTTCAAGGCGATATGGATGAATAATATCCAAAGGTCTGAGCAACCCATACAAACCCGATAAAATCCGCAAATGGTCTTGTATATATTCATAGTCAGACTCATCAAAATCCGACTCATTTATTCCCACATAAACATCGCCCGAAAATGCAGATATTGCCTGCTTGGAATTAGATAAATCATGCTTTTGAAGCCAATTTTGATTTCGCTCGTAATTCAATTCTGCGAGTGCCAAACTTATTCCCTGAAGGTCCATTAGCTTTTTTACAGATTTCTTTTTAAGCGCTTCTATAATCCGCGCTGCATCAGAAATAAAATGAGGCGAAGTATAATGCTTAGAGTTTGAAGGCGCATCAAAATCTAAAGACTTAGCAGGTGAAATGACAAACTTCATAAAGGCTTATATTAAATTAACAGCAACGAAGAAACAAAAATGATTTACTGACGTGTTAGTATTAAACAATTTAAAACATCTTAGTTATGAAAAATGAAATTAAAAAACTCGCAGACGCCGCCAAAAAAATTGTGGTGAGGCTAGACAAAAGAACCGTAATCACGTTGAAAAATATTGAAAAACTAGAGATCTGGCTAGAAAGATACCCAAAACTTGAAGTAATTACAGTTGAATAAAATTTATCAAATGATATATAACTAAGAAAAGGCTTTAGATGAAAACTAAAGCCTTTTATATTTCATTGTGGTCTATCATCAGCTTCACCCGCAAAATGCCAGCAACGGCCAATCCATCTCTAATTTCCCCATTAACAGTTCTTTGATAAAGTTCCTCAAACGGAATTTTTTTTATCTCTAGGTCTTCATCCTCATCTGGCTGAGCTTCGCCAAATTCCAGACCCCGAGCAACAAACACATATCCCCTTTCATCCGAAACTGAATTGCTCAAATCCATTTCCAAAACCTTGTCCCAATGCTTTGCCTTTATGCCCGTTTCTTCCAATAGTTCACGCTTCGCCGATTCTATCGGTTCAACGTTTAATTTTCCGCCACCCTCAGGTATTTCCCAACTGTAATGTCCCAATGGATAACGCCATTGGCCCACTATCCACGTATTGAGCTCATCATCCAATGGAATAATTCCGATGGCTAAGTTTTTAAAATGAATCACTCCATAATCACCTTTTCCACCATTAGGGTTTACCACATCATGCGCTTCTACATGAATCCAGGGGTTGTCAAATATTTCTTTTTTGGACAGGGTTTGCCAAGTATTAAGCTTCAGTGGCAATTTCTTCATATCGTCTTTTACTTTTGTAGTGTGAAAATTACAATTGGCGATAAAGTTAAAGCAATCGACGAGGAGCTTGAAGGTATAGTTGTCAACTTGCTTGGAAAAAGCATCATAGTTGAGTCTGATGGTTTTGAATTTCCTTTTCGAGAAAATCAGCTTATTAAAATGGAAGAGCCGCACAGCCAGGTTTTTAACGAATACAACCAACACGCACCCACCCCACAATTGGAGAAAGAATTTAAAAAAAAGCCGACAGCAACGCGTAGTCACATAGAGCGAATAGAAGAAATAGGAAAGGTTCGTGGGAAAAGAAACAGCCAAAACGTTTTAGAATTTGATTTACACATTCATGATTTACTTGTAAATCACAGAGGAATGGCTTCTGGAGAAATGCTGGACTACCAAAAAGAATATGCCGTTAATTGTATTGAAGAAGCCTTGAAGAAAGGAGAAACGAGTATCATTTTCATTCACGGAATTGGAAAAGGAATTCTTAAATCTGAAATTTTAAAAATATTCAGAGAGTACCGTTTTGACTACCATGATGCGTCCTTAAAACATTATGGCATTGGGGCAACGGAGGTAATTCTCAGATAAGGTACTTTTGAAGCGTAAATCGTTCTATCGCTCCAAGCAATTGGGGAGGAAAGTCCGGACACCACAGAGCATCGTAGCGGGTAATGCCCGTCCACCGTGAGGTGAGGACAAGTGCAACAGAAAGAATGTACAGTTTTATTGACAGATAGTGCCACAGAAAGGGAAACTACCTCGAAGCAACGTGTTGTTTTGAGGAAAAGGTGAAAAGGTGTGGTAAAAGCGCACCAGTATCAAAAGAGATTTTGGTAGCTTGGTAAACCTTATGGGGTGCAAGGCCATGTAAACCGAGGCTTGAGGGCTGCTCGCCTGATCTCGGAGGGTAGGCTGCATAGATAAATGATAGATTAAAACAGAATCCGGCTTATTAAGGTTTACAAAACCCCTCTTCGGAGGGGTTTTTTTATTGAATCAGAATTTTTTTCTTCAATACTTGGGTCGTGGTTTTGGCCTGAACGAAATATAAACCAAGCGGCACCTCACTCAAGTCGAAAATGGTAGTGTTTCCTCCTTCATTGGTCGAAGCCACCTTTATTTTTATCAATTCACCTGATATATTGTGAATTGAAACTTCTGCTTGATTCACCCCCCGATTGTCGAAACTCACAACCAACAGTCCAGATGTTGGGTTGGGATAAACATTCCAGTCAATATGTGCTGCCTCTCCTTGCGATATACCCATACAAACGGCATCATAATCCACGCGTACCGCATCCTCAAAATAACATTTCGATATGGTATTTATATCCGTAACCGAAACGCTATATACGCCACTAACCAGTACAGAAATTTCTTCTAGCGTATCACCCGTATTCCATTTATATTTCATATTCGATCTACCTACTTTTAAGGTTAATTGCTGATCGCCGCATATTTCTTGGTCAGGGCCCAAATCAAAAGTTGGATTAGGCTCCAGAAGAAGTGTAGTATCTGCGCTACTTGAACAATTATTTGAATCGGTAAAAGTGTACGTGATCAGATTGGAGCCTATCCGGGAAGAATCGGGATGAAAACGACCTGCCATTACTCCTGATCCTGTATATACACCTCCGATAGGAGTACCAGTACTCAGCTCAAAACTTGAATCTCGGTCGCAATAGGCTGGTATTGCGCCAATTGAAACCAGCGGTATTGGCAATATCCGTATAGGCCTTCTTACCGAATCGCCGCAACCATTCAAATCAAAAAACACATAGCTAATGGAGTCCGTGCCAACCGCCCCATTTGAAGGGTAATAGTGCCCATTTGAAACACCTGTCCCGTAATAAACCCCTCCCCTAGGCTTGCCACCAACTAACTCAAATGACTGGTTATTTTGACACACATTAGGAAATGGGGCGAGTTCTACCACTGGAATTGTATCAACTCGTATGATCTGAAAGAACTCGTCGGAGCAATTGTTGGAATCCACAAAGAAGTAACTCAACGTATCAAATCCTGCTCTAAATGGCTGGTAAATAGAATTTACTTTGCCGTTCACCTTGTAAGTCCCTCCAAGAGGGCTGGCTCCAGTCAAATAAATGGTATCTAAATTTTCGCATTGATTGGGTATAGCAGGGAAATGAAGTGTCGGTGGACTTACTGCGTTTATTACCGAGGTGTCCTGGTCATAACAACCATTCTGATCTACATATCTATAATAAACCGTATCTGATGACGGACCCGTAGGGACGTAGTCTGTTCCAATAACATTTAGGCCGAAATAAGTTCCACCTTGTGGCGTACCGCCACTTAAGGTCAATGGAGGTTTATTTAGACAGTGTGAATTGGTCAGAGCCAGGCTCACGGTGGGCAAAGCATGAATTATTACTTGTACCGATGCTGAGTCCTCACATAAGTTTAAATCAGTATAGGTATAGGTAATTGTATTGATACCTACACCCGCCATTAGAGGGTTCAATTGGTTTCCCACTATTCCGCTTCCTGTATAAACTCCCAACGCGGGAAGGCCAACAGTAAGTGTAATTTGGGTATCTAATGCACATTGGGGATTCAATTGTGCAATTGTGACTCGCGGAACTGTGTCAAGCGTGATATTGTTCACCGCTGAGTCACTACACCCTCCCAATGAAGTGTATGTATATTTTATCTGGTGAATACCGGGTCCTGCTGTGGAGGGCTGAAATACACTTCCGCTAATACCATTGCCTGAATATACCCCTCCAGCTGGCGTGCCTCCGCTAAGCGTCACCGTTGGTGCATTTGCACAAAGGTCATTGAAATTGGACAAATTCACATTGGGGTGAGATGTTACCGCCGATAGATTCGAGATTATGCTATCATTCGATTTGATTGTATCCCATGTGCTGTGCAAATAACTTTTTATCGAATAACTCCCTTCTACGGCAAATGAAATGCTCGTTACCAATTTTGAAATAGAATCTCCAGGATAAAGGATTCCCGAATTAACCAAGACGCCGCCCAATATTGGCAATGGACCTGAAAGAGTCCTCCACTCAATTCTAAATGAATCCACATAGAAATTCAAGGTGTCGGCTCCAACATTTTTGATCATAAAATGAGCTGTGTCCCCAGCTTTAGAACAAGTAGTCGGAAAGCTTGCTCGTAATAAGGTTAAATTACTCGAAGTGGCACTGGCGTAGCTACTGGTTATACTCAGCAAAATGTATATCAAGCCCGCAAAAACAATTTTCTTAAAACACAACATCCAATGCCAAATGAAAAGCAAAGATGAGCATAATAAGAGCATCTTCTAAATTTTATTCGGATTTACGACAATACAAAAAAAAAGGGCCATCAAATGACGGCCCTTTCAATTCTTTAGATTTAGTTTCTATCTATTCAATGATATTCTATGTGAAACGCTTCCCTCTGGAGTAAAGAGATTAATAAAATACATACCACTAGGTTCGTTGCCTAGATCAATCTCGCCAACAAACATTACAGGCATTTCATCCATTTCAATTTGGTAAACAACCTGACCTTGCATATTAACGATCACCATGTCAACGTGCTTTCCTTCAAAGCCTGCCAACTCTGCAGTGAATACTCCTGAAGAAGGATTAGGATAATACCTTACACTTACCTTCTCAGCCAAGCCTTCAGAAATACCAGTACATACAGCCTCATAGTTCACATTTACTGTATCGTTGAAGGTACACTTCGCAGCTGTAGCGGTATCAATTACGAAACATGTCCATGCACCAGATTTGTTGGCAAGTACTGTTTTAGTTTTTTCACCATTACTCCACTGGTAAGTAACATTACTTATTCCAGCGTCAAGCGTTTTGATATCATCTCCACATGAAGTAACATCAGCACCTAAGTCGAAGGTAGGATTAGCATCCAAACGAAGCACCTGCGAAGTAGAATCTCCACAACCATTAGGCGCAAAATAAACGTAAGATATGGTGTTATTTCCAACCAATGAAGAGCTTGGAGTGAATACGCCAAGATTTACACCTGGTCCTTTCCAAGTTCCGCTACCAACACCAATTGGAGAACCTTCAACCAATTGGTGTGGATCATCATTAACACACATTGGAGCAAATGCACTCACTGTAACTGTAGGTGCTTGACGAACAGTTGCCGATGTTGTCGCAGAGTCTGCACAATTATTAGCATCTACAAAATAATACTGAATGGTGTGGTTTCCAGGGCTAGCCACTTTTGGA
The DNA here is from genome assembly GCA_020435995.1 of Flavobacteriales bacterium. Classification (GTDB taxonomy): domain Bacteria; phylum Bacteroidota; class Bacteroidia; order Flavobacteriales_G; family Salibacteraceae; genus JAGQYO01. The sequence goes on along the minus strand of JAGQYO010000043.1, from coordinate 21,044 downwards.
TCAAATGTAGAACCAGTAACACCTGGACCAGAATATGTTCCATTAGCAGGCATACCACTTACAAGACTAATCGCTGGGCTGTTGCTACAAGAGTTAGCAATTAAACCTATAGTTACCACAGGCACAGTATCTACTACTGCTTGTGAACTTGCAGAATCTAGACATCCGTTACCATCAGTATAGGTGTATGTCACACTGTAAGATCCAGCATTAGAAGGATCAAATAAATTACCAAAAACGTAACTACCAGAATAAACTCCTCCAGCAGGTGTACCCTGATTCATCGCTAAGGCGCTTTCGCCTTCACAAAAATGTGGAAGAGCTGCCATAGCCATTGTTGGAACGCTGTCTACTCTGATAACCTTGGTATCCGAATTAATACATCCGTTACCATCTTGATAAGTATAAGTAATGGTATCCACTGTAAGCGCTACTGGCTGATAAGAACCGTTAGAAACGTTGTTACCAGTATATACACCCGTTGTGCCTTTAGGAGTTCCTCCATTAAGAACCAATGCTGTAGAATTCAAACAAATCTTACGTTGAAGTGATAAAATCACGTTAGGCAGTGCGTTTACTGTCAAAGAATATGTTGTGGAATCCGTACAGCTATTAGCATCTGTAAAAGAATACCCTATCGTATGCAAACCAGCACCTATCAAACCAGGATTGAAAGATCCACTGCTTACTCCAGTACCTGAATACGTTCCACCAGCTGGCATTCCACCAACTAAAACAGTATTTGTATCATAAGCACACCAAGGTCCAATTCCAGTTACACTAACAATTGGAACGGTGTCAACAGTCATGATAGTGGCAGCTGTATCTTTACAACCAGAAGGTCCAGTGTAAATATAAACTACGGTATCCATTCCTGCTTTTGCAACAGCAGGGTCATAAATTCCATTGGAAAGACCACGTGCAGCATATCCACCCACACCACCTGTTGGTGTAGCTGTAGCGCTAGAAAGAATAAATGCAGTACTATTCTCACAAACATTAGGAATTGGAGCCATCGTAATTACTGGCATTGAATCTACTCTGGCCACTTTTGAAGTAGAGTCGGTACATCCATTGGCATCCGAATACACATATTTAACTGTATGGTTACCATGTCCAGCAACTGACGGAGTGAACATTCCACTAGAAACACCATTTCCACTATACGTTCCACCCACAGGTTTTCCGTTACTTAATGTAAACGCTGGTTCCACAATACACTTCTTAGTAATGTTCGTCATCGTAACCACTGGCACTGAATCAACATAAATTGAGCTTGTAGCCGTGTCTTTACAACCATTGCCATCAATATATGCGTAGCTCAAAGAGTAGCTTGTTTTTGCAGAAAGACTTGCAGGATTAAAAGATCCAGAAGTTACACCTGTTCCGAAATAAGTTCCTGACCCACCTGTTGGTGTAGCTGATCCTTGTGTTAAGGTAACCGCAGGAGCATTTTTACAGATATCCGCTAAAGAACTAAATGTGGCTACAGGTAGGGCGTCAACTACAACCGTAGTGTTCACCGAATCCTTACATCCTTTAATGTCGGTGTAAACATATTTTAAAGTATGGCTACCCGCACCAGCGTTTCCAGCATTGAAAACACCTGCAAAAACACCAGGTCCATAGTAACCACCACCAGAAGGCGAACCATTTGATAATGTAAACGAACTTGAGTCTAAACACATGGCAGGGAGTGCCGAAATAGAAGCAGTAGGTGCAGGGTTAACAACCTGAACACTTGTATCGGTGTTAGTACAACTTTGTAAATCTGTGAACGAATATGTAATCACGTGGTTACCTGAAGAAACACTTCCAGGATTAAATGAACCCGAAGTAACTCCAGTGCCAGAATAAGTACCACCATTAGGTGCTCCACCTGAAATAGAGAAAGTAGAGGAGTTAGAACATGTTTGCGCCAAGCCACTGAAAGTAACTGTAGGTAAAGGATTCACCTTAACCGCTGCCTTAGTTCCTGGGCTTTCACAACCTGCTAAAGTTTGTGCTGCGTAGTATGTATGGGTACCAACTGTACTATTAGCTATCAAGGTGTCTCCACTTTGTATTAGACTTGATAAAGAAACATCTGAATACCACTTCACACTGGCTCCTGTTGCTTTAACAGCAATTAACGGTGCCATGTTATCACCTAAACAATAAGTATCAACATTGTTAATTACAGGCGCAGATGGTGCTGAAGGAGAACTCACTGTTTGGTTCGTATCTGATACAGAACAACCCGCAGAATCCATTACTGAAGGAGTATATGTACCTGTACCTAAATTTGTAAATGAGTTACTACTTTGGTAGGTAGATCCAATACTATAGGTTAATGGACCATTTCCACCAGAACTTGTAATTGTAATTGAACCATCCGTTTGACCACAAGCTGATAAGTTACTCTTAACAACATTGGTAATCGATGGCAAGGCATTTACCAGAACCACTTGAACCGCAGAATCCTTACAAGAATTACCTGATGCGTAGTTATACTTAAAGGTATAAGAACCCACACCAGCTGACGAAGGATTAAATGTATTTGTAACCACATTGTTTACTGTATATATTCCACTAGCAGGTGAGCCTCCAGTAATTGTAAACGCTGAATTATTAGCGCACTGATCCGCGATCGCTGTCATAGTCACAGTAGGAGCCGTATTTACGAGAATAGAATTTGTATCTGAATTTGCACATCCATTACCATCTGTGTAAGTGTAAGTTATTAAATGAGAACCTGAACCTGCAGTAACTGCATCAAACTGATTTGAAGTAATACCAGTACCTGAATAAGTACCGCTTACAGGCAGTCCACCTGATAAGGCAAATGCTGGCGTATTAGAACATACCGTGCTATAAGTAGGAGCACTTACAGTAGGTAATGTATCAACCACTTGATTAGCAGTCGCATTTGTAACACAACCATTTCCATCTAAATATTCATAAGAAATTGCGAATGTACCTGTACCTGAAGAATCAGTATAGAACATGTTTCCATAGATACCAGTGCCAGAATACGTACCCCCAGTTGGTGAAGCTGAAGGCGCAAAAGGTGCCGCTCCAATACATGCGCTTGGAGGTGTAAATGTAACAACCGTATTTGCATTTACGCTAAGTGCCTGCGTATTCGTATCATTCACAATCCTTTGATCTCCCACACCATTAGGCAAGGTAGTAAACGCCTTAACGCTATAAGTATTTGTGGCAACAAAGGCCATGTTAGTCAGCGTAAATGTGTCAGATTCGTATTTAGCCAAGCTACCCGTCCAGCTTACAGGAGTTTGAGCTACATAAGTACCACCATTTGTTGATAGCATCCAATTCACTGTAGCTGAAGTCAAGGTATCAATTCCAAAGTTTTTAATAGCGACAAGCACTGAATCTCCAGTAGCACATACGTTAGGCTTCATTACAAAAATACCTGCGTCATCATAGTAGGCAGTATATTCATCTGCGCCAATATCTGGAAAGCTTGCGTTCCTAGCATCTCCATCGTAATCCACAGTAAGAATTGTAACTAATCCAGCAGAATCTAGAAGTGAACCATCAGAATGCAAATCACCAACACTAGGATTAATGTAAGATGGGTTGCCACTAACCGTGTTTGACCCTAAAGAAGTTCCTCCAGAATGTGAAGACCCCGTTGAATAAACGTTGTTATAATCTTTGAGTCCGGCACCACTAAATGAAGAATACATTGCTAACCCAGAACCATCATTAAATATAGAGTTGTTTACAAAGTTAGTAGAGATGCTGCCGTACAACCTTACCAAACCATAACTTGAGGATGTACCTTGAAACGTTCCATAAAAGCTATTATTAGCCACATCGCCATAATCTGGATAATAGACATTGTTAACCGCTGTGGTTGTATTAGTAGTTGAGCTTGAGAAACTCGTAAACATATTATTCACGAGGTAGCTTTTGTGAGTGGCGTTACCATCATTATAATAGAAATAAATGGCTGCACCATAACTACTTGTGTTAACCAAAACTTTATTATTAGTAATAGTCATCTGATAATTATAGTAAGAATAAATACCAAACATGCCACTATTAGATCCACTTGATAAAGAAGTAATTTCATTGTTATGAATAGTGCTATTCTGGTTATAGTACATCATAATGCCTCGATAAGACCAATCAGTAATTTTGTTGTTTTTAATTACAATCGAATCTTGTTGGTCCGTAGTATTATTCCCGTAAGCATAAATACCATAGTACCCTCCACTTATTTCATTTCCATCAATCAATAAATTATGAGTCATGTTCGAACCCGAAGACTCATAAATTCCATAAGCATAAGTTCCACTTACAACAATTTTGTTATTAGAAAGTGTAATTCTATTGTTATTGCCTGTGAAATCAACAACGTCTGAAGAACCAGTTTGTGAAATTTCCAACCCATCGACTTTTATATAGGAAGCACCACTGAATGTGAGTGGGGTCGAAAATGAAGATGACAATATGGCAGCAGCGGTATTAGCAGGATCTGCCTGAATAGTAACCCAAGTAGAGGGTCCCGTTCCGGCGATTGTACCAACCACCACTGTTTCAGTATAAGTTCCTTGTCTTACGTTAAAGATAACATTTCCGCATATTCCTTTGCTTTCCGCGTCCGCAATTGCAGCGCCAATTGTAGCATAATCAGGCGAAGTACCACCTACCGTATATGTACCAGCACTTAATGCAATTGAAAGACTGTCCGAAATTAATGTAGTATCGTTATCAACTGCTTGATCGACCATACCGTTTGGCATTGAAGTAAAAGCTTTAAATCGATACGAGTTACCCCCACTTGCAGTGAATGAGCCTGCCGTTAACACAACCTCATCTCCCGTAGCAAGAGACAATCCGATAATAGTTGATGGTGTTTGAGTAACAAAAGTTCCATTATTGGTAGAGGCCATCCAATTAAGTGTGACACTTGTAACGGTATCAATTCCCAAATTTTTAACTTTTACTAATATGGAATTGCTTCCAGCGCAAATTACTTGATCAGCAATAGACACAGGAAGAACATCTCTATATATTACATCAAATTCGTCTGCCCCTATATCTGGGAAACTTGTATTTCTTGAGTCGCCATCAATATCTGTTGTGATATAACTTAAAACCGTACCTGCACTATCCATTCCGACCGAATTAGAGTGCAAATTTCCTGTTGAAACACTTGTATATACAGGATCAACATTCATAGAGTTGGACCCCATTGTTGTTCCACCAGAATGAGATGAACCAGTTGAATAAAGGTTGTTATAGTCTTTGGTACCTGCACCACTAAATGAGAAATAAGCAGCTTGCGCTACACCGTTGTTGTAAACGCTATTATTTAAAAAGTTAGTCGATACACTTGCATATAACCTAACCAAACCATAAGAAGTACTACTGTATTGGTATGTGCCATAAAAACTGTTGTTGACAATGTCTGCATAATCTGGATAATACAAATAATTATATGCAAAAGATGAACTTGTTGTTCCTGCAGAAAGGCAAGTCAACATGTTATTAGCAACCGTAGTCCTATGTGTAGCGTTTCCATCACAATAATAAAGATATAATGGACTTCCATATCCCGTTCCAGCATCCACAAAAACCTTATTCGACTCCATTGTAAGTTGGTAATTGTAATAGGCATAAACCCCGATTACACCAGAAGTGTAGGGCGAACTTGAGCTTATTACCTCATTACCACTTATAGTAGAGTTCTGATTGTAATAGGAATAAATTCCTCTATAATACCAGCCCGTAATTTTGTTGTTCTTAATTATTATGGAATCTTGTTGATCGGCGCTTGAATTTCCGTTCATATAGATACCATAACTACCATTTGTAATTTCATTATTTTCAATACTTACATTATGTGCCTGATTTGAAGAAGACAGGTCGTAAATTGCCGCATAAGAAGAAGAAGTAGATGACGTATTATAACCGTTTATCTTATTGTTTGTGATGCTGATATGCTCATTATTACCACTAAATAACACCACATTACTAAAAGAGGTATTCAATTCCATACCCTCCACTTTAACATAAGAAGCGCCGTTAAATGCCAAAGGTGTATTTGAGTTGGACCAAACAACAGGAGCTCCATTAGCAGGGTCTGCTTTAATAGTAACCCAAGCAGATGGACCTGAACCGCCAATGGCACCAATGGTAACCGCTTCATTGTATGTTCCTTGACGCACATGCAGTGTAACAGGACCGCAAATACCCGTATTCATCAATGCCGTAATGGCAGAATCTATGGTTCCGTAATCTGGAGAAGTACCCCCTACGGTATAGGTTCCTGTTCCAATAGCAACTCCAGTATTTCCAGAAGATGCTGTATCATTCGCCACATTATCATCCAATGCGCTGTTAGGTGCGCTTGTATAGGTGCGGAATTGATAGGTATTTCCTCCAACAGGTGTATAAGTTCCGATTGTCAATGTAGTATCCATTCCCTGTGCTAATGATAAACCAGAAAACGCGTTGGGTGTTTGATTTGTATAGGCTCCACCATTGGTTGAAACCGCCCAGTCTATTGTTACCGATGTAATCGTATCAACTCCTTGGTTTCTTACTTTAACCAAAATACTATTTGGACCAGAGCAAAGAGATTGATCAGCGATAGAAACAGCAGCTATATCATTGTATTTTACATCAAATTCATCTGCACCTATATCGCAATAAGCAGTATCTCTAAGATCTCCATCTATGTCATCATTATACCCAAGGGTATAATCTCCTGCACTATCTAGAACTGGAGAATTTGAATGTAAATCTCCCTTCATAGGATCAGCATACCTAGGATTAGCACTTACTGAATTAGAGCCCGGAGTTCTATTTCCAATAGAAGAACCTAAAGTGTACCAGTTGTTGTAATCTCTTGTGGGAACAGTACTTCCATATAAAATGGTGGCTGTACCATCGTTAAATACAGAATTATTCTCAAATTCACTCCCCGTTCCTCCATAAGAATACACTGACTTTGCAGATGTACTGGTACTGTTGTTTCTGGTGTAGATGCTGTTAAACTGAGTAAGGTTATACGTTCCTCCACTGTTGTATAAAGCCACATTGCTTGTTGCGTTTACTACAGCAGTAAGGCTAATCATGTTGTTGTGAATTTTAACAGGTGTAGTTGACGATCCATCACAGAAGTAATTATATATACCATAAGCGTAAGTATAACTTCCTCCAATAAGAACCTTGTTATATGACACCTCTAAAAAATCAGAATAGTAATTTCTAATTCCATAAGGATAGGTGTAGTTAGTAGAATTCACTCCCGATTCTAAGTAGTTACCCTTGATGATATATTCCTCCGAGTAATAATTATAAATTCCGTAGTAGTAGTAATCCTTAATTTCGTTATTGAGGATATGCCATCCTTTTTGAAGATCAGATGTACTACCGCCGTATAAATACATTCCGTAGGAACCATTTAATATTTCACAATTGGAAATGGTAAAATACTCACTCTTATTAGTTGAACCAGAAGATTCGTATATCGTGGAATAAGCATTACTTGTACTGGTACTAACAGATCCTTCTAGCTTACAACTATCAATGGTAATGTGGTCATTGTTTCCATAAATATAAACCGCACTATAAGATGTGCCAAGCGTTTTTATATTTAAACCAACCAACTCTACGTATTGAGCACCACCAGAAATAGCCAAAGCGTCTCCATTGTACTGATAGTTTACAGGTGCTGTATTGGCCGGATCAGCAACTATTCTTAACCATGAACCAGCACCAACACCAGAAATTCCACCATCTAATACAATTTGTTCTGTGTAAGTTCCTTGTCTGACTCTTAATTCTGTTGAACCACAAATTCCTTTTGCCTTTAAGGTATCGAGTGCCTGTTTTAATGTTGTGAAATCTGGGCTTGTTCCACCAACGGTTAAAACACCGCTAACTCCCCCAAAAGAGCCAGCCAACGTATCTCCACTCGGCGCGGGATCTGTAGCTCCATTAGGGTCATAAGTAAAGAATTGGTAAGCATGTATGTTGGCACTTGCAAAATTGTAGGTTCCAATGATAACTGTATCTGATTGACCTGCAGTTAAGGTGCCTGTAAAATTAATAGGACCAAAAGAAGAACTTCCGACTGTTCCCGCCAATTTAAATGAGTCAACACTATTAATTCCATCATTCTTAACAATTGCTCTTAAGGTATCAACACCACCACATTCGTCACCCGTACTTACCGAAACGAGGGTCATGTTGTTATTAACCAAGGGCTGGACAGAAACCTCATCAACATAAGTCCAAAAGTCTCCTGCGCCCCATTCAGTCCTAATCCTTACATACAAAGCACCTGGTGCAGGTGAAAAGTTATAAGTTAAAGTAGAACAAGCCGCCGACGAAGTATGAGCACTTGATGGTACTGAATCGATGATAATCCACGTACCCGAAGAGCCAATTTTGTATTCCGCATACATAGTACCCCAAGCTCCCGTCGTAGCTGTGTATGAGCTGTAATTCACTATCTTATAATCGAATTTCAGTCTCATGTTAGGCGTACCAGTAATGGTACCTAACGAAGGAGATGTAGCACTACCAGTTGTAGTGAAACTATAGGTATTATACCTATATGCCCCAGCACCTAGGCACGGCGAACCAAGTGTTGATTGACCTGGCGAATATCCAACTCCAGTCCAACTACCCGCACCAGAATCAAAACTTTCATAATAATTTACTTGGGCTTGTAACCCCGAACTTGTAAGCAGAAATATTGAACCAACCACAATTGAGAACAACCTACCTAATAAAGTATAGACTTTTTTCATACAGACTTTATATTAACAGAATTTAATCCCCAAATATGAACAATAAAATGTGAACTACCAAAAAGAATTGGACTTAACAGGACAAAAAGTTGATATTTCGTGATAAAACAAAAAAAGCCGCTACAAAGCGGCCTTTTATTTTCACAAGTTGTAAATCGTATTTTACAGAAATGAATAGTCCTTGGCGTACTCCAACATTTGGTCAGAAAAGTCCATGGGGTACTCCACTTTGATGTCAACAATTTGGTCGTTTTCTATTACTGGAATTAACCTCGGGTTGATAAAACCTCCATAGGGAGCAATGTTCAATTTGGCACTTCTCTCGAGCACCTCTTTATGTATTGCCTGGTCTACTTTTACACCATATCCTTCAACCAATGCGTTACCTGCTGGATAATCCCCTTTTGATTTTATCCGCTGGATTTCACGAAGCAATTCACCAAAAATCTCTTTAAGTTTTAAGTAATCATTAATTACAAAGTAGGTTTTACCATCCTTTACTTTCTTTTCAATTACATTTTCAGCCTTACCTCTTTCATATGCCCAAGCAGCCACGAGCTGTCTATTTCTCATGTGGGCTTCTTCTATTTCAGCACCTGGGTCGATTCTACGCAGTTGAGCCATCAAACCATTCCTTATATAACTATCATATTCTGCTTTGCCTACTTCCAAGCTTTCCATAAGGCCCATATCAACAAGTTTGTTGTCCATTAAAAAATACAAGGCAACAAGATCTGCTCTTCCCTCTTCCAAGGTATTGGCATAACTTTTTAGAGTTTCCTTCGGAGTTCCTACACCTGGTTCGAGCTTTCCCGAAGCATGCCCAACAACTTCGTGCAACGCGGTGTGAAGTTTTGAAGCTAGCTTGCCATACTTATCTGCTCGCTCAAATTCTTCGGTAGAATAACAAAACTCTTCAAGCATAGACTTTCCGCCAGCAAGGCTATAAGCTTCCACAATGTTTCCTAATGAAACGGACTTTGAACCATATTTAGCCCTAATCCAATTGGCATTTGGTAAGTTAACTCCAATTGGAGTACTTGGACTTGCATCACCTGCTTCAACGGCTACATTTACTACCTTATAAGTAACACCAACTACTTTCTCTTTTTTGTGTTCGGGTAAAATGGAGGAATTATCTTCAAACCACTGTACGTTATCCTGAAGCACTTTCATTCTTTCTGAAGCTTCAAAATCTTTGATTTGAACAATGGACTCGTAAGTGGCGCGGTATCCTAATGCGTCTCCATATACTTCAATGAAACCATTAATATAATCTACCACATCATTGGTGGTTCGTACCCACTGGATATTATAATCATCCCAAGCTGTTAACGATCCAGTTTCATAATAATGTATTAATAGCTCAAACCCTCTCTTTTGTTCATCACTCTCGGCCACAGTTTTGGCTTTGGACAACCACTTAACAATTTCTTCTATTGAACGAGAATATTTTCCACCTACTTTCCAAGTGTCCTCCATTAATTTCCCATTCTTATCTCTTCTTAAGGTAGAGTTAAGACCATAAGAAATTGGTTCACTATCATTTCTATCGATTATTCTTGAATAGTAATCTTCAACTTCCTTAGTTGTGATACCATCTTCATAGAAATTGTTGGCCGAACCTGCAATTAAGTCTTTAGCGGGATCCAAGTTCACTCGTTTCATGTCCGTTTTATCATCAAACATTATGGAAACGATTTCTGGCGCCAACTCTGTATTTGACTCGCTGAGCAATTGATTGAAGTACTCCACAGAAAATTCTGGTTTTAATTTGGTCATAGAGTAATGGTGATGAATTCCATTTGAAAACCAAACTCTTTTGGTATACACCATAAATGACTGCCAATCTTTGGAGCTCTTGTCTCCTGCATAACTGGAAACAATTCCTTCGAGTGCCCTGCGAATTACCAAATTGTGTTTATAATTCTGATCCCAAATAATATCACGTCCACTCAAACTCGCCTTATATAAATAATATACCAGCTCTTTTTGCTGTGCGGTTAGTTTATCAAAATCTGGAATTTGATACCTTATTATTTTTAAATCAGCAAACTGCTCCGTTTGGTATTGAAATTCGCCTTGAGCAACGGTATCAATAGGTTCCATATTTGATTCTTCAGATTTTGGGGATGAACAAGAAGCTAATAGTGCTAGACCAATACTTCCGAATAAGATGTTTTTAATTTTCATAAGTGCATTTTTTGGGCCTGCCAAATATCGTAAATGTATAGAAATGAAAAAGGCCCTATAAAAGGACCTTTTTTCATTTCTATTAGATATTCTGTCAATTGCCTACATTAAATCGATGTACTATATCACCTTGACTGGTTTTTAATCGAGCAATGTACATTCCTACACTTAAATCTCCAACACCAATCTCATGCACAAAAGTTGGGAATTTGATTTCACCAAATTCTTCTACTCTAACCAATTGACCACTTGCCGAAGTGATTTCTAAGGTAACGTCCATGCCACTAAATCCAACCAAAGAAATATTTAATATTTCGCTTGCAGGGTTGGGATAGTAGTTCACAGCTACTTTACCTTGAAGTGCTTCGGGAATGCCAACACATATTGCTTCATAAGATACTTTCACACTATCACGTCCAACACAACTTTTGTCGGTAATAGTAATTAAGTAGGTACCAGGTGATGAAACGGTTATTGTTCTGCTTGTGGATGCGTTATCCCAAAAATAAGCGTCTGCTGGGCCCGGGTCGAGCGTTACAGAATTATTGCCACATATCTGCTTATCTCCACCAAATTTAGCAGTTGGAGTGGGATATACGTTTAGGTTTTTAGTCGCAGAATCAGCACATCCATTAAAATCAACATACTTAAATGTTATTGGATGTGCACCTAGCCCTGCCGCCAATACATCAAACTTTTTGGTAGCCGTATTCACAAAATCGCCATAATAAGAACCATAGGTAGGAATTCCACTTGCAAGGTCATGAACCTGATCGTAAATACAAACCGCTGGGAAATCATTCAAGGTCACTGTTGGAGCCGTATTAATATTTCCGCTTTGCACTTCTTCGGTAGGGCAATTATTACCTCCAACTACCCTGTATTTTACGGAGTAAGTTCCGGCACCTACCGCACTAGGATCAAAAGAACTTCCAGTAACCCCGGTTCCTGAAAACACGCCACCACCAGGCGTAGCCACAAGAGTAATAACAGGAGTATTGTCACAAATGATAGATGACAAGGTGTCGAATAGAACAATAGGCGCGGGAATCACAACCACCCCAGCCGCTGCTGTATCGCTACAACCTCTAAAATTGAAATACACATAATTTAGCATGGTGGTACCCGTGTCTTTAGGTAAGAATTTTCCACTCTGCACGTTGGGGCCGTAATAATAGCCACTCGGTCCCGCAGGATTTCCTCCACTTAACGTCACTGGGGTTTTCCTATTCTGACAAATCGGTGCCGGAGTCGTAAAACTCGCCGTAGTAGCTCCGTTTACAGTAATCTGCGCCACTGCGCTTCCTGCACAACCAATTGCATTAGAATAGCTGTAAGTTATGGGATAAACCCCTACTCCTGCCGCAGTCGCATTAAACAAGTTGTTAGAAACAGCCGTTCCACTAATACTTCCTCCTCGTGGACGTCCTTCCAAAAAGAAACTACCTTGGTTATCGCACACATTGGTATCAGCAAATGTTACCGTTGGCTGCGGAACCTCAGTTACGATTAACGAATCTTGAGAAACACAGCCATTGTTGGCCGTTATCGAAATTGAATAAATTCCCTTGGTATTGATAAGCCTACTCGATGATGTAGAGGCGTTATTCCATTTGTAAGAGGCCGCACCAGGCATAGTCATATTAAGCGTATAACCAAAAGTTGACCCTGTGCAATATGCAGTATCCGCTCCCAAATTAACTGTTAATGAAGGTCGACGAGAAACAGGCACTTCTGCGAGACCCGATTCACAACCTTCCACACTCACTTTCCAATTGTAAAAGAAGTTGTAATAATATGTACTTCCCGATTGATCACTCACTATAAATAAAGAGGAATCAATATCTCTATAAGGATAAAATGCACTGTAATTTCTCCAAAGACCTCCAGTGGAGCCCACTGCATCCAATTTGTACCCTTTGTCAGGTGTTATTCTAAACCCTACTGGAATTTGAACAGGAGTAGTTCCTGAACCAGCAGGAACAGCAACAGTTGTTGACGTTATTAATGACCCCGTTGGGCTAATTAATCGAACCGTAACTTGACCTGCACTATTCGGATAAACCGTTACACTGTCCAAGGTTAATTCACGATAAACATCAAACGTTAAACCTAAATTAGTTTGTGTAGTAAGTACTCCCGAACCCGTGTTGTCTGGAGGTCCTATATGCACCTCATAATCATCAGAACCTCTTACCCAAAACGTATCAATTGCGCTCATATTCACCTTAAAAGAATCTCCTGTATGCAATAGGTTTCCTCCCACAGGTGCATCGTACCAGTACGTTCTTTTTGCTGGTGATTTATTCACTAACACGGTATCAATATTATCGCACACCACAATGGCATTCCCCACAATTGGGAAAGCAGGGGTACGGTCAATTTTTACATTCAATATTTCATTCGTATCGTTTTCAATACGCTGATCCCCCGAAAGTGAAGTAATCAAAACAAACCTAAATCTACCACCTCCTCCGGTGTTTACCTTTCCAACCGTTAGTGTGTCAGTTTGACCTGAGGCCAAGGTACCAGTTGTTGAACCAGTAATCGTATCATTAGCACTTCCATACATATATACTGTAACAGGAATTGAACCTTGGGTTGCCGTACCGTTGTTCTTTACCACCACTTGTACTGTGGCAGAGTCTTGGCCACATCCTCCATTTGATGGCGTATATAAGGTATAAGGTCTGACGTCATTCGCCTTTGGCGTAAATTCATCCGCACCTATGTCTGTTGTGGTCCCTCTTGCATCACCATCGAAATCAACAGTTATCCCGGTAATCGGGGTAGCTGCATTATCAAGTGAAATAGATTGAATATGCAAGTCGTCGGCAGAAATATATTCAGGGTCCACATTCAAACCATTAGCTCCTTGTGTGGTGTTTTTAGTAGTTCCATTAGGTGCATACAAATTGTTATGGGTTTCGTTTGCAAGTCCGTTTTGCGCCAATGCATAACCGCTTCCTTCATGAACAAATGAATTGTTTTGAATTACGTTAGCACTTCCACTTATATAAGCACAGTAGGAGTTTGTTCCACCACTTCTCACAAGACCACTGTTAAAGTACACATCAACATAAGAACAACTGTTCAAATAATAATTGTAAACCCCAGAAGTTAACTGATAAGTAGTGCGAGGTGAGATCATCATGTTATTGGATAACTCACATCGGTCGCTGCTTGTACCAGTACAGTATAATAAATAAGCACTATAAGGATTGTAAATCGCAGCCGGACGCACATAGTTTCCTGTAATCTTGAAATGCGCACAGTAATAGGCATCTATACCATAAACGGTAGAACTTGGAAAACCAGTTCTATCCATGTTATCAATAATATTGTTTCGAATCTCAGCGTGGGTAATAAAGGTCATATCGATTCCTGAGTAATAGAACTGTGATAATTTACAATTCAACAGCTTGAACGAGCTATCAGGCGAATTTTGATTAGAACCAGATATTTGAATGGCATAATAACCCCCAACCAAGTCACTGTTTTTGATAGTTAATCTATCTAGCCTATCGCTTGAAAGATTTTGAACAATAATGGCATATCGACTCATCCCAGCTGTGTCTGCCCTTAGATAACACTTATCAAACGTGATATCTGAATTGACTTTTTCCAATCCAATAACACTTCCACCACTGACAACGTCATTTCTAATGGTAAGATTATCGAATGTAATATGACCTGCATTTTGAAACAATACCGTAGGATAGTAAAGTGTAGAGGTGATGATGGGCTGAGTAGCTCCAGTGTCCGCTGTAAATCTAACGGTATCTGTGGCGTTTAAACCCGCTATATCTATCAATCCAACTTGTCCATTATAACTTCCACTTCTTATTTTAAAAGTAGTGGGGCCACAAACACCATAAGATGAAAGCGCTTTGGCAGCAGATTCCACATCTGGAAAATCTGGGCTAACACCACCTACATAATAAACCCCATTCAAGGAAGTTTTAAAAGTATCCGTCTGTGCACTGTCATTCAGTGGGTTAGGATCGAGTTTATGGTTAATTGAGTCTAACCTTGCCCATATTTGGTATATAGTATCTTGATTAAAGGTAAAGCTACCTAGATTCACGGTGGCCACCTTTCCCGATGTTAAGGATCCTGAATAGCTAAATGCGGGCTGCGCAACGCGAGTACCTTGTTGCTTCGCAACGCTCCACGAAATTCGAGCCGAGGTAATGGTATCCAAACCAAAATTTTGGATTTTGAGTTGCACCTGCTGAGTCCCTGGACAGTAGTTTTTCTTAACGCTCAAAAGCGCTAAATCCAAGGTATCAGGTTGGAATTCATCCGCTCCAATACAAGGCACTGCTCCCCTTCTGTCTCCATCAATATCCAAGGTATCTCCAGTGATAGGCACACCTGCGGCGTACAACGACACATTCTTTATATGCAAATCAGTACTACTCACAAAATTAGGATCTACAGAAATGGAGTTGGTACCAAGTGACCCTCCAGAAACGGCAGTATTTCCGTTAGAATAACAATTGTTGTTGTTGCGAACGGCGGTGGATGACACCTGTAAGGCTGCATCACCTGATTCATTTACAATATTGTTGTTCCGGAAATTTATGTTACTTCCAGAATTAAGATAAAATCCAATGCTGTTATTGGTGAAGTACTTTTGATCCACTTTAACCGTGTTGAACTGAACATCCATGTTATCTCCCAAATACATATACACCCCGTATTGTGTTTTGTCGACATGAATCATATTGTTTGAAAACGATCGTCTATTGGTCACATTTGCCTGAGTATAATACCAATAAACTCCCGACCCAAGCACAGAGGCACTCACATCAACGTGGTTGTGACTAAACTCAATGTCACTACAGTAGTAAATATAGGCTCCCCTTGGTTGAGAATAATTCGAACTGTTATTTGCAATAAAATTTCCTTTTAAAACACAATCGTTCGCGTAGTACATAAAAATTCCCTGATAATTCCAGTTAACAATTATGTTGTCAATGAGGTTCCAAGACCCTTGACGTGACGCAGTACTCGTGCCATAGATATAAAACCCTATACTCCCTTTATCGACTGTATTATTTTCGAAAGTGATGTTTGTAGCCATGTTTGTAGAGCCCGTATTGTCGTATACCACAGCCATATAGGTACTCGTGCTACTCGTGGAGTATGGCGACCCTATCAGAAAACAGTCCTTAAAAGTAATGTGGTTTGCCGCTCCTTGAAACTCAACCGCATGACCAGTAGAAACCCCCAAAGTTCTTACAGTAACCGAATCAAATTGTACATAAGCACAACCATTAAGTACCACCGCGCCTCTATCTGTTGTTACCAGACCCGAATCTTCGATGATGACCTGTGAAATATTTGATGGATCTGGACGGAACCTCACCCTATTGAAATTAGTAGCTCCCGAAAACGAATTAATCTTGACCTGCCCAGGATAAACTCCAGACCTAATATTGAATGTAACCGGCCCAGAAACACCATTGGCATTTAAAGAATCTACGGCTTCAACCACTGTCGCATAATTTGGACTTGTTCCACCAATGGTGTAAGTTCCAGAAAGCTGTGCGAAGGAGATGCCAAATACACCAAAGAATGCAAGCGTTGTAAGTAAAATTTTTCCCATAAAATTCATAGAGTTAATAGAACATTTAAGCTCCAAAGTTTGAAAATTTTCAAGTACCGACCAAATTAATTTTAATTATTGAATACCAGCACAATTAACATCACGAATATACAACAGTGATAGTTGGGCAAAATGAGAATAAAATTGCGAAATGAGAATAAAAAAAAGAGGCTAACGGCCTCCTTTTCAATTTGTATGAATTTTATAATTAATGTATTCCCTTAGCGGCCAAGTACCTTTCCGCATCTAAAGCAGCCATACACCCAGTTCCAGCAGCGGTTACAGCTTGACGATAAACCTTATCGGCGGCATCTCCCGAAACGAAAACTCCTTCAATGTTTGTTTTCGAAGTTCCAGGTTTGTTCAAAATATAACCTACCGAATCAAGGTCTAGCCACTCTTTAAAAATATGAGTATTTGGTTTATGTCCGATAGCAACAAAAAATCCTTGAATATCAATTTTAGTTTCTTTTCCTGTCAGGTTGTTGACTAACAAAGCTCCATCTACTCCATGCTCACCAAGTACTTCTTTGGTTTCATGGTTAAACATCACCTCGATATTTTTGGTAGATGCTACCCTGTGCTGCATTGCTTTAGATGCTCGAAAAGCATCTTTTCTAACAATCATATACACCTTATTACAAAGCTTGGCTAAGTAGGTGGCTTCTTCAGCAGCTGTATCTCCCGCACCCACAATGGCCACATCCTTGCCCTTATAGAAAAAACCATCACAAACGGCACACGCAGAAACTCCACCACCAATATCCCTTAACCTCATTTCCGATTCTAAACCAAGCCATTTAGCTGAGGCTCCAGTTGAAATAATAATCGAATCAGCACTTAACCAGTATTCATTATCCACTTGAACTTTGTGTACAGGGCCAGTAAAATCAACTTTTGTAACATACCCCGACAAAATTTGTGTTTCAAACCTTTCAGCCTGTGCTTTAAACTCTTCCATCATGGCAGGACCAGTAATTCCCTTTGGATAACCTGGAAAATTGTCTACTTCAGTAGTGTCCATTAACTGACCACCAGGCTGCATGCCCATTATCATAAGTGGTTTCATATCTGCCCTTGCGGCGTAAATTGCAGCTGTATAGCCAGCTGGCCCCGATCCAATTATAATGCACTTGCGATGTTCTCTGATTTCCATGGTGTTAAATTTTAAAGAACGCAAAAGTAAACCCAGCTTGCTAAAATGAGGCCGTATACGTGAATTTGATTAACAGTTTTTAGTTTACCCCACTAAGCCAACCCCAGCAATGTTTACATACGGTTCTTGTGGTTTTCTTCTTTTGGGGCATTCATATTGTTTTGCAAGTTATTCTTACTTTGCACAAATAACACTTAATAATTTGAAGCAGTCATTCATGAACTCTATTCCTCCAGTAAATTACCCAAGGTTTGCGGTATGGCTTGCCGTCATTGTGGCTTCCATCACTTCGTTGGTTCAAGGAGGTTCTAACAAGCAAGGGCCCTGTGAATGGCACGATCAAGAAAAATTCTTGGCGGAAATCAAGGAGGTGACATTTTTAGACTTCAATGAGTCTGGTGACAGTCTTTTTACTGTTATTCTACAATTGGACAGAGGAAGCCTCAGTGATAAGCCATTTGATTTAGGAAAATTCAAAAAAATCGATATCACCAGGGACTTTGTATCGAGAAACAAAATACAAGTAGGATATTCTTTTACGGGAAGAATCACAGATTTAAAATCTGGCAACTGCGAAACTCCTGTTGTTGCATTTGACCAGAAACTAAGATAAATCGCTAGAAATGGCCACCAATAAGTCCTATTCAGTTTCCAGAAAAAAGGAGTATCGCGCCACAGAATATATTGAGGCTATCAGGTCTGGAAACAGATTTATGCTTGCACAAGCCCTAACACTTTTAGAAAGTAAAAAAAATACCCACCGCGTACTTGCCAATGAGATACTCCAAGGTTGTTTACCTTTTTCAGGAAATGCGATTCGGCTGGGAATAACGGGGGTTCCTGGAGTTGGAAAGAGTACGTTTATCGAATCATTTGGTGAGTTGCTTGTCCGAAAAAATAAAAAGATTGCCATACTAGCTGTTGACCCAAGCAGTTCGCTGTCTAAAGGGAGTATTTTGGGGGATAAAACCCGCATGGATGTTTTAAGCAATCATGCGAATGCTTTTATAAGACCCACACCTTCTTCGGGTACCCTAGGTGGCGTGGCGCAAAACACACGCGAAAGCATGATTCTCTGTGAAGCTGCAGGCTACGATTACGTAATTATAGAAACGGTTGGGGTAGGACAAAGCGAAACAGAAGTTGCAGCCTTGGTTGATTGTTTTATACTCCTTATGCTTGCTGGTGCTGGTGATGACCTTCAGGGAGTTAAAAGAGGAATAATGGAAATGGCCCAACTATTCGTTATCAATAAATCCGATGGCGAGAACACCAAAAAGGCAAAACAAGCGGAGTTACTTTTAAAATCGGCGCTTCACCTGTTTCCAGTTCCAGAAAACAATTTCTTACCCGAAGTTTATAAATGCTCCGCCACAGATAAAACGGGACTCGAAGCCATCGAAAGTGCCATCGAGAAATTCATATCAAAAACCAAGGAAAATGGTAGTTTTGAGATCAATAGAACAAGACAAAACCTACATTGGTTTGATGTTCAATTCGAAAAAGGTTTGGTAAGTAGGGCATTACAAAACCACGACCTGAATGCATTGAGAAAAAAGCTAAGAAGTGAGGTAGAAACTAGTAAATTAAACCCGTTTGAGGCCAGTGAATTGCTTTTAAACCAGATCGGATTAAAATAATTTCCGAATCTCGGCTTTGAGGTAGTCCTTGGCCACATCCACTGGATTCTGATCTATTTTCATGAGTATCTGAAAAATAGAATTGCTCAGATCAAGTCCTGAAGCATTTGGTGGTAAATTACTCGCAGCTATGTTGATTAATTTAATGGTTTCTTCCTTTGCATTTTTGGTGAGGTTCCACGCCGCATTCGACACGTAAATTTGCTGGGTCAGGTTATGTTGAAATTCTTCGCGTATCGCAAGCACCAATTCAGACTGAAATGCCTTTGCACTTATCCCTTTTTTGTGCACGCGCAGCACCAACTCCGAAGGGTGAATTCTTTCGAGCAATAAAATGATTCTTTCATAAGCGTTAACCCTTGACGGCGTCATTGAGTTCTTGGCCTCCCTGCGCAATTCAAGTTCTTTTTTTCGAAATTGCCCATCAAGCATTTGTTTCAAAACGTAATAAGTAGTTGCAAATACGATTAGCCCTGGAATCGTAATTTTTAATATTTCAATAATGGCGTCCATAGTTATTTTGTAAACCGCAAATATCATATAATGCGTCTTACTTCCCATGTATTCTTCCATTAACATAGGCTTGCCTCTTCAAATAATTAATTTTGCAGCGCCTCAAAAAGATGGAAATGAACCCATTACTTTCAGATAGAATAAACACAATGTCGGAATCGCAAACCCTTGCCATGGCCGCAAAAAGCCGTGATCTTAAGGCCCAAGGTGTTGATGTAATTAGCCTAAGTATTGGCGAACCCGATTTCAATACACCAGATTTTATAAAAGCGGCTGCAAAAAAAGCGATAGACAACAACTACTCTCACTACCCTCCCGTGCCAGGTTATCCCGAGCTTCGTGAGGCTATTTCAAAGAAATTTTTACGTGATAATAATTTGGCTTATAAACCAAGCCAAATTGTTGTTTCGACTGGCGCCAAACAAACGTTGGCCAACATCGCTTTGAGTATTTTAAACCCGGGCGATGAAGTGCTCCTGCCCTCTCCATATTGGGTGAGTTATTACGAAATTATCAAGCTTGCGGGCGCGATACCCGTAGAAATTCCAACATCTATTGATTCTGATTTTAAAGTCACAGCCAAACAATTAGAAGCACACAGAACCGCCAAGTCAAAAATGATATGGTTTAGCTCGCCTTGTAACCCAAGCGGATCAGTTTACAATAAAAATGAACTTTCAGAAATTGCAGGGTTCTTAAAAAACCATCCCCACATCATTGCGGTATCAGATGAAATATATGAACTAATAAATTTTAGCGGGGCTCATCATTCGTTGGCTTCATTCGATGCGATTCACAACCAGGTAATTACCGTAAACGGGGTGTCCAAGGGATTTGCCATGACGGGCTGGAGAATAGGCTACATGGGTGCAGCTCAATGGATTGTAGATGCATGTATTAAGATGCAAGGTCAATTTACATCGGCGCCTTCGGGAATATCTCAAAAAGCAGCTCAAGCAGCGGTAGAAGCCGACCCTTCAGTTGCGAAACCAATGGCTGATGAATTCAAAAAACGACGAGATTTGCTCATTACATGGCTTAATGAAATACCCGGAATTAAATTGAATACGCCTCCAGGAGCTTTTTACCTTTTTCCAGACTTAAGCTATTATTTTGGAAAAAGCCACGGTGGACAAATCATAAAGAAC
>JAGQYO010000042.1 GCA_020435995.1 Flavobacteriales bacterium | reverse complement strand
TAAATTTAGGCATGTTCGAAAACTCAGTATACTAAGTGTTGGCAATACAGCGCAGTTTAAGTATCTCAAAAATAATGCAATGTCATTAACATAAAAAAGAACTTACATCAATTAATTTATTACAATTTTTTTCTGATTTAGGACATGTTTACCACGGATCCTAAATTAGCTAAACCTAGTCAACCTCTGTGGTTGTAGACTTCTTAAAACAATCACCCTTTTTCAGGCCAGTTTATATCAAACAAGGATTTGCTGATTTTTAATACTGGTTATTCTTCTGGTGACATGAAGCGTAAAACCGTAAAAAGTGAAATCATTATTGTCCATTTCATTAACCCTTTAGTGTTTAAAAAATTTACAACCAATCCCAACTCCAAATTCAAGTACTTTCCGACCACCCCAATTTTCATTCAAATTGTTCGGCATCTTTTGGAGTGCGGTCATCAAGGAGATAATCATCTTTGAGGTAGCCAATCCCTATTTATTCTCCAAATAACCAAGCACTCCTTCCCAATTCTCAAACTTTCCAACGCCAAACTGAATCAATTCTCCTTCAAACTCTCCGGCGCCATTTGCGGTGCGGTCATCAATGAGGTAGTGGCCTTTGTTGAGGTTTTTATGATGAGAAAGTATGAGCCTTTTCCAAGCTTTATCTCCCAAATGCTTTTTCACCCAAATCACCTTGTCAGACCAAGCGCTGGGATTTTCCCAAGGAGCAGTAGAGAGGATGTAGGTGTCGTATTTTTTGGCTAGCACATTAAATGCTTCAATAGCACCCTTCATGGGTTTCATTAAGGAAAATATGCCAGGCACTTCGTCCTTATTGTCTTTATATTCCATTTTGGTAGCGTCATCCAATTGGTCAATCCCCGATTGAAAATCAACCAATACGCTGTCCATATCGATGTAGAGTGTTTTCACCTTCATAAGTGTTGTTTTAATTGCATTAATGTAAATTCTATAATTTCACTTTCTTCCTCAAAACCAATATGTACAAAGCCCTTGCATTCTATGGGTTCATGCTCATAGGATACTTCAACGCCATTTGTGTAAATGTCGTCAAAACCAGGAAAGTCGTTTTCCTCAAAAAGGCCTTGTGTGATTTCCCTAGCGCATGGTCATGAATCCGAAGAGGAAATATATAAATATCATCTTTTTGAACCGTATAGGCAATGCCCCAAAACCAATCGCCGTCCTCACGTTTCAGTGAAAGCAGACAAAAGGTTAGGTTATGCATCTCGTTTGCCTGAAAAGCTGGGTCTTCTTTCAAAAAATCAGCAAAAAGTTTTGGTTCTGAGATACTAGTTTCCTCCATTTCAGGTTCAAGCTCAGGGCTGGTTGGCGTTACCGACAAAAACTCGATGTGATGTAAAGTCCAAGGAATGGTTTGTTCGTTTAGCTTTTCAAATTCGGAAACCAAAACAGGGTCTAAAAACATGTTGCCTGAAATGGTCAACGATTTATTTTGGAAAAAACCGAATTCGTTGTTTAGGATATCGTTTTGGTCAAAGGCCCTTGCAATGTCTTTCTGGAGTTTGTTCCCAAATTCCTCGTTCAGAAGTGAACTGTTTTCAATCATCCAATTCATCCAATACGAGGAAATTAAAAGCGATACAGCAAACGTTTGGTCCTTCAAATTGATCTCAGAAAAGGCCATAAACCTACCTTTTCCTACATTCAGAAAATAGCCGATGGTGAGCTGTTCAAATTCCAATGGCACATCACCCTGCTTGTCCTTCAGGTGAAGACCTAAATCGGGAGGTGTTTCTTTTTTAAACATAAACCAGGGCTTTTTTAGGGTCGCTAACGGGTGAGTCAAGCTCAAAACTGTCGTTGTCATCATCGTCATTGTCGCTCAACCATCTAACGATTACCGTGTTGTTGTCCAGCTTTTCATCGATAAAAAGATAAACAGGCTCGTCATCGTGTTCGGGTATGTCCGAACTTATGGCAATTACATTTTGGCGGCTTTCTTTTCGAGCAATGGCTACGTTGTAATCGTTGTCTATACGTCCATTAAGTGTAATTATACCAAAATAATATTCCTCATCCATTTGTTCGGACCGTTCTAGTTTTTTCATGGAAAGCCCCGACATTACCAGGGTGGTGGGGTGAAATATCCTTCCATACTGGATATAAAACTCCATTAGAAAATGCCGGATCAGCTCGTTGAAGTAGGTGTTTTTTAAGCTGCGGTGTTTGCCAGAAGCATCGAAATTTTCTGACTCAAACCAATAATGTTCTTCTATTTTCATATCTCATGTTTTTAAGTTTATTCAATAAAATTACAAGTTCACATCGTAACCTATCTACGTTGTAAGAATTAAAAAATCGACATATTGAATCGAAGTGTATTAATGTGATAGGGGTGGCCTGTGAACCTTCACTTTCCCCTAGTTTTACGCCATGAAAATCCTACGTCTCTATTATTCGCTCATTGAGCTTTTTCAAAGGCTTCAAAATCCAACTCAATCAACCAACCAATCAACTAACCAATCAACCAACCATGAGTAAACATCATTCGCATATCAATTCGGCGATAGCTGTGTTGTCGGGATATGAAGGCAAGAGTGCGTTTTCGTATGTGTTGAAGGCCTTTTTTCGGGAAAACAAAAAGTATGGAAGCAAGGATAGGAAGCAAATATCAAACTTGTGTTATTCCTATTTCAGGGCGGTGAGGGTGCTGGATTCCGACATGGGTTTGGAGGATAAGATCACCTTGGCCTATTTTCTATGCAACACGGGCGACAACTATTTTATAGGGGCTCTAAAACCCGAATGGCTCCCAGATATAAACCTTTCGATTCGAGATAAATTTGAGAAATTCGGCCTTGATGTTCAAAAGCTGTTTCCACAGGTGGATGCGCTCGAAGAAGGAATTGACAAAACATCGTTTTCTTATTCCCATTTTACGCAACCCGATTTGTTTTTAAGAATTCGACCCAACCAAGAAGAGCAGGTAAAAAACAAGCTAACCAAGGCGGGGTTTGAGTTCAAGCAGTTAGAAGCCGGTTGCCTTGCCTTGCCCAATACGTCGCAGCTGCGCGATGTGCTAAAAATAAACAAGGAAGCGGTAGTTCAGGATTATTCATCACAGCGCGTGGGTGGTTTATTCGATAGAATAAAATCCTTGTTGCCTGCTGGCATCAAGAAACCAAAAGTGTGGGATTGTTGTGTGGCAAGCGGAGGCAAAACTATTTTGGCTGTTGATAGGTTGGGAGAAACTGATCTTACTTTGAGCGATGTTCGCCCCACGATGATCCAAAACCTCAAGGAACGTTTACGGGAAGCTCAGATAGGCAGGTATTCGTGTCATGTGCTCGATCTCACCGATACCAAGAACCTAGAAGTGTTGGGTGAGTTTGATATCATAATTGCCGATGTTCCTTGCTCGGGAAGTGGCACATGGGGAAGAAACCCTGAGAATTTGCTCCATTTCGATACCAATGAAATAGAACGATACGCGGAATTGCAAAAAACAATTGTTCAAAACGTACAGACAAAACTAAGTGACGGCGGTTTTTTGGTGTACATCACATGTTCGGTTTACGGGCAAGAAAACAGTGGGTTGGTT
Source organism: Flavobacteriales bacterium (assembly GCA_020435995.1). Taxonomy (GTDB): domain Bacteria; phylum Bacteroidota; class Bacteroidia; order Flavobacteriales_G; family Salibacteraceae; genus JAGQYO01. Next base: position 28,108 of record JAGQYO010000042.1, on the reverse strand, counting down.
TCTCATTTAATTGCAAACACCAGTTTGAAATTAATAGAGTCTCAAGTGCTATTGGGCGAGTCTTTTCGGTCCGATTCTATGTTTGTGGCATTGTTGAGAAAGGGGAGTTAACTTACACTAATTGTCCAATAATTTGTTCCTGTTGTTAGCTACTTTTTTCCAATGCGAAAGAAAATCAACGATCACCTTTCCTTCTTTAATTCGCTTACATACGAAAACCGCTACGGCCAACAAATCAGGCGTAAAAGAATTTACCAAAACAAAATGAACAGGACGTGCCAAGTCATATTCAAATAGAAACGACACTTCGGCACCGTCTTGCACCTCTGGATTTTCAATCGTAAGGCTTTTGCGTTTTATCCTAAGGGATTCGGCATAGCGAAGAATTTCGTCCGCCGATCGCCGAGGCGCAACAAGCTTTGGTAGGTCGCTTTCCATGTCGCCCCAAGGCAGCACCGACACAAGGTAAACCCCATCTCTTTGAACAATAATTTTTGAAAAAGCAGTATTGTCCGAATAGCTTTTCAAGTGAATCGTGAGTCTTTTAATTTCCATAAGCCAAAGGTGGAAGGGTAGGACGTAAGGAATTTGAGGTTTGCTTTATTGATGAATTAATATCCAACTTCAAATCAAACCATGGAACCAACCCTATGGGATGCTGCCAACAAACTACGTGGTACAGTAGAAAGCTCTGAATACAAGCATGTGGTTCTCGGACTCATTTTCTTAAAGTTTGCCAGCGACAAGTTTGAAGCTCGTAGGCAAGAACTCGTGGCTGAAGGCAAAGAGAAATACCTCGAAATGAAGAAGTTCTACAACATGAAGAACAACTTTTTCTTGCCTGAAGAATCTCGTTGGAGTCATATTGTAAAAAATGCCAAACAAAACAATACAGCACTCATTATTGACACCGCCCTTCATACAACCGAAAAGAATAACCCAGCCCTGAAAGGCGCCATGTCCGGTAACTACTTCTCGCACCTCAATATGGATGTAAGCAAATTGGCTGCTTTGCTAGATATCATTAACAACATAGACACTTTAAAAGACAAGCAGCAAGATATTGTTGGACGGGTTTATGAGTATTTTCTGAGCAAATTCGCTTTAGCAGAAGGAAAGGGTAAAGGAGAGTTCTATACACCCAATAACCTTATTGCCGAGATCACAAGTATTGTTTAAAGCGCTTTAAAGCGCTGAGTTTTCAGGGTTTTTTTGATTAATTGGTACAACATAGGTGATAACAAATTGGCCTTTTCACCTCAACTTTAAAGCATGTTTTGGAAGTAGTAATATACTTTCAGCCTCAACAAAATTCATAATCATTTATCCAGCACCCTTCAATTATGTTTACGGTCTGCTGTGAAATGTCAAGTTTTATGCACGTAAAACTTGACACTTCAAAAGTAATATATACATTTGCAATATGAGTTTGGCCGCACAAATAGAAACCACCATAAGCAAGCTAAAAGAAGGGAGTACTTTTACTTACCAAGATTTAGGTATTGAGGCCACCAACTATGCCGCCGCTGCAAAAGCTTTAGAAAGGCTTCAGAAAAAAGGAAAAATAAGGCGTTTATCAAAAGGAATATTCTACCTACCCGAACAAAGTGTATTTGGAGAACTAAAACCTACTGAGGCAGAAGTAATTAAAACCTATTTGTTTCAAGATGGAAAAAGAGTAGCCTACCTCACAGGCACTTATTTGTACAACCAAATGAAGCTTACCCTCCAAGTACCCAATACTTGGAAAGTAGCCTCATATAACAATAGAATTCTCATAGACCGGCAAACCATTAAAGCTAGACCAGTGAAAGCTTATGTAGAGGTAAGTGAAAAGAACTACCGTCAACTTGGTTTCTTAGATGCCCTAAAAGATTGGAACTCTATTCCAGATATGAATTCAAGCGGAGGAATAAGCATTCTTTTAACTCAGTTAAAAAAACTCACGGATAAGGAAACGAATGTCTTGAAACAATATGCTTTGAAATATCCACCGCGAGTTAGGGCTTTTTTAGGCGCATTACTAGAACAACAAAAGGATGTCAACCTAGCAGATTTACGCGAATCACTAAATCCGCTTTCTACCTACAAGATTAGACTAAAGCCAACAGATTTACTCACAGCCCCAAATTGGAACATCGTATGAAGCTACATCAAAATGAAACTTTGTTCCGCGAAGCCATAATTGTAGCTGCTCAAAGGCTTAATATCAAGGAGATTTTTATTGAAAAGGATTATTGGGTAACGTTGGTATTATACACTCTTTTTAAAAGTGAGCTATCCAATTTCATTGTGTTTAAAGGTGGTACGGCATTATCAAAATGCTTTGGATTTATCCAACGGTTTTCAGAGGATATTGACTTAGTAGTTTTACAAGATGGCGATGAATCGGGCAATGCTTTGAAAAAGAAATTGAAAGCTATTTCTAATCAAATTAGTGAAATAATGCCCGAAGTAGAAGTAGAGGGCATAACCCATAAAATGGGCGTGATACGAAAGACGGCGCACAGTTTCCAAAAAACATTTGAAGGCGATTATGGCCAAGTGCGAAGGGAGATAATAGTAGAGTCCGGTTGGCTCGGAAGTTTTGAACCTTATAGCACAAACATAATTTCAAGTTACCTCCACCACATGATTACGGAAACAGGCCAAGTTCACCTGATTAGTGAATTTGATTGAAAACCATTACTTGGGATATTAATGTGGATAAACCAAACACATGAGATTTACCGAAACACGTTCATGCTCTGCTACGAAACACTAGCAAGCCTGAAATAAATATGAACGTCAACGACTAATGTTTCGAAGTAAGAAATGATTCCTAAATAAATCGACCTTTAGCTTCCTTTCTCCTGGTTTTACGCCATGTTTTTCCCATTTCACATTTTTTCGCTCATTGAGCTTTTTCAAAGTCTTCAAAATCCAATTCAACCAACCAACCGCAACCAACCGCAACTAACCACGACCAACCACGACCATAAACCAACCACAACCCAAGTCCATTTTTCTATATTTGGAGCTCAAAATTGAGAACATGAATTTATTGCAGGGAAAAGTGGCCATTGTTACAGGGGCAACACGCGGAATCGGAAAATCTATAGCTGAAGTATTTGCCCAAAATGGCGCCGATATAGCCTTTACTTATCACTCTTCGGAGGAAAAGGCTAGAGCAGTCGAAAATGAGTTAAAGACCTTTGGGGTAAATGCCAAGGGATATAAATCTGACGCGGCGGATTATGCTGCAGCTGAAAAACTCATTGAGGATGTATTGGCCGATTTTGGAGGTAAGATTGATATTGTGATCAACAATGCTGGCATTACCAAGGACAATCTATTGATGCGCATGACCGAAGACATGTGGGATGATGTGATCGACACCAACATGAAATCGGTGTATAACATGACCAAGTGTGTGCTAAAAACCATGCTTAAACAGCGTTCGGGTTCTATCGTGAATTTAAGTTCGGTCGTAGGAGTTAAAGGAAATGCGGGCCAGTCGAATTATGCGGCTTCTAAAGCGGGAATCCTAGGGTTTACAAGAAGTATAGCACAAGAATTAGGTTCAAGAAACATTCGCTGTAATGCCGTGGCACCCGGATTTATCGAAACGGAAATGACCGCGGTGCTTCCCGAAGAAATGGTGAAGCAGTGGAGGGAAGCCATTCCTTTGAAAAGAGGCGGAACTCCTGAAGATGTGGCCAACTTATGTCTGTTCCTTTCTTCCGATTTGTCAACGTACATCACAGGTCAAACCATCAATGTGGATGGTGGAATGATAACTGTCTGATTTCTTTTAACACAAATGCACAAAGGGTGTTTTTGGATACCCTTATTTAATCTGATATTTGGAGTGCCGCTTTCCGCGGCCTCTTTTTTATGTTACAGTTTGATTACCCCTCATATTTAGTAGTTGTTTGCATTCTCATTGCAGCAATTTTCACTTACTTTTTGTACTGGTTTCGCGGTGCCGCTTTTTCGCCAAAAGTAAATGCGACGCTTGCCCTTGTTCGGTTTTTGGCGGTTTTCCTTATTTCTTTGTTTTTGTTGCGACCTCTTTTGAATTATTCGCAGAGCGAAAATGAAAAGCCCTTGTTGCTGGTTGGGATTGATAATTCGCTTTCGGTATTGCAAAATGCGGATAGTACTTATTATCAATCAGGGTTTAAAAATGATGTCAACAAGGCCCTCGAAGGTGTTTCATCTCAATTTGAAATTAAGTGGTTTTCGCTGGGTGAAAAAACAAAACCCTTGTCCGATACTTTAACATTTGCGGAAAAACAAACTGATTTGTCGGAGTGGCTTACCAATATGGAAGATTATTATGCTTATGCCAATGTAGGAGCTGTGGTATTGGCATCTGATGGGTTGTACAACAAAGGGAACCATCCCGAATATGTTCAAACCAAACTCAAAGCTCCCATATTTACCATTGCCATGGGGGATAGCACTGCCCAAATAGATCAATGGATTAGCAAAGTGAGAAAAAATAAACTTTCTTTTTTGGGCAACGACTTACCCATAGAAGTTTCTGTTAGGTCTTCTTTGCTCAAGGGCAAAAAAACAAGCCTTTCTATTTCTGGATTTGGTCGGCTTTTGGAGAAAAAAGAATTGGAATACCAATCGGATGAAGACTTCGTCACTTTTCAATTTATGGTAAAGGCTGAGAAAGTTGGAAATCAAGCAATTAGAATTCAAATCGACGGAATTGAAGGAGAGTCTTCCTTAAAAAACAACAGCGAATTGGTTTTTATCGAGGTAATCGATGCTCGCCAAAAAGTACTCCTTTTGAGCAGTGTAACACATCCCGATGTGGCTACAATCAGGCAAGCCATTGAAAACAACGAAAACTATGAAGTGACTTTTTTGCCTACCCGCAAGTTGAAAGAATTAACCCAAGAAGAATTGGACAACAAGTACAGTTTGGTGATTCTAAACCAAATTCCAGCGAGAGGCGCGGGAGCAAGCTATCAATCGGTGCTCAACTCTAAATTGCCAAAGCTTTATGTGTTGGGCAACCTATCGGACATCAACTATTTTAATGGGCTTAACACTGGATTGAAAATTGAAGCTCATAATGGCAGGTTGAACGAAGCTCAGGCCAAATTGAATGTGAATTTTGTGCCCTTTTTGATGAAAAAAGAAGAGTGGGCATACTTGCAGGAAGCACCGCCGCTGAAAATTCCCTTTGGCAAGTACACGGTTTCTAACAGTGAGGTGCTTTTTTATCAGCGAATTGGAAGTGTAGCTACACAAGATCCAATATGGATGCTCGGGACCAACAATGGCGAGAAAGTAGGTGTAATTGCAGGTGAAGGTTTGTGGCGTTGGAGGTTATATGAAAGAGGAAATTTGAATAAAACATCAGCCTTAGATGAAATTTTGGACCGAACCGTAAATTATTTAGCCACCAGAGAATCCAAAACGAGGTTTAGGTTAGAAAGTACCAAAAAAATCCAGGAAAATGAAAATTTGATTTTTCAAGGAGAGTTTTATAATGAATCGTTCGAGCTCACCAACGACGAGGACGTGTTTCTGCAAATAGAAAAAGAGTCAGGCGATAAATTCGACTTTGTAATGAAGCGCAAGGACAATTTTTACTACCTAGACGCGGGTGTTTGGGAACCAGGGGTTTATCAATACCAAGCTAAATTGGTGCAGGGAGGAAAATCGTTTGAAAAATCGGGTCAAGTGTCTGTAACTCCTATTTCGGCAGAGTATATTTCTAATCGTGCAGATTTTGGTTTGCTGTCGAGGATTTCAGCCAAATCGGGAGGGGAAATGGTAACGGCACGTAACCTTGCTAGCTTGGAGCAAACGCTAAAAAGCATTAATGCGCCGGTGGTGGTCCATACCGAAACCAAGTTCGAAGATTTGATTAATCTCAAATGGATCTTTGCTTTGTTGCTTCTGCTCTTGTCTTTAGAATGGTTCGTTAGAAAACGGGAGGGAAGTATATAAAACAAAAAATGCCGCAAAAGCGGCATTTTTTATGGGAATCCATAAGGATTATCTGTTTTCCATTTTCTCCATTTCCTTATCGAAAGTTTCTTTGAATTTTTCGTAGTTATAATCTACTTTCAAACTCTCATCTTTAGACAATCTTTCATTGTACTGAGAAACCAACTCACTTCCCGACAATTCAATAGCGATATAACACTTGTATTTGCCTTCAGGAGTTTTTGTAAACTTCTCGCAAATGGTTTTAGTTCCAGTAAGCGATTGGTTTACTACAGTTCTAGAGTTTTCTTCAAAACGCTCCAATACTTCTTCCTTGTTATTGAATTCTGAAGATTTGACGTAGTTGTCGCCCACAATTTTCATTTGCGTGCTAATGTCTCCAGCCAATTTGGCTTTAGCGTCTGCCAATGCTTTTTTACGAGCCGTCATTTGGTCTAAACTTTCACCTATTGCATTCGATCTGAAAGTCTTCTTATCAGAAAAGTATTCTGGACCAGAGCAATATTGAACTAATTCAACTTCACCTTCTTTTTTAGGTGTAGTTTTCTTTGATTTACATGAAGTAAATGTGGCAGTAGAAATTACTACTGCGAACATCGATACGTATGTTAATGCTTTTTTCATTTTTAATAATTTTTTACGAATTTACAACTTGACGCGGATTTACAATTATGATGCCACTAATTCCCTTTTTCTTCGAAAGAATTTTCTTTTCCTTTTTTTGGGATTTTGATAAAACATGATCACTAAAACTGGTAGGAAAAACAGGTCACTCAGCACGGCAAACAGCAGGGTGGTGCTTACCAATAAGCCGATATAAAATGTACTTGAAATGTCGGAAGCTATTAATATTGAAAACCCTGAGCAAAGAATCAAGCTGGTAACAATAATGGCTTTTCCGGTGGATAAATACGTTCGTTTGAGGGCATAGAGTATGTGCTTCCCCTTGTTCATTTCTATACGTAGTTTACTCATAAAGTGAATGGTATCATCCACAGCAATACCAAACGCAATAGCGAAAATAATGGAGGTACTAATTTTAATATTGATACCTACGAGCCCCATCATGCCAGCAATGGCGAGTAAGGGAAGTAGGTTCGGAAGAATAGCAATAATGATCATTCTATAGGACTGAAACAACAAGCCCATAATAACGGCAATAATGATAAAGGCAATGGCCAGGCTCATAACAATATTGGTTGCCAAAAATTCATTGGTTTTATCCACCAAAAAAGGCATGCCCGTTACGCGATAGCCTATCAGGTCACCGTTGATGTTCTCCTTCATATAAATTTTAAATTGTTGGTCATACTCGCGCATTACTTTTCCACCAGGATCTTTTACCTTGCCATTTATCCTTGCGTGCTGTTTGTCGTCGGTGAGGTAGTTTCTCAGGTTTACTCTTGGAAGACGTTTGATGTTTCTTTCCACCAATTTCATTTCATTTTCATCTGCTGGCAAGATATACTCTTCATTTCTGCCGCCATTCATGGCTCTCCGAGCTCCTTTGATAAATGTATTGGAGCTTATTATAAAACCAGCCCCATAAATTACTTCAAGACCTCTTTCAATCTTAGCAACTTCTTGCGCGACTTCTAAATCGGTAAATGTTTTACTCGAATCTTTGACCCACACCGACAATTCAAATGGTCTGAATCCAGAAAAATTATCTTCGAAAAACATATAATCCTCCGTCATTTCATCACTACTCGAATAGTCTTCAATAAAATGGTTGTCCATTTCAATAAAGTACAGTCCGCCAAATGAAAGCAGCATGGTTGCCAGCACAATGCCAAACACCAATTGACGATTCGGTAGTAACCATTGAAACATGCGGTGTAGTCTTTTACTCCAAAACGAGTCATTAGAATGATCACCTCTTACCATAGGTTTTTTGAGGAGGTAAAGCAAGGCTGGGAGTAAGCTAAATGATAGAAAAAACGCTACATATACTCCGATTGCTGTAATCCAACCAAACTCTTTGATGGGAATGATCATACTGGTGTTGAGGCTTAAAAACCCAACCGCAGTTGTAAATGCCGTAAAGAAGGTGGCCAGGCCAATTTCTTTAAAAGCGATCCACATTCCCTCCCTTTTAGACTTTCCTTTACGGAGTTCGTCCACGTATTTTTCGGTAATGTGCACCACATTGGAAATACAGACCACAAAGAGTATGGTAGGCAATAGCGTAGTCATAAAGTTGATGGGGCGATGAATCAAGGTCATAAAGGCAATCATCCAAATCAATGTAATGCCAACTATACTAATAGGAACCCATATTCCCCAAAGCGATCTAAAGCTGATAAAAAGGAATATTATGAGCACAATAAATGAAATGCTCATGAACATAATCAGCTCCCTTTTCATGACATCTATAAAATAAGTTGCCCCTTTGATTTTTCCAGCCACATGAAAGGTCTCAAACTCAAAGTTTCTAAGGGTGGTTTCAACGTCGGCTACTACTTTGTCATTTTGTTGGGTATTCTTGGAGCCTTCTATTTTTAGGAAAAGCGAGACTTTTTTATTGTCATCTGAAAAGAGTGAGCCTTTTAATCCAGGTGTACTTTCAATTCTCGAACTATCTGAGGAATAAAGGTCGGGGTTATCAATATGAATATACGCTGCTTTGGCTACACCAAATGGACCAATGATAGGGTTGTTGATATTAGAAGGCGAAACAACACGTTCTACGTGATCTATATTTTCTAAAATATGCGTTAAGGAGTCAAGCTTAACGAGAAAATCCTTATTGTAAATTGATCTATCATTACCAATTCCAACCAATAAAAAGTCGTTGTCGGATTCGAAGGTAGCTGTGTGGTCGTAATAGAACTGTAAATCAGTATCGCTCGGCGGGAAAAAGCGCTCGAAATTATAGTCGAATTTGGTTTTCGGAATTATACTTAAAGCCGCAAGCGTAATCAGTCCAATAACGAACAAAACGGAGTAGGCAAGACTTTTTTGTAATTTATTTCCAGACATGTATTAAAATGGACTGCAAAACTAAACTTTTATAGGTCCGAGCCTTGTGGATTGAAAGGTTTGTGACAAATTTCAGCACTTTCATAAGATGAGATTAACTTACTTTAGAGTTCACGTTTAATTTGAGTTTATCTTGGTTTGTGCTTGGGGTATTTTCTGCTATTTTAGTCATGGGAATGAGTGCTGCCTCGCAGTTGGTTGATGATAAATACGTTACGATAAAATTAGTGGAAACCTCCTATAAAAAAAGGAGGTGCTCATGTGATTTTTACTAGCGTTACAAACGAGCAGAGTCCTCTTCTGTCATTCAGTTCTTATGGTGAAGGCTGAGTATGGGATAAGTAGAGATGATTAAAAAATTGAATAAATAAATAGCTTGGGTTTTTACAATTTTGTGAGAACTGCACAAGGCATTGCTGCAACAATACTTTTCATAGAAGCATCTTTGTCTTCAAAAAAATATTTTATTAAATGATATTTACAGATAAGGTTTGCTGGGTTACGGGAGCTTCTTCGGGAATAGGTGAGGCCATTGTTTATCAATTGGCCACAAAAGGGGCCAAACTGGTGATTTCGGCAAGGCGTCTCGATGAATTGGAGAAAGTAAAAATAAAATGTGCCGAACTTGGGAATAAAAATGTGCAAGTTGTAGCCATCGACTTAAGCGATCAAGAAAGTATATCCGCAGCGTTTCGGGCCGTAAAAAATGTACATCAAAGGGTTGATTATTTGTTTAATAATGGTGGTTTGAGCCAGCGGGGCTTAGTTAGCGACTCAGAGAGTATAGAAGCCGACCGTAAAATCATGGAAGTGAATTTCTTTGGCACCATTGCGCTAACCAAAAAAGTATTGACGCTAATGTTGAATAATGGCTTCGGTCATTTTGTGGTTACGAGTAGTATTGTAGGCAAATTTGGGTTCCCACTCAGAAGCACTTATAGCGCATCAAAACATGCACTTCACGGCTACTTCGAATCTTTGGCTATTGAGAATTTTAATAACAACATTTCGGTTTCTATGGTCTTGCCTGGAAGGATTGCCACATCGCTTTCGTTAGGAGCACTCAATGCCGAAGGCAAAGTACACGGCGAAATGGACGAAGGACTTGCTGCTGGGATGGATGTAAATGAATGTGCCAAGCAAATTGTAAAAGGAGTTGCGCTTAAAAAACGAGAAATATTGGTAGGCGGAAAAGAGATTATGATGGTTCATTTTAGACGGTTTGTTCCTGCTTTATTTTATAAACTTGCGGCTCGAATAAAACCCACATAAATAGCTTGAAGTATGAGTGTAGTAATTAGCGGAATTCAACAATTGGGCGTAGGTATTCCTGATGTTCATGGCGCATTTGAATGGTACCGCAAACATTTTGGAATGGATATCAAGGTATTTGAAGAAGCTGCAGAAGCTGCTCTAATGCTCCCTTACACACAAAATGAGGTGCGAAGCAGACACGCCATTCTAGCGTTGAATATTCAAAGTGGTGCTGGGTTCGAAATATGGCAATACACCTCGCGCAAGCCTGTTGCGCCAGATTTTCAAATTCAATTGGGAGATTATGGCTTAAACGTAGGAAAAATCAGGACTTATGATGTCAAAAAAGTATTTAAAAAATTCAAAGCAGGCGGCGTCAATATCTTGGGTGAGTTGTGTAATCAGCCAGATGGAAATCCAACATTCTACTTGGCCGATCCTTATGGCAATGTGTTCCAAATGGTGCAAGATGCCTATAAATTTAAAGATGTAGGCAATGATACTGCAGGCCCAATGGGTTGCACTATTGGTGTGTCGGATATTGAAAAATCACGGAAGCTCTATACTGAGATTTTGGGGTACGACAAAGTTATATATGATGAGACGGGCGTGTTTGACGATTTTGCTGGAGTGAATGCCGGTGGCGAAAAGTACCGCAGGGTATTGCTCACACACGCACAGCCCCGAAATGGAGCTTTTAGCAGAATGATAGGACCTTCACAAATTGAATTGGTTCAAGGGCTAAATCGAACGGGGCGAAAAATATTTGAGGGCCGCGATTGGGGCGATTTGGGCTATATACACCTCTGCTTCGATATCAATGGCATGGACGAATTGAAGGCATTGTGTGCTTCTAAGGGATTTCCTTTTACAGTAGACAGCGCCAATAGTTTTGATATGGGTGAAGCCGCAGGAAGGTTTTCTTACATCGAGGATCCCGATGGCACTTTGATCGAATTTGTGGAAACACATAAACTACCGATTCTCAAAAAGATAGGTTGGTACAAAAACCTAAAGAACAGAGATCCTAAAAAGCCGCTTCCCGATTGGATGTTGAAGGCCATGTCATTGACCAGAATTAAGGACTAATTACAATATTTTTTAACCAATTTGTAAGCTTCTCCAATGCCAAATTCTCCGGCTTTTGAGAAGTCGTTACATGCTTTTTTGTTGTTTTTGAGGTAGAGGTAGGTGACCCCCCTGTTGTAATAAGCTTCTTTAAAATCACTTTTGATTTTGATGGCTTTGGAATACGCATTCACAGCCTCCTCAAATTCTCCCTTTTCCGCTTTTACGATACCGAGATTAAACCAAGCTAGGTAAAAATCTGAGTCAAAATCTAGGGTTTGCCTGTAGAGTCTTTCTATTTTATCGAGCTGAATATTAATGGTTTGTACGTCTTTCAACACCATTGGAGAAACATCTTCTCCTAGTTCTATAAATGCGCCTTCGTTAGATTCTAACTTCAACAACAATTCGAGCAAATCCAACATGGTGTTCGCCTTATTAAAGTAGGCCAATGCAAATAATGGGTAGGTGTTGATGAGGGTGTCGTAGGTGGCAAGCGAATTATTAAAATCAAATTCTTTTCTATATGCAATTGCTTGCCACAAAAGTGTTCGCTGTTTTTGTGCGTCGGATATGTCCTCGCTTTTTTGAGAACGTATCATGTCAATGTCTGAGGTAGAATCTTGCACTTCAGGACTCAACCAGTTTCTAACATAGAAGTAGGGCTTGTTTTCGACCGTTTCGTTAAACTGGGTAAGTTGGCTGAAATTGAATTGCAATTGAGATTTGGTAACTGATTTGTAATCAGTGTAGCTCAATTCAAACAAAGGATAATCAAAAAGGCTCAACTGGGCTTCTTCGTCCTTAAAATCCGGCTGATAAAAATCTGCATCTAGGTCGGTAAGGCGTTCTAATTCCTTTTCTTTCTCGAAATCAAATTCTCTTTCGCGGTTTTTGCCCCGAATTTCATTTCCTCGGTTATAATCTTGGCGGGCACCCCATTCGTCTCCTAGATGTTTTTTTACAAAGGCTCGGTTGAAGTAGGCGTCTTCCATTTCTGGAAAAATTTCAATCACTTTAGAATATTCTGTCAGGGCTAGGTCGTATCGTTCTAATTTGTGATAGGCGAGTGCCAAGTTATAATGCCCCAGTAGGTTACCAGGGTTTAAGTCGGTTACGCGAGAATAGTCGTAGGCCGCACCCCTGAAGTCATCAAGTTTGGATTTTGCATTTCCTCTGTTGTAATAGGCCATGGCATTGTTTGGGTTGAGATCGATTACCTTGTTATAATCTTGGATGGCCTTTTTGTATTGAAATTTTTCTGCGTAAAGATTGGCCCTTACAAAGTAACCAATTGCCGAATTGGAATCCAGCCGAATTCCCGAATCGCAGTCTGCCATAGCCCCCACCAAATCCATCATTTCATTTTTGGCAATTCCTCTTCTGAGATATGCCTCGGCTTCTGTGGGTTTAATTTCGAGCACTTTGGTAAAATCGACAATAGCTTTTTCAAAGTTCTTAAGCTGTGTGTTGGATAAGCCTCTCATCATATACCCCGACTCCAAATAGGGGTTCATGTTAATGGCGCGGGTACAAGTGGCTTCGGATTCCGCATACATTTCCATTTGAATTTGGCTATAGGCCTTATTGATAAGTAGGAAATAGCTACCGGGATCTAGTTTTAGTGCGCGGTCATAGTCTTCGATGGCCAAATAATGTTCATTCAATCGGCTACGAGCAAGTCCTCTGTTTTGAAATGGGGCAGGAGTGGTAGGGTTTAGCCTAATACACTGGGTGTAATCGAGTATGGCACCTTCAAAATCACCTAGGTTGTATCGAGCCATCGCTCTAAGAAAATAAGCTTCAATGTTATAAGGTTCGGTTTTGAGAGCGAAAGTGAGTTGCTGTACTGCAGTTGAATATTGGGCCTTGTCGATGTTAGCTCTTGCGAGCGAAAGGTATTTTTCTGCACTTAGCTGCCCAAAAGCAACTTGCGAAATAAAGAGAAAGGAAAAAAGTAAATACCTAAACAAACTGCATTATTGTCCAGCTTATAGCCGGGAAAGTTTCACTTGAAGCTAAGTTCGCACCATTTTTATTTTAATGTACTTCCCTTGGCCGCCCACCACGGATATACTCTGTATTTAAGACGACCAGACCTAACGGCGGGGTCTTGGTCTACAATTCTTTTGGCTTCATCAATGTCTTTTACGTCCATGATAAAAATCCCTCTTGGATCTTCATCGTGTGCAAATGGGCCAGCAATTTGAATAATACCAGCATCAGCTAACTTTCTTATTCCTGCGAGATGTGCAGCTTGTATTTTATCGGCTTCTTCTTTGGGTTGGTTCCTGTGGTCACCCTTGAGAAGAATAACCATGTAGTACTGCTTCATGTTATAAGTCTTACCTCCTTCGGTCATTTCAAACTCCTTTTTAGGTTGCTGCGCAGACAAGGAGTGGAGTATTCCGAAAAGGAGGAAACTAAATAAGCAGATTTTCATTTCGATTGTATTTTATGCATTCGAATTCGAGGCAGGGTATCGTCCTCATCACACACTAGGATTTCAAGAAAATGCATCCCCGTTTTTTTATATTGGATCATGGTTGGAAAATCATGGTTATTATTTTCAAATCGAGTTCTATCAATGGTTTTTAGCGTATTGTCAAAATAAATCCTTCTATCGTCATTGTATCCGTAAACAATAGCGGAATAAATAATTTTACCGTCACGACTTTCTAGCCATAATTTTTCTCTTTTAATGGTGTCCCCATCGACCACATCAAACATACGCCCTTCAAAAAGGGTGTCGCTCACTATTTGCCAAATTTCATAGGAAGTTTTGTTTAGATCTTCATCACTTATTTCCCACTCACCCAGAAGAAACCTGTAATTATCTATATCAGGTTTGTGTTCGCAGCCCACCAGCGTCCACCCCATAAGAATGGCCAATGCGCAGTTCAGTAATGTTTTCATTTTAATAAATTCCAGGAAATTTTGCTGGATCTGCTTCGTTCATTATGGCATAAGCCGCGTCAAAGATATCTTCTAGACTAGGCTTCGAAAAATAGTCGCCATCTGAGCCATAAGCAGGGCGATGTTCCTTCGCTGTAAGTGTTTTTGGGTCCGCATCAAGGTACCTGTATCCACCTTGATTTTCCAATACCTGTTGTAAAATAAACGCTGATGCCCCACCTGGTACGTCCTCGTCGAGGATCAAAAGGCGGTTTGTTTTTTTCAGCGATTCAACTATAGCATGTTCGAGGTCGAAGGGGAGAAGGGTTTGTATATCAATCACTTCAACCGAAATACCGACTTCCAACAATTGTTTGGCTGATTCTTGCGCCATACGTACCATCGACCCATAGGTAACAAGGGTAATGTCGCGGCCTTCAACCATTATTTCAGGAATCCCCAATGGGGTTTTAAACGACCCAAAATTGGTGGGTTCTTTTTCTTTCAAACGATACCCGTTTAGCGATTCAACCACGATGGCTGGCTCCTCTGCTTCTAATAGCGTATTGTAGAACCCAGCAGCTTGTGTCATGTTTCGAGGAACGCAAATATGAACACCACGAAGTGCATTGATGATCATGCCCATAGGAGATCCCGAATGCCAGATTCCTTCCAAGCGGTGACCTCTAGTGCGAATAATTACAGGTGCTTTTTGCCCTCCTTTGGTGCGGTATTGAACCGTTGCCAAATCATCACTCAATATTTGAATGGCGTAGTGGAGGTAATCTAGGTACTGAATTTCGGCAATGGGGCGTAAACCGCGCATAGCCATACCAATAGCCTGACCTACAATTGTACATTCTCTGATTCCGGTGTCAAAAACACGATGAACCCCAAATTTGTCTTGCAAGCCCTCTAATCCTTGATTAACTCCTCCAATTTTTCCAGAGTCTTCGCCAAAAATGATGAGCTCAGGTTTTTTGGCCAATTGCGCATTAAAATTGTCTCGAATTATTTCACGGCCATCAACCATTTTATCTCCACTGTACTCAGCTTCAATGGGTTCAACATTTAGTGCCGAATACTTTGATTCACTGTATAAATGGCTTCCATAGCGCTGGTTGTTTTCGTCAACATATTTTTTCAACCAAGTCGAAACTTCCGTTTTGAAGGCATTTTTTTCGTCTCTTGTAAAACGCAAGGCTTTTTTTACGGCCATCACCAGAGCTTTTCTTTCCGGTTCTGATTGCGCGCTTAAATCCTTCGCAATTTTTTCTATGAAAACCTTATTGGCGGAGGAAGATGCCAGTTTTCCGAGCATTTGTTCGGCAGTTTTCTTTTCTTCTTTTATAGAATTGGTAAAAGAATCCCATGCATTCTTCTTGGCATCGCGAACCGTTTTTCTAGCTTGATCTTGAATCGTTTTTAATTCATCGTCGGTAGCTGCGCCAATCTCAACAATCCACTTACCAAATTGGTGAATACAATCGTATTCTGTTTCCCATTCAAGTCTTTCTTTGCTTTTGTACCGCTCATGCGATCCACTGGTAGAGTGCCCTTGGGGCTGTGTTACTTCTTCTACGTGAACCAATACTGGCACATGCTCTTCGCGGGCCACTCGAACCGCCTCATCGTAAGTCAAACAAAGGTTGCGATAATCCCAACCTTTCACTTTAAAAATTTCGAATCCGGGGCCCTTATCTTTTCGTTGAAACCCAGCTAACGCCTCAGATATACTAGCTTTTATGGTCTGGAATTCTTTGGGTACTGAAATGCCGTGACCATCATCCCATACCGACATTACCAACGGCACTTTGAGCACACCTGCAGCATTAAGAGCTTCCCAAAACATACCTTCAGAGGTGCTAGCGTCGCCAATAGTTCCAAAGGCAACTTCATTTCCTTTTTTCGAAAAATGCTTTTTGTCCTTAAGTTCAGGGCTGTTTCTGTAAAATGTTGAAGCGTAGGCAAGGCCGAGCAAGCGAGGCATTTGGCTCGCTGTAGGTGAAACATCAGCGCTGCTGTTTTTTCTTTCCATTTGGTTGAGCCAGTTCCCTTCTTCATTGATAAACCTCGAAGCATAATGTCCATTCATTTGACGACCTGCGCTTGAGGGATCCATTTGAGCATCGGGATGTGCATAAAGTTGGGCAAAAAACTGCTGAATGTTAACGAGTTTGGCAGCCATCATCATGGTTTGATCGCGGTAATACCCACTTCTCCAATCGCCGTTTTTCCATTGTTTGGCTAGGGCAATTTGTGCCAATTCCTTTCCGTCACCAAAAATTCCGAATTTGGCTTTGCCTGTCAAAACTTCTCTTCGTCCCAATAGACTTGTTTCCCTGCTTTCTACAGCAAGTTTATAGTCGTTAAGAATCTCTTGTTTCGCCTCCTTGGGTATACTCTGCTTTTCTGCTACTGCTACGTTTTCTGTTGCCATTTATTTTCCTTGCTAAATACTTAGAAAAAATGGTGATTTCGCACCAAATTTTAGGGTGGTCAAAGGTAAAAAAAAAGCACCAGAATTTGGGGGAAGAAACTCTGGTGCTGAAACCGATCCGAAATGCAATTTAATTGCGCCTATTCGTTGCTTAACCTACCAATGAAAACGGATTAGGAAATTTTATAACCGAGTCAAATTCAGTGATTTTGTACGCCGTGGTTCCATCAAACTCATCCTCCTCAATCGCGTCGTCTTCTTCACTTTGTAAATCGTCGGGATACAATTGTTCAAATTCGCGAATCAATTTGTCTTTTTTAAACTCTAGTTTTCGCAGCGAATTTTCCATTTTCAGGTCTAAACGTTTAAGGCTTTGTTCCAATTGCACTTCCAATTCTTTAACCTTCAATTCGTATTCGCCTTTTTTATCCGAGCTGGCATTTTCTATTTTGTTTTTCCAGGAAAGTATTTTGCGCTCAAATTCGTTTTCTGTTTTGCTTTTTTCAATTTCAAAATCCAAGGAGATTTCCTGAATTTTAGCTTCCAACTTGGCGATTTCCATTTTCATATAATCGGCAGATGAACTCACGTTGTATTTTTTATTCGACCCTGCTGGACAAGCTTTGCAATGCAATCCTTGGTCGGTCATGATCCAATATTGATTGATCATATCAAAATCCCAGGTGTTGTTCACGTTTTTAATATCATGAATAACCCAAGCAGAATTGTCGGAGAAATAAACCGACTTTCCTCGTGGAATTGAAATTTGAACATACACTTCTTGCAAGCGGTATTGATCTTGAAATGCCACCTTATAATATGGATCGAAAACCAGTTTGTTATCAGAAATAGAGTAGAAGTATTCAATTTTTTTGGCGCGACTTTTTGCATCCTTATAAGTGGCCCCGCGTGCTTTCTGCGTAACCGTGATCAAAATGCTATCTGAGTTATTTTCAACGACATTGAGTTTAACATTAGCCAAATACAGGTATTCGCTGTCTCTTTTGAGCAGGTAGTGATCGTCTTTCGTTTTGGAAGGATCTTCATAAGGTGGTAGCAGTTCTGGATTTACTTCAATTATAAGTGTGTCAGCTAGGGTGGGAGATAAGGCAATTTCTTGGCTAACGGATTCACTTTGCTTAAATTCACTAGCTACGTTTAGCGATCCTAAAACCAAGGTGATGATGCCCAAAAACCAAAGAACAAAAAGACCGATACCTATACCGCGAAATTTATGTGTAAATCCAAAAAGCAAGCGGAGTCCGCTGTAGGTAAGGGCCAAGAGGGGTATGCCTATGGTGCAAATAACGCCAGTAAGAATAATGTACTTGCTACTGGGGCTGTTGAATATGAGTGTGTTAAATTCGTCTATGGTGAAGGCGTATAGGTTTTGATTAAAAAATACATCACCATCAAAGGAGTATAACCCGAAGAGGGAAGTAATGAGCACAAAGAGCCAAAACCCTCCAATAACAAAGAATAAAAGGCCCAATAGTTTGCCAATTCCCTTGAGCAAGAGTTGAAGCACATTGCCTAAGAATGAAAGGAGAGAGGTTCCAAATTCGAACAGGCGACCTTTTGATTTTTCATTCCATTGTTTGGGTACTTCAGAACCTAAATTTTTCCATTTTTTTTTTAAGTTGCCCGCTTCGTTCTCCACAGATTTCCGGATCGACTCGATGGTCACTTTTTTTCCTTTCATTCTGAGCTTATCGGCTCGGGTTACGGCTTTAGGTGTAATAACCCAAAGAATGAGATAAACCCAGAACCCAAACGAACCGAAGATAAAGGCAAATAGAAATATAGCACGAGCTATGATAGGATCGATGCCGAAGTAGTAGCCAATTCCGGAGCATACACCGCCTAGCATCTTGTTGTCGGGATCTCTAAAAAATCGTTTTGGCCCATCTTCTTCGCCCAAATCTGCATCGTGTTCTTGGTTGGTGAAGGATTCAGCTTCCTGGCGCATTTCTTCGTCTATGTAATCTTCCGGTTGTCCCATTACAGATACCATATAATCTACATCAGCCGAAGAAATCACCTCTTTGCGATCAGAAATACGTTCCTGAAACATTTCGGCAATTCTAGCTTCAATATCGATCATGATATCTTCGCCTCCCTCGGCATTTTTAAAATAACCCTTTATAGTATCTAAATAGGTCTTAAGGTGAGCATAAGCCTCATCGTCAATATTGAAAATGAGCCCGTTGATGTTTATCGTTACCGTCTTATTCATCTTACCTAATTTATTTCTTACTTATTTTTTCTACTGCCTTCGACAAATCTTGCCAAGAGAGCTGCAATTCCTTTAAAAATGTTTTTCCTATTCCCGTTATTTGGTAGTATTTGCGTGGTGGTCCAGAAGTGGACTCTTCCCACCGGTAGGTAAGTAATCCAGCGTTTTTGAGTCTGGTAAGTAAGGGGTATAATGTACCCTCTACCACAATCAATTTAGAATCTTTTAGTCCAACCAGAATATCCGAAGGATAAGCCTCGTTTTTATCCAAAATGCTCAGGATACAGAGTTCCAAAATTCCTTTGCGCATTTGCGCTTTGGTGTTTTCTACGTTCATCAAATTCTATTTTTTGTCTGTTACTTCCACATCTCCGTAAAAGGAAATGACTATTCCCTCTGATTTTCCCCCAGACACAAAATGCACTTCTTTAATTCGTTTTGCTTTTTTTTCTATAAATAGGTGGCCTTTTACTTCATTTTCTTCCTTTATTTCGAGGTATTTAAAACCAATGGATCGAAACTCATCTCTTACCATTTCAAAAAGGTTGCTATCTGCTTTTTCGCTAGAAAAAACCATCATTCTTGCGCTTTTAAAATCTCCTTTAGCACACATCATTTTTTCGTTCCAATCAAAATCTAGGTCAATTCCGTCGAGCATTTCCTTCGAAAAACTCATTGATATTACACCCGCTTGGTTTTGATACTTGGTGTAAATGTCGCTGGCAACTTTCTGATTGAGTGCGATTAAACTACTTAATCCAAATGCTATAATGAATGTATATGCCATGATTTAACTGTTTTGCGATACAAAGATATGTACAAAAGACAGTACTATGCAATACAAAGTACTGTAAATTTTTAAGAAAGGTAAATATGCTGTGTTGAATGGGAGGGAAGAAATGGTGAAAGGCATGACTAGAACAGCCGAATTTTCAGCGTACTAGTTGGTGATGTATAGGAAGTTAGAAAGTGCTGAAAATATGTGGGGCAAATTGTTTTGCACATTCAAATTGAAGATTGATTACAATAAAGTTCAATTAATGGTTATCGGTAAGAAAACAATAACGACCTTTGATGAAGAGCAAATTTCTATTATTTTGAGTGTACCCACAATTAAGTTCAACCATAAAGACCGACCGGAATTCCAAAAGGAGTTAAGAAAAAGAGTGAATAGTTATTTTAAGGATAACGGTATCTCAAAATATGCTAATGCAGAGATGAAATTAAAGACCCTCTTCATGATTACGCTCTATTTTCTTCCATTTATTCTAATGTTAACCGGTGTGGTAAATACTTCTGCTGGTGTGATGGGCATGTGGTTTATCATGGGTTTTGGTGTAGCTGGAATTGGGTTGTCAATAATGCACGATGCCAATCATGGAGCGTATTCTTCCGACAAAAGAGTGAATAAAGTGGTGGGGTATATACTTAATTTTATGGGTGGTTTTCCCGCAAATTGGAGAATGCAACACAATGTATTACATCATTCGTTTACCAATATTGAAGGATATGATGAGGACATTGAAAAAGGTGACATTATTCGTTTTTCGCCAAATCAAAGGAGGCTAGCAGGTCATAAATATCAAGTTTACTACGCTCCGATTTTATATTCCTTACTAACTATTTATTGGGTCCTGTTTAAAGATATCGAACAATTGATTCGGTATAATAAAATGGGCTTATTAGAAGGACAAAACATGACATTTGGAAAGGCATTGATGGAAATCATTTTTAATAAGATATGGTATTTTGCGTTAACCTTGGTACTTCCTATCATGATAGTAGATGTGCCGACTTATGTGATTGTAAGCGGGTTTATAATGATGTTGGCCATGAGTGGATTGATTCTAGCCTTAATCTTTCAAACGGCACATGTAATTGAAGAAACCGAGTTTTTTGTGGCTGGTAGCGAAGCAAGCGTTGAAGATAATTTTGCGATTCATCAAATGAAAACTACGTCGAACTATGCCAACAACAGTTACTGGTTTTCTTGGTTTGTTGGCGGTTTGAATTTCCAAATTGAACATCATTTATTTCCTAATATTTGCCATGTACACTACCCTCAAATTTCGAAAATTGTGAGGGCCACAGCTGAAGAGCATGGTGTGGTTTATAATTCTCACGCGACTTTCTGGCAGGCCATTGTAAGCCATTTTTCGATTCTCAATAAACTTGGTACTGGTAAATTATAAGCTGCTTACATTTCAATTTTAGTGGTAGGCTCGGGTGCCAATCTCCAAACGATTAACTAAGTCAAGTGTCTTTTCTTGGTTGTTTTGAAGCAGGTAAATAAACTCATCTTTATCTATCATTTTAATGTTGCTGTCTTGTTCGCAAAGGTTGTAGCCCTCACTTATGAATAGAATAGTGGGATAAATTATTTTTTCATCTTCCTTCAAGCGCCAAGTTCTCCTTTCAAAGGGTGGACGTAAGGTTTTTGGAAAATCTAACTCTAGAATTGGGCAGCCATAAGTAATAGGGTCGTACAAAGGGTGATGTTTTACAACAACTAAATCTACATGATGTTTTTCACACAGCAACTGAAGCTGTGTACATCGGTCTTTGAGTACCACATTGTGCACTACCACTACTTTGTGGTCGGGTTTACTCAGGTTCGAATTCACAGTTGATTCTAATCTCCAATACTTAATACCTTGAGCCAAGAAAACAAGCAACATTATAGGTAGTAGCCATTTTTGTTTGTTGATTGAAACAAACGAAACACCCAGGGCCAATGAAGCCGGAAGAGCGAGGTACATCCTTGAAAAGGAGTAAAAGACGCTATCTCGCGCATCATGCACTTTGTCAAATCCTAATGTAATGATAACCAAGCTTATCGTAGATAAAAAGAAGATACTAAAGGCCCATTTTTTTTGATAGGCTGCCAACAAACCAAGTAAAACGAAGCCAATAGGCAATACATATCCATGTTTCCAAAACAGCGGTGTGAGATCGTTAAAATATTTGTCGAGGTTATTGAAGCTTTCAAATAGGCTTTGAAATGAAAAATGAAGTACAAGCGGATGAACAATGTAATGTGGGTTGCTCTCGTAAAATTGCCACGCCAAATAGTGGGGTATAGCTCCTAATAATATCCCCAAAAGGAAGCTCGCTAACAGTGGTGAACTGTATTTGGTTTTGAGAGCGATATAGGCCAAACAAGGAAGAGAAAAAACAACAGAATTGGGATTGAGCGAATAAGCAAAAACCATGGCAAGACCTAAAACAAAATAGGCAGTTTTTTTATGAGGATAAAAGACAG
The DNA here is from genome assembly GCA_020435995.1 of Flavobacteriales bacterium. Classification (GTDB taxonomy): domain Bacteria; phylum Bacteroidota; class Bacteroidia; order Flavobacteriales_G; family Salibacteraceae; genus JAGQYO01. Next base: position 6,013 of record JAGQYO010000042.1, on the reverse strand, counting down.
GCAGACAACAGAAGGATGCGGCAGCTATGCCTGTAACAAACCCACGGGGTAATACAGAAATAAGAGAGTATTCCGTGGGTAGGAGCAGGGGGATGCAAAGGACCACCAGCCCGGCAACCTTTGAATGAAATTTTGCCATTAAACTGGAAATGAAAATAAATGGTACAAGAGAAAGTAAGCTGCTAACTATTGGTAAAGCAATGGAAGGTGAGACGCCAGCCCAATAAAGTGGAACCGCTAAAAGTGCTTCAATCATTGAATTGTAGGCTTGACCATAAAACCGAGGCTCGTGAAAAACACCATGAGAGTAGTCTCTAAGGGCCATCCACATCAAGGTTTGGTCGCTATCGGTGTATTGAAAGCTGAATTGAAGCAGCACGCTTGTGTACCAAATAACGATGAGCAGGAGCACAAGGAGGTATGCTCCATTCATTAGGTAATTCGCCCTCGCTATTTTTAGATTTTCCAAGAAAACGAAATTAGGAATTCGAGCTTAAGGTAATTGCACTAAACTACAAAGCAAAAAAAGAGCGTAATTACTCACTTTTCAAAGTGGAAATTACGCTCTCGAATTTCTGTCATTAAGTTTATTAGCCAGTAGCAATGAGAAGATTGTCGCTTCTACATTACTTCAACCTTGATCATCGGAATCTTGCCATTGAATTTCGATTTGTGCTCTGCGCCGATAGTTTCAACTACAGGTGTAGCCAGGTCTATTCCAACATCTGCGGTTTCATCTGCTGAGAAAATACCCGGCTGTGTGCGATCAATTCGACCTTCACCCGCTTTGTTGCCATTAATATAAAGCGTACCTACTCCGCCTTTTCCAGGACCACCGCCATCATAAGCAAAGTCAAATTTCACAGTGTATTTCCCCGGCTTAAGTTTTTCAGTTGTCTTTACCGTATATCTTTCCATGCCTAAGAAATTGTAATCGTAGGCCAGTAAACCATCTTTAACGTACATAGCCCAACCTCCGAATCTACCGCCTTGCGCGATAAGGATTCCATTTGCTGCAGTTCCCTCTTTAATTTCAATTTCAGCTGTGATAACCTTCGATTTGTTTTTGATGTTGAGGAAAGTATTTTCACTCATTCCGGTCATTCCTTCTGCCAAAGTGAGGGAACTACGTCCCGCCATGATATCTGGGCGACCCACATTAGCTGCAATTAATCTTTCAAAAACACGGTCATCAATGGGTAATACATTGTTCTTTTCGGCTTCTTTTAAGAATAAAGCTTGCATTTCTTTTAATTTCTTTGGCTCTTTTTCAGCTAGGTCGTTTACCAAACTGAAATCATTGGCCACTTCGTAAAGCTCCCAAATGTCCTCGTTGAGTGGACGTCTCGGTGTTTTTTCCCAAGGTGCTCTGTGAATGGTTCTCGCATACCAGCCTTCGTGATAAATTGCACGGTTACCAAACATTTCGAAATACTGTGTAGTATGGCGCTCTTTTGCATCCTTTTCATTAAATGTATACACCATGCTTGTACCATCCATTGGGCGCTGCTTAATACCATTCACTGATTTTGGCTCGGGAAGGCCGGCAGCTTCTAAAATGGTAGGCGCTACATCAATCACATGAGAAAACTGAGTGCGGATTTCACCTTTTGCGGTAATTCCTTTCGGCCAGCGAATAGTCATGCCCACCTTGGTTCCACCATGATCTGAGCCCATTTGTTTGGTCCATTTATATGGCGTATCGAACATTACTGCCCAACCAGCAGCCATGTGTGGATAGGTTTCTGGGCCACCCCACTTGTCTATTTTTTTCAACATGTCTTGAACCGTTTCCTGAACGCCATTGAAGTAGGTCATCTCACTATACATTCCGCTTTGGCCACCTTCTGCACTGGTTCCGTTGTCTCCATATACAAATATGACCATGGTGTTTTCTGATTGATCTATATCATCTATGGCCTCAATCAAACGACCTACTTCGTGGTCTGTCATCTCTAAAAATGCAGCGAATACCTCAGCTTGTTTGGTAAAGAGTCTTTTTTCATCAGGAGAAAGGCTTTCCCATTCTTGAATTGCAGCAGGTTTTGGTGCCAGTTTCGTTCCTTTTGGAACTATTCCCATTTCTATTTGACGCGCCAAAATTTGCTCGCGCATTACGTCCCATCCACCATCAAATTTACCTTTCCATTTGTCGATATAGCTTTGAGGCACATGATGTGGCGCATGCATAGCACCTGGAGCGAAGTACATAAAAAATGGCTTGTCAGGGGTAAGTGCTTTTTGATATTTCATCCAAGCAGTGGCTTGGTCGGTCATGTCTTCCATAAAGTGGTAGTTTGGATCATCAGGAAGCTCCACTGGGTGAACACCATCATAGATAAAAGGAGCCCATTGATTGGTTTCACCACCGAGGAAACCGTAAAATTTATCAAAACCTTGACGCGTAGGCCAACGGTCGAAAGGACCAGACATATTTGCTTCCCAAGCGGCTAACTCATGCCACTTGCCAAATGCAGCGGTAGAATATCCGTTTAACCTCAACATTTCGGCTACTGGCGTCACATTTTGCGGAATTTGGCCTGTGTTTCCTCTAAAACCTGTACCTGTTTCTATGATGCTTCCCATGTTATTTACATGATGATTTCGGCCGCTTTTTATAGCTGCTCTTGTAGGTGAACAAACAGCCGTAGTGTGAAAGTTGTTGAAGCATATTCCATTACTCGCCACATTATCGAATGTAGGAGTGGGAACGGGTCCGCCAAATGCACTGGTACCAGCAAACCCAAGGTCATCCAACAAAACAACCAATACGTTGGGGGCGTCTTTTGGTGCCTCCACTTTGAATTGCTCTGGTAAGGTTGCATTGCGCACATCCAGTTCAGTATTGGTGGGTGGAATGGGTTCTTTTATGGGAAGCACGGTTCTATCTATTCCGGATGTAACCTCAGGAGTGGTTTCTGTCTTTTTTTCGGGTGGTTTACATCCATTAGCCAATAAAAAGGCGAGTATTAGTATTCCAGATAATTTCATTTTCATAATCATTTCATTTGATTTTAAGGTGAAGTTAATTCTTGAATTTAAGGGGTCTTCACGGAATAAATTAATTACATCATCTGGTCATTTGGAACCTACCTTGTCATACCAGATTTGATAGCCAAAGTTAAACCAAAGAAAAGTGCCAGCACCATGACAAAATTGAATATTTGTTTGAATTTTTAATTTTATCAAAAGCGATTCTTCTTTGTAAAATTCACAATCGTTTACGTATTAAAGGCCTGATTTTTAAAGCCTTTATTTCATATTTTATGAGGGTGGTCCATCACGGCTTGTAAATACGTTTTGAACTTCAGAAGGAATTAGACACAATTAGCGCTTTTTTATCTCAAAATGACATGAATATCAACCACAAGGAGCAGGCGCTGAGAAAGGCTTTCGTGATTAAAGGATGATGAAGTAAAAAGCCCTGTGCTGTTCACAGGGCTTTTTGCTTTTTCACTTTTTGAGTAAGAGCCGATCTTTTATCATTTTCGACCAATTTTCAATGGCTTTAAGCTCATCGTAGAGCTGTAAATTTAAATCTGCATTAAAAAACTCTAATTTAATCTCTGATTTGTTTTTAAGCATTGGAGTGAAACATAATTCGAGCCTGTCAATCACTTGATGGCTCTCTTCCTTGCTTTTAAATGTTCTACTAACATTAATGACCTTGCAATTTTGAATTCCTTCTAAATCAACAGATTGCTCTTGTTTATTGTCCTTTGTTTGCTTGTAGAAAAACACAAAGTTTTTGGATGAATCAAAGCCAATAGCGAAGTTGCCAAAAATTTCATGATATCCTATTTGACAATTGTTTTGGGCAGCGATTCCCGATAATGCTTGTAAAAATAATTTTTCTCTTTTTTTTCTGCTATTACTCATCATTATGAACGGCAGAATGCATATCATAATGGCAACAGCGCCAATTATGGCACTTCCTAAATCCATTTCCATTTTTAAGTTTTATTAAATTCATAAAGGGCATTGAGGCTATGTACGGTACAGAGCCTAGCGAATTCGAGTCATTTTGCCAGATGGGCAACTGACTACTTAAAAAAGGGATTACCAAAAATAATGGAAGGGAAAAATGATGTCTGATTTTCTGTTTTGAATAAGGAATGCTATGAAAAAGTCGCAGCATTGCCCTACTGCAATTCCGAACGATTGTTCTGCTAATTGGGCAATAGACAAGGGGTGGAAAAATGGGTTTTTAAATTCAGGAAGGGAAAAAATGTTTAGGCTGTTAACTGAGCCAGTCGTGGGTGTGGTGTGGCAATAAAGATGATTTGAAAATGTACTTAGAGATTGATCTTGCTGTTGTGACGTAGTCTGATGACCGTGACCAGCAATACTCGCAGGCGCAACAGTTGCTATACCCAATGCCAAGCAGTAAACAACTGCTAAGATGGTGGCACCGAGTATTCTGATACTGTTTTTCATTTTACAAAATTAGATGTATAAATGGTGCAAACATCTCACCTGAAGCTGGAAATTGATGTGAATAATTTTAACCTACTTACAAGGGATAACCCAGTATGGATTTTACTTCTGTTTCAATTGGGCTTTACTCGTAAATAACAATATCAAATAGCCGATAAGTCCAGATATAAAAGAGCCAATGATGACGCCAATCTTTGCCGAAACTATGCTTCGCTCGCTGCCGGCAAACGCCAAATAATCAATAAAAATGGACATGGTAAATCCGACACCTGCAATGGCTGCAATACCAATAACTTGAGGAAAATTTAATCCTTTTGGCATTTCCGTAAGCTTTAATTTTATTCCAGCATAAGAGAACAATAGCACGCCACAAAACTTACCTACAAATAAGCTAATGACAATATTTCGGATGAGATCAAAATTATAGGCATAATCTGCGGTGATGGCAACGCCAGCATTGGCAAAAGCAAAAATGGGAAGTATCACATAGGCTGTTAAGTTATGTAGTTTATGTTCGAGATGCTGCAAGGGAGAAATCGCTTCGTCCATCAAATCGTCCAATTTGTCGATACATTTTATTTCGCCCTTGGTAAGAATCCTTTTGATGCCCAATTGATTTTTGTTGGCATTTGCCTTTTTTACGATTTTGGCCGAAATATCACTGATGTTTTTAGCAAACTCATTAAGGTTGAGTTTTCTTTCAATAGGTATGGTAAAGGCCAATAGTACTCCCGCAATAGTAGGGTGGATACCTGATTTAAGGAAGAGAAACCAAATAATAACGGCCAGGGCTAAACCAATTTCAACGTTGTATTTTCCATATTTATAAAACAAGGCGAGGAGGCCAATTAATGCGACACCAACCAACAAGAGAATCACACTCACATTGGAGCTATAAAATATGGCTATGACAATTACGGCCGCAATGTCGTCGATGATGGCAAACGCAGTTAAAAATACTTTGAGGCTCAGTGGCACTCGATCTCCCAGTAAACTCAATATGGCCAGTGCAAACGCGATATCCGTAGCCATCGGTATTCCCCAACCTTTTGCTGTGGCGGGGTCTTCGTTTAATAAGAAGTAGAGAAGAATGGGTACAAGTACACCTCCCAAGGCAGCGAACAATGGGAATGTGGCTTTTTTTAATGTATTGATTTCCCCAACAAGCAGTTCTCTTTTTAATTCTAAACCAATAAGGAAGAAGAAAATGGCCATGAGGCCATCATTAATCCATAAGATGAGGGGCTTTTTGAGTTCAAATAGTTCAAATGAAAATCCTAACTTAAACTGAAGGAGCGATTCATAATAGTGGGCATAAGCCGAATTGGCCCAAAAAAGAGCTACTATGGTGGTTACAAAAAGCAGTGTTCCAGCAATGCTTCCTGTTTTTATAAATTTCTGGAATGGTGTAAGTAAACTCTTTTTAATCATTTAATAATTCTTGAATTTTAGTTGGGTCCTTAATTTTTCAAACCCTTTGAATAACTTTAAAAAATGCCCTTTTGATGAGTCAGTTTTTTTCGATTTTCAAGAGCGCAAAATTGGATAACAAGCCATGAATTTACTGTTTTTTTTT
>JAGQYO010000041.1 GCA_020435995.1 Flavobacteriales bacterium | reverse complement strand
CTATACTAAGTGGGAGAGTAGGTCGCCGCCGATTTTAAAAAAAACCCGTCTAGGTAACTAGATGGGTTTTTTTTTGACTAATTCTCAAATATATAACCCCTCATAAATTGGGAATAATTCAATTAAAATTCAAGTATAGCTCCACTACCCTTTCTTATTTTTGGCAGTCTTGAGATTTTACCTTTATAAAACAGTAAGTGCCCTAGCAGTTCTATGCATAGTGGTGTCCATTTCGTATGGGCAATCAAAAATTATAACTGGCAAGGCGGATACCACTAAACCCAAGGTAAAAAAGTTAGAAAATTTTTCAGAGTTTTTACCGCATCAGTTCTCCGCAGATACGCCATTCACTTGTGCAATAGATAGCAGTTTAGAAAAATTCTTCTACTACTCACCCCAACAATATAATTTCAAAACGAATCTCGGCATTAACGGCGGACCCCAAAAAAATCTCATTTTCACCCTTTCAAAAAAAACCAACATTGATTTAGATTTCGATCAAATAAATGATTTTCGTTTTTTAAGCGACTCCATAAAATATTTTGAACTTTCACAGCCTTACGCCAAAGTTTCATATATCAACGGAGCCAAAAAGGAAGAGGGAATCGATATTGAATTTTCACAAAACATTCGAGAAAATTGGAATTGGGGAATTCAATACAAAAAAACTGGTGGCGAAGGGTTTTATCCAAGGCAAAAAACAGCCATCAATAATTTTAGGTTTTTTCAAAGTGCCCGATCAAAAGATAATCGTTATAATATTCTAGGAACTTTAATATACAACGACACCTATTACGAGGAAAACGGAGGTATAATAAACGACACGCTTTTCGAGTATTCGCTGCAAAAGGTAAACCGAACGGCAATTCCAATTCGATTTAATTCCGCAAAAAACACCAGCAGAAATTATGAATATAATATTCGCCAGCGGTTTAACCTAGGTTCCACAAAACGCACTTATTATAAGGATGAAAATGATTCCATCTACTTGGATTCAGTTGTATCGGAATGGACTATTCCAAGATTAAGTTTTTCTCACAATGGCACCTACAACCTTGCAGAATACACCTACGAAGACCAATTTGTCGACTCCTCGAATTACTCCAACCCCTTACCCTATGGCAACTATGATATTATTGACAAAACCTTTACCAATGATTTAGTTAACGAAGCTCTTGTATCCATTCGTTTAGGCAGCAATGATGTTCATAAAGGCAACCTTACTCTAAATGCGGGAGCTGGATACCAATACACCGAATATAAACAGAGATCTACCTATTCGTGGGGAGAGGAACTATTGAACAATCAATATTTCACTAATTTATACCTTCTATCGAGCATACAGTCAAATCCTAAACAGCCTCATTCTTTTGATCTTGGGGGAAAATTATACCTAGATGGCTACAATGGCGGCGATTTTTTAATTGAAGGGAAAACGAAGCATAAATTAAATAAACTACAATTGGCATTCAATGGTTGTTATCGGTCATATTCCCCTTCATTGATTTTTAATAGTTATGAATCCACCGTTTATTCTTGGGCAAATCCCAACCTGAATGATCAAGGCGCATTGTTTTTTGGCGGAGACCTAAAAATTCCGCATTTAAATCTCACCTTCGGGACTTATTATCAATCCACAATAAACCACTTGTATTTCGATGAATTATCTAGTGTAAAGCAATACAACAGCGACATTAACGTATTCTCGGCCTATGCCCAACAATATTTCAACGTATATAAATTCCATTTACGGCTGAAGTTGCAATATCAGTTTGTTGATCAAATAGGAATAATAAACCTTCCTGAGTTGTTGACCCACAATAGCTTTTATTTTGAAACCCTCATGTTTCAAAAAGAAATGCTTGTGAGACTTGGGGTAGACTTATACCTTACTAGCGAATATTTTGGCGACGTATATAACCCAGCAATTCGGCAGTATCTGGTACAAACACAAAAAAAAATCGGATTATCCCCAATACTGGATTTCTTTATGATGGTTCGAGTCGACCGTGCATCATTTTTCGTTAAGGTAGCTAACGTTGCAGAAGGTATTCCTTACTATAACTACTATGCTGCACCACACTATCCCATGTCAGATAGGGCGCTAAAGTTCGGGATTCAGTGGGAGTTTCTTAATTGATATTTTTTTCTGCTTCCTTTACCGCGTTAATCAACCCAATAAACTTCGCCAATCGATTCTGCTTTTCCCTCCATATATCTGAATGTACTGCAACTCCGTCAAATCCAGTTCTTCTGGCTAAATTAACACGACTCTCCTTTACTCCTCCGAAGGCAATTACATTATGTTGGCATTTGAACAGTACATTTCTTAGCTGTTTTTCGCTATAAGCAGCACTAAATTCCTGCATATCATGCCGATCAAATATGGGGCTTAGCAGCACATAATCATACTTACCTTTATCCGAAGTCAAACTTTGTATCGAATTAAATGACTTGCTCACTCTCAAAGATCTGCCAAAAAAACGTGCATAGTAAAATTTTATAACCGAAAAAAACTTGAACTTGCGTTTGGACCCTTTATGGATTCCCCTAACAGAAAATTTAACGGCTAAATGATAGTGAGAATGAAGGACAAGCCTTTCGTGGTATTTCCTCGGAATTGAATTAATAAACTCAATCATTTTGGCATTCGTAAACCCCTTCTTTTTGATATGAAAAATTTCTAATCCATTTTCAAAAAAATTAATGATATGCTTTAGTTCTGAATTGGATTTATTCGGGCTGGAGATTACAATTAACTTCACTGTGCTTAAAGGCTAAATTTTATTTCACTAAACTCTTGAATGAGACTTGGCCGCAACTCAATGGCATTTCCCACAACTACCACATCTGCTCCGGCTTCCCAGGCCATTTTTATTTTCTCGGGGTTGGTTATCCCGCCACCTACAATTAAAGGTAATTTAATTTCTCGAGCTACTTTATTAATCATTTCTTGCCCAATACAATCTTGAGCGCCACTTCCCGCATCCAAGTAGACATTCCTAAAGCCTAATAATTCTGATGCTTGGGCTGTAGCTAACGCAATAGAAGGTTTATTAGCAGGAATAGGGGCGCTTCCGCTTATATAACTCGCCGTAGTCATTGCTCCAGCATCGATTAACATGTAAGCTGTGGAGAGCGCTTCAATGCCTAATTTCTTAATATAAGGCGCGGCAATTACTTGATTTCCTATAAGATACTCTGGGTTTCGACCCGAAACCAATGAAAGAAATAGCAAGGCATCCGCTTTTTTTGAAATTTGATATACACTGCCTGGAAAGATTATTACAGGTATTGAAGTAAGTTGTTTGATTTCACTTATGGCATCATCCATAGAATTGCCTGCAACCAAGCTACCACCGATAAAAATGAAATCGACTTGGTTTACATTGCAAAGTTTAATTCTTTTTTGAAGCGATTTTTGATCCATTTTATCTGGATCGATCAAAACAGCTAAGCCTTTTTTTTGGGCCTCCTTCAAATTGTTCAGTTGCTCTTGAATCATCAACACAATATTAGTCAATCAAGGTAAAAGTAAAGATGAAACCCTCCTTTTTGAAATACCCCAAACTAAATTCGTTTTCAAAACCACTCTTTAAAACTTTAACCCGCACAAAACTTGGCTCTTCGTTTTGGCTTAATTCTATTACGCAAATGTCCTTTGCAAATTCAAGGAAAACTATTTTCGAATACAACTTAAAAATCGCCTCTTTTACCGACCAAATCAAGGTCAATGTCTCTAATGAATTATACCATTGGAATTCTAAATCATTTAGAAATTTGTGCTTAATTCGCTCTATTTTCGGACTTATTTTTTCTACATCTACACCTATTTCAGAATTGCAAACACCCAGCATAACAACGCCATGGCTGTGGCTAACACTAATTTTCTTTCCGCTTTTTAAAAACGGACGTCCATTGGTATCGTAGTAAATTTTCTCATGGCCCGAAAACGCTTTGAGCAAAACCCTGACTGCCAAAAATTCTTTGCGCCGGCGTTCATGAGTGAAGCCCGTGAACATCACAACTTCTTCCTCTGAAAGGGTGATTTCTTTTCGCAGCGCATCACTAGAATGACTACAAAACCAATAATAAATAGACTGGTTTTCTAACTCTAATTTCTGTATTCTATTTGCACTCATATTTAGCTCAAGCTTTTAGGCTAAAGAATAACTATTTAATGGCTACTTTTGCAGCGTTTTTTTTCAAACATAAAGGAACTTATGAATAATACAAATACAGAAGCAACACCTAAGTACAAAGTAAAAGACATTTCTCTCGCCCCATGGGGAAGAAATGAAATAAGATTGGCAGAAGCAGAAATGCCTGGATTAATGAGTTTGCGTGAAGAATATGGCAATACTAAGCCATTAGCAGGAGCTCGAATCGCAGGTTGTTTGCACATGACAATTCAAACGGCCGTTCTCATTGAGACATTAGTTGCCCTAGGTGCGGAGGTAAGTTGGTCTTCCTGCAATATTTTTTCTACGCAAGATCACGCGGCTGCAGCCATAGCAGAGTCAGGTGTTCCAGTTTACGCGTGGAAAGGAATGAATGACGAAGAGTTTGATTGGTGTATAGAACAAACTTTATTTGCTTTCGAAGGTGGCAAACCTTTGAATATGATTTTGGACGATGGTGGCGATCTTACCAACATGGTATTTGATCGATATCCTGAACTTACCAAAGACATTAAAGGTCTTTCAGAAGAAACTACTACTGGGGTTCATCGCTTGTATGAAAGAATGAAAAATGGCACTTTGGTAATGCCTGCAATTAATGTGAATGACTCGGTAACCAAATCAAAATTTGACAACAAATATGGTTGTAAAGAATCGTTAGTTGATTCTATCCGCCGTGCTACGGACGTAATGATGGCTGGAAAAGTAGCCGTAGTTTGTGGATATGGCGATGTAGGTAAAGGCTCTGCTGCTTCCTTGAGAGGTGCTGGTGCTAGAGTAATCGTTACCGAAGTTGATCCTATTTGCGCGCTTCAAGCAGCAATGGACGGATTTGCGGTTAAAAAATTAGAGAGTGTTGTAGACAATGTTGATATCGTGGTTACCACTACTGGTAATAAGGACATCGTGCAGAGCCAGCATTTCTTGGCTATGAAAGACAAAACTATTGTTTGCAACATTGGCCACTTTGACAATGAAATCGATATGGCATGGTTAATTAAAAATCATGGTTCTACTAAGATAACCGTAAAACCACAAGTTGATATTTATAATGTAAATGGCAACGACATCATTATTCTTGCTGAAGGAAGGTTGGTAAATTTAGGTTGTGCCACTGGACATCCTTCTTTTGTGATGAGTAACTCGTTTACAAATCAAACTTTGGCTCAACTGGAACTTTGGACGAATTCTTCAGCTTATGAAAACAAGGTATATATGTTGCCTAAACACCTTGATGAAAAAGTAGCTTATCTGCACCTTGCTAAAATTGGCGTTGAATTAACCGTATTGAGAAAAGATCAAGCGGACTATATAGGAGTGGATGTTGAAGGACCTTATAAGCCGGAGCACTACAGATATTAATCTTAAAATTATTCAATCAATAAAAAAAGGGGCCGAAATTCGGCCCTTTTTTAGTTATATATCCGAAGACTTCCTTGGTTTTCAGAAGTGAAATATTGTTTCAAAGGAATTGTAGCCGGCCCGCGCTCAACACTACCGTCGATTAAATAAAAACGAGAGCCAGAGCACTCGTCAACCATAAAGGTAGCAGTAGAATCAACTGATACTTGGGCGCAGGGTTTTTCCGACTCGTAGGGTGTATGTCTTTCATAAGCCTTGTACTCATCAGATGTTCTATACACTATGATTCCCCTTGAGCCACCATCTATATAAGTGTAGCCGCCAATTACCGTTAAACCAAAATACGCAGGTTCACTCAGGTTTATATAAATATTTACTGGTACTTCAGGCAATTGATTATAGACCTCTTCCTTCTTGTCCTTTTTACATCCTATTAAAAGAGCGATATAATAAAGTATAACACTAACTTTGAAAATCAATTTTATCATGCACTTGCAAAACTACCGCAATTTGAGAATTGTCCTTTTCTTCATATTATTATTATTCGGGAGCATTCTCCCAAACCAGCTACTTGGCCAAAAAAATGATGTACCAAGTAAAGGGAAATTAAAGCGTGAAACCAAAAAAGGACATAAAAGTACCGACAAATCCAATGCAGAAACTGTAGATGTTTCAGAAGAACTAAGACGGCTTCACCGGTCAAACCAAACCAAATCCACAAGAAAGAGAATGAAGCGAAATATGAAAAAAGCTACACGTCATAATGACCACAAAAGAGACTTTTTTGCCATTCGTTGGTGGCGATCTACCACCAAATTATTTAGAAAAACCTTTAGAAAGAAAAAATAATAAGTTTGGTTTTCGGTGTTAAAGAACTGAAAATGAACCTACATAATACCACTTAAAAGTCAATGTGTTCCTTTTGCTAACGCAGGCATGCTCTTCTGTCCATTTTATTTTGGTAGACTTCAATTTATTATATCTTTACCGCCCAGATTCGCTTCATTAGTTGATATTTCATAACGTTAATCACAATAGTATGACTAAGAATTTATTTGCCTTATTGGTGATAATTTTTTCACTCTTTTCAATAGCCCATGCCCAGCAGGGAAGTATAAAAGGAAAAATCCTCGACACAGAGACAGGAGAGCCTTTGCCTTTTGTTAATGTCAGTATAGAACAAGGGGGAAACCTTATTACGGGAGCTTCAACGGATTTTGATGGAGTTTATGTTGTTAAATCTCTCTCACCAGGCAAGTATGATGTGAAGGTGAAATTCGTAGGTTACAAGCCAATGATGAGGACGGATGTTGTTGTGAATTCTGATAAAATCACATTCCTTGATATTAAAATGGAAACCACGGCAGTAGAGATGGAAGCCTTTATAGTTGAAGGATATAAAGTTCCACTTATCTCGAAAGATAACACTACATCGGGTGGTACTATGACGTCAGAAGAAATAGACAGAATGGCGACGCGTTCTGCCGCCGGAGTCGCATCTCAAATAGGTGGTGTTTATACATCTTCGGATGGAGACTTAAACGTTAGGGGTGCGAGAAGTGATGCGAACTACTATTTTGTTGATGGTATCAAAGTACGTGGAGGAGCTAATTTAATTCCTCAATCTGCTATCGCAGAAGTGTCTGTAATGCTTGGTGGTGTACCAGCACAATACGGTGATATAACTGGAGGTATAATTTCGATTACAACAAAAGGGGCCGCAAGAGAATATGGCTTTAATGCTGAGTACGTAACTTCAGGTTACCGTTTTGGCGACGGAAAAAAATACGTAGGTCTCGACCCTTATGCTTACAATCTTTTTGAAGTATCGGCTTTAGGTCCCATTCTTTGGAGTAAGGACAGCGCTAATCAGAAAAAAGATCCTATTCTGGGTTTTTTCGTTTCGGCAAATTATCAATTTGACGCTGATCAACGCCCCTCCCATAATGGCGTGTGGAAATTAAAGGACGAAACTTTGGATAACCTTCGTGCCGATCCTTTAAGAACTCATCCTACTGGAAGTGGTACCGCACACAATGGTGAATTTGTGAGGATGAACGACTTAGAAAATACCCGACTCAAACCAAATAACCAAAGAAATGCCGTGTCTATAAATGGTAAGTTAGAAATTAAAACAGGAAAAACCACAAGCTTAGCAGTGGGTGGAAACTATTCTAGAACAGATAGAAATGGAAGTGGAAGTGGCTTTTATTCAGATGGAACCGGCGCCGCCAACCTCTATCCAAATACGCTGATGAATTGGAACATAATGCCCAAAACGGTTTCCCAAGATTATAATGGATTTGCTAGATTTACACAGCGTTTTAACAACCAGCAGGGAGATGAAAATGCGTCCGTTGTGAAAAACGCGTATTATTCTGTTCAATTTGATTACACCAACAACAACTCTAAGACCTATGACCCAGACCACAAGGATGACCTATTCAAGTATGGGCATATTGGTTATTTTAAAAACTACCAAGCGAAAAACTATGCATACGGGATAGATTCTGCAACAAGCCAACTTGGATATATTCATCAAAACTGGGAAGATACTTTGGTGGGTTATACTCCCGGAACAGCAAACCCAGATTTAGCCGAATACACTACACAATACTATAAGTTATTTGGTTGGGAAGGATACGACGCTAATGGTAACCCTGTTTTTGATAAAGAAAAAGCAACTGACCCTACAGATCCAGGGAGAAACAACAAATATTTAAGTGAAAGAGGTTTTATGCAAACCAATGGAGCCTTACTCAATGGAGATGAGCCAAGAGATATTTACGGGTTGTATAATGCTCCTGGTCAGCGTTACAACAGCAATAGCAAATTCACAAATAACCAATACCGTCTTTCTGCAAATGGTGCAGTTGATATTGGAGATCACGAAATTAAATTGGGTTTCGAATATGAGCAACGAGTGGATAGATCGTATGGAGTTGCACCTAGAGGTCTTTGGACTCGAGGTCGTCAATTAGTTAATCTACATATTAAAGAAAGAGATTTAAGTAACCCCATAGTAGATTCTTCGGATGCTTTCCCAGGAGCGCCAGTTTACACCTATAACAGATTGAATGCTGCACCAGGAGAATATAGCCCGGACGATGCACAATCATTTTTTGATTACAACTTGAGAAAAAACCTGACTGACTTAGCGCCAGGCGGAACAGATGGTACGGATTACATCGACTTAGACAACATTGATCCTGAGAGACTAAAGCTTGATTATTTTAGTCCTGATGAGCTTCTTAATCAAGGAAATGCAATAGTTTCTTATTATGGTTACGACGCGTATGGAACTAAATTGAAAGAAAATGTAACCCTAGAAGATTACTTCTCCGGAAAAGATGAGTTTGGTAACTATACTCGTCAAGTAGGGGCCTTCACTCCTATTTATGTTGCGGGTTATATTCAAGATAAGTTTGCTATTTCAGATCTTATTTTCAACGTAGGATTAAGAATAGATAGATACGATGCGAATCAAAAAGTATTGAAGGATCCTTATGTGTTTTTTCCTACAGTAAAAGCTGGCGAAAGCGAAGCACTCAAATTAGCTGATGGACGTCATCCAGAAAATATAGGTGAAGACTTTGTTGTTTATGTAGACGACGTAAAGGACCCAAGCTCCATCAGAGGATACCGCGATGGTAATATATGGTATAATGCTGAGGGTGTTGAGATTTCTAATCCCGATCAAATTGCCACCAGTAATGGAATTGCTCCACTCTTAGTAGACAAAGATCGTACAAGAGATAGAGATTTAGGTATTGATGGTTTTGAAGATTATAAACCTCAAACCAACTTTATGCCTAGAATTGCCTTTTCATTCCCCATTAGTGATGAAGCACTATTCTTTGCACACTATGATGTCTTAACAAGAAGACCTCCTTCTAGTGTAAATAGATTGGACCCCAACGATTATTACTTTTTACTCACCACTAATAACCAAACTCTTAGAAATAATCCAAACTTAAAAGCGGAAAAAACAGTTGATTACGAAATCGGTTTTCAGCAGAAATTGACCAACAGCAGCTCATTAAAAATTGCCACTTTCTATCGTGAAATGAGAGATCAAATTCAAGCCATACGAAGGAAGCAAGCTTATCCAAGATCGTATTCAACTTTTGAAAACATTGACTTCGGAACAGTTAAAGGTTTAACAATAACTTATGACTTAAGAAGAACAGGAAATGTTTCGTTTAAAGGATCTTATACCCTACAATTTGCTGAAGGTACTGGATCCGACGCCACATTTGCCTCATCGCTAATCAACGCTGGCAAAGACAATTTAAGGGTAACAAATCCACTTAACTACGATCAGCGGCATACTATACAGGGAGTTTTTGACTTTAGGTATTCGGAAGGTAAACACTACAACGGCCCTATTATAGCCGATAAGCAAATTTTAAAGAACTCAGGTTTTAACTTAACTGCAAACTTGGGGTCAGGTGTTCCTTATAGTGGTCAAGTAAGATCAAATGGTACGGGGTTTAAAGCTAATCAAGGAAGTGCGTTTATCGAGGGTTCTATTAATGGCAATCGATTACCTTGGAGTTTCCGATTAGATGGTAGAATTGATAAAGATTTCACACTTAAAGTGGGCAAGGAAAAGAACAAGAACTTAGATATGACAGTTTATCTTCAAATTCTGAACATGCTCAACTCTAAAAACATCACAAGCGTATATCGTTATACAGGTAGCCCAGATGATGATGGATACTTAGCAGATCCTCAATGGGCTAAGGATATCGAAAGCCAAAACGACACACAGTCTTTTACAGAACTTTACAACATTAAAGTAGCAAATCCTAATAGTTACAACATACCTCGTCAGACCAGAATTGGGGTACGTGTATCATTTTAAACAAATACTTATAGATAGGTATGATAAAAAGAATTACCCTCGGCACATTAGTTTTCGCGACAATTGGTCTTACCGCCTTCTCTCATGTTGGCCCCACTGAAGGTGGCTCTAGAGGAGGAAAAAAACCAAATAGTGGTCTCGCAGCGAATTGCGCACCGTCAAGTTTTGCATCTGAGCTAAACATTAACAATACCAGAGCGGTTATTCAAACTGGTGGTGATATGTGGTGGGATTTTGCCAAAGCGCAATATGAAATTCCAAAAAACTCGGGTCACACGGCACTTTTTGCTGGTGCACTTTGGTTAGGAGGAAGAGATATTTCTGGACAGTTAAAAGTTGCCGCACAAAGATTTAGAAGCAACGGGGTGGATTTCTGGACTGGGCCACTAAGCACAGTAGATGCAGAAATTACCCAAGCAGAATGTTCAAAATGGGATAAACACTTTTTGACCACAAGAAGCGAGGTTGCCCAATTTGTGGGTTGGTACGAAACAGGACAAAACGATCCAGCAAAGCAAGCCGAATTGTTCCCAGATTACACGGTTCCTCGCTCCATAATTGATTGGCCTGCACATGGAGAAAACGCTGCTCCATATAACCAAGATTATTACTTAGCGCCATTTGTTGACCGAGATGGAGATGGTAACTATAATCCCGAAAGTGGTGACTACCCCGCTTATGATTTGAATAATGCCAGCGAGTGTAATGCAAACATTACAGATATCTATGGAGATCAAAACTTATGGTGGATATTTAACGACAAGGGAAATATTCACACGGAATCAGGCGCTGGCGCAATTGGTATGGAAATCAGGGCCCAAGCTTTTGCATTTTCAACCAATGACGAGGTAAATAACATGACTTTCTATAACTATGAATTGGTTAATAGGTCTACGTTTACCCTTACGGATACCTATTTCGGTCAATGGGTAGATGCCGATTTAGGATGTTCAAGTGATGACTATGTAGGTTGTGATGTTGAGAGAGGGTTGGGTTTTGCCTATAATGGTGATACTTATGATGAAGACTGTAGAGGAGTTACAGGGTACGGAAACTTACCACCTGCCATTGGAGTTGACTTTTTCCAAGGACCTTATCAGGATGCCGATGGAATTGATAATCCCTTGATCAGAAAATACACTGAAGCTCAAGCCAATCTAGGAATCCCATATAAGGGAATTGGAATTGGATATGGCGATGGAGTTATTGACAACGAACGTTTTGGAATGAGAAAATTCCTTTATCACAACAATGATAACACTGTGAGAGGGGATCCAAATACAGGAGTAGAATATTACAATTACCTAAGAAGTATCTGGCGAGATGGTAGCCGCATGGTTTATGGTGGTACAGGCCATTCTGGATCAGGTGGAACTATTAACGCAGATTATATGTTCCCTGGTAACTCGGATCCAATTGGCTGGGGAACTGGCGGTGCTCCTCAACCAGAATGGACGGAGGTGACAGCCGGCAACACCAAAGGTGACAGAAGATTTATGCAAAGTGCTGGTCCATTTACACTTGAACCAGGAGCAGTAAATAACATTACCGTAGGAGTTGTTTGGTCGAGAGCCACGACTGGAAATAACACCGAATCGGTTAAAGTTCTTAAAAAGCACGATGACAAAACCCAAGCGTTATTTGATAACTGTTTTCAACTTTTAAATGGTCCAGATGCGCCCACATTAACTGCTCGTGAGTTTGAAAATCAGATTATTCTTTACTTGAATAATCCCATCATTTCTAACAACTTCAATGAGAATTATTTAGAGCTTGATCCTACCATTATTCCTCCAGATTCTATTGGTAATAGACCCATGACGGAAAGCGAAATTCGCGAATTCAAGACATATAGATTCCAAGGGTATAAGATCTATCAATTGAAAAACAATTCGGTTTCTTCAGGCGATTTAGGTAAAGCTGACTTGGCAAGATTAGTTGCGCAAGTGGATATTAAAGATTCTATTGATCAAATAATCAACTATTACTTCGATAGCGATTTAGGAGCAGAAGTTCCTAGACTTGAAGTCGATGGAAATAATGAGGGAATCCTTACCTCCTTTTCAATTGATCAGGATCAGTTTGCCGAAGGCGATAAAAAACTCATTAACAACAAGGCGTATTACTTTATGGCTGTGGCTTATGCAAGTAACATGAACGCCCCGAGTTTTCCATATATTGGAAGTAGAAAAAGCCCTACAGGTGGTATAAGCCCCGTTAAGGCTATTCCACATAAAACGGAAGTTCAGAATGGTGGAACAATTCTCAATTCACGTTATGGTGATGGTGTCGTACTAACAAGAATTGAAGGAACTGGCAATGGTGGTAACGTGCTTGAGATTTCTCAGAACAGCCGCGATTCTATTGTGAAGTATGGTAGAGCCAAAACGATTACCTACCTCAGAGGAAAGGGCCCAGTTTCAATTAAAGTGGTAGACCCACTAAACGTGAAGCCAGGAAATTACACCATACGATTTATTGATACTACTTCTAATGGAGATTTATCTGACGCTTACTGGCAGATTGAAGGCGGTGGGTTATCTAGCCCAATTGTTTCAACCAAAAACATAAAAATCGGGACTGAAACCATTCTTTTTGATCTCGGTATTTCCTTAACTATTGCACAAGTGGATCCTCCAGGAGCTAAATCAAATAGAACTACTGATATGGGCTTGTTGAGTGCAGAAATTTCACAAAGTCCTGAATGGATCACTGGCGTAGAAGATGTAGATGGCTACACCCCGCTAAACTGGATCCTTTCGGGAACACAAACTACTCCACCTGATCCTAATTCACCGGTTCATGAAGAAAATTATGATGATTGGAATTATAGACAACGAGATGGCGGTACTAGTGGTTATTCTAAAAATGGTGAAGGTTTGGATCCTGGGCAACTTTGGGAACAGGTTCTTAGTGGAACTGTCGCGCCGTTCAGAATGACTGCATTTAAAACATCCAACGGACCAGTACCTGGTTGGCTTCCCGCTAAAGTTGATGGTTCTCCGGTATTTGGAGGGCATCTCTGGCAATATAACAACATCATTATCAAGAAGAATCTGCCGTCGCCTCCAAATGATAGTGCATACGTGGTAGGAGTCGATTCCTTCAATCAATTGCACTATTTAAATAGCGTTGATTTAGTGATTACGAGAGACAAGTCGAAGTGGACAAGATGTCCAGTATTCGAAATGGCTGATAGCATTAAGCTAGGGGGAACCACCAATCGCTCCATCAGAGGGCAATTAAGAGATGCCCCTTCGGTTGATAAAAACGGAAATCCAGCAACAGCAGGCGCTGTTGCGTCAGATGATCCAGAGAGTGCTGCTTATATTGGTCCTAATGGAATGGGTTGGTTCCCAGGTTATGCCATCAATTTGGAAACTGGTGAAAGGTTAAATATGGCATTTAGCGAAGATTCTTATTTACCGGCAGAAAATGGACGTGATATGATATGGAATCCTACTGCTAATTTGGTTGAAGGTCCAGCGGGTGAATTGCGTTTAGGTGGTATGCACTATATCTATGTATTTAGAAATAACGCTGTAGAGGATGAAGTAAATCGCTACGATCAGCACCAAGAAAAAGACGTAGAAAGTCCAGCAATGACTTGGAACTACAACTATCCCGTAAACAGAATGCCTGCCTATGATGCTGGTAAATTTGCCTACACCATGCTAAATGGCATCTATGGCTATCCGAATCCTGCATTAAGAGATTCTACCGGTGTTGAAATTAAGAGAAGAGCAGGCGCTGTATTTAGAGCAGGTATGTGGGTGGCCTTTCCACTACTCGAGGAGGGTAAGAAATTCACAAATAAAAATGTGCCTCCAGGTGAAGCTACCATTAAACTTAGGGTTCAAAAACCCTATGAAGCCTATGGCACCTCTAATGACTTCTTAAAACCTACAGATCCATTGGTGGTTGGTGAAACTTACTACGTGGCTGCTGGCCCCGTAAAACAAGTGAAGGATACAGCCACAGATTCCATTTATGTTAGAGGTATGACACTTACCGCAAATGCTGCTACCGTGAGCTATCGTTATGGAAATTACAGAAACTCTACTGTTTCTCGCGAAGGAAATGATTCGGTTGATGTGTTGATGAGATCAATTAATGGAGGTTTGCCGTTGTACAACTTCTCCACCACGGATCTAGCACCCACTTTCAACAGCGATAATACCTTATCTAATGCGCTGGATCTTATTAAGATAGTTCCTAATCCTTACTACGCTTATTCCAGTTACGAAACAGATAAATTGGATAACCGAATTAGGATAACAAATTTACCAAGGGTGGTAACTGTTAGAATTTACACAGTAAATGGCACTCTAGTAAGAACTCTGAAAAAAGATGATGACACCATTACATATTTGGAGTGGGATCTCAAAAACCAAAGTCGTGTACCCATTGCATCGGGAATGTACATTTTCCATATAGATGCTCAAGACGTGGGAGAACGAGTATTAAAATGGATGGGAGTTATGCGCCCAATTGACTTAGACAACTTCTAAAATTGAATTCAGGACTATAGGATAAAACATTATGAGAAACAGGTATCTAGTTATAATTTTCGCACTCGGACTGGCATCCTCATTAACTTCTATCGACGCCCTCGCAGGTAATAAGGATCGAATAGGACAAAATGGCGCCAATGAACTGAGCATAAACCCCTGGGCAAGAAGTAGTGGTTTTGCATCAGCAAATTCTGTATCTGCAATAGGGCTTGAGGCCATTGCCTCCAATATTGCTGGCTTGGCATTTACACCAAAAACAGAAGTTATTTATGCCTACACCAATTATATGGGTGGAGCTACTAAACTCAACACCGCGGGACTTTCCCAGCGAATTGGGGAATCGGGCGTTCTTGGAATCCAAATCATGAATATGTCTTTTGGGGATATTGACATTACTACTGAGGACAATCCTGAAGGTGGTATCGGAATTTACTCTCCACAATTTCTGAATTTAAACTTGGCGTATGCGAGAACATTCTCCAACAGCATTTATGGTGGAATAGCCATGAAAGTGGTTTCGGAGTCTATTTCAAACGTAAAAACTCAAGGTGTAGCATTTGATATTGGAATTCGTTACCAAACCGGTAAAGATGACAACCTTAAATTTGGTATTGCGCTTCGCAATATTGGCCCTAAGCTTAAATATTCTGGAAACGGACTTAGCGTAAAAACAGATTTCGATGAAAAGGAGTTTACCTTGAGTCAGCGGTCTGAAGCATTCGAATTACCCGCAGAACTTATGATTGGAGTTTCTTATGATTATTATGTTGGGGCTAAAACTGATTCAACGGGCAAGTCAGATAAAACAGATCACAGAATTTCAGGTCATGGAACCTTTGTTTCGAGGTCGTTTGGAAAAGATCAACTCCGATTTGGTGTTGAATATGGTTGGAGAGAAATGGTAATGGTAAGGGTTGGCTTGATGAGTGAAAAAGGTATTTTCAAGCAAGATCAGCGTACTACCATATACACTGGACCTGCTATGGGTTTAACTTTCGAGTACCCATTGGGAAAAAGTCAATCAACAATTGGTGTTGATTACGCATACCGAACTACAAATCCATTTGGAGGAAATCACAGCATTGGATTAAGACTTAGCCTTTAGAATTAAATACTTATATTTTTGTAATGGAGCCTCATTTGGGGTTCCATTTTTTATGATACCCCTTATATAAAAAAACATATGAGCAAAGTGGCATATTATACCGAAGAAGGATTAGAAAAATTACGTAGCGAAGTTGACTATCTCAAAAGAGTCGAGCGACCAAAAATTTCATTACAAATTGGTGAAGCACGTGATAAGGGTGACTTATCTGAAAACGCTGAATACGACGCAGCTAAAGAAGCTCAAGGATTGCTAGAAATGAAAATCGCACAAATTGAAGATCTTATTAGCAATGCTCGGGTCATCGACAAAAGCCAATTAGACTCAAGCAAAGTTTTAATTCTTTCGACTGTTAGATTGAAAAATTTGGCAAATCAAATGGAATTCACTTATACGCTTGTAGCGGAGAATGAACAAGATCTAAAACTTGGGAAAATAAGCGTGGACTCACCTATTGGGCAAGGCCTACTGGGAAAAACTGTTGGTTCTGTGGCTGAAATTACAACTCCGGGTGGTATTATTAAATTTGAAATTTTAGAAATTTGCCTCTAATGGCTACTTTATTTACTAAAATAATAAAGGGAGAAATTCCGTCTTATAAGATTGCAGAAAATGAGTTTTGCTATGCTTTCTTAGACATTTATCCACTTCAAAAAGGCCATACTTTGGTGGTGCCTAAAACAGAAGTTGATCAGTTTTTTGAGCTCGACGACCACATGATTAAAGAACTCATGTCATTCTCAAAACAAGTGGCGAAAGGAATTAAAAAGGCCTTTTCCTGCCATCGTATTGGAAGTGCTATTATTGGATTCGATGTTCCACATGCTCACGTGCATCTAATTCCAATCAATAAAACATCGGACATGAATTTCGCAAACGAAAAACTCCAGCTCACCACCGATGAATTTGAGCAAATTGCAGCACAAATTAGAAAAAACCTTTAACTTGCCTTCTTTGGGTTTCCATTCACGAATGATTTCCAACTTGCATATTTTTTCTTCTTACTCTCCCCTCCCCCTTGAAAATAATGACAAACCGCAGCAGCAAGCCCATCTGTGGCATCCAAGTTTTTGGGCATTTCCTCAAATTTCAACAAACTCTGCAGCATTGCGGCCACTTGTTCTTTAGAGGCATTACCATTACCCGTTATGCTTTGTTTTATTTTCCTTGGCGAATATTCCATAATGGGTATGTTGCGATACAATGCGGCAGCCATAGACACCCCTTGAGCTCTTCCAAGTTTTAACATGGATTGTACATTTTTACCGTAAAATGGGGCTTCTACGGCAAATTCGTCTGGCTTATAATTGTCAATTAATTCTAGTGTTCTTTCAAAAATTCGTTTGAGCTTATCCGAATGTTCTTCAAATTTAGAAAGTTGAATTACGCCCATTTGAATCATAGACATTTTCTTATCTTTCACGTGTATCAGTCCGTACCCCATCAGCGTAGTTCCTGGATCCATTCCTAAGATTATTTTATCCATTTAAACGTACTTTCGTTCTCTATTTAACTCAAATAAACTTGACAAAAAAAAGCTTACGTTATCTGAGTATCTCCCTCAAAATTGGGATTATTATTTGCACCCTAAGTGCAGTAGTGTATAAGGTTACCAACAACAAAGATTTTGGTGATATTCAGACTTACTACAAAAGCGTTATCAATCAAGAAAACCAATTGCTTTTATTGGGTCTGGTCATGTTACTTCTACCACTCAATTGGATCATCGAATCTATAAAATGGCGTTTTCTTGTAAAAAAAGTTCAAAACATTTCATTTGCAGTCTCCCTCAAATCAGTTTTAGCGGGAGTAACTCTAGGTGCAATTACCCCTAATAGAATCGGGGAATATGCCGGTCGCGTGCTCTTTGTAGCTCACAGAAGTAGAATTTATGTGGCATTATGTACAATCCTTAGCGGCGTTGCCCAAATAACGGCAACCATTCTATTTGGCACTTCAGCCTTCTATTTTTACTATTTATTTTTTATAAAATCGATCGAAGAATCATGGTTCGAATCCTATTTACTTATCCTCATTCTACTATTTAATATATTAATTTTAATAGTGTTTTTAAACTCGTCAGCTCTTCTATTGTTAATCAAAAAACTTAAACTGAGTACAAAAGCCAGTAACTATTTGTCCATTTTTAAAAGGTACCACACCAGAGAATTAATTATTGTATTGGGCTGGAGTACCTTGAGATACTTTGTTTTTTCTATTCAATTAATTCTTCTTCTGTATTTTTTTCAAGTTGACATTCCGTTGAACTTATTAGCCATACTCATTCCTATATCTTTCCTCGTTTTAGCCGTAATACCGAGCATTGCTTTGGCCGAATTAGGAATAAGAGAAGCAGTAGCCCTAACTTTTTTAGGACAAGTTTCGGATAATCACCTTGGAATCATCTCAGCTACTTTTCTGCTTTGGCTTATTAATCTTGCAATACCCGCTGGCATCGGGAGCTTCCTTATCCTCAAAGCAAAAATCTTCAATCAAGAAACATGATTCCAAGTATATTACTTCTCTTAGGAACCTACATTCTATTCCTTTTTTGGCTCATAAAAGGTGTCACTGAAGAGGATGTTCCCATTTCTAGCAATAATGCCCTTGAGGTGAGGATATCGCTTATTGTGCCTTTTCGGGATGAAGAAAAAAACGCAAAGGAATTTTTAGAAAAAATAAAAAAACAAAGAATCGACCCTAATTTTTTTGAAGTTATTTTGATAGACGACCACTCTACCGATAACACATTGTCGATTATCAATGCTTACATTCATAAATTAAACCTTACCAACATAAGCGTTCTCAATTTAGGTGATTCCACCGGTAAAAAAAACGCCGTGAATCTTGGGGTGCAAAACGCACAATATGAACTCATTGTTCAAACGGATATGGACTGCCAATTTGGAAATGATTATCTGGCAAACCTTCAAAATTTACACGACGCGAAAAAAGCAGACTTATACATACTCCCAGTATTCATTCCCTTTTCGTCTGATCCATTTTCGGCAATTTTTCAATCCATCGAATTTAGCGCTTTACAAGCTGTAGCCTTCGGCATGGCTTTGAATAGACATCCCATTTTATGCAGTGCCGCCAACCTGCTTTACAAAAAGGATGTCTTCGAAAAGAGTCTTCAAATCCGTACCGATGACGTTACTTCTGGCGATGACATATTCTTTTTGCACGCAGCAAAAAAGTTGAATTTCAACGTAGTAGCCGTACTTTCACCAAAATATCTGGTAGAAACCCAGCCAAAACCATCCTTGATGGAGTTTATTGACCAAAGAGCACGGTGGGCTGGAAAAAACAGAAAGGTAAAAGACCCGAATTATCTACTTGTTATGGCCCTTGTGGGCATGGTGAATGTTTCACTCATTCTATTGGCATTTTTACATTTTAAATTCTTTCTGGTAGTGGCATTATTTAAAACCATTGTAGAAAGAATGTTGTTAAATCAATTCACTTTTAGAATTGACAAATCGTATTCAAGTCCCCTTGTTCTTCTTTTTGGATTTTTTTATCCATTTTATATAATCGGGATAGGGATTTACTCCCAAGTAACTTCCCCAAAGTGGAAAAATAGATCTGTTGAATTTTGAAATTGACTATTTGAACAAAATGTTCTAATTTCACATATCAAACAATAATTATATGACTACCTCAGGAAGAGAAAGAGACCCCGCTTTTAGAAGAAGAAAATCTTCAGCATCCACCTCAAATTCAGATACGAACTCGCATGGAAATTCTACCCCAAGTTCATCTAAAGAAGACGAAGTAAAAAAAACGGAATCTATGACGCCCCCAGAAGAATCAAAAAAAGTTTCACCTACACCGGCAGAGCCCAGTAAGGAAGCTTCGGTTGATAATAAAATGGCAGAAAAATCTAGTGAAGCAATAGAGAGTAAAAAGGAAAAAACGATGGCAGCGCCAGTGCCTCCCACGGCAACAATAAAAGAAGAAAAAGCAACTATATCAAAAGAACCTACAAAAGCAACACCTCCACAAAGCAAAAGTGGAAAAACCAGCAAGAAGAAAAAACGAATGGGCATTATTGTGGCCATAGTAGTTCTGCTTGGTTTAGTGGTAGTCGGATCGTTAATTATGAACCATATTTCATCTTCTGAAAAAGAAACAGACGACGAGGCAGTTTTAATGACTTCCGAATCGGAAGCGGAAGGTACCGGAGATATTGAAGAGGAATCGGGCGAAACAGAGTCAGGTTCCGAGAGCGAAACAAATGCCAAGGCATCGAGCGAATGGGCGAAGGAAGGAGATGAAGCGAGTAGCGATTTATCTGAGGACAACTCCTTTGAAAAGGAAATGAAGCAGGCAAAAGTTGATAACCCAAAGCAAACGGAAGAAAAAACTGAAAAAGCAGCTTTAAAAACGAAAATCGTAAGAAAAAAAGGTGACTTCGAAGTTCCTAGCTGGATTATCGCGTTTTCGGCTAATTCTAAAAAGCCACTGGCAAACACAAATTACAGTACCCTCGAAGCGCTCGGCTACGATGCTGGAATTTATTGGATTCCTAAATATTTTCCGTCGGACAAAGAATTATACAAAGTTTATGTTGGGCCTTACAAAACGGCAGAAGATGCCCAAGCCATGCTTCCTGCCATTCGCAATTTACAGCCCGATGCTTACGTCATGAAAATTGAGGAGTAACGCCTCCGTTAAAACCTGTTTATCATCGAATATCATTTTTTTGATTTCCATTAGAAACTGATTAATGTATATTCGAGTTTCTAACTTAATTCGTTGTTTCTCCTAACAATTGCTCTCATGCGAAAACTTATTTGTTTCATATTTATTTCACTTTCTACTTTAGGATTTTCACAAGAAGAGGTTGCCCCCACTGTGGAAAAAGAAAAAGACAAGTTAAACTCTAACGTACTATCCGCTCTAAAATTTCGGTCAGTAGGTCCAGCGCTTACCTCTGGTCGGGTTTCCGACCTAGCCGTGGATCCCCAAAAACCAAACACATGGTATGTTGCAGCTGCATCAGGTGGTGTATGGAAAACTGTAAATGCGGGAAACACATGGAAGCCATTATTTGACAAACAAGGTTCATATTCAATCGGTTGTGTGACCATCGATCCTAACAACAATAATGTAGTTTGGGTGGGTACTGGAGAAAACAACAACCAGCGTTCAGTGGCTTATGGCGATGGTGTATATAAATCTGAAGATGGAGGAAGTACATGGAAAAATATGGGGCTTAAAGCATCCGAACATATTGGAATGATTAAGATAGATCCTAGAAATTCGAACCGTGTATTCGTTGCCGCTTATGGACCTCTCTGGAAGGAAGGTGGCGATCGAGGATTATACCTAACCGAAGACGGGGGAAAAACTTGGAACAAAGCATTAGAAGTTTCCGAAAACAACGGCATCAATGAAGTTCATTTTGATCCGAGAAATCCAGATCATATTTATGTAACGGCACATCAAAGGCGTAGACACGTTTGGACTTACATTAGTGGAGGGCCAGAGTCGGCTATCTACAAATCAGTAGATGGTGGTAAAACATTCGACAAATTGAGTAATGGACTTCCTAAAGGTGACGTAGGAAGAATTGCATTGGCTATCTCGCCTCAAAACCCAGATGTGATTTACGCTTTAATTGAGGCAACACCAGAAACGGGCGGCACTTATAAATCTAAAGATAGAGGAGCATCTTGGAGTAAGGTAAATAAATACTGCTCTTCGGGCAATTACTATGTTGAGTTGGTTTGTGATCCTCATCAATTCGACCGACTATATTCAATGGATACTTGGACCCAAGTAAGTGATGATGGAGGTGCAACCTGGAAGCCCATCGGTGAAAAGAGCAAGCACGTAGACAACCATTGTATGTGGATCGACCCTAATGACCCTGAACATTATGTAATGGGTTGTGATGGAGGAATTTATGAATCATTCGACAAGGCCAAAACATGGGGTTTTAAAGCTAATTTACCAATCACACAGTTCTATAAAGTAACCGTTGATAATGCCGAACCCTTCTATAATATCGCAGGCGGAACCCAAGATAATTTTAGCCTAATTGGGCCATCTCAAACCACCAATGCAGCTGGTATTGTCAACTCAGATTGGGTAGTGACCAAGGGTGGGGACGGCTTTGAGTCGGCCATAGATCCCAAGGATCCCAATATTGTATATGCCCAATCACAATATGGCTATCTGGTGAGGTACGACAAAGCCTCAGGAGAAATGGTAGATATTAAACCCATGCATGGAAAAAATGAATCGCCCTATCGCTGGAACTGGGATGCACCATTGATTATCTCTCCGCACAACAACAAAAGACTGTATTTTGCTGCAAATAAAGTATTTAGGTCTGACGATCAAGGTAATACTTGGAAAACGATTTCATTCGACCTTACCCGTCAAATAGACAGAAACAAGTTACCCGTAATGGGCCGTGTGTGGGGCATGGATGCAATAGCAAAAAACGAGTCAACTACCATTTACGGAAACATTGTTGCGCTGTCAGAATCACCCATCCAGGAAAACCTACTTTATGTTGGAACGGATGATGGGCTTCTGCAAATCACGCAGGATGGTGGAGAAAACTGGAAAAAAATAGAATCAGTTTCGGGAGTGCCTGAAAAAACCTACGTAAATATGCTACTGGCCTCTCAACACAGTGAAAACACGGCTTATGCTGTTTTCAACAACCACAAAAACGGGGATTTCAAGCCTTATGTTTATCGAAGCAGAGATAAGGGTGCTACTTGGACTAACATGAGCGGCAATCTTCCCGAAAGAGGTAGTGTTTATTGTATAGCTGAAGACCATGTTGATCCAAATTTATTATTTGTTGGTACGGAGTTCGGCGTGTTCTTTACCAATGATGGTGGTGCAAAATGGGTTCAACTAAAAGCTGGGCTACCTACCATTGCCGTGAGGGACCTTGAGATTCAAAGTCGAGAAAATGATTTGGTTTTGGGCACTTTTGGGAGGGGCTTTTATGTACTCGACGATTATTCTCCATTGAGAAGTGTAACAGAAGATAAATTGAAAAACTCCATTGCCATAGTTTTTCCCGTAAAGGACGGCGCTATGTTTATTCAAAGTACACCATTGGGAAGAAGAGGAAAAACATTTCAAGGCGAGTCTTATTTCACAACTCCAAATCCAGAAATAGGTGCGGTAATTACCTATTACATGAAGGACAAACTGAAAACGCTAAAAGAAGAACGACAAGAACGAGAGGCCAAGCTTATAAAGGATAAAAACGATGTGCCCTACCCTTCTCCTGAAGAAATTCGAGCAGAAGACAACGAGGATGCTCCTTACTTAATTTTTACAATTCGAGATGCGAATAATAAAGTAGTGAGGAAAATAAAAAGAAGTCCAACTTCTGGATTGAGTCGATTTGTATGGGATTTAAGACTGGACACCGAAAGCCCTGTTTCTTTGGAAGAAAAAACCCCTAAAAACATTTATGAGGGATACGATTTTGGAAGAATGGCCCTACCTGGAAAATATACGGTTTCGCTAAGTCAATACCACCGAGGTAAAATTCAGGATTTAACCGAACCCATTGGATTCTCATTAAAATTTTTGGAAATCAACAAACAGATAAGTTTTGATCGAACCGCGGTTGAGTCATTTGCGAGCAAATTGGCAGACTTAAGAAATAATGCAGCAAAGGCGAACAAGGCGATTTCAGATTTTGAAAATAGAATAAAATATTTAAAGCAAGCTGTTATCACAACTCCAGATGCTGGCTTGGCTATTTTAGAAGATCTGAATAAAATTCAACAACATCTAGAACAATTGAGCATTAAAATGAATGGTGATCGCAGTTTGTCAAAAAGAGAATTCGAAACGCCTTCTTCCATTAATGAGCGAGTAGGTACTGCCGTATATTATTTGTGGCGAACCACTTCGGCGCCTACCACAACCCAAAGAGAACAATACGAACTAGCAAAATCAGATCTCGCTTTTGTAAACGGTGAATTGAAAACCATTAAGACCCAAGTCATAGATATTCAAAATCAGTTAAGCGATAAGGGAGCAGGTTATACACCAGGCTGGTTGCCAAAATAGGAGTTTATTTAATCAGTCACAGAAAAGTTTTCTCTTAATAATATCCGTTGCGATCGTTCTACTTCTTTCATCTTGCCATAAAAAGGAAGAAGTAAATCAAACAATTGCGAATGGTTATTTAGTAGATGAAAATCGTGCTATTTTGCCCGGAACACAGTTAAGTCATACTTGCCAACCCGGTGAACTTATCCGGAATACAGCATCAATAGAAGGATACACCGACAAACAAAGTTACGAAGCAGGAGAGACTGTTTTCTTTTACATTCATAGTAGAACCCCAAAGTACAATTTCAAACTTTACCGTTTTGGTGAAAACACAGACCTGATAAGTACTTTAGATAAAGATGATGGTGCAATCCAAAATTACCTGTGTTATTCTTATTCATGGGGGTGCGATTGGGACGTAACCATGAAATATAAACTTCCAGAAAACTTAAAATCAGGCATCTATAGTGCATCTATTTCAAATGACTTCGGTAATTTTTGGGTTAGCTTCGTTGTAACACATCCTTTTAAAACCAGTGATATTGCATTAATGGCTTCTACCAACACTTGGTGTGCTTACAACCAATGGGGAGGAGGATCATTCTACAATAACACTGTAGAAGAGGAAACTAAATCTTCTGAAAATATTTCATTCTTAAGACCGAATTTAGCAGGCCACCCATACGAAAATCAACATTTGGCCGGGGCCGAGGTGAATTTCATAAAGTGGTTAGAAAAAAAAGGGTATTCATTTGATATGTACGCAGATATAGATTTACATACTCATCCCGGAGAAATTACGAACCATAAAGTCATTATTCTTTCAGTTCATCCCGAGTATTATACCGAAACAATGTACAACTCTCTTGTGGACTACGTTAAAAATGGTGGACACCTTATGTATCTAGGTGCTAATGGACTATATGGCAAAGTGGTTATTAACCCACTATTAAAAATCTTAGAATTAAGAAGAGAAAACACGTTACACTATTACGACGGAAGTGTAGGGGGATTGTGGCGCAGCTTAAATAAACCAGAGTCAGCCTTGCTAGGTGTACAGTATGACGCTCGTGGCTATGACACTTATCACCCGTATAGTGTCCGAGAATCATCACATTGGGTTTTTAATGGCACCAACCTCAAAAATGGTGATACATTTGGAACTGAATGCGTGCAGCGAGGTGGGTCCGGGCATGAGACAGACAAGATTACCAAGCAAAGTCCCCAAAATTTAATTCACCTTGCAAAGGGAACAAACCCCGATGGCGGAGGTGCAGATATGGTATATTATGAAAATGTAAACCGTGGCAAAGTCTTTTCAACCGGATCAATTACATACGTCTCTTGTATCAACTCTGATTCAGTCGTATCAACTATAACTAAAAATGTACTTGACAAATTCCTTAAATAAAAAAATCAGGAATTAAATCCGATCCAGGTTCTATGCTGTATGGATCTAAGTCGTGTATTCCTGCTTCGGCAAGAACGGCTTCGTCTGTGAAATAATTACCAGTAGCCTTACTGCTGTTCTTTTGTAAAACATAGTAGGCCGCATCAGCCAGTATTTGCGGCTTTCTTGAACGTCGAACTATCTCTTCTCCACCCAATAAATTACGAACCGCCGCAGTACCAATTGTAGTAACTGGCCACAGAGCATTTACAGCAATATCATACTTCTTCAACTCCTCACTCATTCCCAACACACATAAACTCATACCATACTTGGCCATGGAATACCCCAAATGAGGACCAAACCATTTCGCCTCAAAGTTTAGCGGTGGTGATAAATTCAGAATATGTGGGTTTTCGCTTCCTTTCAGATGAGGAATGCAGTATTTGCTAGTCATGTAAGTGCCTCGCACATTTACTTGATGCATCAAATCAAATCGTTTCATTTCAAGATGTTCCGTATCTTGAAGGTTGATAGCCGAAGCATTATTGATAAGAATATCAATACCACCAAACGTTTTTCCCGCCAAATTAACGGCGTGCACTACTTGAGCTTCATCCCTTACATCCATTTCAACGGCCAAGGCATTGCCACCCGCTTTAATCATTTCTTCTGCAGAGCTGTGAATGGTTCCTTCAAGCTTGGGGTGCGGAACCGATGATTTTCCAGTAACCACAATATTGGCACCTTCCGAGGCTAACCTTATACCAATCGCTTTCCCAATTCCCCTTGTTGCTCCGGTTATAAATACCGTTTTGTTTTTATAATAACTCATATCTGATAAATGTAACATTAAAGATAAATCTTACCAGCCATTTCTATCATACTTTTATTGAATAATTTGATTCCTTCTTAGAATGAAGTACATTAATTTCTTTACTTGTTAACCGTGTGTAATTATATCAGACTTTCACTCTTACTTTTTCTACTGACTACCAGTACTTTAAGTTTAAAAAGCCAACTCAAGGACGATGTAATGATTGAAGGAAGCCTAGGTAGTGACGTGGGACATGCCATATTGTTCGTTCAAGAAGTTTTAAACTATGAAAACTATTTTGTAGTTAACCAAGGAAACCTGTCCATGAATTTTACACCACCGTATACTGTGACTCAACCTTCATTGATTATGACAGGTGTAGGCGGAGAATATATGGTAACCGACAAAATAGGAATTGGGGGCAATATTTATTATTCGAAGTTAGAATTTGATATTCAATCTACAAACCCCACGGCGAGTGTTCACATTGCAAAAAGCAAAACGCTCATTACCCCAAAAATTGTTTTTCATTTAAGCCCTGGAATCAAATGGTTTGATGTGTACTTCCCTTTGATGGCAGGATTTAAAATAAACCGATATAACATTTCCACACAACTTCCTCAATATGTAGGAATCGGAGAAAACCAACTTCCTTATTCCTTGGCTTTTAGAGCAGCCTTTGGGTTGCGGTTTTTTCCGTCAAAATACATTGGGATTAATATCGAACCATTGGGCCTAGGAGGGGCACTTGTTCAATTCGGCATCACAATTAAAATTCCTTCAACCAAACCCGCAGAAAATAGCCCTACAATCCCAAAAGGCGAATTTGATTAAGCCTCCGCCCTTTTTCTTTCGTTTTCCTTCAGCTTAATTTTTCTAAGGCGAATACTCTTTGGCGTTACTTCAACATACTCATCCTTTTGAATGTATTCCAAGGCTTCCTCCAAAGAAAAAATAACTGGAGGCGCAAGTCTAACCTTATCATCTGTACTTTGCGTACGCATGTTAGTAAGCTTCTTTGTTTTGGTAATGTTTATTCCCAAATCTGTTTGTCTAATATGCTCACCAATCACTTGGCCTTCATAAATATCAACCCCAGGATGGATAAAAAACTTACCTCGATCTTGTAGTTTGTCTAATGCAAAAGGAATAGCAGTTCCAGTCTCTATGGCTATGAGCGTTCCGTTTTTTCTAGTCGGAATCTCACCTTTCCAAGGTTGATAATCCAAAAAGCGATGACCCATAATGGCCTCACCTGCTGAAACGTTTAATATTAATGTTCTTAATCCGATGATGCCTCTCGCAGGAATGGTAAATTCCAAATGAATCATATCGCCTCTTGGCTCCATGATCGACATTTCACCCTTTCGTTGATTTACCAATTCAATCACCTTTCCAGAGCTTAGTTCAGGTACATCAATGGTAAGAAGTTCCATAGGCTCCGATTTTTTACCATCAATTGTTTTTATAATCACTTGTGGTTGCCCCACTTGCAATTCATAGCCTTCTCTTCGCATGGTTTCAATCAGCACCGACAAGTGCATAATACCTCTTCCAAAAACCATCAAACGATCAGGAGAGTCGGTATCCTCAACCCTTAAAGCTAAGTTTCTTTCAGTTTCTTTAAATAAGCGATCTCTTAAATGACGAGAAGTTACAAAAGTCCCTTCTTTTCCAAAAAAGGGTGAATTGTTGATGGTAAACATCATGCTCATCGTTGGCTCATCGATAGTAATCGGTTTCATTCCTTCTGGTTTTTCAAAATCTGCAATGGTATCCCCTATTTCAAATTCTTCAATTCCAGTTAATGCACACAAATCACCAGTTTGAACCTCAGAAACTTTCTTTTTGCTGAGGCCGTCAAAAGTGAAGATCTCCTTGGTTCTTGAACGAACCGTTCTTCCATCCCTTTTCACCAAATTTACCGGCATATTTTCTTTCAAAATACCACGGCTAACTCTACCAATAGCAATTCTTCCTACAAATGATGAATAATCAATTGTGGTAATTTGCATTTGGAGTGTTCCTTCCTTAATAACAGGAGCAGGCACTTCAGCCAAAATCATATCTAAAAGTGGCGCAATTGAGTCCGTTTTAATATCCGGATCGGTGCTCATCCATTCTTGCTTGGCGGAGCCATAAACCGCTGGAAAATCTAATTGCTCCTCGGTAGCTTCAAGATTAAACATAAGGTCGAAAACCATTTCGTGAACTTCTTCTGGTCTGCAATTCGGTTTATCAACTTTATTAATTACCACGATAGGCCTTAATCCAAGTTCAAGCGCTTTGGAAAGAACGTATCTAGTTTGAGGCATCGGTCCTTCAAAGGCATCTACCAAAAGCAAAACACCATCCGCCATATTCAATACACGCTCTACTTCACCACCGAAATCGGCGTGACCCGGAGTATCTATGATGTTGATTTTAGCATCCTTATACGCCACAGAAACATTCTTAGAGAAAATGGTAATTCCCCGTTCTCTTTCTTGGTCATTGTTGTCCAAAATAAGATCACCTGTTTCTTCATTGTCACGAAAAAGCTCGCAATGGTGTAGAATCTTATCTACTAAAGTTGTTTTTCCGTGGTCTACGTGGGCAATAATGGCCACGTTTCTAATGTTTTGCATAGTATTCAAAATTGGCTGCAAAAGTAGCTTTTCTCTTTGCAGAAATTACGTTTTTAGAAAACTAAGAAAAACACCAATTTGAATACTAGATACTTTAAAATATTACTAGTGCGGTAATAAAGATAACCGAACCTAATAAAAACAGAATAAACGTATATGGGATAATTTCCTTGGCCTTTAAGCCAGTAATCCCAAGAAGGGGCAAAGCCCAAAACGGTTGGAGCATATTTGTGAGTTGATCGCCATACGCCATAGCCATTATGCTTTTCGGAAGTGACACACCGAGCTCGGTTGCCGATTGGATAATGATGGGCCCTTGAATTGCCCATTGCCCCCCTCCGCTAGGCACAAATAGATTGACCACAGCAGCAGATATAAAAGTAAAAATGGGATAGGTATTTGAATTAGAGATAGCAACAATATTTTCAGAAAAAAGAAGGACTAGCCCTGAGCCTCTCATCATTCCCATAATTCCGAAATAAAGTGGAAACTGAATAAGTATACCACTTACTCCTCCAATAGCTTTTTCCAATGCCTGGAGAAAAGAATGAAAGCTTCCATGAAAAAATAATGCTACTGCAAGTAAGGTAAGATTGATGTTGTTGGGTGTGAATTCAGACAATAAGGAATCGCCTTTACCGTAAAAAATTTTAACTCCTAACACAAAAAATAAAATAGCTCCAAATAACCGACCCATCCACAATGAATGGTCTAATTTTTCAGCTCCGCCATGATCTTCAGCCCGCAAGCCATTTTCTGCTTCACTGTTTAAATTGCGTTCTAAAAGAGGCCGATTTTTAACAGCCAGGCCCACTCTATAGAATACCAAAGGAATTACGATAAGACAAGCCAACGATACAACTATGTTCATGGGGCTAAAAACAGTTTGAGAAAAATCAATGAAATCAGGTAATCCCGCTATTTCATTTTCCGGTAATATTCCAACCATCATGTTCTTCATGTGTCCTTGTTCAGCAATTTTGGTAAGGGAAGAACCAGAAAACCCACCGTGCCAAACCAATAAGCCAGAGTAACCAGCTGCTCCAATAAGAGGGTAATTTAACGGAATGTTGTTTCTCAAAGCATATTCACCCACCGATCGAGCCAATATGGCTCCGAAGATTAAACCTAAGCCCCAATTAAAAAAGCCAACCACCATGGTAAGAAACACAACAATAGCTGCTGAACTGGCAGAGTTTTTACAATACTTAAGTGACGAAACAATCAGTTTTTGAATTTGTGGAGTCAACGCAAGAGTATGACCAAGTACTAGCATAAGCATCATTTGCACAGCAAATACCAACAAACTATTATCCCATACGCCTAACTCCCAATAGCTACTAATTTGAACAACTCTTGATAGAATTCCTGAATCGTCGAATTGCCCGAAACAGAATGTCA
Organism: Flavobacteriales bacterium; assembly: GCA_020435995.1. GTDB lineage: Bacteria > Bacteroidota > Bacteroidia > Flavobacteriales_G > Salibacteraceae > JAGQYO01. Next base: position 1,933 of record JAGQYO010000041.1, on the reverse strand, counting down.
AAAACCAAGTAAAAACCGTCAACAGCACAGCAATCGCAAAAGGCGATGGAAGAATTCTTGCAAACCAATCAGAATACTTATTACTGTATTTCACTTGTTCTTTTGAAGGTAATAAAAGTAAAAAGCCCGATTAACTCGGGCTTTTTATTGCTTCTATGTGTCAATTAAAATGGCAAATCGTCATCGTCATCCGCCGATGGTGCGTCAGCAGCCGAGGGGGATGGGGATTTTACAGGTGCACCACCCGCTGCTGGAGCCGCGCCCGCTTTTTCAATTCTCCAACCATTGAGGCTCAAAAAATACTTGGTTTCACCTTGTTGATTTGTCCATTCTCTACCTCGTAGGTTAATTTGAATAGTAACATCATCACCTGTTTTATAAGCATCTAATACGCCCACATTGTTCTGAGTAAACTCAACTGGTATAGTTTGAGGGTACTGCTCTTGGGTAACAACAACGCATTCCCTCTTTTTAAAACCATTTGACCCAAATTCCTGAGTTTTTCCTATCTCTTTAATTCTGCCTGATACTTCCATGTTCTTAATTATTATTCGTTGTTAAATGCTAGTAATGTTTTCCATGCATCCTCCACCCTCTTTTCAGAAAGCAATTGAGCTGCAAGCTTATGTAATTCAATTTCTAGGGTTTTTGGATCGTCTTCGAATTCTTGAAATAATTCACTGAGTTCGATAAGCTTATATTCATTCACTGCCGTCTCATCAGGAAGTGTTTCAGTGTTTCCTAATTTTCCTAGATCATTTCCTGACAAAATAGAGGAGTTTCTAATATCATGAGGTATTTGATCAATTCCTATTCCCAAGGTTGTTAAAGGCTTAGCTACTTCAAATAAAGCATTACCATGAGCCCTTACGTACCAATCGCCTCCCATTCTTCCTACCAGATCAATTTTGCGGTTATCTATTTTTCCCGTTTCGTCCAGTATATCCTCCGCAATATGGATTTTAACCACCTCACTTATGACCAAGTTTCCTGCACCACCTTCGGCACCAAGTTCAACAACTTCCTTTACAATACATTCAAATTGAACTGGACTTTCCGCAACTCTGAAGGGCTTTATTATATCCGATTTAAGCATGGTAAAGCCGGCCTTTTCAAATTCATTTACTCCATCGGGATATTCTGTAGAAGCTAGGCTCATTTGTTCCACCATGTTGTAATTCACCACATTGATGACAACTTCTGGAACCTTTTTTACATTCTCGTAGGTATGTTTTGTTGTGTTATCTCTCCCCCTTCTTGCAGGTGAAAAAATAGCAATAGGTGGGTTGGCACTAAAAACATTAAAAAAGCTAAAAGGACTTAGATTGGGTTCGCCTTTTTCATTTATAGTACTCGCAAAGGCAATAGGTCTTGGACCAATCGCACCCAATAAATAACCATGTAAATGAGGAATTGGAATATCTTTCGGGTTAATGCTAATCATCTGTTTTATTTGCGGGGCTCAAAAGTAAAGAATGCCTACAATTATTAATAATTTTTTGACGCAAATCATTAGCAAATATTTATTTTTCAGATGAGTAAAATTATATATTTGCCGCCCCTAAAAAGGGAATTGTTCTTTGAACACAATACCGAAAATTTGGTGGATTGTGCCGAAATTCTTTTAGAATTTCGAGCATCCTCGGAGGTTCATCGAAATCAGAGATTTCGGAACCTCCGGGAGTAGACACTATCTTTTGATAGTTGGTACAATTTACTGAGCATCGTGAAAGTACGCGGGCGTGGTGGAATTGGTAGACACGCTAGACTTAGGATCTAGTGCCGTGAGGTGTGTGGGTTCGAGTCCCTCCGCCCGTACTAAGTAAGACTCTCCATTAAATTGGAGGGTCTTTTTTTTTGCTCAAATATTATTAAAAACAAAGGGGCGAGAAGTTTATCCCGAACGACAATGGAGTTTCGGGAAGTCCCGGAG
>JAGQYO010000040.1 GCA_020435995.1 Flavobacteriales bacterium | reverse complement strand
CAAAGCTTTCATTTTCTTGGCTGTACCATTGTATTGCCTTGAAATATCAACTAATTCATACTTGTGAGCTTCATCGTTATTACCCACAAAATCAAGGTCATATATGGCTTCAAAGACGGATACCTTTTCTTCTTCTGAAACGGTTGCTGGAATTTCTGAAATAAACTTTTGGTCTTTTCTACATCCTATGAAAAGTACTCGTTCTCTTTTTTGAGGGACTCCATAATTCGATGCATCTGCTACGAACGGAGCTTCAATTTTGTATAGACGGATTTCATTAGCAATGGAATTTAACTTTTTGAGTTGTTTTTCATCGCAGAAATTTTCAATCGTCTTAAGTGTATCGTCGAAATTGAGTGTGTAAATTTTAAGAGCATTCAATATATCAGCACACTCTTTTTGAAACTCCTTGGCTACTTTCAATCGCCCAAAAGCTTCTTCAATTTTACCAATTATAGGTTTAGCATCCAGTTGAGCCAAAAATTCTGTAAAACCATCGACATAATAATCATTGTCAATGTTGCAAAAGTCCTTCTCTTTAATAATGTCTCGCTTAAGCTTATTCCATTGTTTGTCGCGAACCAATAGGTTAAAGCCGTGTCTGATAGTACTAACTCGTTCGTCTGTCTTACTTGTTTTGTAATCTACAATTTTCGGTGTGAGAATTCTAAACTTAGTTTCAATTGATTTGATGAAATTCTCTTTTGCTACTTCGGCAGCCTCGTCACTATGTTGCTCAATTTCAACTCTTTTAATCAGACAGTCCAATAGGAATTCATCGCCTAGGTTAGTTTTCTTCAAGCTTTTTATAAAAGTGGTAAGCATAGGAACCTCCTTAATATCAACAATGGAGTTGATTTCTTTTAGGATGAGCTCTTTGATTTTACCGCGTTCTTTGGTCAAGATTCCTTTTACATTTTCCATTACGAAGTACTTAGGTCGTAAGACTTTTATGACTTCGAGGTAATGAGAAAACAAATCATCCTTCTTATCAAATTTTCGACGCTTACCTGCCAAGCTAAAACTTTGACAAGGAGGCCCCCCACATACAACGTCCACAGTCTTTCCTCCAATTTTCGTCATCAAGTTATCAAGGAAATCTGGTTCTGTAACGTCTTGGCATAAGAACTCAGCGTCCATACCTAACTGGTGATTATACCTAACAATATGAGTTAATTCACAATTCTCATTAATGTCGTTACCAACCAGAAAGTCAAAGAACTTATTGTTTTCTTCGGCTTGTAAGAACCCTTCACTAAAACCTCCAGCACCTGCGAACAAATCAATAAACGTAAAAGGCTTTCCGTAAAGCTCCATTTGTTCACGAAGTATGTTGACACTATGATCTTCCTTGTATCCTTTCACATATTCATTCAGTGCTTCTTTAATTTCTTTTACTGAAAATGTTTTTTTGTAAGAGTTATTTAATAAGTCATCAGCTCTTTCTGTCAAGTATCCGAGGTAATGATTAATCTCAATGTGTTTTGGGTCCTTTGATTTGATTAGATGATTGGTTTTGTCAAAATTGGCGGGTTTCACCTTCTCACCAGTAGATATTTTAACTTGCTCTCCGTTGCAATTAATTCGTAAGTGGATAGGTGAAAAGCCTTTTTTATCTGCCTTGTCTAAATAAAAATTAATAGTAGCCATAAGTGATTTGTGTTTCTACGGACGTTTTTACGGACACGGACAAATCTACGGACACTTTATTTAATAATCAATAGCAAAACGAAATCTTATTAATATATCATCGCACAAAACCCTTTCAATACTCTTCAGCCTTTCCGTGTTTTGTATTAGACCAGCGAAGCCCTCGCGTCAAGAATTTTAAATCAACATGCTACTAAACGAAAAGCAAACCTTCTACTTCCCAACTCCCGTTGAATCAGGATTCTTGAAGGCCTAACCCGAACACAGCGAGCTCACGAACTCATTTATCAGCAAACGGATGGTTCTATCCTATATTAACACAATGCCAGTCCTTTATGGGCCAAAAGCCTAAATTTATTATTCTTGGTAGTATTCTAGAATTTCAATTAAAGCAATCTATGTTTATTACTTCGTTGTTTATCAAATGGCGGTGATTCATAAATAAGGAACTCTAAGAAAGCTTCAATCCCCCCCTCCCCCATACTTTTTTTCTCAGAACTTCAAGGCTCGATATTTCATCTTAAATTCGGGGTATGTTACGGAACTATCTGCTTAGATTCTATCCATTTGAAATTCACTTACTTATTGCGTGGTCGGCTTTGGCTCTGGCGCAAAAATTTATGGGTTGGCAACTACGCTGGCTGCTTGCCCTACTGGCTCTTGATTTGTGTTTCTTTTATCTCCTGTACTACAAAGTGCTGGTTCAAAAGAAGGAAGACAGCTCACTGGTGAAGGTTTTTCCAAAAATATATGGCACATCACTTTCTCTTTTAATAATGGGCATTACTATGAAACTCTTTGGTATTTCAGGAATTCCGGTTTCGGCACTTGGCATGGTTGGCATTTTAGTAAGTTGTGTGCTTCTTTTTCATACCCCTATTCAAGACAAATACCTGCCTGTGCTCAAGGAGTTTATGCTGAGAACTGCCATTGTACTTGTGCTTGCTTTTGTGTTTTCTATGTAAAAAAAAGAGGGCCAATGGCCCTCCTAATTTCTTTAATTGAAGTTCGATTATTGTCCTTCAATCTTATTTTTCATTTCGATGGCTTTCTCTGGTTGACCCACCAAGGTGTACACTGTTTTTAACGAAATCATGGTGTTTTGGTCTGTTGGTAATATTTCATGTGCTTTTTCCAAATAAGGCAATCCTTTTTTCAACACTTCAACGGCAGCAGCTTTGGCAGCATCATACTCATCAACTTTGTTGGGTGGAATGTTATTCGCCTCGGTAAGCATTTCTGCACCTTGGTTATAATAAGCAGCTCCCAAGTTATAGTATGAGTCAAAATGCTCTGGATTCAGCTCAATAGACTTCAAATAATCGAGTTCCGCTTTTTCGTGCTCGCCCTTGCTGTCATAAATGGTTCCTCTTGCAAAATACATAATGTGGTTGCTTGGATCGTTAGCAATAGCTGCATCTAAGTTATTTAATGCACCGTCGTAGTTTTCGTTTTTCAAGAAAATATTCAATTCCTGCGTGAGCAGATTTTGCTCATTTGGATACTTTAAACGTCCCGCCTCCAAAGCTTTTAAAGCCTCTGCTTCGTTACCTTGACTTAGGTACAATTTAGCCTTGTCGCTGTAAGGAAAATACCCCTTCCAACCGTGGTTAATGCACTCATCCAAATACTGTACGGCCACTGAAGTATTACCGCCATTCACTGCTGCTAGGGCAATGTTATAAGTCAATGAACTGTCTAAGATGCCATTGTCTTTGTTAATGCCCTCGGCAAGTTGGAAGAATTTGATAGCTGACTCATAATTTTCAGCTTGATAGTATTCTACTGCAAACTCGAAGGTAGGATTAACCAAACCTCGGTATTCCCTGGTCATTTGAGCCTTGTCCATTTTCTTGTCCTCGTAGGTCAAGGCTTTTTTGTAAGACGAAATAGCTGTTTCTACTGCCACTTCTTTTTGGTCTGCCAAACTTGGGTCATCAGAAATAGCTATCTGAGCGTAAATCTGCCCTCTGTAATGCCAGGTTTTCCACCAATCTAAGGTTGAAGGATTTTCTGTGGCTTCATCTATAGCCGCTTTGGCGCTATTTAAATCATCAAGGCTTTTGCTATCAGCATAGTACCTCAAATAATTCGATGCACTTGTTACTTTGTTTTTCTGCGCAAATGCGGTAATTGAAATGGTAACGAATAATATCGTCGCTAACTTTCTCATATTCATAATCGTGTCATATTTTGTTGCAAAGAAAAGGCGATTTACCAAACATGAGATAAACCGCCTTCCTTTTTTTAAATAATTGAATTACTCCTTAACTTCATCGTCAGGCCCTTTGTCAAGGTCTGTGCCATTTTCAGGCGATTCGTTTTGATCCAATGGAGTTTCATCAGTAACTACCCCTTCGATGTCGGTAATTTCTGCTTCAATTTCTTCTTCGTGGTCCACACGTGCAACGGATGCTATTTCATCATTCCCCTTTAGGTTGATTAACTTAACCCCTTGGGTAGCTCTGCCCATCACCCTTAAGTCGGCACAAGCCATACGAATGGTAATTCCAGATTTGTTGATAATCATCAAGTCGTCATCGTCTGTCACTGCTTTGAGGGCAATCAGTTTACCTGTTTTTTCAGTGATATTAAGTGTTTTAACTCCTTTCCCACCTCTATTGGTAATGCGATAGTCGTCTTTTGAAGATCGTTTGCCATATCCCTTTTCTGATACAACCAATACACTTTCTTCTTCGGTGGTAATGTTTATCATACCTATTACCTTGTCTTTATCGCTTCCAAGTGTGATACCTCGCACTCCCATCGAGTTTCTTCCCATTGGGCGAACCTTGTTCTCTGGGAAATGAATAGCTCTACCGCTTTCTAAGGCGAGCATCATGTGGCTTTCACCATTCGTCAAACGCGCTTCCAGCAGTTTGTCTTCATCACGCACATTAATGGCTATAATTCCATTGCTTCTTGGACGCGAATAGGCTTCTAATGAAGTTTTCTTGATAATACCCTTCTCAGTACACATGATGATAAAGTGGTTTTTAACAAACTCTTCATCATTAAGGTCCTCTACATTTATGTAAGCCAGAATGCTATCTCCATTCTCAATGTTAATCATGTTTTGAATGGCTCTTCCCTTCGAAATCTTCGTGCCTTCAGGAATTTCGAATACCCTCATCCAGAAACATTTACCTGATGCAGTAAATATCAACAAATAATTATGTGTACTCGACACAAATATGTGTTCTAAGAAATCTTCCTCACGTGTGTTGCTGCCTCTCGAACCTACACCACCTCTACCCTGTGATTTGTATTCCGAAAGTTTGGTGCGCTTCATATATCCCAAATGAGAAATAGTAACTACTACTTTTTCGTTGGGAATCATATCTTCAATGCTGAAGTCGCCACCAGCGTATTCTATCTCCGATCTTCTTTCATCGCCGTACTTCTGCTTAATTTCTAGAAGTTCATCCTTTATAATGCTCATTCTCAATTCTTCGCTGTTCAAAATTGAATTTAAATAGTCGATATGAGCCATTAACTCTTCGTATTCACTCTTGAGTTTATCTCTTTCTAGTCCAGTAAGTTTCTGTAACCTCATGTCGAGAATAGCTCGGGCTTGAATGTCGCTGAGTTCAAATTCCTTCATAAGACCCTCTCTGGCATCATCTGGCGTTTTACTTGCACGAATAAGTGCAATTACCTCATCCAAATGATCGAGGGCGATCATCAATCCCTTGAGTATATGCGCTCTTTCTTCCGCTTTGCGCAACTCAAATTGTGTTCTTCGGGTAACTACCTCATGGCGATGCTCAACAAAATATTGAATCAAATCTTTGAGGTTCAACAGCCTTGGCCTGCCCGCAACAAGTGCAATGTTATTGATTGAAAATGAGCTTTGTAGCCCAGTTTGCTTGTAGAGATTATTTAATACAACATTAGGAATGGCATCACGCTTTAGTTCGTAAACGATACGCATACCATTTCGATCCGATTCATCGCGAACATCCGATATACCTTCAATCTTCTTTTCGTTGATCAAGTCGGCGGTTTTGGCTATCATTTCAGCCTTATTCACCATGTAGGGAATCTCTGTTACGATAATGGTTTCCTTACCCGATTTTGATTCTTCGAAATTGGCGCGGGCGCGCATGACAACTCTACCCTTACCTGTTTCATAGGCCTGTCTTACCCCATCGTAGCCATAGATAATTCCACCAGTAGGAAAATCAGGAGCTTTAACGTGTCCGCACAACTCTTCAATAGTTACGTCCTTGTTGTCGATATAAGCAATCGTTCCGTCGATCACCTCGGTGAGGTTATGAGGGGCCATATTGGTCGCCATACCAACCGCAATACCGCTTGCACCATTGAGTAGCAAGTTTGGTATTCTTGTAGGCAACACCGTTGGCTCCTCCAACGAATCATCAAAATTCAAACTAAAATCAACAGTCTCTTTGTCGATATCGGAAAGCATTTCCTCTGCAATTTTTCTCAGCCTCGCCTCAGTATATCGCATGGCCGCTGGCGAATCGCCATCAATCGACCCGAAGTTACCCTGACCATCAACCAGTGGATAGCGCAAGCTCCAGTCTTGAGCCATACGAACCATAGTATCATATACAGATGTATCGCCATGTGGGTGGTACTTACCTAAAACTTCCCCAACGATTCTTGCAGATTTTTTATAAGGTTTGGTAGCGGTTACGCCTAGTTCTCTCATACCAAAAAGTACACGACGGTGAACTGGCTTAAACCCGTCTCGAACATCAGGAAGCGCTCTGGAAACAATCACCGACATAGAATAGTCGATGTAAGAGGACTTCATTTGCTCTTCAATATTTACTTTGATAATTTTTTCGCCTTCAGCCATAAGATTTTCAGTGAATTACAATAAGCAAAAGGGGTCAATAGCCCCTTATTAGATAAGGGTCGAAAGTACCCCTAAAAGCCCAGTGAAATATGGCTGTTTTCACTGGTTTTATTAACAAAATCGGGTGTATAAAAAGGGTTTTTTCAACAATTGTGGTCAAAGTGTCAGCACATAACTTTGGGCAAGCAGAAATAATGGCTACTTTTCGGCCTTGGTTCTCTTATTGACATCCGAATATTTCAATTAAACTATTAAGTATGGATACTAATTTTTCTCCCCGTGTTAAAGACGTGATTGCATTTAGTCGCGAAGAAGCATTGCGTTTGGGACATGATTATATAGGCGTAGAGCATTTTATGCTCGGTATTATCCGAAAAGGCGAGGGAATGGCGATCCGCATTCTTAATAACCTCGATGTGGATTTAGCTGAGCTAAGAAGAAATATAGAAAATGCTATTACACCTTCTGGAAACCTTCCAAAGCCAGCAGGCGGAAGTAATATTCCCCTTGTAAAGCAGGCGGAAAAAATCTTGAAAGTAACTTATTTGCAAGCAAAGCTTTTTAAAAGTTCGATGATTGGCACCGAACACTTGCTCCTCTCTATTTTAAAGGAAGAAGATAACCTAGCGAGCCAAAGCCTTATGCACATGAATGTAAACTACAAATTGGTATCCGAGGAATTAGAGCTTATCATTTCTGAAAAAAATGAAGATGTTCGGTCAGAATTTCCTGGAAGTCCATCCGACGAAGACGACGATGAAGCATCGGGTTATAAATCAAGCGGTGGCACCAGTGGTACAACGAGGGGCTCTTCTTCTGCCAGCAAGTCTAAAACACCTGTTTTGGACAATTTTGGACGCGACCTTACCAAGATGGCCGAAGAGGATAAACTCGACCCAATCGTTGGTCGAGAAAAAGAAATTGAAAGGGTAAGCCAGATCCTGAGTAGGCGAAAGAAAAACAACCCCATATTAATAGGTGAGCCAGGTGTTGGAAAATCGGCTATTGCAGAGGGATTGGCACTTCGAATCATTCAAAGAAAAGTTTCTCGTGTGTTGTTCAACAAACGGGTTGTAACGCTCGACCTTGCCTCCTTGGTGGCTGGAACCAAATACAGAGGACAATTTGAAGAACGAATGAAGGCGGTGATGAATGAACTGGAAAAGTCACCTGATGTGATTTTGTTTATCGACGAAATTCATACGATTGTTGGCGCTGGAGGTGCAAGCGGTTCGCTCGACGCTTCGAATATGTTTAAGCCAGCTCTGGCTAGAGGCGAAATACAGTGTATTGGAGCTACTACCCTCGATGAATACCGTACCAACATTGAAAAAGACGGCGCTTTGGAGCGAAGGTTTCAAAAAGTACTGGTTGAACCCACCACTGTGGATGAAACCATTCAGATTCTGAATAACATTAAAGAGAAATATGAAGATCACCACAACGTTACGTTCAGCAGTGAGGCCATCAAAGCATGCGTTACGTTAACCGAAAGGTATATCACCGATCGTTTCCTTCCTGACAAGGCAATTGACGCTTTAGATGAGTCAGGCTCGCGGGTTCACTTAACTAACATCAATGTGCCCAAAGAAATAGAAGACCTTGAAAAGAAGGTTGAACTGGCCAAGGAAGAGAAAAACCGCGTGGTGCGTTCTCAAAAATATGAACAAGCAGCAGAATTAAGAGATAAAGAAAGAAGGCTGCAAGAAGAGCTGGAAGCTGCCAAAATAAAATGGGAAGAAGATTCTAAAAACCACCGAGTAGAAGTTACGGAAGACAACGTGGCTGAAGTGGTGGCCATGATGACAGGCGTACCGGTGCAGCGTATAGCTCAACGTGAAAGCAAGAGGCTTTCTACCATGACCGAAGAGCTCAAAGGAAGTGTTATCGGACAAGAGGAGGCGATTAAGAAGGTTACAAAGGCCATTCAGCGAAACAGAGCGGGGCTAAAAGACCCTTCAAAGCCCATTGGGTCATTTATCTTTTTAGGCCCAACAGGGGTGGGTAAAACCCAATTAGCTAAGGAACTGGCGCGTTTTCTTTTTGACAAGGATGACAACCTGATCCGAATCGACATGAGTGAGTATATGGAAAAATTTGCCATATCGCGCCTGGTAGGAGCGCCTCCAGGATATGTGGGTTACGAAGAAGGTGGTCAGTTGACCGAAAAAGTGAGGCGTCGCCCCTACTCTGTTGTATTGCTAGATGAAATTGAAAAAGCGCACCCAGATGTATTCAACCTGCTCCTTCAAATTTTAGATGACGGAGTTGTAACAGATTCACTTGGACGAAAAATCGATTTTAGAAACACCATCATCATAATGACCTCTAACATTGGTACCCGTCAGCTAAAGGATTTTGGACAAGGCGTGGGATTTAGCACCTCGGCAAAAAAAACTGGAGCAGACGAGCACTCGAAGGGCGTCATTCAAAATGCACTTAAAAAAGCATTTGCACCTGAGTTTTTAAACAGGATTGATGATGTGGTGTTGTTCAACGGCTTGAGTAAGGAAGATATTTTCAAGATTATTGATATTGAATTGAACCAACTTTACAAGAGAGTTGAAGAATTAGGTTATAAAATTAAGTTGACCGAAAAAGCCAAGGAGTTTATTGCCGATAAGGGATATGATGAGCAATATGGTGCTCGACCTCTTAAGCGAGCTATCCAAAAGTACGTGGAAGACCCCATGGCAGAAGAAATCATTAATTCTACACTTCACGAAGGCGATACCCTTGAAGTTACAATGAACGAAGAAGGCAACGATGTGTTGGTAACCGTGAGTCACCCCGCCAAGGCGGCAAAAAAGTCGAAAGGCAGTGGTGCCAAAAAATCAAAAGATGACAAAGATGAAGAAGCTTAGTTAGCTTTAAATGCCATAAAAGAGCGTTGCTTGTAGAAGTGACGCTTTTTTTTTGACAGTTTTTTTGGTTGGCTCACTCACTCTTTTAAGCATTCTTTAAGAATCCTCTAATTTTATGGACTGAAATAATTGATATGACTTATATAAAAACAATCCCTTACCACGATGCGAATGAAGATTTGAAAAACGCCTACGACACCATCATAGCATCCAGGGGAAAATTAGCAGCCATTCACGAAATTCACAGCATTAAACCCGAATCATTGTTAAAACACATGGATTTGTACATGGAGCTTATGTATGGAAAGTCGGGTTTGAGCAGGGCGCAACGAGAACTAATTGGGGTTATAGTATCCATAGGCAATAAGTGTATTTATTGTGTAAAACACCATGCCGCCGCGCTCAACCACTATTGGAAGGACGACAACCGTCTTGGGATTTTGCTTCGGGATTTTACCAAAGCGGGACTAACTGATGCAGAATTACTACTTTGTTTATTGGCTGAGCAGCTTACCCTAAAACCCTTTTTTGCTGGCAAAGAAGAGCTTATCAAACGCATAAAAGAGCAAGGGCTATCCGACGAAGACATTTTGGACGCAACCATGGTTGTTGCTTATTTCAATTTTGTGAACAGACTGGTACTAGGTCTGGGCGTAGGTAGCGCATCGAATGATGAAGATGAGTTTACCGGATATAAATACGATTGATGTTTTATACCTTCATATCTGAGGCTTGGATCATCTTGCTCGAATTAGCACCCTATCTACTTTTGGGCTTGCTGTTCGCCGGCTTGCTCAATGCATTTGTATCGAAAGAAAAAGTTCAAAAACACTTAGGAAAAAAAGGGTTTGCATCAGTTCTGAAAGCTGCGCTTTTGGGAGTGCCTCTCCCCCTCTGTTCGTGTGGCGTAATTCCAACGGGAATTGCATTTAACAAGCAAGGAGCCAGCAAAGGGGCAACCGTATCTTTTCTTATTTCTACTCCGCAAACTGGCGTCGACTCTATGCTCATTACCTATTCGATGATGAACCTGCCTTGGGCCATCTTTCGCCCCGTGGTTGCATTAGTTAGTGGTTTAATAGGCGGGCTGGTTGTTGACCAGAACGAAAAAATGGAAGAAGTAGCATCGCCTCCTGAAGTAAGTTCAACTGCCCAAAGCAGCCTTTTCGATAAGATTTTTAAATATGCATTTATCGACTTTTTACAGGATATCTCAAGGCCATTAATCGCGGGCATTTTATTGGCCACTGCGCTCACTGTCTTTTTACCCGATACCGTGTTCACTGAATACATGAATCAACCAGTCTTAAACATGCTTATTGTTTTACTGGCCAGCGTGCCCTTGTATGTGTGTGCAACAGGTTCGGTGCCCATTGCTGCAGCTCTGTTAGCAAAGGGATTGAGTCCGGGTGCAACTTTGGTTTTTTTAATGGCTGGTCCGGCAACCAATACCGCTACCATAACCGTGTTATGGAATACCCTCGGCAAACGAACCACTGTTTTATACGTGGCTACCATTGTGGTTTGCAGCTTTGGATTTGGATTGGTCATAGATCACCTTTTGCCTACTGAGTGGTTTACCCTCCATTCACTCAACGAACTACATCATCACGCGCATCATCTTATTCCAGCGTCATTAGGGCAATTAAGTGCTGTTATTCTCCTTGGATTCCTGATTTTTGTAGAAGTAAAAAGGGTACTACCTAACAAAACAAAAGAGATGGGATTGAACGAAGTAAAGTATAAAGTGGAAGGCATGACCTGCAACCATTGCAAGGCTAGTGTAGAAAAATCAGTTAACTCAATTGCGGGAGTAGAAAAGGCTGAAGTGAATCTTTCGGAGCAGCAAGTAGTGGTTACCGGAAATGTAGACGAATTAGAAGTAAAAAAAACCGTTGAGGAGATAGGCTACACCTTCAAAGGAAGGGTTTAGTTGATTATCCTAGGATCTTCAATTTCAATTTTGGATAACGCTACCAATGCACCTGCCTCAAACATCGCAGGGAGTTGTGACAAATCTATGAGCAAGGAATCGGTTTTGTAATTGGTATAATCTTGTAAGAGCATAGCATTTGAGAGTGTGTGCGTCCTAATTCGTTCTCTAAATCGAATACCTCCTCCTTCAGTATGGTAGCGATAGGCCAAGTAATCCATCTTTGAGTCGTCGGAATTGATCCAGTAATAAAATTCATCATCGTGGTCCTCGCCTCCACCTTCTTCGGTAAACGTTACTTTGAGTGTATGGTAGGCTTTGCATTTGATGTGTGAAAGCCCTTTGTATTCCTTTACAACAGCAGGATCTCGAAGTTTATAAGGCAACAGCGCAAAATAAACAACCGAATTAATTGAGTTAGAATAGGCTTTGGCTTTTTCAGGGGTGATACGGTCAATTTTGCCAGATCTTATTCGCTCGAATGAGCTGTTGGTATAAATATCCATGATGGAAGCCGATGCTGTGTCAGTAAACGACCTGGTGTACCTGAATCCACCGTCGCCTTCCGAAACGGTATAGAGAAATTCCCGAAATCGAAATGCTACTTGAAGCTCGGTGTAACCTCCGCCATAGGCTGAAATAACTTTATTGAGCACCACTTCAGCGGAATCAAGGGTGAGTTCATTATTTGCTTTTTGGCTACCATGATTTGGGTCTGATTGACACGATATAAAAACAAAAAGGTGGGCCACAACAACCCACCCTTTTACTGTTTTGAAGTATTTCATTACTTCGCTTTAGAAATTTTTACCGACACTTTTAGCTTTTCCCACTTGATGGTGAGTTGGCTATTGTCTAACCTGATGCTCATAGATTCGGTCATTTCGCATTTTTCTGGCGTAGCTTCAACACGTAATACGTCCTTTGATTCATCGTATTTATAAGCTCCCCATTGCTCCCAAACGGAGTTAAATATTAGGGTCCATGACTTTTCGGTAGGAATTGTGAAAATCGAATACTTTCCCTCTGGTAGGAGCTTCCCGTTAATTTCCATATCCGCGTGTACTTCAATAGTGGTTGCTTCGTTGGCTCCTGTTCGCCATACCTTGTTGTATGGAACTAATTTTCCCCATATTTCTCTTTCTCTTACTGAGGGACTTCCGTAAACAACCAACACGTTGACGCCATCAATTAAGGTTTCAGTTGATTTTGCGGGACTCTTTGGTGCTTTTTCTTGAGCTAGCCCTGAATAGCTAAAAGCGAATACCGAAAGGATGGCCACGGCACTTATCATTACTTGTTTCATCTTTCTTTCAAATTAGGCGACCAAAGTAGCTGACTTGAACCCATTGGTTTGTTAAGTTGCATACATATTTCACATGCTTTTTGTTAAAATACTCAGAAAGAACCGATTGGTCTGTTTGAGCAATTGCCCATTTGACGGGATTTGCAGTAGTTCAAAAATTTTACCTTGAGAAAATACAGACCGATTGGTCTTTTGTATAACCTACTTCGCTTATATTTGCGACCAAACGGTCTGAAACATGAATAAAGGAGCAGCTACAAAAGATTTAATCATTCAAAAATCCGCAGAGATATTTAACACAGTGGGTTACGAAGCATCGTCGCTTCAACACATAATGAAGGCAACAGGGTTGAAAAAAGGTGGTATTTACAACCATTTTCAAAACAAGGATGAAATAGCAATAGCCTCCTTTGAATACTCCTTCCAGCTGGTTTTAAAGAGATTTAAGGACGAATTGGCGCATTGCAGCAGCAGCCACGAAAAACTCTTAGCTATCATAAATGTGTTTGAGAGTTTTGCTGATAAGCCAGTTGTACGCGGAGGTTGCCCTATATTTAATACAGCTATGGACGCAACCGACTATCACCCCGAATTGAAAGCAAAAGCCCAAAGTGCCATCAACACGCTCATTAAGTATGTGGAGATTAAAATTGAGGAAGGGAAAATAGAAGGCGAATTCAGGGATAACATCATGGCATCGGACTTCGCCTTGTTTTTGGTATCAACTCTCGAAGGGGCATTGATGATAGCTCGGGTGAACGACAATACAGAACCCATAAAACACGTAGCCAAAATGCTTACATCTTACATTAAAACTCAAATCATTAAATAATGAGCAAAAAGAAACAACACACTCCCCTACCCTTTCGAATATTATTTGCTTCCTTTCCTTTTTTAGAAAAATACCTTCCTTCTTTTGCCCGATTTTTAGTTGTTCGCCTGTTCTTTACGCCATTTCGGTTTAAGCCGAGACCTGGCGAAGAATCCTTGCTTAAAAAGTCGACCGAATTTGAATTGCAGATCAATGGAAATAAGGTGTTAGGGCGTTTTTGGGGAAAAGGCCCCATTGCTATATTGGTACACGGATGGAGCGGACGCGGCATGCAACTTCGGTATTTTGTAGAGCCACTATTGGCCGAGGGTTTTCAGGTTATTACCTTCGATGCTCCAGGGCATGGACGCAGCCAAGGAAAAGACAGCAGTTTATTGGAGTTTCACGATACCTTGGTTGAAATCCAAAAGCAGTTTGGTGATTTTGAGTTAGGAATAGGTCACTCCCTCGGTGGAGCTTCATTGTTGTATTCTAGCAAGGAGGGATTGTGCGTCAATCAGCTCATCACCATTAGTACCCCTGTGCTTCCTGAAAGAATTGTTACAGAATTTCTTCGTCGAATAAATGCTTCAGAGAAAATGAGCTCATCTATCGATAATTATGTTTTAAAAAGAACCGGAAATCCTTTCGACTACTATAGTGGTATCAAAAACGTAACGTTTCTAAGAGATAAAGCCATTCTTGCGTTTCATGACCACGATGACAAAGAAGCTGAAATAGAACATGCTTTTGCCATGAGAGAAGTTCATGGTAATGTTGAACTCATCGAAACGTACAAATTGGGGCACAATAGAATATTAAAAAGTGAACTTGTAATTAATGGCATTCGAAAAAAAGCCGAGCAGCTGCAAAATCGGACTATAACACACTAGAAATATTCGAATATTGCTTTTGCTAAAGGACTAGGTTAAAAAGACTTGTTGCTTGACAGCCATCACTATTGCTTTATTTCTATCCAGTGCTATTCAGATAAAAAGCTCGCTTATAGTTTCTGAAAGGTTTGTGAGTAGGTAAGTTGGTCCCTATTTTTAATCTGGAGTATGTAGGAGCCCGTAGGCAAAGAGGTTAAATTCAATTTAAAACCTGAACCAATCGATTCGGTATTTATTTCCATTATGTGACCCGCAATATCCAGCACCTCAATTACAGCATTCAAATCTTCTACATTCGAAACCGTCATAAAATCAGACGCAGGATTTGGGTAGATCTTGATTTTGGTTTCTCTGCTGTTTTCTCCTACGGAATATGGCCATAGGGAGTCATCTATTCGGATGGGGACAAGCTCGGTATGAACATTTTTGCCTGTAAACATGTGTAAATATTGAATTTCGATATTGGGAGATTGTGAACCAAGTGGGGAGAGCAATACACCAAAACGTTCACCTTGGGCAATCAGCAGCGTATCAATCACGGTTTTATTAGGCAATGGTCTGCCATCTGAAGTAAGTAAGGTGGCCGTTAGTCCACTTGGGAATATTACGCGGTTTTCGAAGTAGCCCACGTTAGACAATCTAATCAACACGTTTTCATCAGATCTGACTTTTAAAGTGTCAATTTGTTGCTGGCTCTGCCCGTTCACAAAAAAGTAGTCGGGGTCATAAACAGGGAGGGCGAAAAGCGCATGTACCGAGTCTCCGGTAGCGTGTTTTGGCTTGTTATCAAACCACGATTTATCGGCTTCAGACATAAGCAGGTTGTGATCTCTTCCGTAAAAATATCCAGGGGCAGCTTCGTTGTTTTTTGGTTCAACTATCACACATCCGTACATGCCAAATTGCACATGCAACACAGAGGCAACATGGCAGTGATACAAATAATTACCCGGATGATCGCTTTTGAACTCATAAGATCTGGTTTCCTTATGTGGAATAGAGAAACTGGTAGCTGGCACCCCGTCATTTGCCTGATCTACGTCCAATCCATGAAGATGTATGGTATGAGGCGCTCCTTGAGATTGATTTCGAACTTCAAGTGTTACTTTTTGTCCTTGTTGTACCCGAATCAAAGGCCCTGGCATTTGAGCCTTTGCAAGGCCGAGTGAAATACCGTAATTCCCCAAGGTATTTCCATCGTGGAGGTAGTGTGTACCTGTTGTCCACATCCAAAGATTGATAGAAGTATCGGCTTGAGCCATGGCGGAAGATGTCAACGACCACAAAAACAGACAGATAAAAAGCCTTTTCATTATTTGATATCTATAATCATAAATACGCCGTTGGGATACTTCCCTCCTCCCGCTACCGCTATTAAATTGTGGTCGTGTACTGGGTAAATTCCTGTTTTATCTGGAACCAAAAGCAACATCAAGGCGTCTCCTGTCTCTATTGGAAAAGTATCTTTTATGCTTCCTTTTTGAACCCTCTTCGACTTCCCTTCAACTGCTGTTGCATGAAAACCGTGAAAATGAATTGAATGATTCACCTTGCCTGTATTCGTAACCATAATAAGAATAGATTGCCCTACACTTCCTTTTACATTTGACGCTACATCCCCTACCAGTTGCGGTTTTCCTTTTCCATTAACCAAAAAATAATCGGGATAAAGTGTGCTCCAGTCCACAGATTTGCCAGAATCGAGATCCAACACTTTGTTGAGTTCAAAATCTTTAAGATTCCAGTAGAATGTAGCCTTGTTGGCATCAGCCAATGAAGTAACCACTAGCATTCCAGAGGCTCCCCAATAAGCAATTTGCTTCCCAGTTTTTCCGCCAGAATAAATATGAACTCCTGGTTGCTTACCCACTAATTCAACCACAATGGAATCTCCACTTGGAATAGTTTGGCTAATTTGAAAATCTTCGATTATAAATTGCTGGGTGTCTGCTGTATGGTTGACCACTGTCAAATTTAAGGTATCTCCTACTGCCATTTTTATTCGTTCATTCGTTTGGTCAAATACTGTATCGGCGTTAAATGCGTAATACGGTACCAGCACAGAATCTACAGTGAGCAATTGCCCTTTATTCAGGACTAATTTTGAAGTTTTAGTGGCAGCTGAAGCCACCAAAGCAGTCCAAAACAATAACAACAAAAGAGCAATGCGTTTCATCAGTTTCAAATCTAAAGAATATACTGTTATTCAAACACTAATTCATCTACTTTTTCAAATGTGAGGGGATTAACGACTTCCATGGTGAGCTTGGCCCCAGCCACATGGAATAGTACCAGCACGTTTTGCGTAGAAAAGCCACTTACAAAAGGCGTCCAGGGTGTTTTTTCTTGGGCATAGTAGGGTGCACCTGCCGAGCCGTTGTTGATTTGCCAAATACTTCTTTTAAGTTCGAGTTTTTTTAAGGGCCATTCCAACGGATATTTTGAGGTGCCTGCACCTATTAGCGTTCGTGCGTAATTGTGCTCATCCCCGGTGAGAATTGCTTTTACCTTAGTAGATTGGTTATTTAACAGGTCGAGCAGCTCGTCGCGTCTTTCAATAATTCCTTTTTCAACGGCTTTGCCAGCTACATAAGGTCTTGGGTCGTTATTCCCACTGTACCACATGTCATCTTTAACATGCCCACCATTTGGAAAAAAAGGTGTGTGAAGACTTACAAATACATGCTGAATTTGACGATCGGCTTCAAGATCTTCTAGTTTCTTTTTCAACCATTTCAATTGGTTGTCCATGATATAGGCGTGAATGTTACCGCTGGTTTTAGGGTTGTCGTGCGCCAAGGGGGCGTACCAATAATTTGAGTTCAACACCACCACTTCTATATTGCCGTAATTATATGAATACACGGTTTCTTTGTAGCTAGGAAAGTCTGTCTGGTCGGGGTTAGGGTCGTATTGACTTCCGTCCTCACTCAACAAATCCGATTCTGGATTACAAAAATTATCCTGATAGGTTTTTTCAGCAGATTGGGTATCGAATGGGAATTTGTCAATTGACACGTATGATTTTCGTGTACCGAATATGCGTAACAAGGCTTCGTGATTCCCAAAAGCAGTATACACTGGCATGTAATGAGAAAATGGCTCCAAAGACCTTTTCCAATTCGCATATTGTAAATCCATTTCTGAGTTTGAAGTCAAGTAGCCGCTGATCATATCGCCTGAAAACTGCATAAATTTCACATTGCGCAGCTTATTTAAGGCCATGATTCGGTTCATGATATATGCATTTGCCCCATATAAATCCCTCTCGCCTCCACCCTGACCATCGCGGGAATCGCTCGCATAGGAAAAGGTAAAGGCTGTTTTACTTCCTCGTTCGGGTGTGGTGGTTAGACTGTATAATCTTGTTTCAAACCCTTCTAATTCATAAGAGTATGTCGTTTGAGGCTCTAAACCTGTAACTTCAATTTCGTGAATAAGTGCTTTTTCCGATTCAATAATTTTTCGATTTATCCACAAAGAAGCTTTTGCGGGTTTGTTCAACACAATTCTAACGGTTGCGCCTGTTGAGCTGAGTTTGTGTATTGTTGGGCCTTCAACAATAGTAGGTTGCACCTCAAACTTGCCGTCGTATTTAAAGGCAATTCTCCCGTCATATAGCAAAGCGCCATCTCTACCCGCTACCCTATAAGCCAAAAGCCCGTGGTTGGTTTTTTCCCAATTGATCATATCGTACTTGCCTCCAAGGTCAATTAGATTGACCGACGCAAGGCCTCCACGAATAGTCACTGAGGTTTTAAAGTAAACCGGAAAATGATAGGCCTCTTCTCTGATATTGATAAATCCATAGTAAATTGTTCCTCTAAAAGTAGAATCCTTGAAATTGAAATCGATGCCAGTTGTACTTCCTTTGGGAGCATCTACAAAGGATTGTAACTCATATCCCTTCCCCCTTTTAAATTCCTTTAAAACCTCTCCGCTACTTTTTAGAAATACATAGCCCGAGTCGGTATGAAGTATATTGGAATAAACCGAAGGGACATCCTGACTGCTCAATGAGCTGACTACTAGAAGAGTAACAAGAATGGCTAAAAATGACAGGACTTTCATAAGTAATTTTAATAGGATTGCAAGGTTACTAATTCCAATCCTTTTCAAGGTCTAATTTCACTTACTTTTGCGCGCCAATAAAGGAAAATGAAGTTAGAAGACGCCATAAAAACAAGAAAGACCTTTGCCATTATCTCTCACCCCGATGCTGGAAAAACTACGCTGACCGAAAAACTCTTGCTTTTTGGAGGGGCAATTCAAGTTGCAGGTGCTGTAAAATCGAACAAAATCAAAAAAACAGCTACTTCCGATTTTATGGAAATTGAGAAGCAAAGGGGAATTTCTGTTGCAACCTCGGTAATGTCTTTTCCTTATCGCGACAAAACCATAAATATTCTCGATACTCCCGGTCACAAGGACTTTGCTGAAGATACCTACCGCACTTTAACTGCCGTAGACAGCGTAATTCTGGTTATCGACTGTGTAAAAGGTGTTGAAGAACAAACCGAAAGGCTAATGGAGGTTTGCCGCATGAGGGACACGCCGGTTATTGTATTTATCAATAAAATGGACCGTCCAGGTCGTGATCCATTTGATTTGCTCGACGAATTAGAAGAAAAACTAGACATTCGTGTTCGTCCTTTGAGCTGGCCTATTAATTATGGCCCTGATTTTAAAGGCGTTTACAAGCTTTACGATCAATCACTCAACATATTTGACGCGAGTAAAACCACCGTAGCAGAGAACATTATTGAAACAAAAGGATTAGAAGACAGCCGAATAGATGAGGTTTTGGGAAAGAAAGATGCAAACGAACTGCGTGAGAATGTTGAATTGATTGATGGCGTTTATGATGCTTTCGACAATAAAGAGTACCTGGCAGGTAAACTAGCACCTGTATTTTTCGGCTCGGCGCTCAACAACTTCGGGATTAAGGAAATGCTCGACACTTTCTGCGAAATAGCCCCACAACCACAAGGAAGGACAACTAACACACGTCCAGTGAAACCCGAAGAGAAAAAATTTAGTGGGTTCGTATTTAAAATCCACGCCAATATTGACCCCAATCACCGAGATCGTATTGCCTTTGTGAGAATAGTTTCGGGAGAGTTTAAAAGAAATACCTTTTATTACCATGTGAGGCTGGGAAAGAACGTAAAATTCGCCAATCCAGCTACTTTCTTGGCTTCTAGCAAAAGTTTGGTAGAAGAAGCTTATCCTGGTGATGTGGTTGGATTATACGACACGGGCAACTTCAAAATTGGCGATACACTTACCGAAGGTGAAGAGATGCTTTACCAAGGAATACCTTCATTCTCACCAGAACTATTCCGTGAGGTAGTTAATAAAGACCCAATGAAAACCAAGCAGTTGCAAAAAGGCCTTCAGCAGCTTACCGAAGAAGGTGTTGCCCAACTTTTTACCCGTCAGCCGGGCAATATCAATATAGTGGGTACGGTAGGAAACCTACAATTTGAGGTGATTCAATACCGCTTGCTGAACGAATACGGGGCTGTGGTAGAATTCAAACCATTGGGATACCACATGGCCTGTTGGATGACCAGCGATAAGCCTGAGAAAATGGAACATTTTATTCGGGTGAAATCAAGTGAGGTTGCGCTAGATAAAGATGGCAATTACGTATTTTTAGCCCCTTCCGCATGGATGTTAGACAGAGCACGTGAAAGTTATCCAGATATTCAATTCCATAAAACTTCAGAGTTTAAAACCTTGGCATAGCTTAATATGTGGGCTTTCTGTCGTTTTTTTCGGCTGTAACCCTACACCAGAAGCTTGCTTAGATGTTTCGGCCAGTTCTGTGCAAGTGGGTGAGCGAATTGTAGTAAGCGATTGCTCCCAAAAAAGCCATAACAACACAATTGACATGGGCGATGGCGCTCGATTTTTGGATCAAGAATCTGTTCCTCACTCCTATTTTGTACCGGGTGCCTATGCCGTACAACTCACGGCGTTCAGCAAAAAAGGAGATAAAACTGAATTGGTTGGTCAAACTATATCGGTTTCGGCGCCATCAACCGCTTCAGTATTGGGATCTTGGAAATTATCTACGGTTGACACTTACGAGCAACTTGAACTAGACCCAACCATTAGTTTGTTTGACTATCCCAAAATAAAATCCGAGACTTTTGAAGAAATCTGGAACATCTCCGAAAAGGAAATTCAAGTAGCCCACATATCTGAGGACTATTTTATTTTTGAAAATGTACTGCCCTATTCTTACAGCAACGGGGTTGTGTATGCAGGTAACACTCAGTTTAGAATAGTGAGGCAAAATTCTTCGCAAATGATTTGGAAGGGGTATTATTTTAAAGGCTTTAAATTGATTTATTTGTCTAAGTGAAAAATTGGACGCTCATATTGTTATTTATTGGCTCAATGGCCTTTGCTTCGTGCAACAAAAGCCCAAAAGCTTGTTTGTTTGTTTCAACAGCGACTCCTTATGTAGGTGAGCCTATTAAAATTACAAATTGTTCTAAAAAATACAGCCAGTCGCTGATAGAATTTGGTGATGGCACTCCACCACTTACCATAAAGGGAAACGCCAGCCATACTTATTATTTCAAAAAACGCTACATCCTATCACTTACAGTATACAATTCAACCTCGAAGGATGTGTATGAAGCAGGAAAAAAGCTGCCTATAAACCCTATAGTTCCTTCTTCTGATGAGATCAATGGCCACTGGAAACATTACCGCCTCTCAGCTTATGACAATGTGTTTTTTAATGAAAACGAAAACGTGTTTAATGCCGAATTGAAATACGATTCAATCATCAGCTTGGACTATTCGTTTATTAAGGCAGATGATTCGTTGATAATAACCAACTCCAAGCCCAACCCCGCTTCAAATCTTCAAGTAGCAAGGTCATGGAAGCAATTAGAATCTGAGAAATACCTTATTGGAAGCGACACCGCTCAGGTGATTTCATATTACCAAGACACCATGATTATGGTTATGCCCTACAAGTATGGTTATGCGCTTGGGTATTTTAGCCGAACTCGTTGAGCCTCAAGTAAGCACTAACTATCTTTCAATTATTAGTTTTTCTGTGCCTATCTCCCCTTTTTCGTTGGTTATGTTGAGCAAGTAATAGCCTGCTGGAATTTGAGCTACATCAATGCTTTGGTTTTCGATTTTCCCTTTAGCTATAAACTTTCCAGAGACATCCAAAATGGAATACTTTGACGCACGAACCCTTTCCATACTTTGGCCACCAATGGTAATACTGGTTTGTGCTGGATTTGGGAAGATTTTGAATGAAACGCTTTGATTCAATTCTTGAATTGAACTGCCTGTATTATAAAATCCTTCAAACACAAACCTCAACTCTTCTTTGCCCAATACATTTGAAACAATTACAATCGTGTCTTTGGAATTTATGATGCCAGCGTCCATTAACCCTGGAAAACTAAATCGAAAAATGAGAATTCCATCGGCCTCTAAAGCGGTGTCCGACGCGATTTTTTTTCTCATATATTCACTCCATTGATAAACTTCAACCGAAATATTCTCTGTTCCGTTGTTATAAATCATTTCTTCTCTGTCTTGAAAATAGATTAGGGTGTCAGTTGAAACCCTAGTTTTGAGCGAGGGTGAAACAACAAAATCTTTAATCTTTTGAACAGACGCAGTTGTCGAAATAGAGCTTATTCTTTCCAAGAATTGAGGATAATCTATGTATGGGTTTCGATTGAGCTGCGCACCATAAATATCTTGATTTCGTCTTACGTCAACAGAATCCGGTGGAAATGACTTAGCCCAGCTTCGTAACAAAGTCTCTTGACCAGCCAAAAACCCTTGATAATCTTGGTACCTTGTAACGAAATACAACATGGCTCTTGCGCTCCTGCCCTTTTGTTCGTCTCTCGGTTCGTATTTACCCGAGCCAGTTCCAAAAGCATCGTTACCTCTTTTACCATTTTCGCTTACGTCAGTCGGAAACAAATGATGAAGATCGGATTTCATGGGCTCATTTGAGCTAAAAAGGCCTTGTGGGTAAGTGTGTTCTGTATTAAAGTTCCAAGGTGAGTTCACCAGCGTACCTGTGTTAAAAGGATAATTGGTAATGCTTCGTCCAGTATACACACATTCTATTTTGTCTACAGAGCTACCTCGTCCATTCACCTTCCAATTATCAATTTTGCTAAACATTTCAATTCTGGCACTGCTGTAACCCATCGAATTATAATTTACTGCTAGTGTTGACTTCAAGGCGGTTTTAAGGTCCTCGCCTTCTTTGTTTCTGGTATTGTCGTAATAACGGTTGGAATATTGTCCGCTGCCACTGAGTCTAAAATATCCTGCCAAACCTCTTTCGTTTGACAGAATGCAAATTCCTTTTTGGGGCATGTTATGAATGATGCCAAGTTTAACTTCAATTATAGAATCGGAAGGATATTTTACAATCGTATCTAATGTTTCGAAAAACGAATATGGCTTTAGGGGAATCACTGTAACTTTAAAATTGCTATCTCCTTTTTTACTATAATGTAAAACGGAATTTACATTAATAGATTCGATCTTTGGGTTAAGTTCATTAACTGCACCAAAATCAACTACAGTTTGGGCATTTGAGGTAGTGCCAATAGAAATTAAAAAGGCTAGGCCAATAAAAGTTCTAAATTTCAATTTCAAGTCCATCATAAGCGAGGAATACATTTTTAGGCAATTGCTTGGAAACCTCTTCATGAAATCCCAATAAGTGCGATATATGTGTAAAATAGGCCCTTTCGGGTTTAAGCTCGGCCACCAAATCCAGGGCTTCTTGTAGGTTAAAGTGTGAGTAATGTTCTTCTATTCTAAGTGCATTCAAAACCAGCACTTTTGAGCCCCTTACTTTATCTTTTTCCGACGAAGAAATCGTTTTAGCATCAGTGATGTAGCTAAAATCTTGAATACGGTATCCGAACACGGGAAGAAACATGTGCATTACTTCAATAGGTGTAAATAGTACACCATCAATTTCGAAAGGTTTGTTTTCAATTTCGTGTAATTCCGCTGAAGGTACGCCTGGATATTTTTGCGCTTCAAATATGTAAGCATAATCCCGCTTCAGTGCTTCGAGTACCCGCTTGGTGCCGTAGACAGGCATATCCATATTCTGCTTGAAATTGAATGGGCGTATGTCATCGAATCCGGCCGTGTGGTCCTTGTGCTCATGTGTAAATACCACGGCATCGAGCCGTTGAATATTGGCATTAAGCATTTGCATTCGGAAGTCTGGTCCTGTATCAATCACAAACGATTTACCGTCGATTTCTATATGCACCGAACTACGCAACCTTTTGTCACGGCTATCTTTGGACAAGCACACAGGATGATTGCTTCCTATTACTGGAATACCCTGTGATGTACCTGTTCCGAGGAATGTGACTTTCATTTATTGGTAATTGATTTTGTAAATGTAAGCCGTTTCGTTGCTGTTATTTGGATTCATTGCATGAAGTAACTTGTCCAAATAGCTGGGTTCAATTTGCGTTAGCCCTTCAAGTTTGCTATTAAATAAGTGTTCAAACTTCCTTTTACGAGCTTCAAGTTTGGTGTTTTCAAAAAAAAGCGCGTAGCGCGGACGTTCGGCATCATTCAGCGCATGAATATTTCTGCCATACTCTTCTTCATTCGTTTCTTTGGTGAGGTAGTAAATCGAACTCCAATTGTTGGCATAGTACCTCGGCATCAATGGGGCATCATATTCAATCGTATATTCAACCACAAAGCCATTGTAATCGGGCAATTGACCCAAATATTCCATGGCATCTACCCTGCTCTTTTTTGAGTAGGCCGGTGAAACTATTAGAAGCGCGATAGTGTTAACCGCCCAAAAGAATCTCCAACTGAATTTGTTCAGGTTGCGTATCCATTTTTGTTTGTTTTTTTCGGTAATTTCATTCCAACCCACACAGCCAAGCGCTATTACAAAGGGAATAACAGGAAGGATAAAACGCTCTTGTTTGTTGGGGAAATAACAATGAAATGCAAAAAACACAAAGGATGGCAAAAACAGCAAGAGGTGTTTTTTGAAAGACTTGAAATAGCCCAACATCAATAACAAACTCAACGGAGGAAGCATGAGCCCACCTATTGTCCCAAAATATTGGTACCAAGGCCTGTTAAAATAGGAAGTGGTGTTGGATAAATTGTAGGCGATGTATTCTTGTAACTCAACAAATGGTCGTCCCCAAATAACCAAATCGCCTAGTTGGGTAAGAAACAAGGCTACAAAGGCGGCCACGCCAAAAACAGCGCCTCCAATGATTTTTTTTTGCCCCAAGAGCACAAGCCCAAACCCTCCGATAAATAAAATGATGTGAAAACGAAACGCCATAGCGAAACCACATAACAAACCAGCGTAAATCACATTTTTGATCGGGTAGTTTTCGTTTTTATATAAGATCCAGGTTGCCCAAAGTACTGGTGGGATACAAACCATTTCCACAAGGTTTCGCACCGAAAGAATGGGAAAAGACCAGAGGAGCGCCATCAACAAGCCAGCCTGTAGAGCCACTTTGTGGTGGGCCGCTTTTTTTACAATGAAATAAACCGGCGGAATCATGAGCAATGAATACAAAGCGTGCCCAAGACGAATAAGGTACATTTTGCCCTGTGGATCAGAAAAACCGATGAGTTCCATAAACTCGAAATAGAAATAGTGCATTCCCACATAAAACCAGCTATGCCCCGTTGCTCCTGATGTTAGCGGATCTTTTGGCAACCAATCGTTGTAGTCATAGCCATTTACCCAACTTTGGGCAGCTTCAATTATGAGAAAGTGGTCGTCGTGCATGCCATAACCCTTGGAAAATAACACGGCAACAAGACGCGGAATAAGCGCAATGACAAGCAAACCTGAAATGGGGTGATCATTCAGGTATTTTTTGAGCTTATCTATCACTTATTCTGTTTTTTAGGAATAAAAAGCTACAACTTTTTCTACGGCGTAATCAATTTCTTCTTTTGTGGTAAACCTGCTAAATGAAAACCTAACCGCGGGGCGATTGGGGTCTGAGTTTATGCCCATTAAAACATGTGATGGTTTTGCTGCACCGCTCGAACAGGCAGAACCGCCAGAAACAGCTATTCCCATAATATCAAGGTTAAACAACAGCATGCTTGCCTTTGAGGTTGGTGGTAAAGAGACATTTAATACGGTGTACAATGAATTCCCCCTTGGGTCGCCGTTATATCTAACACCTGGCAACCGAGCTTCCAGTTGATCCATCATATAGTATTTCAATTCTTTTACTGTTTTTTCGTGCTCTTCGGCATGTTCGGTAGCCATTTCAAAGGCTTTGGCTAGGCCAACTATTCCATATACGTTTTCAGTTCCAGCTCTTTGGCCACGTTCCTGTGCACCTCCTGTAATCATAGAATGTATTTTCAAACTCTTGTTGGCGTACAGAAACCCAATTCCTTTGGGGCCGTGAAATTTATGAGCCGAACATGCAGCAAAATGCACTTTTAACTTACTGAAATCGAATTTGTAGTGAGCCATGGTTTGAACCGTATCGCTATGAAATATAGCGCCGTACTTTTCGCATAAACTGCCAACGAATTCCAAATCAATCATGTTGCCGATTTCATTGTTGGCGTGCATCAACGACACAAAACTTTTTTCATTATTAGCCAACAACTCCTCCAGATGAGCCATATCAACATAACCCTTTTCGTCGAGGCGCACCTTGCTGAGCTTAATTTCCTCTTTTTCGCAAACTTCCTCTAGCGTGTCAATTACCGCATGGTGTTCAATATCTGTTGTAATAGCGTGCTTTACATCAAAGTATTCTATGGTGCTTCTCACGGCCATGTTATCAGCCTCGGTTCCACCGGATGTAAAGATAATTTCGCCTGGAGTTACGTTTAGAATGGCTGCCACCTTACGACGCGACAATTCCAATCTGGCTCGCACTTGCCGTCCAAAGGCATGGGATGAGGAGGGATTCCCAAAATACTCTTTCATGATGGGAATCATTTCTTCAACAACCGCGGGATCAATTGGTGTGGTTGCGGCATTATCCAAATAAACTTTCATTAAACCCTAACCCTTTATTATTTCTTTAATGTCCATTATAATCTTATTGGCTAGGTTGTTAGCGGTATTCAAACTGTCGCTTTCGGTGTAGATTCTTATGATGGGCTCGGTATTCGATTTTCTGAGATGAACCCATTCCTTGTCGAATTCAATTTTAACCCCGTCGATGGTATTGATGGGGTAGTTCTTGTATTTTTTTTGAATCTCAGAAAGCACTTTGTCAACATCGATTTCAGGCGTGAGTTCAATCTTGTTTTTAGAAATATGATAATGTGGGTAAGTAGCCTTTAAAATTGACATGGTTTTGTTGGAAAGCGCCAAATGCGATAAAAACAAGGCTATCCCTACCAAAGCATCTCGGCCGTAGTGCAATTCAGGATAAATGATGCCTCCATTTCCTTCTCCTCCTATAATGGCGTTAGTTCCCTTCATTAAGTTAACCACATTGACCTCGCCTACTGCCGATGCACTATAGCTTTGCCCGTGTTTTTCAGTAATATCGCGCAAGGCACGCGTAGATGACATGTTGGATACTGTATTTCCAGGCGTGTGCTTTAATACGTAATCGGCAACGGCCACCAAAGTGTACTCTTCGCCAAACATTTCACCATCTTCACACACCAGGGCCAATCGATCCACATCGGGGTCAACTGTAATTCCGAGATGAGCATCATGTTTAACCACAGATGACGAAAGTTCGGTCAAATGTTCTGGAAGTGGTTCTGGGTTGTGCGGAAACTGTCCGGTTGGCTCACAATATAGTTCGGTAATTTCTTCAACACCTAGAGCTCTTAATAGCGCTGGCACATAAGTGCCACCAGTAGAATTAACAGCATCTACCACTATTCTAAACTTCTTCTTTTGAATGGCTTCTACATTCACCAAGGGCAGGGCCAATATTTGTTCAATGTGCTTGTGTAGGTAGGTTTGGTTTTGAAGGTACTTGCCCAAGTTATTGACATCGGCGTACACAAAATCTTCTGCTTCGGCCATCTGTAGCACCTCTTCTCCATCCGAACCAGAAATAAACTCTCCTTTTTGGTTCAACAATTTGAGTGCATTCCATTGTTTTGGGTTGTGACTAGCGGTTAAAATAATTCCAGCATCAGCGCTTTCATTGGTAACCGCAATTTCAACCGTGGGTGTGGTAGACAATCCCAAATCTATTACATCGATTCCCAGACCTTGTAAGGCCCCAGAAACCAAGCTGCTCACTATCTGTCCTGAGATTCGCGCATCGCGCCCAATCACGATCTTTAATTTTTTGTTTGGGTTGTTTTTTATGACCCAAGTACCAAAGGCCGAAGCAAATTTCACAGTATCAAGAGGAGTAAGACCATCGCCGGGTTTACCGCCAATTGTACCTCTAATTCCAGATATGGATTTAATTAACGTCATTTCTATTTAAGGTGTTAAAGGAGGTGTTATTTTCGCGCGCAAATATAACTCAAAGCAATTGGAGGAATTGAGGCGTTGACAAATAAAGAACAGGTGTTAATTACTTTTTAAGAACTTTACTAAGTAGCACAATGGCTCGATTTCGATTTCTCTACATTTGTTTAAATCGTCACTGTAATAGTGCCAATGGAAGAGCATTTCGATCATTCATTTGAGGATAACAACCAGGACCGTATTGTTAAACTAGAGGACATGTTCTCAGACAATGCGTACTACTACTTTGATGTAAGTGAGTGGGAAGGCATGATTGAGCACTATCTCGCCGGATTAAAACTAGACAAAGCAAGCCGCGCTTTACAATTTGCCAAGCACCAACACCCCTCTTCTCTTGAGCTTATGATGAAGGAAGCCGAATTATTTATCGAAAAAAGTGATTTTAAAAAGGCTTTGGTTTTGTTAAAAAAACTGGAAATAAGTCATCCCTTTGAAGCTGACATACCTTTTCTTATAGCCAATACCTACAGCCGAATCGGACGAAGCATTAAGAGTATCGAATA
Organism: Flavobacteriales bacterium; assembly: GCA_020435995.1. GTDB lineage: Bacteria > Bacteroidota > Bacteroidia > Flavobacteriales_G > Salibacteraceae > JAGQYO01. The sequence continues at coordinate 4,815 of JAGQYO010000040.1, read as the reverse complement.
CTATAAAAAATCACTGACACTCACAGAACCCGAGGATTCTGAAGACACTTACTTTCAAATGGCGTCAGAGTACTTGTTGTTAGAAAAACCACATCAGGCCATCTACTGGCTCAAAAAATTGCTTGACATCAACCCTGAGAATATTGAGGCTCTGTACGAAATATCGCTCACCTACGAAACCAATGACCTTATTGATGAAGCCATTGCGTTTTTTAAAAGCTTTATAGAAAACTCACCTTATAGCCACCATGCTTGGTTTAATTTGGGCAACCTGTATACGGTAAAAGAGCAATTGAAGGAAGCTCTAGACGCTTATGAGTACTCGATTCTTTCTTTTGAAGAGTTTTCGTCGGGGTGGTATAACAAGGGAACCATATTGGCCAAGCTCAACAGGAACAAATTGGCCTTGGAAGCTTTTTTCAAAACATTGGAATTAGAAGGCCCAAGCTCCCCCACTTATTGCAGTATTGCCGAAGTATATGAGAATATGGACAACTTCGAGGGGGCTTTTGAATACTACAAAAAAACCTACGAGCTCGACGATAGTTATACCGATGCTTGGATTGGCGCGGCCAATGCCTCACTAGAAAAAGGCGAATTAAAAGTAGCCCTAGCACTTATCGAAAAAGCCATCAAGCAAGAAGAAGACAATGCCCAAGCCCATCATATATATGCAGAAATTTGCCAGAGTCTTCAGTTTTTTGAAGAAGCCAAAAAAGCATATAAAAAAGTAATTCAACTGGACTCTGACAACTGGGAGGTTTTCTTGGATTATTCAGCCATTTTATTTGACCAAGAAGAAAAAGAGAATGCTATTTTTATTATAGAAAGCGGTATGGTATTAACCGGAAACCAAGTAGAACTGGGTTTTAGGGCTGGTGCCTACCACTATTTGATAGGAAACTCCAACCAAGCCTTCCAGCTGTGGAACGATGCGCTTGCACACAAGCCCGCGGATGTAGACCAGATTTTTGAGTTTGACCAAGATCTGCGATGTGTTCCTGAAATTATTGACTTCATAGAACAATTTGATAATGAACTTTAAATTACCTTTTCTCCCCGAACGTCCTGAAAAGCCACGAAAAAATGGCGCTACAATGATGATGGATAAGGGGTTAAGCCTTAGGGAAGCTGAAAACTTTATTGACAAGGCTGGACATCTCACTGATTATATCAAATTGGGATTTGGAACCTCTATCGTTTCAACAAAGCTTCAGGAAAAAATAAAAATGTACCAAGATTCCGGCATGAAGGTCTACATGGGTGGTACTTTGTTCGAGGCATTTTTGGTAAGGGATAAAGTAGGCGATTACAAGAAATTGCTGGACAAGTTTGGGCTGGTATGTTGCGAAGTATCAGATGGTTCTATTACCATTCCTCACGATCGTAAATTAGAATTGATTTCGGATTTTGCCAAAGACTACGAGGTGCTAAGCGAAGTGGGAAGTAAAGAAGAAGGTATTTTTATTAGTCCTGGACTGTGGATCAATATGATGAAAACCGAATTGGAAGCGGGCTCGTCCTTTGTTATCGCTGAAGCCCGAGAATCCGGAACGGTAGGTATTTACAGACCCAATGGAACGGCCCACACCATGCTGATCAATCGCATTTTAGCCAACGTAGAAAAAGACCGAATTCTGTGGGAGGCTCCTATTAAAAACCAACAAGTGTGGTTTATCAAAAATTTGGGCCATAATGTCAACCTAGGTAATATTGGTCCAGATGAAGTTATTCCGCTAGAAACTCTTAGACTAGGGCTTCGAGGCGATACATTCTTTGATCATTTGCCGGAATCGGTGGTAGAAAAACACCACGATTAATGAAGGAAATAAGTGCGAGTGAATTAAAATCCTGGATGGATCAAGGTCGGGATTTTTTAATTATTGATATCCGAGAACCCTTTGAATACGAATGGTCGAACCTAGGAGGTTTGAATATTCCTATGGGCAACGTGATTGATGAAAAAAAACAAATACCCACCCACAAAGAGGTAGTCATACATTGTAACACTGGCGCAAGAGCTGCCGCATTAATTGATGTGTTAGAAACATTACATGGTTTTAGCAATTTAATTAATCTGGCCGGAGGTATCGAAGCCTTTGCCGAGGTTGTTGACGCTAGCAAGCAACCCTATAAATAAACCACTTACTTTTTTAATTTATAGCAATTATGAAAAGATCGTTGAAGGATTATGTACTGATTTCATTGAAGGGAATGGGCATGGGCGCTGCCGATGTTGTTCCTGGAGTTTCTGGCGGCACAATTGCTTTTATTTCAGGTATTTACGAGGAGTTAATTAACTCTTTGAAGTCGATAGAAATAGAAACGCTAAAAGTACTTTTTAAGGAGGGAATTCCCGCGGTTTGGAAGAGGGTTAATGGCAATTTCTTGGCAGCTCTTTTTGTAGGCATAGGTATTTCCATAGTTACACTTTCTAAAGTGATTACTCACCTGCTTGCCACCTATCCAGTGTTGGTGTGGTCGTTTTTTTTCGGATTAATAGTGGCCAGCGCACTTATGGTGAGTAAAAAAATTACCTCTTGGGATATAAAATCTGTCGGAGGTCTTTTGTTTGGCACTGCCCTAGCCTACTACATTACCGTGGCTTCGCCTGCCGAAACACCTACCGAATTATGGTTTATACTTTTGAGTGGTATGTTGGCAATTTGCGCCATGATATTGCCCGGTATATCTGGAGCATTTATACTTCTGCTTTTGGGCAAATACGAGTATATCCTCACCGCCCTCAAGGAGATTGACATCAAAGTAATCCTCACTTTTATGTTGGGATGTGTGGTAGGACTGGTTTCGTTTTCCCATGTGCTGAGCTGGTTGTTCAAGAAGTTTCACAACCTCACCATAGCCGTGCTCACAGGCTTTATGTTGGGTAGCTTAAACAAGGTTTGGCCCTGGAAACTCACCCTAACCACCAGAATCAATTCTCACGGTTTGGAGGTGCCAGTTACCCAAGAAAGTGTTTTGCCCAGCGGATTTGAAGGCGAAGCCTTCGTAATTGGTGCCATTGTATTGGCCATAGTTGGGTTTATGGTAATTTATCTACTCGAAAAATTTAGCCCAGAAGAAACGACAAAGTAATTATGGCTACTTACGGACTTATAGGCAAATCGCTTTCGCATTCGTTTTCCAAAACCTATTTTTCGGATTGGTTTCTCAAGGAAGGACTTCCTCACACCTACCAAAATTTTGAGTTGGAGGCTATTAGCGAGTTAAACCATAAGGTTTTGGATTTAAAAGACCTTGTGGGATTTAATGTGACCAACCCATACAAAGGAGCTATCATTGACTATTGTCAGCTGCTTTCGCCGGCGGCAAAAGAAATAGGAGCGGTAAATTGTGTGAAGCGCGTAGGAGATCAATTGCATGGACACAATACCGATTGGATGGGGTTTACCCAAAGCCTGAGAAACTGGACTGGCAAAAAGAAGCCAAAAAGCGCCTTGGTGCTTGGTGATGGTGGAGCTTCAAAGGCTGTGCAATATGCACTTAAACATTTGGGTATTGATTTTTTTGTGATTTCTCGAAAGCAAAAAGGAAGGACATCATTTGCCAATTTGGACGAAGACTTGGTAAAGGAAAACCTGCTGGTGGTCAACACCACACCCTTAGGTACTTCGCCCAATTTATTAGAAAAACCGCCATTCCCCTACTCTTTTCTTTCCGCCCGACATCTACTCTACGATTTGGTGTACAACCCCGAAAACACTGCCTATATGCAAGAGGGCCTCAACCGAGGATGCCAGGTAAAAAACGGTATTGAAATGCTAGAGATACAAGCGCAAGAGAGTTGGAGGATTTGGTCCAATTAAATTTTCAATGATATTTGGTTTTCGTTTTATCCAAGCTCTCAATTTTTTGAAACAATGAAAGTAAGTGCAGAACACAACGAGCGAATGGCAAAATTGACATTTGCCTCAGTTTACCCACACTACGTGAGCAAGGTGGAGAAAATCGGGAGAAGCAAGCAAGAACTACATCAAGTAATTGAGTGGCTAACAGGCTTTGGGAATAAAAAAATACAAGAACTCATTGACGACAACGCAACCTTTGAAACGTTTTTTAAGGAAGCAACCTTAAACCCAAACGCTGACTTAATAAAAGGTGTAATTTGCGGTTACAGAATTGAGGATATTGATAACCCACTAACCCAGCAAGTGCGTTACCTCGACAAATTGGTAGATGAACTAGGCAAAGGGCGAAAAATGGAAAAAATATTGCGCGAGGAAAAAAAATAAACCGCAAGACCTACTCCCATTCATTCTGTTTGAACCCCATGCTATTTAGGGGCTTTGAATAAATTGCCCACCCCTTAAAGCCATGCAAGCCTCCAAGAGCCTGACTTCCATAACTACTTCGTTATTTTTAATCGCCCGAGCCATGCCGAACACAAAATCAAAAATGCGGTTTCTGATGACATAGTAGAGAAACAGTTGCCTGCTATTCGCCATAAAATACACGGTGATTGAACAACCGCAATTCGAATAAATTTTACATTTGGTATATGCCGAATATATGTAACGTTACATATATTCGGCTGTTGGCAGCAATACAAACAAACATAGAATGACAATTTCGGCATATACAATAGAAGAGCTTGTTCCATTTTTAACAGGTAATGATTATCCACCAACTAGAAGTGGTAAAGAACTGATAGCTCTATTCAATAAATATGGTTGCAGAGACATTTATGATGAACTTGGACTGCCTGACATTGGCAAACGAAATGGACAAAGACCTTCAAGAAAGGAATATGCAAAAGCCCGACTTTCAGATTTGAATAAAAATCCTGAACTAAGG
>JAGQYO010000003.1 GCA_020435995.1 Flavobacteriales bacterium | reverse complement strand
TGGCACTACTGTATAAATACTCTTCTGGTTTAAAAACAATGCCTTCTTCAACTGGATTCTGGTGTATATAATTTATCTTCTCATCTATTACATGATTGGACCATAATTCTATTGGTTTATTATCATGTCTCCAAAACTGAAACTCACTAACATTTGAGCTTTTGGCTCCCTCTTCTTTAAAAATGGTCAGTAAATTCTCTCTTCTGCTTTCTCTGGGGTTATCTTGTATAGCTTTAACCAATTTTTTACTCGTAAATCTTTTGAAATCACCTAAAATTTGTTCTGGTTTATTTTCATTAATGCTCCTGAAAACTAAATGAACATGATTAGTCATAATGCACCAAGCAAAAATTTCCATACCCTTTTCTTTTTGGCAATAAGCAAGACTATCTAGCAATATTTCTTTGTATTCCACTCTGGTAAATACATCAAGCCACCGAACTACAGCAAAACTTACAAAATACAACCCTTCTGGATTATGGAATTTGTAGTTTCTACTCATGAGGCCAAAGATAATAGGCTTGTCTTGAATTGGGCTTAACTATAATTGGATAAGCTGCTTAGTAATGAAAGCCACGCGAAAGGATTCGTGCGGCAGCGAGGGCTCTCGCTACAAGAAGCACTTTTCGGAGCGCTTTTTTTATGCAATGACTTACTGTTTTGACCTATTCCCACTTTGAACTTGGTTCAGAGTGTGGGTAGGTGCAAAAAAAAGAGCAAAAAAAAACGCCTTGGTTTACAAGGCGTTTTCTTTATGAAGCATTTTAATTAGCTTTTTTCAATTTCGCAAACTTCTCCTGAAACTTGATACAAACTACAGGCTGTTTCAGCGTCACTCTTTTTTTGCTTGCCCAGTGGCAATGAGTTGTCTACAACACCATTAACCTTACACACACAAGTATAGTCTTTCTTACAAGATGCCATGCCTAAAACGAAAACAGCGGCAATAGCTACAGATACTATTTTTTTCATAATTGTCTTTTTTTGATTACTAAACAATAATACTAATTTTATGAAAGGTATTGGCCGTGACGAAGAGAAATGTAATCGCAGTAGTAAAAGTAAACCTGCACTAGTGACAATTAAAGCTCAATTACTTCGGATTGATAGGCAATTTAAAAATGGCAGTAGTACCACCCGAAGGGTTGATCTCAAAAAGCAATTCTCCTCCGAGCATTTTTACAAATTGCAAGCAAAGCCTTAAGCCAAGTCCAGCTCCTCGCTCGCCTTCGGTGCCCGTGTCTGGCGAAATTGGCCCATGTACATTTATTACTGCCTTTACAATCGATTCCTTAATTCCTTTTCCGTGATCGATAACAAAAATCCGAACTTCGTTACCGAATTTTCCTGAAGCTACTTCTATCACGCTTTTCATAGGGCTGAACTTAATGGCGTTTGAAAGCAAGTTCCTCAACACAATTTGAAATAGCACCTCGTCAGTGGTAATGTTGAGGCTTTGGCAGTTGTTCTGGATGTCAATTTCTTTGGTGTTGGTGGTTTCTTTTAATTGAGTGATCAATGTTTGGGTGGAGAGCTTAAGATTGAAAAGTTTGGTATCGATATGCATTCCCTCATGAGCTTGGCTATTGGCCCAATACAATAAGTTATCGAGCATAAACAGTCCATTTTGGGTATTTTGGATAAGCTCTTTATTTACTTGCTCGCGGTCTGCCTCGCTAAGTCCTTCATTACCAAAAGAAAGGTAGGTAAGTAGGTGAGCAAATGGGGCCCGCAAGTCGTGGCTAATTACTGATAAAATTTTATCCTTGGTATCGTTTAGTTCTTGTAGTCTGTCTGAATATTCAATGATCTCCTTATTTAGGTTCTTCATGTCGTTCAGGTTCTTTTTTCTTTCTCTACCGTTTCGAATCAATAGAAAGATGGTTGTGAGTAATAAAAGAATTACACTGATGGCGGTTGCCATTATGATGTTACTTCGAACATCTAAAAGTTCCGATAGTTGGTTTCTTTCGTCTTCAATTAACTCCTTTTCATCTTCAATTTGTTTGAGAAGTTGGGATACTTCCATTTGGCTTTGGTTATTTCTTACCTCGAAGTTGATACTGTCTCGCTGCGACATGGCCCAAAACGCTAAGTCTATTTCCTTGAGACCCCGATATGCGTCCATAAGTTGGCCGTATCCCATAGAGGCATATACTGGTATTCCGCTCTTAAAGCTCAAATCAATGGCTTTTTTCGACATTTCTTCCATTTCCTTATAGCGTCCAAGAGAGCCCAGTGTGCTAGACAAATTGATATATCCAAGTGCCAAATTATCAGAGTCGTTGGTAGCCGAATAGTGTTCAATTGCCAAATTTAAATAGTGTAAACTAGAATCCTGGTTTGTTTGTTTGTAGCAAGCGCCTATAAGATTTAAGTTGCTGCTTGTTAATCTTTTGCGATTCAGTTTTTGAGATAATCTGAGTGATTGTTTGGCAAAAATGAGGGCGCTATCATGCTTAGACAATTCGTAATAAATTGCTCCTTTTAAATTTAATGCCATTGCTTTAAATCTACCATCTTCCGGTCTTAGTTTAGAATTAAGTTCATCCAAAAATGCCAGGCCTACAGTGTAATTTTGGGTTGCTCGGTTCATGTCTATCATCATGGTTAAGGTAAAAACTTCTCGGTCGTGATCTCCCGTTCTTATGGCTTCTTTCCTTACTGTATTAATGAGGGTTAGAACTTGGGCAAATTCTCCCTTAAGGTAGAGCCGGTTCGCTTCATCCATAAGCGAGTCTGAATTTACAACAGACCCTTGTGCTCTTGGAGAAACAATAAGCAGAACAAATAACAGCGAAAGTAGAAGTCGATGATTCAAGTGACTTAAGAATTGAGGTGAAGGTTTTTTCCGTTGACTATACCTAATGCTTTGCCGATGAGGATTTTATTCATAAAGGGTGTGTTGTGAGAAATGGATAAAACTTGTTTTTTGTCAAAGTTCCATTTGGTATCGGGGTCAAAAATGGTAAGGTTGGCTTTTGCTCCAACTTTTATGTCATTTATCGGCATCCCCAACACTTTAAATGGGCCAGAAGTCAGTTTTTCAACGATCAAATCGACATCTTTTATAACATCTATTAAATGAGAGAATACGGTTTGTAGCCCAATCATGCCGTAATGAGCTGTTTCAAATTCACAATCTTTATTTTCAATGTTCTGGGGGCGATGGTCAGAAACTACAGCATCAATTATCCCAGCGTTAACGGCCTTTACGATTTCCCTTCGGTCCTTTTCGGTGCGAATAGGAGGCATTACCTTATAGTTGGAATCAAATTCTTCAAGCACCAAATCGTTCAAAACCAACAAGTGAGCTGCGATTTCACAAGTTACGTTGAGACCCTTCTTTTTAGCCTTAGCTATCTGTGCAAAACTTTCGGCACTCGAAATTCCCGAAAAGTGGAGCCGTCCGCCTGTGTATTCTAATATTTTTAAATCTCGACTAACTTGTATTTCTTCAGCAAAATGGGGAATTCCCTTTAAACCCAAGCGAGTAGAAGTCTCACCTTCATTTACATTTCCTTTTCCAGCAACATGGTATTCAAGAGGAGAGGAAATAACCAGTCCGTTAAAGCCTTGCGTGTATTCCAAGGCCAATTGAAGCAATTTGGGATTTTGAATGTGGTGTATGTCATCAGTAAACCCAACGGCTCCAGCGTTGTGCATGTCATACAAATCGGCCAGGTCACTTCCATTACAGCCTTTGGTTATAGCACCATAAGGAAGGAGCTCAACGAGCTGGTTGGTTCCGAATTTTTTAATGAACTCTACCGTTGATTTATTTTCAGTAATGGGCTGATTGGTAGGCAAAACAGCAACTCTAGTAAATCCCCCTGCGGATGCGGCTTTCGAACCTGATTCTAAGGTTTCTCTTTCTTCAAATCCAGGCTGTCCTAAATGGGCTTTTAGGTCGAGCCACCCAGCGCTAACATGAAGATTTTTGGATATAACTTCGGTAGTTTTAGGAGCTAATGTTCCCTTAAAGTCAAGGTCTTTAATTAATCCATTTTCGATTAATATATCTTTTCGCTGCCCGTGAAGGGCGTGTCCCTTATGAACGATTTTTGCGTTTCTAAGTACGATTTTCATTCTTTCCAGAATTTGATCAAAAGTATTTCAAATAATAGCATCAGCAAAGCCAAGTACAACATTAGCTCCCAGAGTTTTTTGCCTTCTGATATGCGGTGAATAGAATTGGAAATGGTATCAAAATCATCGGTGTGAACAAATACGTTGGACAATTCATTTTGAGCAACAAAATCAGCAAGGCCTTCTTCACCCAATGGATTTATAACACTTTCTTTTCTTGAATAATTTACACTCACGCAACCAAGGATTTTCTCATCGGCCACTATTTGATATTGACCTGCCGATTTTAAATTGTCATAAAACCATAGTTCGATGAGGTTTCCGGCCTTCCTTATTTCTGGAATAAACTCCGTTTGCTCCGATTTGAGAACCACAGTTTCTGTTTTGAAATTGTCCATTTGGATTTTCGTAAATGCATTTTCTCCTATTACAGAATATAAATCTGAGGAAGAGGAAATTAAGGTGGCCGCTTGGTACACACCCACTACAAAAAGTGCGTGCTTGCTCAAATTAGACCAACTCTCTGATAGGGAGGATGTCCAAACGTAAGTTTTTCCCTTCTTGAATGAGGACTCCACCAAGAGGTTATCACCATTGTCTAAGGAAAGGATAACCTCAAGGTTTTCCAAAGTTCTGGTTTTGGATTTATAATGTTTGAACACCTTGGGTAGGTCTTGTCGGTCGGAGGTGGAGTTGAATGTATTGGCGAAAATTTCAGAGTTATAATTCACCTGACTTACACCGATCCGTTGGGTGTCAAGTGAAACAAACTGACTTGATTCAAGAGACAGCAACAGTGAATTAAAGGTGTTTAAGTTAATATCTTCACCTGGAAAAATCATGAGTCTTTTGCCAGATGAAATGGCTCCTATAAGTTCGTTGCTTATTCCGCTGCTCCAATCATTAAGACCATTTAGAATAATCAAATCCGCTAAGTTGATATCCGTAGAGGTTACTTCATTGGTGGAAGTTTGAACGAGTGAAAAGTTTGGGTCATTGCCAAATAGAGCGCTAAATATTTTGGAGGTATCCTTGGGGTTGATAACCAATAGGGGGATTTTTTCTTTAAGGCTATAGCTAAAAAACAGTTCATTATCAAAGGTGATAGGGAAGTCTTCTAATGAAACAGAACCCATTTTGAGCCCAGGTTCATAAAGGGTATAACTCATTGAACCCATTTTTGATCCATTAGCTACCAAATTAATATTGGTCATCGCTTTTTGCTGTCCATTGATATGTAGTTTTACAGGAAAGGATTCGTAGGTGGTTTCACTCGCATTTTGCACCCTAAAAAATAATTCGTCGGGTACACCAATTTTTCTTACAGGTGATTCAAACCACACACTATCTATGTAAACATTGGCAGCACTATTAGGCTGAAGTGGAATGAGGTGATAACTCACACTTGTGTCGAAATCATCAGCTGATAAGCCAAAACCTGATTTTTGAAAATCACTTACAACAAATACCTTTTTGCCGTCCTCTTCTCGTTCGTTAACGGCTTGGGTCATGCGGCTGATTTCGCCCTTCAAATCTTCACTTACAAAGGACATGTGGCTATTTCCAATAGCTTCTTCAATGGAGCCTTTGTGTGAAAACCTGGTGTTTCCACTCCCGCCATCGTTTAATGCAAATTGAAAACGATCGCTTTCTTCGAAGCTATTTAATATGCCATAGCAATACTGCTTACCTACTTCAATTAAAGGCCCTTGCTCGCTCGAACCGCTCATGCTAAAGGAATTATCCAAAAGGATACTCACAGCATTTGATTTGATTTGTTTTTGGTTTTCGTTGGTGGGCAAGTAGGGTTGTGCAAACGCCAGTACTAAAAAAGTAATAGCCAAAACCCGAGAAGCTAAAATGAGTAGGTGTTTTAATCGGCTGCGGTTAGTGGTTTCTTCTACTACCTCGCGCAGAAATTTCACGTTGGTGAAAAATACTTTTTTGTATTTGCGAAAATTAAAAAGGTGGATGATAATAGGAATCGACACCGCGAGAAGCGCAAGCAAGAATTCCGGATAGATGAATTTCATTAAAGCACAAATATAAGCGAATGCCTATTTGAGCACATTTTCATTTTGATAATTAGCGTTGTTTATGAATTTCTACATTTGCCGAAATCTCAGATAAGGTGTTGAAGAATTTAATATATCGTTTGGTGTTAAAAATGGGCGGCTGGACAATCCAATATGATGTAGATAAGTCGATCAACAAATGTGTTGTAATAGGCGCGCCTCACACCAGCAATTGGGACTTTGTATATGCTTTGCCAGCTCTACATTTTATGGGGATTGAAAACCTGAGATACCTCATCAAAAAGGAATTTTTCTTTTGGCCATTTACTTGGTTGTTTAAGGCTACTGGAGGCATACCTGTAGATAGAAGTAAAAGAAACGATTTGACCACCATGTTGAAATCTTTGCTTGAGTCAAAATCTTCATTATATCTTTTATTTCCACCTGAAGGGACAAGGAGTAGGGTGGAGCGCTGGAAAACTGGTTTTTACTATACGGCTATTGATACCCAGTTGCCTATTGTTTTGGGTTTTATGGATTACGAAAAACGAGTGCTTGGCTTTGGTGATGTTTTGTATCCAACGGGTGATTTTAATAAAGACATGGCTATAATTGAAAAATTCTACGCCGAAAAGGGGCCCAAAAATCCTGCAAATTACAACCCAATCATTTTTAAACGGAAATAAACCAATTGGAGAATTAGGCCTTCCTCTTATTAGGAAGTTACATGATCTTTCTCTTTTTAAACCAAAAATAAATGAGCACGGCTAGCACTGTCATAGCGCTTAGCACCGTGCCGTAGCCATAGCGCCAATCAAGTTCAGGCATATAGTGGAAATTCATTCCATACACTCCCACAATAAAGGTGAGCGGCAGAAAAAAAGCTGAAAATATAGTCAGCAGTTTCATGACATCATTGCTTTTTTGGGCAGTTACTGAAATGTAGGTATTCATAAGGTTATTCACGTCTTCTTCTACTTCATCAAATAGGAGTATCAGGTTGAGAATGTTGTCTTTTACATCTTGGAGTGCGCTTCTCGAATGTTCATCCGCTTGTATTCTGATTAGAACGCGTTGGGTAATTTGAAGTAGTTTTTTACTGATTCGGGTATGTGATTTTTGAAAGTACAATTCTTCCAATGAAATATTTTGTTCACCTTCCAGAAATATTGTTTTCTCTACTTCATCAATTTTATCACTTTGCCATTTAGAAGGAGTAACAAACGTTTCGATCATTTCTCCAATTATGTGAATCAGAAGTTCTTTGGATGATTTGAAATTGCCTTTTATTTTAAGAAATTCAAATGGGGCCCGATGCACTGAAATGAGCTTGTCCTCATAGCAGAAAAAAGCAATTTTATTGGAGAGTTCTCCCACATTGGCGACTTTTTCATCTGCTAGGGCTGAATATGCCCTCATGATAATGAATTCGTAACGATCATTTTTTTCAATTTTAGGAAGATGGCCACGCTCCATACTATCGGCAATAAGGTGAAAATCAATGTCGTAATCGCCAGCAATTTTTTTAATTACATCCATGCTGGGGTGTTCAACATCAATCCATTTAAAATTTTCGAAAAGTTTTTCTGAAATATTCGACTTCATAATTTTGGTTTTATAACCGTCCGATAATCAATTTTTTTGTGAATTCGTAAGACGCCCTTTTTACAAAAACCATATAAACTCCTGTGTTGAGCTCTTCTACATTTATTCTAAACTTGTTGTATCCTTGAGCACCTCTTAGGTTGAAAGATCTAATATGTGAACCTTTTGAGTCGTGTATTTCTATAGAAATTGATTCATCAACCTGGCAAACTAATTCTAGATTAAAAAAATTGAGTGCCGGATTCGGAGAGAGAACAGCTGCATTCCAATAATCGGGTGATTTAAAATCAAAGCGATTGTTTTTTAAAATTTCATCCGCTTTTGAGAAATCAGGAATTCCATGGCCGAAATTATTGTCTGGGGTGGAGTGGAGGTGTGCGCTTTGTTCGATGGCTAATTTTATACTCACTGCATTTGAATTTGGGTTAGCTTGAATGAGCGATGCACAGGCACCTGCGATAATGGGAGCCGAAAATGAAGTGCCATTGGATTTCTGAATTTCAATAGAATCTACCGTTGAAGCAATAGTTGCCAATTGCCCTTGTCCACATACATTGGGTTTTAAAACTCCGGCAGAGTTGGGCCCTCTTGAAGAGAATGCCGCTATCATTTGATCGCTGGTTACGGCGCCTATAGAAAATACATTTGGACCATCAGCTGGGGCACCTATATGATACCAAGATCCGCTTCCACTATTGCCCGCCGAATTGACCACGACAATACCTTTACTTGCAGCTTTTTCTGCAGCTTGGGTGCAAACTGCTGTTTTGCCATCCATTTGGGCATACGTGTAGTTGTCTCTAGCATCATCGAAAACTGTATATCCTAGCGATGAGTTGATGATGTCTGCTCCCACACTATCGGCGTATTCTGCCGCAGCTGCCCAGTTGTATTCTTCAATTCTTTTTTCTGAGCTTATATCTTCTGTTCGGTACAAAACATAACTTGCATGAGGTGAAGTTCCAACGAGTTTCCCAGAAGCTTCACAAGCCATGGTGCTCAATACTTGCATTCCATGGTTGCTTCCATGTAAGGCATTGCCATCATTTTCTACAAAATCCCATTGACCTATAATTTGACCATTGGTCCATAGTTTTTGAAATAGCTTTAAAGTATCAACGTGCCTAAAGCCCGCATCGATTATAGCAATGAGTACGCCCTTGCCTGTATATCCAGCTCGATGTAGTTCGTCAACGGATAGCATTCCCACCTGCGCCCATGCATCGCCATAGTCAGCTCGGTACGACTCTGTTTCCATTTGAAATTTGTCGTGTCCACTCTTTTTCGAATGAGTTTCTAAGGAGATGGTTTTTATGTTTTTAATAAAAGTTAAGCCCGAAATTTGGTCTAATTGAAAGTCAGATGAAACAGAGATCGCCACGGCATTAAGCCACTTGTGTTTTGTGTGTATTTTTAGACCACTCACCTGTTTTAATTGTGCCATATAAGCGGGAGTTATAGGCAAATCTTCTGGTAGAATATCGACACCATTTTTGACTCTCCGATTGATGGCGCGTTCCGATAGAAATTCACTGGGTTGAGAAAGCGAGTATGGGCTATTTGATTTGTCAGTAAACGTGACTAGGTAATAATTTTGACCATAGCAAAAATCACAAATAATCTGTGCCGTAAGGGCCAAAAGAATCACCCTTCTCATTGACCAGAATGTGACTTGATTTGCTGAATGTAAATTAATCCTGAATCAATGGGAACGTCACCAGGTTCTCCTGTAGTAAATCGCTTCAAGCTTTTGTTGTACTTATAGACCAAGCCAACTCCTTTTGCATATTTTTCGAAGGCCCGATTCACCTGAAGCTGCAAGGGGTCGCTTTCGTCAAGTTGATCAACTATAACTACTTCACTATACGAGTTGCCTAGTATAATTTCGGATTGGGGGCCTGTCAGTCGGTAGGTTTGGCTAGCTTGCGTGTTTCTTACATTGGCGTCCCAAGATTGACCATCAACAACCGGGAAATTCATTTTCACAATTCTCAAATTTTCCTTTTGTTCTTCTACAATAAAATTGTCTTTGTAGAACTGCCATGATTTCACCTCTTTCCAGCCTTTTTTTGGGCTGTTTTTCCATCGGCTCATCACTACAATATCGCGGCCTCCATCGTCTTTTATTTGTTCCTTTTGCACTTCTTTTATTTCGAACTTGAAAGTATCCACAGTAAGCGTAAAACTGTTGTAAACAATACTATCAACTGAATACACAATCTGAGAACCTATTGCGTTGGGGTAATAATCAAACCCCAAATCTACTTGTGGTTTTTCCGCTTTCTTACATGAACTGAGGGTAATAAACAAGGCAAATGCGAAAACTGAAAACCGCATTAGTTTTTGTTTTTTTCTTGGTTGTAAAGCTTCATTTCGTCGGGTGTCTTGGTTCCTTTTAGAACCCCAAGATCATATATCTCGAAGTAGTCAATTCCACCTTCTTGCTTATAATAACTCCATATTTTGTCTCTCATATTGTTGGTGTAGTAACCTTTAATCCAAATTCTTTCATCGTTATAATAGTGTTCGATGGGCCCTTCTATTTTATCATCAACGTAGCGGAATTTGGATTTAACCGACCCACTTGGAAAAAACTCAATACAATCACCTGACATAGTGCCCATTTGATAATTAAGTTCTTTGGCGATTTTACCATCTTTAAAATAGATTCGTGCTGGGCCGTTCTTTTTTCCATCGGCATACATTTCTTGACTCGAAATATCACCATCTGCGTCGAAGTGCTTCCAAATTCCAGTTCTTTTTTGAAGGTAGTATTTTCCTTCTGCGATAACATTTCCGTTTACGTGATAATATATGGCACTGGCCGAATCCCCAAAATTTTTAATAGTCGAGCTTAAATCGCCGTCTTCATTGTAGTAAGTAAAAGTGCCAATGGGCTTATCATTTTTGAACTGGCCCGTGTACCTTTTAACTCCATCGGGATAGGTTTTGCTCCAAACACCTTGCTTTCGCCCCATCGCATCCATTTGATTTATTTCTTGAGCATTGGTTTGAAGAATGCCGCAAATAAATATGCCAAAAAGTAAAGCTGAGATTTTCATAAGTGTGAAGCTAGCAAATTTTTGTTTTGAGTGACTCTCTTCCCTCCAAGTATCCCACCAAAGTATCTCCTCGCTGTACACGAGACACACCCGCTGGTGTACCAGTGAATATAACGTCCCCGATTTTAAGGGTGAAAAACCGGCTTACGTATGATATGATGGTATTGAAGTCGAAAATCATTTGGTTAGAATTACCACTCTGAACCAATTTTTCGTTTTTTTCTAGGCTAAAATTTAGTTCTTGGGGGTTGCTAAATAGGTCTTTTTTATAATACTTTCCGATAAGTGCCGAGCCATCGAATGCCTTGGCAATTTCCCAAGGCCAACCCTTTTGCTTGCATTCCTCTTGAACGTCTCTGGCTGTAAAGTCAATTCCTATTCCTATTTCGTTGTAATATTTATGGGCAAATTTTGGTTCGATGTGCTTCCCTATGCGATTAATCTTGACGATTAATTCGATCTCGTGATGAATCTCATCACTGTGTTCAGGAATAAAAAAGGGAGCACCATTTTTAAGAATGGCGGAATCCGGCTTTAAAAAAAACAAGGGTGTTTTAGGTAGCGGATTGTTTAGCTCTGTAGCGTGATCCGCATAGTTTCTTCCTATGCAAATAATTTTCATCCTTTATATTTTTCTTTCAGGTCGCTTAATACTTGCTTGGTGTAAAGTGGAAAATCACCTTGCATCATCCAAGCGTAATAGGAGGGTTCGGCTTGTAAAACAGCCTCCACGGTTTTTCCTTTGTGTTTTCCAAAATTAAACACGGCCTCTTTGTCATCATTGTAAACTAATCGGCCAGCCAAGTCAACGAAATTTTGTCTTCTAGAAAATTCACCTAAAAATTCGATGTTGTTTTCCAAGTCTTTGTATCGTTTCAATTGGGCTTCTAGAATTTCGAATGTAGCAGTTATGTCGGCCTCGGCGCTATGTGCATTTTCCAAGGGCTTATCGCAATAGAATTGATATGCAGCTGACAAGGTGCGTTGTTCCATTTTGTGAAAAATATTCTGCACATCCACTAGGCTTCGCCCTGCGATGTCAAATCGAATACCGCATCGAAGAAATTCTTCGACCAATAATGGGATGTCGAATCTGTTGGAATTGAAACCCGCTAAATCACAGTCTTGAAGAAATAAAAAAAGTGATTTTGCGAATTGTTCAAAGGTGGGGCAATCAGCCACATCTTCATTGGTTATTCCATGAATATCACTTGCTTCTTTCGGAATAGGCATTTCAGGATTGATTCTCCTGATCTTCATGTCCTTTTGCCCATTGGGCTGAATTTTTAGTACTGCAATTTCGACTATTCGATCTTTTGCAACATCCACTCCCGTGGTTTCAAGATCAAAAAATGCTATTGGTTTTGATAATTTTAATTTCATGCCCTAAAAGTAAAAAGCCCCGTGAAAACGAGGCCTTTTATTTATGTTAGTTTGACTATTTAATTCTAATTTCAACTCTTCGATTCAATCCAGGGTCGCCTGGTAATGGAGGTTTTTGGTCTCCATAGGAGAAAGAACCGATTTTTCCACTGGCAACGCCAAGCTCAACCAATTTGTTCTTAGCACTTTCAACTCGCTTGTCAGAGAGCCTTTTATTCATTTCCGCATTTCCTGATGGATCAGAATAGCCGCTTAATTGCACGCTTTTGTTCGGGTTAGATTTAAGATAGGCTGCTACATCATTTAAAGTAGTATTCGACTTGTTGTCAAGCGAAGAAGAACTTGATGCAAAAAGAATGACTCTATACATGGCGTATTCTTCCATGCCAAATTCAACTCTTCTGTTCAGCCTTCGGTTTTCTGGGTTATCCGAACCATCTGCATTTTGCCCTGGCTTCAGTGGTTTCGACTCTCCATAATATGAGTATGAGATATTCAAAGGATTAGTACCATCCTTTGCAAGTTCATTGAATACTATCAGTGCACGTTGCTTTGAAACCTCCATATTAACCTCTTCGCTACCTAAGTAATCCGCGTGGCCAGCCAAATCGATTACAAAATCAGGATTTGATTTCATATAGGCCGCGATTTTCTTAACCTGTTCTTGGCTTTCTGGTGTAAGCTGATTTCCGTTAAATGTGAAGAGGATGTTTTTGAATATATCATCATTTGGTTTGGTAACAACTGGTTTAGGAGTAGGTTCTGTAACTTTTACTTCTTCTACAGGAACTGGAACAGGAGCTACAACTTTTTCCTCCGTTTTCGCCACCTCATCCACAGTTACTGGCACTGGAGCAACTACAGCCAATGAGGCATCATCTACAATTCCTTCCGGCGCCTCTTTCTCAACTTTTTCTGTTTTTAGTAAGTCACTTTTAAAAGTACCCAGCGCCACCAGAGCTAAAGAATCTTCTTCTGGGAGCACATAATGTGTTGATATTTTGTAGATGTCCTTGTAGCCATAACCATCAATTCTGTTAGATGCGTAATAAGCTACATCTGGATCAAGATAGCTTTTGATATATGAAATTTCATCTTGGGGTGTATTAATCGGAATTCCCAAAGATTGAGGATTTGACCAAGTTCCGTTTTTAAGTTTTGAATAGAATACGTCGTAACCACCCACCGAAGAATGACCTTTAGATGAAAAATAGAGCACATCATTGCCAATCAAAAAAGGAGATTCTTCATCTTGTTCGGTGTTGACTACTGAACCCATATTTACTAGTTCGCCCCACTCGCCATTAGCATTTTTGGTACTGGTGTATAAATCTGATTTGCCATATCCTCCATCTTTATCCGATACCACAATGAGCGTACTGCCATCATCAGAAAGAAAACAGCTTGATTCATGGCTTTTTTTAAGGTTTATTTTATTAGAGAGCGGCTTTGGTGTAGTCCAAGTCTGTGCGTCTTTATTGCTTTGATACAGAACATCATTTTTATAGAGAAACATAATGTTTCCCTGCTTATTGATTGAAACAATAGAGACTTGACTGCCTGCATCTACAAAGGCGCTCGGAAACACATTTTCATGATCTATAAGGTAGGGTGTTTTCCAACCTTCGGGCATTAATTTAGATACATAAACTTGTTCGAATGTTCTATCACCGTAAGTTAACTCATTGGCCGAGCCAAATGGATTCCTTTTTGAAGTATAAAATATGTTTCTTTCTTCGTTAAAGAATACGGCGTTTTCGTCATCGTAAACCGAATTAATTACATTTCCCAAGTTGGCGAGAATGACATAATCGGTAGCATTTAAATAATACTTCTTAACGTCATTCAATGGTTTCTTTTTGTTTTCAAGCGGATTCTTAGTGTTCAGTTTTACATGATATTCACCATGTTGACATGTTTTTTCTAGCCAATTAACTTCGCTCTTTAGTTCTCTACCTGCTTTGTTGTCCTTTACGTTTCCTCCAAATTCTTGATACGCAATTTTTGCTTCTGCAAATTTGTGGTTGTTTTGATAGGCCTTTCCTAGGTAATAATACAATTCTGGGATGGTATCATCTTTTGAGTACTTCAACGCTCGCTCCATATAAATCTCAGCTTTGTCAAAATCTTTGGGAGAACGCAAATAGGCAATACCCATCTCAAAATTGTAGTTGGGGTTGGTGGGGTTTATTTGTAATAATCGATCGTAGTCTTTTATTGCCTCGTCGTACATCTCCATATCTAGGTAGTTGTAGGCTTGTTTGTGCAGCTTTTTTTCTGTCTTGGATGGTTTTGCATCAATTTGACTAAAACCAGTGAGGTTCATTAAAACTAAACTGATTGCAAACAGTAGGGTACGAAGTAAAATCTTCATTGATAGTTATTTTTAAGCCTGAAATGCGCCATTATGTTGTCTTAATTTCGAAGCAGACTTATACAATTATACAAATAATGATAATTAATGGCCTAACTACGGGGAAACTTTAATAGAGTTACTAAAATTCCAATGTTAACTACATTTATATTTCTCTATTCACATCAAATCCTTCTAGGTAGTCAGCAACGCGACGAACAAACATACCGCCAAGCGCTCCATCGACCACTCTGTGATCATAAGAATGTGATAAGAACATTTTATGGCGAATTCCAATTACATCGCCGTATTCAGTTTCAATTACTGATGGTTTTTTAGTGATACTTCCCACGGCCATAATAGCTACCTGTGGTTGATTTATAATGGGTGTTCCCATTACATTTCCAAACGATCCTACGTTGGAAACGGTGTATGTACCGCCTGAGATTTCATCGGGTTTTAGCGCGTTAGTTCTCGCTCGGTTCGCTAAATCATTTACAGCTTTTGTAATTCCCGTTAAATTTAAATTGTCGGCATTTTTTATCACTGGCACAATCAAATTTCCAGAAGGGAGGGCTGCTGCCATTCCAATGTTTATGAACTTCTTTTTAATGATTTGGTCTCCTTCAAGACTGACGTTAATCATAGGGAAGTCTTTGATGGCTTTGATAATAGCCTCAATAAAAATAGGCGTAAAGGTGAGCTTTTCGCCTTCGCGCTTTTCAAATCCGCCTTTTATTTTATTTCTCCAATTAACGATGTTGGTTACATCTGCTTCAACAAATGAGGTAACATGTGCGCTGGTATGTTTGGAGTTGATCATGTGTTCAGCAATGAGTTTTCTCATCCTATCCATTTCCATGATTTCAACTGGACCGCCATAATTCTTTGAGCCAGCGTTCTGTGAAGCTGCCGCTGGTTTTTCTGGGGCAACAACCTTTGGTGCGGGCGCTGCAGGGGGAGCTGCCGGAGCCGCTTTTGTAGTGTTGTTTGTTCCTCTGTTTTCGACGTAACTTAGGATGTCTTTTTTGGTCACGCGTCCACTTTGCCCTGAGCCAGATACCGATTCTAATTCTACTAGTTGTATGCCTTCTTGTTTGGCTATATTTTTAACAAGAGGTGAATAAAAGCGATTTGAGTCGGCATAACTAATGGGAGCATTGGATTCTTGAGCTACAACAGCTGGAGTTGGACTCACGGTTTTCACCTGCTCAGCTGGGGCAGATTCAGCTTGTGGTACAGAAGTGGGAGTGGGTGAACTGCCATCGGTTGAAATTATAGCTATAGCTTGACCCACTTGAGCTATCTCGCCTTCCTGTACTAAGATTTTGGTAATTACTCCATCAGAGGGAGAAGGAACTTCTGAGTCTACTTTATCTGTTGCAATTTCAACAAGAGATTCTTCTGATTCTACAGTGTCTCCTGCCTTTTTCAACCAAGTAGTTATTGTTGCCTCCGCTACGCTTTCTCCCATTTTGGGCAATATCACTTCAATTTCAGCCATCTTGAATCGTAAATTATTTCAGGCGGCAAAAATAGATAAAAAGGGAGCTTGGAAAGTTGATGGAACTTGATTTGAATGGATTTTTGGTTTTTACACAATTCAGAAAGGAATCGGTTGAATATTCGTTTTTTGAGGTTTACATTTGTAATGAACAAACGCCGAAGAAAAATGAGATTGAAAAGGATTGAAATGAGCTGCGACCAATGTGCGGTAAATGGACTTTCTATGTTCAATCACTTGTGTGGCTCAAGCATAGAAGGTCTCGAAAAAAACAAATCTTGTACACTTTACAAGAAAAATCAGGTTGTATTCCATGAAGGTACGAGGCCTTTGGGTATATTCTGTATTAATGCTGGAAAAGTGAAAGTTTACAAGACTGGGGCTGAAGGAAAGGATCAGATTATTCAAATTCTTTCACCTGGTGATATGATGGGTTACCGCTCTATGTTGAGTGAGGAGCCCTATCCTGTGAGTGCCGAAACTTTGGAAGACACGAGTATTTGTTTTATTCCTAAGTCGGATTTTTTAGAGGTTTTGAAAGTTGACAGTGAACTTACCAACCGGATTTTAAAGAGCATGTCGAAGGAATTAGGAGCAATGGCCGATTCTATTACCACATTAGCTCAAAAGCCGGTAAGAGAAAGATTGGCGGGTGCCTTATTGATGCTGAAAGATACTTACGGAATGGATGCCCATGACAATGGCGAAGTAGAAATTAACCTAACTAGGGAAGACTTAGCCAACATTGTGGGTACGGCCACCGAAACTTTAATTAGGTTGTTGCACGATTTTAAGGAGGAAAAACTCATACAAACTCAAGGAAGGAAGATTCGAGTACTCGATTCTCAAAAGCTGATGAGGGTTGCCAACTTATATTGATTTAAATCATAATATGATTTGATTCGCGTCACAACTTAGTATTTTCTATCTAGTCATATTTGCTAATATTCACTTTAGCAACTGTGATCATGAAAAAAATATTAGTACCGATTGATTTTTCCGCTCATGCGGATTACGCTTCTAACGTGGCATCACAAATTGCGCAAACCAATCGAGCACAAGTGATATTACTGCATGTGATTAGCCTACCGATTTATGAAGACCGCAGCCTTTTGAATTCCACATGGAATCAAAATGAAATCGATGCCATCAATGATAAGATTAACGATAAGTTCAAGTCTATTCTTGCCCTACCCGATTGGAATGGAATTGCCGTGGAGCGTAAAATAGAATTTGGCGTTGTGCATAAAAAGGTAATTGAAATAGCCGAGCAAGAAGGTATAGATTTAATAGTTGCAGGATGCCACGGAACCTCAGGCGAGAATTCGGATTATGTTGGTAGTAGCATTGAAAAAATAGTTAGAACAAGCAAAGTGCCAGTACTCACCGTAAAAAAACATACGCCAAAATTCCATCCTAAAAATATTCTATTTGTTTCCAATTTTTTTGAGGAAAACGAAAGAGCCCTTAATTTGGTGAGCGAGATTTCGGATAAATATAAATCTGATTTGCACTTAACCAAAATAGTTACACCAGATTCCTTTGAAACTACTGGTTACTCCCAAAAATTAATTACAGATTTAGCCGAAAAATGTGGGATTAAAAAATTTAAATCTGCCATTATCAACGATTTTGAGGTGGAGAATGGTGTTTATTATCAAGCCAAGGCTATTAATGCCGATTTAATATGTATGGCAACACATAAAAGAACACGCTGGACTAGGCTTTTTGGAAAGAGCATTGCTCAAGAAATAGCAAGTCATGCAAATGAAGCAGTATTAACCATTAAACTACCCTCAGATAAGTCTAAAACGGGCGTCATATTTCCAGAATAATGAATAAGAAGAAGGTCATGTTATTATTGGAAGGAAGTTCGTCTAAGAGCAACGAGTTTCTTTCATTTGTCGATCGAAATTTTGAAAATTGTATCATAGAGGCGGCATTTTTAAACATTCCTTCCAAAGCCAATGCAATCGGGCTATCGGCTTACCTTAATTCGGTGGTAAAAAACAGAGAGGAGAATGAGAGATCAACCAACATTTATAAGATATTCCCTAACTCATTAATTGACACTCCGCTATTTCTAAAAATTTCGAGATATTACGATTTTATTATTACGACCAATTCCATTTTTCAAAAAATAAGAACGGCTATCTCAGAATCTGCGGGAAAAGAAATACTGGCAGAAATTCCATTGTTGCTTTTACCTGAAGTACCGCATGATCATATTGAAAACGTGTTATTCGTAAACTCAGTCAACTCTGATCCATTCCCAATATTCAAAAAATTCTGCTATTTGTTTCCTAGCATGTGTGGCAAGCATGATATCATTTTTCTACAACTATTTGACAAAAAAATATCGGATCGAAAGCGGATAGAAGAACAGCGAGAAAAACTTAGTGAGAAAAAGTTATTTGAGTATTTGAATGCAAAGTGTAGATCTCTGTTTGTGTACCAAACAGATGGAACTTTAAATGAAAGAGATATTCGCGCGATAAAGTTTACCGAAAGAACCCTGCTTGTATTGGGAGAGAGCAATGAACCAATTTTGACGACGCTTTTTGGTGGTTCTAATTTGTTTAAAAACAATATTTCTTTTTCGTCTTCGGGTTAATTTTATATAAAGAACATGCCAAATCCAATTGAATAAATATTTTTGAGTTCTAATACTTAGCATTAAAGTCATGGGAAAGAATCAAGTTAAAGCACTAATTATAATAGCTGTTGCATTTTTTGGCTGTTTTTATTTCGCTTACCTAAATTACGATATGTCAAAACCAATGGTGAACTTATTGTTTTTCCTACTGTTTTTGACTGGAACAATTACATCAATAGTACTAGGAAATTCGGGGTCTAGATAAGTTAAAATATGGATCGAACGATATTATTACCTTCAGACTTTTCGGAATCGGCGAGAAGTGCGATGCACTACAGCCAACAACTTTATAAAGGCCGAGGATACCGTTACATCATTCTAAATACTGTGGAGCCAAATGTTGCTTCTAGTAATGCGGGAATGATTGTCAACATGAGCGAGATTATTTCGAAGGATTCGTTAGAAGGGCTAAAAAAGGAAAAGGAGTGGCTTTCCGCACTTCCCGAATCTGAAGGAAACATTATTGAAACCGTACAAATGTTTGGTGAGTTTGTGAGTTGTGTGAGACAAATTGTAAAGGATAAAGGAATTAATATGGTCATACTTGGAACAACAGGTTCCAGTGGATTAAAGGAGTTTTTTGTCGGAAGTAATGCAGCAGCAATTATTCAAGAAATTGCGGTTCCTGTATTAACTGTGCCTTATCAAGCCAATTTTCAAGAAATTTCGAGGGTAGTTTTTCCCACAGATTTAAAGCCGCTTAAAGATCCGAATATTCTCAAGTTTTTAAAAGATTTAGTTATAAAAAGGAGTGCAGAGCTTATTCTCCTTAATGTAGTTAAGGAAGAAAGTAAAGTGTCCGATGCTCAAAAAGCCAGTGAAAAGGAATTTTTGTTGAATTATTTTGAAAGCGTGGGAGTTTCGTTCGAGACGATTAAGTATGAGGATACAGTGGAAGGAATCAATGCTTATGTTAATAGTAGAAACGATATTGACGTCATAGCAATGGTACCTCGGAAAAAGAATTTTT
The DNA here is from genome assembly GCA_020435995.1 of Flavobacteriales bacterium. Classification (GTDB taxonomy): domain Bacteria; phylum Bacteroidota; class Bacteroidia; order Flavobacteriales_G; family Salibacteraceae; genus JAGQYO01. The sequence goes on along the minus strand of JAGQYO010000003.1, from coordinate 96,240 downwards.
TCGAAAAGATTTTTTCAAAAAGCGTGGCAAAAAAGGTGGCCTTTCACGCTAATATTCCTATTCTAACGCTTCAAGATGGCTAGCTTATAGCTTTGTTTTTGACTCTAGTTTTTTATTTAAACCACAGTTTCTTATAATGGAAACATTTGAAGAAAATAATGGGGGTAATTTACTTTTAATATTCGTAAGAAATTGTGAATTGGGTAAAGTGAAAACAAGGTTAGCCAAAGATATTGGCAACGAAAACGCCCTAAAAATTTATCAATCACTTTTGGTACATACCCGTGATATAGCCTTGGATGTGAATGCCTTTCGAATGGTGTATTACAGCGATTATATTGATTTTCACGATACTTTTCAAAATGAGTATTTTTTAAAGGATGAGCAACACGATGGTGACTTGGGCCAAAAAATGGAATTTAGTTTAGAAGAAAATTTCGAAGAAGGTTATGATCATATCATTTGTATTGGCAGTGATTGTATTGAACTTTCGTCTGAAATAATTAATCGAGCGTTTGAAGAATTGGACTCCCATGATGTGGTTATTGGCCCTGCCAAGGATGGTGGATATTACCTTATAGGTATGAGCAAGTTACATACTTCCTTGTTTAGGGATAAACCCTGGGGTACCTCCGACCTACTGTTGGACACTATTCTGGATTTGAAAAAAACGAATTTGTCGTATCATTTATTGGAGACGTTGAATGATGTGGATGAAGTGGAAGATTTAACCGAAGATTTGAAAAGTCTGGTAGGTTTGTAAACTGTGAGCGTCCCCACCGTTAGTGTTATTATTCCTACTTATAACGAAGCCGCTACCATTGTAGCAACGCTTTCCTCTATTTATCAATTGGCATTTGACCCCTACAATTTGGAGTTAATTGTTGTTGACGGTGGGAGTCAAGATGGTACTTTGGAACTGATTAAAAATACAAAGGCCAAAGCTTATGTTAGTCCATTAACAGGAAGAGCTGCCCAAATGGCTTATGGTGTAAGTTATGCAAATGCCAACATCTTGTACTTTCTACATGCAGATACGATTCCCCCTTTGGAATTTGATAGGCACATTTTAGAAGCCTCAGGAAGGAGATATGCGGCGGGTTGTTTTCAAATCCGCTTCGATCCCAGTACCTTGTTCTTATGGTTTTTTGAGCAATTTGTTCGGTTTCCGGTTTTGCTTGCCAGAGGAGGTGATCAGTCCTTGTTTATTACCAAAGAATTGTACTGTAAGCTCGGTGGATATAGGCAGGATTATCCCATTTTAGAGGATATTGAAATAATAAAGAGAATCAGACGCATTGTAAAATTCCAAATTCTTTCACAAAAGGTAGTGTCATCAAGTAGGAGGTATCAACAAATTGGTCAGTGGCGGCTTCAATGGACGTTTCTTATCATTCATATAAAATATTGGCTGGGTGTGGACATCAAAGGAATCTATCGGTATTATCAAAATAACGCCGTAAAATGAACATGGAATTAATACGAAGTACGGCCTCCTTTTTAAGGAAAAATGGTTTTCGAAATCCAGAGGTGTGTATCGTACTTGGAACTGGATTAGGGAAATTGATTGATTATTTAAAAGTAGAACATAGCATCGACTACGATCAAATTCCGAATTTTCCAGTTTCTACCGTAGAGTTTCACAAAGGACGTCTGGTGCTTGGGTACTTGGAAGGTCGACGGGTAATCGCCATGCAAGGACGTTTTCATTCGTATGAAGGCTACACAGCGGCTCAAGTTGCATTTCCAATTCGTGTGTTTAAGGAGCTAGGCGCGCAATTTCTAATTCTATCAAATGCCGCTGGTGGGATAAACCTGGGTTTTAACAAGGGCGAGCTTATGCTAATCGAAGATCACATTAATTTATTAAATCAAAGCCCACTCACAGGACCGAACATTGAAGAACCGGGCCCTCGGTTTCCTGATATGAGTTGCCCTTATGATGTAGCACTGAATCAATATGTTATCGAAGTGGGTGTAAGTCTTGGGGTTAACATTCACAAAGGCGTGTACGCCGCAGTGTCCGGCCCTCAATTGGAAACAAAAGCTGAATATCGTTTTTTGAAAACTATTGGTGCCGATGCCGTGGGCATGAGTACCGTGCCAGAAGTTATAGTTGCGCGTCAAATAGGATTGAAATGCTGTGCTCTTAGTGTGATAACCGATATATGTGATCCAGATGATTTACAAGAAATAGATATTTCTCAAATACTGGATGCGGCTTTACTCGGCGAAGCGCAGTTGATAAAAGTTATACCAGAGTTTATGCGATTTCTTCCTCGGTAGCGTCGTGTTTTTTAATCAGACGTTTCTTAATAATCTGCTCTACGGGAAAGAGGATTAAACCCAGAAGCGCATTTAGTCCAACTTTTATGAAGACCACACTACCCACTTGCTCTTCCATTCGATCTTCTAAGAAGTTGATTCCATATTCAAATACAATGATTATGGCAATAGAAGCAAGAATGGTTGCTACTCTGGAACCCCCAGTTTTTCTACCAAAATACACAGCCAAAGTCAACATAAGGCCAATCATAATAATTTGCAGGATGTAAAAAGTATAACTATCGTAGAAGGGCACTGTGATTTCAAAATTGTACACTGCCGGATCACTCTCAATGTTATCTGCGTTAAGTGCTACTATTTCTAGGTTATATTTTTTAGCTCGTAAGTTGTTAAATGCTATGCTACGTTCGTCTGTAATTTTCCAATCTTCAAACCTCGGATTACCTATCAAACGATATTTATAGCGCAGCTTGTTTGGGTTGGCAAGACTCACGCCTGTGTACAAAAATTCCAAGTTGTTTTTAGTATGATCATATTTACTGTCAAAAGTTAGGTCTGCTTCTTCGTGGTTTATAAGAAGTTTATTGCTCAAAGTAAGGCCAGGCTTTGCTTCATTCTTATAGTGAACCCTTCCATTGTATTTAACGGCTCCCAAAATAGTTCCGAACCATACGTTGCCTTTGTTATCTAAGCAAGTTGAGTTAGGATTTACCTGAATTCCTAAGAATCCTTCTGCTTTACCAAAGTGCTCAAACTTACCTGTCTTTTGGTCATACTTTTCAACGCCATAGGTCGTTCCATACCAAATGTTATTATCCAAATCGGCAATGATGCTATAAGGTGTTTCCGATTTCATCCCCGAATCTTTATTGAAGTTCGTGAATTTCTCCCCATCATATTTGTACAATCCACCAGTATAACATCCTATCCAAATGTTTCCAAGTCCATCCTTTGCCAATGAAAGAACCAATTTGTGGTTCATACCATCTGTTTCGTCGTAAACTCTAAATTCTTTACCGTCATAACTAGTAAGTTTTCCACCGACAACACCAAACCACATAGTGCCATCATCGCCTTTGACTATTTTGTAAACACTATTTCCCCCTAAACCATCTTCTTCTGTATATACGGATAACACATTCGTTTTCTTATTTATTCGTGCGGCTCCACTCCTTGTGCCTAACCAAATATTTCCATTATTGTCTTCTGCAATGCTGTGAATAATCTCCTTAAACTCTGAATCTAGATTAATTTTCTCAAAGGAGCCTTTTGGTGAACGTTTGAAAAGTCCGCCATTGATGGTTCCAAACCACAGATATCCTTCGCTATCTTCAAACATGGACATAACGGCCGTATTGCTCAATCCATTAATCTGGTATTGACCAACTGACAGCGAATCATTGTTTAGCTTATCAGCATTTAATAATTGGGAGATACCTTGACTTGTTCCAAGCCAAATATTGCCTTTAATATCAGAAATTACAGATAACACGATGTTATTCCCAATCCCTACACTCTCATCATATAAAGTAAAGTAGTCAGACAAATATTGATTGAGTCCCACGTCGGTACCAATCCAAAGGGTGTTTTCTCGATCGAGATAAAGGCACTTGGCCGAATAGAAACTCAAACCTTGCGCAATGGAATAGTGTCTGAATGTGTATTTGTTGTTTTCATTCACACACATGATAATACCCTTGTTTCGGGTACCTACCCAAAGTCTCCCATTTCTGCCCTTTTCAAATGAGGTAATATCATCGGTATTCAATTCAGTATTGTCATCCAATATTTTAATAATACCCTTGCTTTTTCCCTCAATTACAGCCTCACTTTGTGTGTATTTCCAATAACTAATTCCCTTTTCAGTAGCTACCCATATATCCCCATCAAATTCCGCTATATCTCTAACTTGTCTTCCTGAAAGCCCATTTTCAACCGTTATTTGTTTAAATGTGGCATTCGTATTATTAAGAAGGTCAACAAGTTTTACGATATAGATTCCGTCATTGTCAGTGCCAATCCAAAGGCGCCCTCCCGCATCCAAGTACAGCGCTTGAATATGTCGTGAACCTGCCACATTTTTATCAATCTCAAATCGATTTATGGTTTGACGTTCAACATCATAAACAAAAATTCCACTTCCTTTTGTACCGAATATCATTTTTCGACGAAGAGTGTCTTCGACAAAGTCGCTTACCTCTTGTCGTGAACTAAAACGTTCTACGGAAATACTCTGAAACTCCTTGGTGACTTTATCATATCTTGTAATTGAACCTCCCCAGTGACCAAACCATAAATTGCCATCATGGCCTTTAAATGAAGAAGTAATCCAATCCTCGGCTAGGCTATCTGATTTGTAAAAACTCTTAAACTCAATTCCATTGTATTTTGCTAATCCAGAGACCGTACCTACCCATAAATTTCCATCATCGTCTTGTACAATGGTATTCACTTGTGATTGGGGTAGTCCGTGTTCCACTCCAAACTGGCCGAAGTTTACAATTTGAGAATAGCCCAACTGGCTGATAAACAATAGTATTAAAAGGAATATTGCTCGGGTAGCGTACAGCAGAATGCTCATAGAATGTGTTAAAGTCAAATAGATGGGTAAATCTATAACTTTTTTTTTGGACGGACTATATTGAATAAGTGAGGTCAATGGTCGTTTCTATACTTTTTTTCACCCGCTAAAATAGCTGTATTTAGATGGTTTTCTAAAGGGGGTATGGGGCAGCTATATTTCTCATTATAAGCGCAGTAAGGGTTGTAGCAACTATTAAAATCGAGTAGCACAGAATCGCCTTCTGGTACTTCAATGTCAATAAATCTTCCCGAATAGTACGTCTCATTTCCATTTGTAAGGTCGGTAAATGGGATAAACAATTCATTACCTTGCTGTTCCATGCTTTTATAGGCCCATAAGGTGTCAAGTTGGTTGTTCAATTCAAATATGAGCATGCCGTATTTTTGGTACGCAGGATGCCTATCTGTATTGGTTTTCATTTCAAAAATAGGCCCATTAACAACTAACTGAAAAAAAGAATTGATTGAATACGCGGTATCAATTGGAAAATAATTGAGAGCTATAAAATCGCTGGTTTCACCCTTTGGAAGGGGGCTCTTGCTACTCGACATGTATTTGTGCTTCTCCTTTCTTTCCTTTTTTATTCGGTCAACTACTGTTTCGTTGCCAACATCAGAATGTACCTCAACATTGGAGCATCCTGAAATGATCGCTATGAGTAAAAGGATTAAATATTTCATCAAAAATTAGCCGAGAGTTTAACATTAAAGCGCCTGTTGGTAAGGAAGTTTGGAATACCGTAGATTCTATCGCTTATATCACGTACCCACAAATAACTTATGGTGTTGTTGATGCCAAAAAGATTGAAAATTTCGATACTCAACCACGCATTGTCAATGTATCTAAAAAACCCATCTTGTTTTTTCGTTCTTCCCATTTCGAGAAATTCATAGGTAAAGCCTATGTCTACCCTTCGGTATGCTGGCATGCGTAGGGTGTCTTTGTATTTGTCAAAAGAGGGAGGTCCAAAAGGAAGACGTGAACCATATAAAAAGTTTAAGTTGACTTTAAGTGCGGGAATTTTTGGCACATAGTCCTGGAAAAAAAGCCCAAATCTGAATCGCTGGTCGGTGGGGCGCGGAATAAAGCCTGGATAAAATATTTGGCTATCAACAGGTGTGCTGATGAAGGTATAGCCAGGAACAATGGTTTCGCCTTCGCTGTTGTAATACTCATAATAGTAATCGTCCACTAGGTCTTCTTCTGTTTTCATCAAACCAATGGTAACCCATGAGTCTATCCCCTTTACAAACTCGCCATATAGTTTTAGGTCCAAACCGCCCGCGTATCCATTGGAGTTATTTGTGGCATAATATCGAATTCTTACATTGTCTATTTCATAAGGAATAAGGTTGTTGTACCGCTTATAATACAATTCTGTAGTTAGTTTAAAGGGCCGATTCATCATCACAAACTCGTAGTCCGACCCAAGTACATAATGTATCGATTCTTGGGCTTTTATGTTTTGGTTGATGTTGCCGTGTAAATCGCGCATTTCTCGGTAAAAAGCTGGTTGGTGATAATATCCCCAAGCTAATCGAAAAAGCCAGTCGCTTTTCCAATTAGGTTTAAAACCTAAAGAAGCTCTAGGGCTCACAACCAATTCATTGTTAAAACTCCAATGATTGGCTCTTATACCTGCTATAAAGGTAAGCTGGTGTGTATCGAGGTTCCAAGATTTTGCCGATTGCAAAAAACCCATGATCCTGTTACTCGTTACGTTGTTTTCTGCCTTTACCAAAGTTTTTAACTCTATCTCGTCGCGAGGGCTCACTGGAATAGGTTGTGTAGAATCTCCATTTAGATAGGTCCAAGATGTGATACCAGGATATTGAGTTACTGAATATCCAACTGAATCTTGGTATTCCCATTCTTTTAGGACATCATGAATTTGTTCGTATTGCCATCTAGCTCCCCACCTGAATTCCCAATCATTTTTTCCCCAGAAACCTTTGTGTTGTAAATTAAAAACATTGCCTTCCAGTTCATTTCTTGCATGATCAATAAATCCTCCAACTCCTCGATTGAATTTTACATCACCGAAATTCTGGCTGCTTAAGTCGCGTTCTAATTCATCTAACCGATAGGCTCCTTCAATATCAAAAGTTTCTTGTTCTCTGGTTTGAAATCCAGAGGCTATAAATTTGAGGTTGACATTTTTTCTAGGCTTCCAAGTAGTGGTAAATGCCCCCATACCGGTTTCGTATTGGTCAATTTCATTTCCTTCGAAAAACACCGTGAGTTTAAGCGCTTCGTTAACTGTTCCAAATTCTGTTTCTCTTGTTTGTGGCACAAATTGGTAGCGATTTCTTGAATAATTGACCAAAAGCCCAATTTCTAATTCGGGGTTTATATCATAGGTAAAATATCCTTGGTAGTCCATAAAAAGCGGCTTGTAATCTCCTTCAGTGTCCAATCCTTTCAGTACATATTGATTGGATCGGTATCTAAATCCATGTATTTGAGTAAATCGATAATCTTTGGAAGTGCTTTCCAAACTAAGCTCGGCACCCAGCAGGCTCACCATAGCCGACCCTCCAAATTTTCTGGGTTCCTTGTATTTAATATCGAGTACCGAACTCATCTTATCTCCATACCTCGATTCAAAGCCGCCAGCCGAAAATTCAACCGACTGCACCATGTTGGAATTAATAAAGCTCAAACCCTCTTGTTGTCCTGAGCGAATCAAAAATGGCCGATAGATTTCCACATCGTTTACATATATAAGATTTTCGTCGAAGTTACCACCGCGAACATTATAGGTACTGCTCAACTCATTGTTGGAACTCACTCCAGGTAGGGTAAAAAGAAGGCCTTCGAAATTTCCTGAAGGTGAAGGTAATTTTTGCGCTAGTTTAGGGTCGAGACGGGTCATGGTGGTTGCTTGGCCAATTCTATCTTCTACTACAAAGGTTTTGATGGATTGTGTTTTTGATTTTAAATCGACTTTTAGCTCTTTTCGTTCGTTGGGTTGTAGGTTGATTTTAAAAGATTTTGTTTCATAGCCAATAAATGAAAACGCAATAATAACTGGCTCGGAAGCTGGAATTGAAAGTTCGTACTCACCTTTTCTATTGGTGCTTACACCGCTTGTAGTGCCAGGTACGGAAACACTTACCGCTTCTATGCTATTGCCCAAAGAATCAGTTACAACCCCATATACCTTGGCTTGCTGAGCAAAACCAACCTGTGAGATTCCAAAATAAATTAGGATAAAAAAGAGCCAGCTAAAGCCGAATTTCATGCGGGGGCCAAATGTAGGCAATAAGAAAAATGGGCAAACGAATTTTGTCCATCATTATTGCACTATTTCCAAATATTAGGCATTTGGTTTCACTATTAATTAGCAGATTTGAACCATGAAGCGAATTGGACTTTTATCCGATACACATTCCTTTTTGGATGAAGCCGTATTGCGGCATTTTGAAGCCTGCGATGAAATATGGCATGCAGGAGACATTGGGTCTTTAAAAGTAACCGATGCTTTGGAAAAAGAGAAACCACTTAGGGCCGTTTTTGGAAATATAGATGGAGCCGATATTCGAAGGGTTTTTAAAGAGAATTTGAGATTTGAAATTGAAGGACTCAAAGTATGGATGACGCACATTGGAGGGTATCCAGGTAATTACAGTCCCCTCGTAAGAAAGGAAATTTACGCTGATCCACCGGGCCTTTTTATTTGCGGTCACTCTCATATTTTAAAAGTGATGATGGATAAAAAACTCAATTGTTTGCACATGAACCCTGGAGCAATGGGCAACCACGGTTTTCATGTGGTAAAAACTATGCTTCGATTTTCAATTGAAAATGGTAGGGTTTTGGATTTAGATGTTTTCGAAAAGAAACGAACTTAACGGATGCGCTCGGTACTTTTTATGAGCTTTTCATCTTTTTGGATAGATCGCATGGCCATAAATTGAAAAACTACTGAAACTATGGGAAGTAAGCTTCCGAAGAGGTAATTAATAGCTGGCGTTGTACCCTGCTTGATGCTTTCAGGCACTGAAAAGTCAACAAAGAAAATGAGAGCCGTTAAAGTAAACAACAGCAGAATATTTAATGCGCAGAGCTTCATTTGCATTTTTCTGTTTTTGTATTGAAAAATGCTAGAACCTGTAAGTAACAAATGAAAAATGAGTACCACACTCAATGATTCATTTGGCGATTCGAAGAAAACTCCACTGGCATCTTCATAAAATATTCCTGTTGCTTTAATCAAATAGATGCTGTCGTTGGCATCAAACTCCGCAATCGCCAGAAAGGCAAAGACAATTCCAATGAGCAGCGAAATGGCGAGATAAACACTTTGAATTCGTTGAAGCATATCAGGATAATTTTTGCAAAGAAAAGAATTTGAACCTCCCCAACGGTGTGTTGTCCCAAATACCTAAGTAACTAGCATATCGAGCGGCCAACAATAATGCGAATGCCAAATAATAGGGATTCATTTTTTGAGGCAACAAATACCACGTAAGTATAACCAATCCATTGAGTGCAAGAATGAAAATCCAAAAACGCCGAATTGTTTTTCCTTGAGATTTTACCCATAACAATAGCCCAAATGGAAAGAGGAGGGGGAAACACCACAGAAGGTTGAAATTGTTTTGTGTGGTATTGTGATCTGTTACGAACCACAGGAATATAATGAGCCAGCCCGCCAATCCAACTACTGAAAAGAGCAACGAGTCAAGAATTTTGAGCAACACGGAAGACTGTAGAATTACCCCTACCAATAAATAAAGAAGCAATAAATAGAAGAAAACCATGAACGGACTAAGGGGATCAAATTCTGTTTGAATTGGATCGTTCGGAACGATTTCCTGCTGAGCCGATACCAGTGGAATCCAAGTTCCGTTTGCATCCTTAATTTTTGAAAGAGACAATGAAGTCAATAAATAATCGGGGAGAAAAGTTTTGTGTTTCTCTGTAGCAAGTACGTCTGATGGGGATCCAAGTCCTAGGTCAATCCCTACATCACCCCAAGATTGTTGCACCAAATAAACATCAGTTAAATCTCGGAACGAAGAATCAGGCTTCGGTTGTGGATAAACCAGTTGTACTTCTGGCCCAAGTGCAGTTTCTATAATATCGCGCGGACGTGTGGAACAGTTGTCGTAAAAAAAATCATAGAGGTAGTACTTGTTCTCAGGGCGATAATTGATGAGGAGAGCATCTAGAATTTTTTGTTTTTGACTTTGGGTCAAGTTGAGTAACTGCTCCTTAACCCAGCGATTTTCCCAAATATATGCGTCTTTAAAAACCTCGAAGGGCTCAGTATCCAACTTATAATTGAGTTTGCCCATTGCAAAAAGTACATAAAAGTCATCTGAAAACTCAAATGTGCCATAGTTAAAAACCACATCAACATTCAAGGAGTCATCTTTTATCCTAATTGCGGTATGGCCGAATATGGAGTAGAGGTCTTCTCCTGGGCCTACAGTGAGAACACTGACTTGAGATTGGCTTGACAGCGTATTTTGAGAATGGACTAAAAAGCTAATTCCAAGAAAAAAAAGTAGTACCCATTTTTTTATCATCAAAAAGGACTTTTAAATTGATCGAAAGAAGGGAAATTCAGATCTCTTTCCGAGTGAATGGGAAATGGAACTGGCCAATTATAACCAAAGGAATCGAACAAAATTCCTCCATCATTTTTTGGGCTATGCATCGTTGAGGTCAAGTAAACCATACATGTATGGTCTGCTTTTACAAAAAAACCATGTGCCGTTCCCGAAGGCAGATAAACGGCCTTAAAGTTTTCTCCAAATAACTCAACCGTGTGGTATTGACCATAAGTAGGCGATGCTTTTCTGATATCCAAGATAACATCGGTTAGTGCGCCACTGGTGCAGTACACGATTTTGGAATGATCGTCTGGTGGGTATTGAAAATGCATTCCTCGAACTACATTTTTGTTGTTGATGGAATAAAAACTCTCAGCAAAATCAGTTTCTAGGCCGTAGGATTCAAGCGTTTTTTTATGGAAGGTTTTTACAAAAACCCCCCGGTCATCTTTCAGGTGAAAGAGGTCAATTTCAAATACGCCTTTTAATTTAGTTTCTCTAAAATTATTCATCGATTCGGAAAAATGATTTGATCTGAGCTGCGGTTATTTCACGAGGTGATTCATTTTTATGTGCGGCCAAATACCAGTCCATGGTAACTTTGATAGCTTCTTTGGAAGAGTAGCGAGGTTTCCAATTCAATTCTTTTTTTGCCTTTGAAATATCTAACCGAAGCAAGCCAGCTTCATGAGGTTTGTTTGGGTCGCGAGAAACAACGTATTCACCTGAACCCCATGTTTTTATTCCCTCTTTTACCAATTCTTCAACCGTTAACCGATCTTCTTGTTCAGGGCCAAAATTGTATGCCAAATTATAAGCGAGGCAGTCTTCGTTCATTTTAGCACCCAACATCAAATACCCGTTTAAGGGGTCCAACACATGTTGCCAAGGTCGAACTGAGTCGGGGTTTCGCAAGAGGAGAGCTTCATCCTTGGCAAAGGCCTTGGCCATGTCAGGCACAATTCTAAATGCAGACCAATCGCCCCCGCCAATTACATTTCCTGACCTCGCACTTGACAAAGAAATACCATGCTCTCTCAAATTTTTAGCGTTGAAAAAGGAAGACCGATAAGCCGATATGGCCAGCTCGCAACAAGCCTTTGAGTTTGAATATGGGTCGTAGCCACCTAAGGCTTCTCCTTCTTTATAGGGAGCTTCTCTTTCAAGATTTTCGTACACTTTGTCGGTAGTAATCATAATGGCTTTGCAAGGTTTGTGAATATCGCGAAGTGCATCCAACACATTTACAGTACCCATTACATTGGTTTGGTAGGTTTCTACGGGATTTTTGTAGCCCTCAAGCACAAGGGCTTGTGCGGCCATGTGAAACAAATAATCGGGCTTAAAATTCTGAATTTCTCGATGAATTTTTTCTCTGTTTCTGATGTCGGCGATAACGGAATCGCAATAGTTCTCTGCACGTGTTTGATGATACAAAGCATTGAACTCAAGAGGAGGGAGGGCATAACCTTTTACTTCGGCACCCAGCTCTTTTAGAATTAAAGTAAGCCATGTGCCCTTAAATCCAGTGTGCCCTGTGAGAAACACACGTTTACCTTGGTAGGCATTTTTGAGTTTATTCCAATCCATTTCTGAGCCCTAAACTATTACCAATTTTTCCACTGCGGATTTTTTTCCCACATGGAGTTTAATTCTTGGTTGTCTCTCAAAGTATCCATGCACTTCCAAAACCCATTGTGTTTGTAGGCTACCAATTGGCCATCATGGGTAAGGTCTTCGAGGGGTTGTCTCTCCCACATAATTTGGTCGGCATTATCGTGTAGGTACTTAAATATTTCAGGTTTCATGATAAAAAAACCTCCATTAATCCATGCTCCATCTTCTTTGGGTTTCTCCGCAAAAGTGGTTACCGTATTGTTGCTATCTAATTCAATAACACCAAATCGGCTTCCTGGTTGCACAATAGACATGGTACATAGTTTTCCGTGATTTTGGTGAAATTTAAGCTGGTTCTGCATGTCAATATCGCAAACACCATCGCCATAAGTAAGCATAAAATCCTCGTTTCCTATATAGGATTGCACGCGTTTTAATCGGCCAGCTGTCATGGTTTCAAGCCCAGTGTCTACCAGTGTAATTTTAAACGATTCGGTTTTTGTTTGATGCACTTCAACTTGGTTGTTTTCCAAATCAATGGTTACATCTGAGTTGTGTACAAAGTAGTTTAAGAAGTACTCCTTGATCATGTATCCCTTGTATCCTAAGCAAATGATAAACTCGTTGTGGCCATAGGATGCATAAAGTTTCATGATGTGCCATAATATAGGCTTGCCACCAACTTCAATCATTGGTTTTGGTCTTAAATGAGATTCCTCTGAAATTCGGGTTCCTTTGCCCCCAGCAAAAATGACTACTTTCATGAAATGAGAATGCGTTATGAGTTGGGCAAATATATCAATAAGGCGAGGGCTATTGACCCATATTGTCGGTTAATTCCTCTTAAGACCTCAGGAGATTTCCTCAAGAAGGGATTGATACAACTTGAGCAAGCCGATAGCATCATGGCGGCAATATGCAATTAAATTTTCTTTGTGTTTTTCTACCTCAACATTATTCATATTATCATAAATAACTTGATAGGTATTGGCTGCCATTCTGCCAGTCTGGATTTCTAACGATTCATAGCCAAAATCTGAATCAATTGCGGGAAGCACGTATTTCAATGAAACATGTCCCTTCATTTCAGGTAGATAAAAATCTTTTCTTTTTATGGGGTTGGAGAGGTCAATCATTTTTTCCATTAGGTCTTTTAAGGTGGTTTCCAATTCTGGCAATCGCTTCAAAAGCATTTTCAAAACATTTTTTTCGGTTAAGGTGTCGTAGCACAAAATTGATTGTGCCGAGTCTGCCGCTTCGATCAATTTTAGAGCAAATTCGGATAAAATGTTTTCAGTAGGTTCACATAAATGAAATTTATGAATGGGTTCGGCATGAGGTGCTGCAATGTAAAACCCTGAAAACAAAAAGGGAATCATCTCAAAAGGTTTACCCCCTTGAAGTTGTGGTACGGCGGGCAGAAAGCCTTCGAAGTCTACAAGAAAAAGAGGGTACTTGATTTCATTAAAAAAATGCTTGAGGCTTTTTTTGTCTAATCTTTTTATTTTTTTACGTTGAATCTCTTGGTTAAACGACAAGGTGGTTGAGTCTGGGATTTTACCAATTGAACGCAATCCTTGATTCCAAAAATTAAACATACTATGCTTGGGAAATCCTACCAATTCGAATATGGAATCACTGGGAACTTTTCCCCAACATCTTTCTTGAAATTCGCATGTATGAGGTTCGGTACAGTGAGGACCAATCTTAATTTGAGGTTCTTTTTTAGAATACAATACCTTGGTCATTTTTTCCGCCAAAGTGATCGTTTCGGGAAGTAGTAAACGCAGTTTTTGAGTAACGGAAACCTCGCGAAACAGTTTTGAAGGATTTAATTCTCCTCGAAGGCGATAGTGGTTGTTGATGATTACAAATTTAAATTCGGAGATAATTATTCCCGAATTTTCGATGGCAAACAATTGATATGCGGCAGCCTGCAGGCTTCTGTCAGAAATTCGTGTGGCAATTTTCAAAACAAAGGCTGTATATGAGCCATCATCATTTTTTTGCAACAAATGGATATCGACGAGTAAATCGTTTGCAAAGAATGCCGGGTTGTATAGTATTTTGACGCCGTCTTTTATGGCCTGCTTGGTAAGATCTATGGCGAGTGGCCAGTCTTTTTCTTCTTCAATTTGATTGCGGCCACATTCTGAGCCACCACTGTATTTTTTAAAGAATAGGTCTAATACTGGATTCCCAGATTCTTTTAGAATTTTCCCTTCAGATATTCGTTTTGTTTTTAGTTCAGGTTTGTTTTTGTGAAGCCAAAGTGATTTCACACATTGCCTTCCTCTCGAAAACGAAGTTTTGCTTAAAGTCTGCGAGAAATTGAGGTCTTTCAACTTATATGGAACCTACGGAATCTACTAAGTAAGTAGTTGATCGAATTCTAGCCATTTCATTGTGGTAAGTCTCAGAATTGATTTTTTTACCATTTTTATAGTAGGTGTTATAAATCCACCAATCAGTGAGTTTAACGAGGTCAACTACTTTATCGCGGTACATAATACGATCTCTATACAGCTTTTGAACGTTGTGTCTGTTTTGATAATGGTATCTTCTAGGTGCAATATTTACAATGAAAGTACTATCCACTGGCACCAACACGGCATCGGCCTTAAATCCCATGGCCAAGGCAATAATTCTATTAAGGTCTTCCATTTGTTGAATTGCATCAAGTAAACTTTCGTCAACTTCGGTTTCTACACGACCTCTCAGTTCATAGCCTGTATTAATAATTCGTTCTAATTCCAGATTTACGTCTTTAATTCTAGCTCTGTTGGTGTTAGGTAATCCAGCCAATGTTTGGTTGAGATTAGCCATAAGCTCGGTTTGTTTTTGCTGATTCTGGTTAGCTTTTCTTTTGTTGGCTGCATCAGCGTCACCCAGTTTGGTGGTACCATCATTAATACCTTTTTTTCCCACCTTGGTAGTTGCGCTCACATTTTCGGTGGTTAGTTGAACATCATCTTTAGGATTGCGATCAATGTACAAGTCTGCCAAGAAACTTTCTGAAATTCCATCCACTTCTTCAAATTCTCCAGACGTTGAGTTATAGGCGTATCTCGAAAACGGGCGTTGAAATACAGACATATTAAGGTCTGGATCGGCTTTATTTACCAATAAAAGCTTCATGTTTTTAATCCTTTTATCCAAAAGAGGATCAGTTGAGTTGGCTGTTTTGGTGCTTATGGCCGTTACGGTTTCGTAATAACCATCTTTCATCACGGTGAAGCGATAATCTTCCTGAAATTCAAGTTGTGTTTCGAATTTACCCCTGCTATCAACTATTATGGTGTCTATCACCTTACCTTTTTTTGAAACTAAGATTTTGGCATCTCCAATACTCCTGTTTTTCGAACCTTCTCTTACTCGTCCATCAATTGCCAAGCGCTGAACCTCTGGGGTAACTACAAGTGCTTCAACAAATTGTTTTGAAACCCATTCCTTTTTTGTAGCGCCTGTGGCCCCATACCCAATACTCGCCACAGGAAGGGAAAAGGCACGGGGGTTTACCGTAGCGCTTTTTTTGTTATATGCTTTTACAGTTTTTAAATCAAACTTATCGGGGCTGGGTTCTTTGCCTTCTGGCAACTTGGTGCTCACATTCATAAACATAGCGTGGTACGATTTATCGTCAAACTTCAGTTGCATGTCTTTGCCATAAGGCGCCAATATTGCAAATGCGCCATCTGCCCCTGATTCGGTACTTTCGACCTTAGATTTATCTTCGAGCAATTCCACCTTCATACCACTTACTGGCTGTTCGTTCTCATCTAGGATTTTACCAGTAATTTTAAGTTTTTCGCCTTGTTCTTTTAACAATGCTGCAGCAATTAAAGCTTCGGACGCCACTTTCGCTGCTTCTACAGCTGCTCTTGCTTCAGCCATAAGTGCTTCTTTTTTTGCCGCCTCTTCTTCAGCTAATTCTTTTCCTGTTTTTTGTGGTGGAGGTGGAACATAATTTACAACCGCGCGCTCAAAATTGGTCATGTAGCTAAAGTCCTCATCGAAATGATCCTTGTCTTCATCAAAGAAAAATAAGGTGATAGGCATAGAATCAGAAAGGGCAGTAGGAACAGTTTTTTCTTGAAACAAAGTATTTTGGTGAAGGATTCTAAAAAATGGGTTGGTGATGTGGTCTTCATCAACGTAGTTTTCGGGAACTTCAGTATTGAATTCGTTTAAAGTGTTCATATATCCATCTGCTTCCAATTCAATAAAATAAACCTTATTGGTGGTGAGCCTCAAAGTCAGTTTTCCTTTATCATCTGTCTTTAAAGATGAAACTACTTTTTTGTTTTCATCCATTACCCGAACCTTACTTTTTCCTACATTTTTTGCAGTTATCGCATCAATTACTTGACAATCGAGGGTAATTTCACCTTTTCCATAATTGGTATCCACTTGAACACCTTCGTGGAGTTTTGCAGTAAATTCTTCGGTTATTGCAAAATCAGAGACAAATGATTTTGATTCGGAATCAAAATAAAACTTGGTCATTGGAAGTTTGAAAGCATCCGAATTGATATCGGTTCTATCTTTACTGTACAATTCAATATTCTTTTTAAAATACTTGAGTTTTGCTTGGTCTTCCTTGCTTATATTGGTGTTGATTGATATAAAGGAAGTGTGGAAACCCTTTGACTTGAACTTCACATGGGTTATGGCATCCTTTGGCAATGGGATTTCAAAATAAGGTGTATCAATTTCATACTCATCACTTATTAAATCTCCATCAAGCACTTGAATCATAGTTCCTTTAAAGGGTAATGAATCACGGTTTACCAAGGCGCCTCGAAGAACCATCCTGTTTTTTAGTGCCCACAATGACTCGGAAAATACATCTGCCGATGCGGTACTTGCTTTAAACTCGCCACTTGATGGGTCATTAGAAATGGTGGCTATTGGTTTGTTAAAAGCGGCGGGATTAACATTCGGAACCCGTTTGTTTACCAAATTAAAGTCTTGCTTCACGTTGAAGTCATCCAAGTTTTTACTTGAATCTACAGCAGTATTTACTATCGCGAACGCATTGTAGTGGTCTTTACTTTTAAACTGAACCTTAACATTACTCATTAGCGGTACTTCTAATTGGTATCTACCGTCTGGTGTGGTAACGGCTTCTGCAACTACAAAACCCAAAGAATCGACGGCTACTAAGGTCACATTTACAGTGTCTTGAAGTGTGTCATTGATAGCTCCATTCATAAATACTGATCCTACATTGGGTTGGATTAATTCATCAACAAAGGCAATAGATTCTTCAACATCTTCGATAAACATATCAAAACCCTCATTAAAGGCAACTTTCATAAAAGGCTTGGTGGAGATAGCTCTTCTGTTATAGGACGACGAATCGGATAGTAATACGATGGATGCATCGTAATATAGTTCTTTGTACTTTTTCTGTCGGGGTACTTTGGTGTCAAAGGTATTGAACATGGTAACAAACCCTTCGGCTTGATACCGTACCCTAACTTTCTGGTCGTATGCTAGGGTAAATTGAAACCGCCCTTTTTGATCAGTGAATATTTCTGGCCCAATTTGTTTGTAGGCGCTGTCAAGAATGGTAATTCTAACTTTCTCAATTGCCTTTTTGCGTTCAGTTTTTATTCTTCCTGTTACATTGAGTTTACCCTCTTCAATTTCAGGAAAAAAATGGTTGCTAGTAACCAAAGCTAATCCAGTGGAAACTAGAATAGTAAATAGAATAACGTAACTAAGAAGCTGCTTCTTCAAATTAATTGATGCTTATGGCCAAAAGTATAAAAAGCACTGAAAGACATACTATAAGGAACTATTCTTTATCACCAACTTTTTTTTGTTTTTTGTTCCAGTCCCAAATTTCTATTTTATCATCTCTTTTGAGTCCCAAAATTTTCTTAAAATAGGGTTCAATATGTGTAGGAGAAAAAGCTGGAGACTGAATGAGTACGCCATTTGGATCTACTAAGTAGTACAGTGGCATGGCAAATACGTCATACTGTTCTTTCAATCCAATAGTCGATCCGCCATACACAAATTTCCAGTCGTACTTATTGGATTCCATGAATTTGTCATATCGTCTTTTTTTCTCATCTACCGAAATACTCACAAATTCTATTTTGTCTTTGTACAATGGGTACAACTTGTTTAATGCCGCCATAGATTTTATACAGGGTTTACACCAAGTTGCCCAAAAATCAATGTACACATATTTGCCCTTATAGTCTGAAAGATTGAACGTAACTGTACCTGAATCTTCAATTCTGATGTTAGGCGCCATGTTGCCCGGAGTGAGTTTAACCAAGCTTCGAATAAAATATGCCGAAATATTTTTGACGGACTCAAATTGCGATTTCTCATGAAGATCTTTGAGCATGGCTATGATTTTCTTAGAATCAAAGATTTTCGATTCAAGCCCTTCTCTATAAATCTCTTTTGCGGTAATCAATTCAAGTAATTCCCTGTCTTTTAAAAAATCATTGAGCGAAAGAAGGTTGTACAAGCTGTCGATGTTTTGATGAACTTCGATGCTACTCACTACTTTAAAATAATCAGGAGTGGTTTCAAATCGCCGGAGCCATTCGTTATAAAACTGGTTGACAAATTCAACATAAGCTGGATTTTGGTACTCTATTTTTTGGTTTTTTAAATATTGCTCAAAAAGACCTTTTTGGTTGTGCTTGGCTATAGATTTTATCCGAGCAATTGAGTATTGATAGTACTTTTTTATGAATTCATTGCGATTAAACTCATCGTTTTCAATAAGTTGTCTTTCAAATTCCTCTAGTGATTTTTTAGATTGATTTCTAATGATTTGAATAAAATTTTCGGTTTCGTATTTTTCAACGAGTACATTTATCTCTCTTATTTTGGAATTGAATTGTAAAGGATCTTGTTCAAGAAGTTCATGTCCAATATATTTTATTCGGGCCAGGGGTGGCGCCGATTGCGGGTCGAATTTACCTAATTTGATTGTGTAGTCGTGACTAGGTAACACGTAGAAAGACGTGAAATAATCATCAATTTTTAAAACAACGATTCTCGGTTGGTCTACGGTAACCTCAAATCCAAATTCTCCTTTTTCATTTATTTGAACTTGCTTTAGTACTTTGGTTTCGCGGGTAAACAAGTCATTATATACATTCAATGAAATTACTCGGTTGGCGTAGTTAGAGGCGTATCCCGTTATCCAAGCACCAAACGAGGGCGTGGTGCAAAGGGCCATTGCCCAAATCATAAAAAACTTCAACTTCATTTATACTTCAAATCCTTTTGGTACAAAACGGGAAATATCACCACCATTTTTATAAATATCTCTTACCACGGTGCTGGTAATTGCCGAATGCTGAGGTTCGCTTATCAAGAAAATAGTTTCAATATCGGGATTGAGTTCTCGGTTCATAAGGGCAATGTTTCTTTCGTATTCAAAATCAGCCGAAATACGCAATCCTCTGATAATGTGATGAGCATTTACTTTTTTACAATACTCAATTGTTAAACCTTCGTAGCTATCCACTGAGATTTTCGAATAGTTGGAAAAGCACCTTGCTAAAGCATGCTTACGTTGATCAAGGGAGAACATATTTTGCTTCAACGAGTTGACACCTATGGCTAAAATCACTTTATCAAATAATGGCAATGACCTTAAAATAACCGATTCATGTCCAATGGTAATGGGATCGAAACTACCGGGGAAAACACCAATTTTCATGATTCAAAGTAAAGAAAAATACCCGCGCCTATTTAGACTCATTGCCGAAAAAACTAAAATGAACATGTCCGTAAATTCGTTCATCATGCATATTAGGGTGGCTTTTGAACGTATGTTCTGAGCCGTGCTCCAATACAAATATCCCATCTGGTTTCAACCATCCGTTTTCAAGTATAAGTTGGGGTAGGCGCTCTATTTCTTTAAGAGCATAGGGTGGATCGGCCAAGATAAGATCGAATGACTTCATTGCTTTTTGGTTTAAAAACCTAAACGCGTCGATTTGTCTTACAGAAATAGGAAATTCATATTCTTTTGTGGTTTTGCGAATAAAGGCACAGCATTTTGGGTTTTGTTCTATACTTAATATCGAATGGGCATTTCTAGATGATAACTCATAGCTCAAATTTCCACTACCTGAGAACAAATCCAGAACATGTATTCCATCAAAATCAATGGTATTGTTGAGGATATTGAATAGGCTTTCTTTCGCAAAATCGGTAGTGGGTCTAACGGGTAAGCTTGCTGGAAAACTAAATCTTCTTCCCTTATGTGAGCCTCCTATTATACGCAAAGCGCCAAGTGTATAAGAAGTGCTTGATTTTCTAGAACAGAATAGCTAGGCGTACCCGAAGTTGGTAGCTCCACTTGAAATTGAATTTTTTCCACGCTCACATATTCGGCTATTAATGCTTCATCTACCGCAAAGCGTGATTTTCCTTGCAAACTCACGACGATTTCTTTGGCTGTAATGTTCAATTGATCCAAGGCAAACAACAAAAAATACAGTATATCTTCTGTAGACTCCACTTCAAAGGTGTTAGAAAAAATAAGTTTGTCTCTTGCCACGAGGTTGAGGTGCATTCCGTTGGGGAATAGCCAGATACAGGCCAATGTATTCTGATTGATTTTTCCTTGAATCAGACTCTGCTTGATCCATGCCGCGTTGGACGAGGTAATGAAGGCCTTGGGAAATAATTCTTTAATAGTTTTAAGCAATTCGGTGTGAAATAAGCTGGTGCTGAAGCCGTCTAATTCCGCAATATTTTCTTCGAATAACTCAAACCCATTATTGACCTCTCCATTTTCACGGATAAAAACTGACTCGGCGTGGTTTTTCAGTTTGGTGGGAAGTAGGGAATTTTGTTGGCTTTCGATGGCCACAAACACATCTCTATAATCCCATTGGATGAGTTCGTTTTTCTGAAAAAAAGATTGAAGTTGTTGGGCTTTATTTCGGTTGTTATCGAATTTAAATTCTTGAAGAAGTAGCAATTGGTTATCGGCAATAGTTTGAACCGAAAACCAAAGAGAATGATCGTTGAGGTACAAATAACTGTTGAGCGTATTGGCATCACTGTCTTTTAGTTTAGCCGCAGACCATTTAAAAGATACAGATGTTGCCGAACCTACCAGAACCAGTAATTATTCACCCCAGTTTCCCGAGGTTGTAGGATCATCCATCGATCCAACCATTAATACTTTTCGTTTATCGTATGGTTTAGAATCAGAGCAAAGAAAAACAGGAACTCTTACTTTTCCTCTTTCAATGAATCCAGCTTCAAGCGCGAATTTCTCAGTAGTGAAAGGAACGAAGATTAAACTGTCAATTTTTAAAGGGCCTTTTCGTTCGCTCAAATACTTATCATTAAAAATAGATTCTGAAGCCGGGGCAAAGGTGGTGTCCATTTTTACGATTCCTCTTTCCAAGGCCTGAGCGAGAGTAAGCGTATCTGGTACAATACCCGTAGACCTAATTACAGGCAATGAATCGTATTTTACGAAATACAAAAGCGAATCAATGTCAGCACAATATTTATTGTAGACGTTTTTATAACTGGTTTGAACTTCTCGGATATCCTTTAGTTTCTGTATCACAAAACCATAGCGATAATCTCTTTCTTTTTGAAAGTCCATTGGGTCTTTTATGGCTTTGTAATCCAACCAAGTAAGACCTAAGCTCACTATTACTAGCAGTGCCAAAGCGCCCATGCGAAGTGATTTGTTTAACACGTCAAGTGTACTCATCATGGCAATACTTCCAGCAATGATAAAAACCCCGGCACCTAGTTTAAACAACGGAGTTTGGTCGTTTGTAATTCCAAAAATCAAAAAGATGATTCCAATTAGGATAAAAAACAGAGCCCAGTAAGTCTTTTTAATAAAGTCCATATTTCAATTTTGAGATATTATTTTCTACTCAGAGGGCGACAAACTTACCATTTTTTTGCTTTGAGAAATGGAAGATTAGGAAATGAAAATCATTTTTTATTAGGCGAATTTATTCACACCCAATTATAGCTAATTCAGGATAATTGTATTCGGATAATTACAGAAGATTCCTCGGAGGTAAAGTTATGTTTGGGATCAAGACAATTACCTTTGGAAAATTGAAAGCAGAAAATTTTATAAGCATATTGAGGGACAATCTTCAGGTGAATCCAACTGAAGATCAACAATATTTTATAAGGCAATTTGCTTCATTTATTTTGGAACCGACGAGCGAATCGGTTTTTATCCTTCGGGGCTATGCAGGGACGGGTAAAACTACTATGGTAAAGACCATTGTTACATCTCTAAATACACTCAAAATAAAATCGGTACTGCTTGCGCCCACGGGCAGAGCCGCCAAGGTGTTGGCTAACTATTCTGGAAAATCGGCATCCACTATCCATCGAAGGATATATAAACTGCAAGACCAAAACGGATCCGATTTTGGCTTTACCAAAGTGAAGAACAAAAGCACAAATACCATATTTATTGTTGATGAATCGTCTATGATAAGTGGGTCAAGTCAATCTTTTGATGGTCTGTTTGGCGGCTCGAACTTGCTCAGCGATTTAATTGAATACGTGTTGGAAGGTGAGCACTGCAAGCTTTTATTTATTGGCGATGTAGCCCAACTACCGCCAGTTGGAGAAAAAGTAAGTCCATCCTTGAGCCAAAGTTCACTTTTAAAACTATTTGGGCTTGATTCGAAAATGGTGGAACTGAAAGAAGTTCTTCGTCAAGAAATTGATTCAGGAATTTTAAGCAACGCTACCTTACAACGAGAGCGCCTTGTTTCGGGAGAATTCAAACCTTCGCTCATCAGCAACCAAACGGATGTAATTGTTATTTCGGGACAAGAACTTGGGGATTATTTAGAGTCTTCTTACGGGAGGTCAGGAATTCATGATGCCATAGTGCTGTGTAGGAGTAACAAAAGAGCCAATCAATTCAACCAAGAGATTCGTACACGCCTGCTTTTTAGAGAAGAGGAGGTTGAAAGCTCCGACCTTTTAATGGTTGTAAAAAATAACTACTTCTGGCTCGAACCTACTTCAACTGCTGGATTTATTGCCAATGGTGACACCATGGAAGTGCTCAAGGTAATTGATCGAGTAGAAAAACACGGTTTTCGATTTGCCACTTGCGAGGTGAAAATGATAGATTACCCCAAGGAGCCCGCATTTGAGTGCAAGCTTTTGTTAGATACCATTATGGCCGATGGGCCTTCGCTTACCAAGTTAGAACACGATAAACTTTATCATGGCGTGCTTAGCGAATATGCCCATATTCGAGATCGAAAATTGAGGTTTCAAAAAATTAAGGAAGATCCGATTTACAACGCCCTTCAGGTGAAATTTGCCTATGCTGTTACCTGTCATAAGGCACAAGGGGGCCAATGGAAAGAAGTGTTTATTGACCAAGGATACATCACCGAAGAAATGCTGGGAATAGAATATATGCGATGGATTTACACTGCCATTACCCGAGCAAGTGAAAAACTGTACCTGCTTAATTTTTCACCTGAATACTTGGCTAACTATGAAAGTGAATAGTTACCGTAACTTAGAGGATCTGCGGTTTATTCCTGATTTTTTGAACGAAGCAGAACACATGTATTATTACAACAGATTGGTTGATGAAGTGGTTTGGACACAGAGAGCCATAAAATTCTTTGGAAAAGAAATGCTGCAACCTAGGCTTTTGGCGTGGCAAGGAACCGAGTCTTATACCTATTCTGGAACTACCCTTAGTCCATTGGCGTTTTCACCTGGCGTATTGGAACTTAAAGAGCGTGTGTCTCAATTTACGGAACAACAGTTTAATTCGGTGTTAATTAACTATTATCGCAAAGGAAATGATAGCATGGGGCTTCACTCGGATGATGAAAAAGAATTAGGAAGCGAACCTTTTATAGCATCGCTTAGCTTGGGCCATACCCGAAATATGATATTCAAATCCAAAAATTGTGGAGCCACGGAACGGTTGTTGCTAACGGGCGGCTCGTTGTTGATTATGAGTGGCAAGTTTCAAAAGAATTGGAAGCACGCCATTCCAAAAACAAAAAAGGAAATAGGAGGTCGTATTAATCTCACTTTACGAAATATATTGTCATATTTGAAAAACTAAAAAAAAGAGCATGAAAAAAATAATGATTTTACTGCTGAGCAGTTTGGCCGCGCTTGGCTTAAACGCTCAAAACCGTTCCATAGATTTTGAGAAGGATTACAAAAAAGCACTCAAAAAAGCGAAGGCCGAAAACAAACTCATTTTCCTAGATGCTTATGCAACTTGGTGTGGCCCCTGTAAATGGATGGCAGCCAATGTGTTTACGAATGATGAAGTGGCTGATTTTTACAATTCTAATTTCATTAATTTGAAAATGGATATGGAAAAGGGAGAAGGCAAAGACATCGCGGAAAAATTTAAAATCCGATCGTATCCAACGCTGTTTTTCTTGGATCATGAAGGCAATATGATTCACAAAAAAGTGGGAGCTAGCCAAGAGTTAAAGTCCTATATAAAACTAGGCGAAGATGCCAAAAATCCAGAGCGACAATACAACACATTGAAAGCGAAATTTGAAGCCGGACAAACCGATAAGGAGTTTTTGGAGAATTATATGGAAGTTGCTGGTGGTGCGGGAGATAATATTACTCCGATACTTAGCAAATACTATGAGCCTCTTTCTGAAAAAGACATGCTGGAGGAGTCTACTTGGCATGTTATTCGAAAATACGATAAAAGTGTTGACAGCAAAGGAATCATGTTTGTAATGTCACATATAGATCATTTTTCGGCGGTTTACGATCATACTGAAGTTGATCAATTGTTGTATCAGAATAATTATGCGAAAATAATGGGCATACTTTATTCCAAAGATTTCAGTAAAAAAGACTTTGATATAGCTTTAATTGATTTGAAAAAACACAAAATTCCAGGATGGGAAAAGATTGTTCTTGCTGCGGATATAGAGCATCTCAACAAGCAAAAGAAAACCAGAGAGATGTGCGAATTAGCAGTTCTTGAAGTAATGGAAGTTTTTGAGCACGATCCCGTAGCTTTGAACAATTATGCTTGGATGATATTTGAAAAATCAGATGATCCAGCCGAATTGACCGAGGCATTAAAATGGGCCGATCGTTCTCTGCTTATGTCGGAGCGTTCTTTTGTACAAGATACACATGCTAATTTGCTAAATAAATTAGGCAGAAAATCGGAAGCCATGGCATCTGGAAAAAAGGCTATAGAATTGGCCAAGGCAGAAGGTGAAGATGTTGAGGATTATGAAAAGGCTCTGGAAAACTATAAGTAAGAATACAAGCTTGAAAAAAAAGCCTTTCACTGTGTGGAAGGCTTTTTTATTTCTGCTTACTTGTTCTGTTTTTGTAAGTAGAGGAAATGCCCAGGTCATGTATTTAGCCGATAGCACCGTGGTGGTGAATGCCCTGACTATGTTGGTTAACGATCAAAATAGTTTGATATATAGCGGGGAATTAGCCATGGGTAAAAACCACTTGGTTTATGCCAAAAAAATGAACTACAATAAAGCCAACAAGCTCATATCGTGTAAGGATTGTGATTACACCTATTTTAATCAACAGGACACAAGTTTGCTCAACCATGTAAATTTTGAGTTGGATGTAAATACCCTGCGGGCGCACCTCACATTTTTAAAAAGCGGATCTACTGTTGAGTTGGGAGATTTTGGGGTTTTGATTCAATACCAAGAAAACTGGTTCTATACAGCTTCTACTGGCGCAGGATATATGGAGCCAGACTACAATGGGAGGGTTTATCGCTTTGGAAAAAATACCATGGTAACCACACAAATGGTAACAGATAGTGTAATTGTTAGGTCTAACGGACTCTCTGTGGATATGAAAACCCATGAAATACATGCGGATGGCGTGGCTCGTGTATTTCTCAATAAGGCCATCATTTTTACCGATTCGAATGGTTTGGTGTACAATTCAAAGGGACGGTTCGAAAAAATTGAAAACTGCCTTTTAATTTACGATGAAATAAGCCAGCTACATTTACTCAAAAACGCAGAAGTAAGCATTAATAAATCAGGAACTTTAGAGGCAAACGGTGATTATCCATACAACCATGCCCTGCTTAGAAAGATGGTGGTAAAACCCAGCATATTCAATGGGCAATATGTTATCACAGGGATGGCTAAGGTTAAGAAGAAGCACGGAATTAACATTGAAGGAAAAGGTTTGTTTTGGGGTAAAACTATGACTACGTCTCTTCGGCCAGGAATCACATTTGTTGGTAAAATAGCTACCGAAAATGGCATTTCAAATTTCACTGAACATGTGCTTCCTTCGCGCAAAATTGAATTCGGCAGGTAGAACCCAGCGCGGTTTTAATAACGATCAAATGCTTACGAAGTAGATAAAAAACAGAAGGAGGTTATCCCGCAGGTAGCTCGTCAATTCGGATAACGGCAATAGTTAGGCGGCTTTTGCAAATAAGCTTATCCGCATCGCTTTTTATATCAATATCCCATACATGCACCTTGCGACCTAGATGTACTGGAGTAGCCTTTCCATATACAAAACCAGTTTTTATGGGCCTCAAATGATTGGCGCTCACATCCAAACCCACAATAGCATATTTGGAAGTATCTACTACGCAAGTAGCTGCAATGCTTCCCAAAGATTCGGCTAGCACTACAGAGGCTCCTCCGTGTAAAAGCCCATAAGGTTGTACTGTTCGATGGTCAACTGGCATTTTACCCATGAGGTAATCGTCACCAATTTCTATAATTTCAATGCCAAGTACATCGTGTATGGTGCCACGAGATAGTTTTTCAATGAGTGCAATATCGGGTTGGCCGTGCCAAATCTTCATGTGCTTATTTTTTGCGATTTGATTTTGCCTTTTGTTCTTGAGCCTTTGCCATTTCTTCGAGCTTGGCTTGGAATTTCGATTTTTTCTTTGGCTTTTCTTTGTTTTTCTGAACCATAGCGCGAACAGCATCCTCATCTACCAAGTACTTTCGAAACACCCAGTTTTGAAGAATAGAAGTTAAGTTGGCGCATAAGTAATAGTAGCTCAATCCGGCAGGGTAATTATTAAACCAAACCAACATCATTACTGGCATTACATAAAGCATCATGATTTGCATCTGCTTCATCTGTGCTTCGTTTCCGCCACCACCACCCATGGTTCCTGCCGACATGTTACTTTTGGTATAAAAGAACATACTACCAGCCATCAAAAGGGTGAACAAACTCACGTGACTTCCATAGAATGGAATGTTGTATCCAAAATTCCATACCGAGTCGAAGGTGGATAAATCTTCAGCCCATAAAAACGATTCACCTCGCAGCTGAATGAGGGCCGGAAACAGCATAAACATCGCATAGAGTATAGGCATTTGCAGTAGCATGGGTATACAGCCGGCCATCGGATTTGCTCCAGCCTTGTTGTATAAGGCCATTGTCTCCTGCTGTTTTTTCATCGGGTCGGCATCCTTAAACTTTTTATTGATTTCTTCAATTTCTGGTTTAAGCACCTTCATTTTTGCTCCAGACAAGTAACTTTTGTAGGTGATAGGAGAGAGGATGAGTTTGATAAGTAGGGTTAAAATTAGAATAATCCAGCCATAGGAAATATTGAGGTTGCTAAGAAGGGTGAAAATAGGAATGAGAAACCATTCTGAAACCCAACCGAAAATTCCCCAGCCTAAGTCTATTTGATCTTCGATGCCGTAGTCATTTAATACATTAACGTCATTGGGGCCGAGAAAAATATCAAATCCGCCGTTGTTGTTGTTTAAAGGTACTCCCACACTTGCGATGAGTTCTTTGGTGTAAGGTCCGTTTTCAGTGCATTTTACGGTCTCCAGAAAACTACCAGCTCCTACAAGAGGTGTTTTGGCCAAAATAGCCACGGAGAAGAATTGCTGTTTGAAAGATACCCATTCCAAGTTTGCCTCCATGTCGTATCGTTCACTTTTGGTTTCACCGATGTAATCGTGGCTATCTTCAACAGGTTTGTAGAACATAGTAGTTTTACGGTCTTCTGTTTCCCATCCTTTTTCCTTTGAAGGAGATTTCATAGACCAAAATAGCTTTAATTGGTTGTTGTTGTCCATCGCGATGTCATCTAACCCTACCACGTTTACGGCAAAGTTCAGGTCGTACGCATCACCCTTGAGAGTATAGACATATTCAATGAACTTGTTGGGATCGTTGGAAACCATTTTGAGTTTAAAGGAGCTTGATCCATCTCCGGTTACATTCAATTTGGATTGGCTCGGAACGAAATAGAAATCTGAGGTATTTAGAATCCTGTTTTCACTTTTGAGTTGGAAGAAAAAGCGAGAAGAGTCTTTGTCAAACAGATATAGGGGTTCCTTATCGTAAGTTTTGAAATCTTTTAGCCTAGCAGAAATCATTCGTCCGCCAAGGCTACTTATTTTGAGTTCAAATTTTTCGTTTTCTACGGTATAGATTTCTTCTGTACCCACCGATGCATTCGAAAAACGGCCATAGGCATTGGCAAGTTCTATGTCAACTATCGAATCGGTAAGAACAAGGGTGTCTGCTGCTACTTTTAAGCTGGTTGTTTCACTCGGCAATTCCGAATCAATTTTGTTTTGAATGGCTTGTTCAGCTTGTGCAATGCTATCTTGTTTAGCCCTTGCAGCTTTAATTTCGGCTTCATTCGGAGCCATCCAATATGTCCACCCAATTAAAATCGCTCCTATTAAAACGAAACCAATTAGGCTGTTTTTATCCATTTTTTGCGCCATCTGCTCGTGTCTCTCTGTTGTATGTAATTATGAATTGTGATGCGTAACTGCTGCTTCGATAAATGAAACAAATAGTGGGTGCGGATTTTCAACGGTACTTTTGTACTCCGGATGAAATTGAACTCCAAGAAACCAAGGATGTTTTGGAATTTCTACAATTTCTACTAAGCCGCTTTCGGGGTTTATTCCACTCGCAATCATTCCGTTCTTCTCGTAGTCAGCAAGGTAGTTGTTGTTGAATTCGAAACGATGGCGGTGTCTTTCTTGAATTTCGTCTTTCTGATAAATTTTGTGGGCTAGTGAGCCTTTTTTCAACTTGCAGGTATATGCCCCCAAACGCATGGTTCCACCTTTATTTTTTACTTTTTTCTGCGATTCCATTAAATAAATAACAGGATCAGGGGTTTTAGGATCTATTTCCGCAGAATTGGCAGCACTTAGTTTGAGTGTATTACGGGCAAATTCTACAACGGCACATTGCATACCCAAGCAGATTCCAAAAAATGGTATATTGTTTTCACGGGCAAATTTTACCGTTTCTATTTTACCTTCTATTCCTCGTTCCCCAAAACCAGGAGCTACCAAAATTCCATCAAGGTGGCTGAGCAATTCCTTTAAGGTTCTTTTGTTGATGTTTTCGGAGTGAATCAACTCAATTTTAACCTTGCATTCGTTGGTGGCACCAGCGTGAATTAACCCTTCCAAAATGGACTTATATGAATCTTTGAGCTCAACATATTTCCCAATGAGACCAATGGTTACTTTAGATTTCGGGTATTTTATTTTGTTTAAAAACGAAATCCAAGCACTTAAATCTGGAGATTCAATATCGTTGTATCCAAATTTCTTTAGTACTACCTCATCCAATTGTTCTTCCTTCATCAAAAGGGGAACTTCGTAAATGGTGCTGGCATCAATAGATTGAATAACGGCATTTTTGTGGACGTTGCAGAATTTGGCAATTTTCAGTTTAATATCGCTGCCAAGCTCGTGAGAAGTTCGGGCTACAATCACATCGGGTTGAACTCCTAAACTCTGGAGCATTTTTACCGAGTGCTGGGTTGGTTTGGTTTTTAATTCGCCTGCGGCCTCTAAATAAGGGATAAGCGTAAGGTGAATCACCAAGGCTTGTCCTTCTAATTCTAGCTTGAGCTGACGAACGGCTTCAATGTAGGGAAGTGATTCAATATCACCAACGGTGCCGCCTATTTCGGTAATAATAAAATCATAATCACCACTCCTTCCGAGGGTCTGAATAGAATCTTGAATCTCGTCGGTGATATGTGGAATTACTTGTACAGTTTTCCCTAAATAATCGCCTCGGCGTTCACGATCAATTACTCGCTGATAAATTCTCCCTGTAGTTACATTATTCGCTTGAGAAGTGGGTACGTTTAAGAAACGCTCGTAATGCCCCAGGTCCAAATCGGTTTCGGCACCATCGTCGGTTACATAACACTCCCCGTGCTCATAAGGATTGAGCGTGCCAGGGTCTATGTTAATATAAGGGTCGAGTTTTTGAATGGTAACTGAAAAACCACGTGCTTGCAGGAGTTTGGCTAAAGATGCTGAAATAATGCCTTTGCCGAGCGAAGAAGTAACGCCTCCCGTAACGAAAATATATTTGCAATTTGATGCCATGAACGGACTTTATTCGTACGGGGTGCAAATGTAGTTCTTTTGTTTAGGAAGGGATTGTTAGAGATTAGTAAATACTCAATAAAATTTTGATGCTTTTAGATGAATAATGAATATCGAACAAGGAACGTTGAATAACGAAGTAAGATTTTTACTTTGTTATTGGTCATTTGTCATTCTTTATTGGAAATTCAAAAGAGGAATAACGAATATCGAACAAGGCCTTTTACTCTGTACCTACTCTGAACTCGTTTCATAGTCTCATTTAAGATAAAATGGATTTAGTAAAGAATCTGAAACGAGTTCGGCTTTAGCAATAATCGGTGATTAGAATTTTAGTTTCGGTTATCACTCAGATGCTTTTTTATCATCTCTGAATTCTCTTTGGCTGCTTGTGTTTTGGAGAAGTAGCTCGGACGAGGACGTCCGCACTAGCAGGGGTTATTTCCAGTAAATAAAAGGATCTATGGCGTGCTTATTTCCATTTTTTCTTCAAGTACATTTATATCAATTAAACTTCGGTCATTTGCAAATCTGCGTGCATTGCTGTAATTGTAATCTTCAGCCTTAAAATCCAATCCAGCATTCTTCTACTCATTTGATGATGAGATTGACTGAGCTAAAAATAGGATTTTTTGAAATTTTATTGGGTAAAAATGGAGTGGTGAATGTCAAACAGAGGAATATCGAATAATGAACAGTGGAATTTTGAATGTTGAATTTTTAATCAGAGTTCACTCAAAATTAAAAATTCAACATTAAGAATTCAAAATTCCCTTACCCAATCATATAATCATTCAATACCTCCATCATACTCATGAGCAACTCTTTGTTTTCAGAATTGTCCATTAAAGCATCTTTTATAATGGTATTCACGGCAGAAATGGCTTCATCGCTTGGTGCGTTTTCGAAGTTTTCGATAATGGTGAGGCATTCCAAACAAGTAACAAAATCTGATTTGATTGCTAGGTTAACCAGTGGCTCGAGGAAATCAACCGCATCGAGGCGTGAATTCCAAATAGCTTGGAGCAAAAACACCCTAATGTCGATATTGGCATCGTCCAAAACCGCATCCATCATTGGCTCCATAGCTCCTTGGTCTTTTAGGTCGTTTAATAAGGCAATAATTTCGTTGGAGATATTTTCATTTTTTGTTTCTCTCAAAAGCTGAATGAGAATGCCCAAGTGTCTACCCTCTGCATTTTGCCGAGCATAACTTATGGTTTTGATCACGACTGCTTCATCTTCAGAAGCAAGTCCAGCAATTATTCTGTTCTCTACTTTTTTAGATTCCTTAGTATCCTTTACTACCTTCATAATTTCTCTCTCCAAATATTTTACTTCCTACTCTTACCAAGTTGCTCCCACATTCAATAGCCAGAGCGTAATCACCACTCATGCCCATCGATAATACCGAAATAGGAAGCATGGTTTTATTGAATTCGTCAAATAGGTTTTTAAGTCCTTTAAATTCCTTGGCTACTTGAACTTCGCTATCCGTGTTGGTAGCCATGCCCATCAAACCCTTCAATTGAATGAAAGGAAAATCGCCATTTTTTATTTTTTCAATAATGGCAAATGCTTCCGCTCGATCTAAACCAAATTTCGATTCTTCTTCTGCAATATAAATCTGTAACAAAATGGGTTGAATTCGATTGGCGTTTTTCGCTCGTTTGTTCACTTCCTTCAACAGTTTTTCACTATCGATTCCATGAATAAGATGGGCGAAAGGAACAATATATTTCACTTTATTGGTTTGTAAATGACCTATAAAATGCCAATTGATGTCCTTGGGTAAGGTTTCATATTTGGCCACCAAGTCTTGTACTTTGTTTTCTCCAAAATGCCGATGACCCGCATCATAAGCCTCAAGAATATCCTCGTTGGGCTTGGTTTTGGAAACCGCCACCAGAGTTACCTCTGACGGAATGTTTTTAAGTACTGCTTTTAGATTACTGGTAACTGACAATTTTATTCTGAAATTTTATAAAGTACTAATCCGCTTCTAATTTTCGGCTCCACCCATGTACTTTTAGGTGGCATATATTGATGGTTGTCGGCTACGGCTTTCAGTTGGTCAATAGTTACGGGGCTAAGGATAAATGCAGCTTTGATTTTTTTTCGATCTACCAATTTCACTAGGTCCTCCACACTTTGCATGCCGCCAGCAAATTGCACCCTAGGGTCGGATCTCAGGTCTTTAATTCCCAATATGGGATCAAGTAGGTTGTTGGTTAAAATACTTACGTCCAAGCGTTCTACTGGATGATTCTCGTCAAACATACCCACTTTAGCATCCAAGGCGTACCATTTCCCTTCCATGTACATTCCAATTTGGTTGTACGATTTGGGCTTGAAAGTTTTTACTTCCAAGGGATGCACAATAAAATAATCCGAAACCTCTGCCAAAAATTCGTCATCGGTCAACCCATTCAAATCGGTGATGAGCCGGTTAAACTCCATGATATGTAACTGACTTTCAGGTATGAGGTAGGTCATCAGGAAATTGTATTTTTCTTTTCCAGTATGATGAGGATTTCGTATCCTCAGTTCTTGCCCTAGCAAATTAGACGACGCGCTGCGATGGTGGCCATCGGCAATGTAGAGTGAATCAAATCCCTCAAATTCTTTTATAATGAGCTCAATGTCCTTTTTGTTATTTATCACCCAAAACTCATGTGTAGCACTATTGGCTGACATAAAATCATACTCGGGTCGGGTCTGGGTGTATTTTTCGTACAACTTGGCTATGGGCTTATCGTCGGGGTAGGTCATCACCACTGGCTCGGCGTTGAAATCGGTTAGTTCCAAGTAATTTTTAAAAATTAGTTCTCTTTTGATAATGGTATGCTCGTGTTTTTTGATAACGCCATTTTGGTAGTCGTCGATGGATGTACCCGCAATAATTCCCGTGTATTCGTGGCCTAAAAAATTTTGTCGATAGAGGTAAAAACACTCTTGTTCGTCTTGTATAAAAATCTTTTTGGCAATAAACTCATCGAATTTTTCCTTCACGTGTTGAAATCGCTTCCCCGTGTTGGCTTTGGTTTTTTTCTTTTCTCCAAACTCTGGGTTAATAATATTGATGAAAGAGTAGGGGTTGGTGGTGAGTTTGTGCTTGAGACCAGCAGAGCTGTAAGAGATATACGACCGCGATGCCACCAAGTGAACCATGTTTCGAGGAGCTCTAAAGCCTTTGAAGGGAGATATTTTAGCCATAAAAAAAGTCCTGACACTAGAGGTCAGGACTGCAAATTTAAGTTTGTCTTAGAAACTATGCGTTGGCAATGATAAAGTCGGCCAATTCGGTTCCAATTCTATCTTGGGCTTCTTCTGTTGCCGCACCTACGTGTGGCGTAAGCGAAATAGAAGGATGAGAAAGCAAACGATGGTCTGGAGTAGGTTCGTTGTTGTAAACATCCAAACAAACTACAGAAACTTGACTCGAATTTAAGGCATTGATCAAGGCATCTTCATCAATTACACCACCACGCGCTGCATTGGCAATGATGACACCTTTTTTCATTTTTTCAAATTCCTTGGCGCCAATTACTGCGCTTCCGTCTTTTTGTTTCGGAACGTGAAGCGTAAGAATATCACTTTCGGTAATCACTTTGTCAAACGATTCGCTTTTGATGGCTACATCTAATCCAGGGGTGCCAGCCACTTCAACGTGAATATTTACCGTGTCAACATACGGATCGTGAGCGATAACTTTCATCCCCAGACCTAGTCCGTATTGCATTACTGATTGTCCGATGCGCCCCATTCCAATTACGCCTAGGGTTTTGCCTCGAAGTTCCATTCCCTTTCCGTATTTCTTTTTCAAAACACCAAATTCAGTCGTTCCTTTTATGGGCATCTGACGGTTTGAATCGTATAAACCCCTTACGGCGCCAAACAAATGAGCGAACACCAATTCAGCTACACTTTGCGAAGAAGCGCCAGGCGTATTAAATACTTTAATCCCTTTGGAACGGCCATATTCGACGTCTATGTTGTCCATTCCTACACCTCCACGACCAATCATTTTGATACATGGACAAGCATCTATGATATCCTTGCGAATTTGGGTAGCCGAACGCACCAAAACTACTTCGTAGTTTTCTTTGTTGATCGCTTCAATCAATTGATCTTGGGGTACAGTTTGGGTAATTACTTGATGACCTGCGGCTTCGAGTTTCGTTTTTCCTGAAGCGGCAATTCCGTCGTTTGCTAAAATTTTCATGTATTGCGTTGAAATGTTCTTAAACGTTTTTTTCTAATTCTTTCATACAGTTGGCCAATACCTGCACACTTTCGAGAGGAAGCGCATTGTACATTGAAGCGCGGTATCCGCCTACCGAGCGGTGACCTTTGATACCACTCACGCCAGCCGCCTTCCATATAGCGTCGAATTGTTCTT
Organism: Flavobacteriales bacterium; assembly: GCA_020435995.1. Lineage (GTDB taxonomy): Bacteria > Bacteroidota > Bacteroidia > Flavobacteriales_G > Salibacteraceae > JAGQYO01. The sequence continues at coordinate 61,407 of JAGQYO010000003.1, read as the reverse complement.
GGTATTTTTCGTCTTTTAGTTTGAAGCAAGCGTTCATATTCGATCGGTCTTCTTTGGCGGCAGTACCTTCAAACAATGGGTTGCGGTCTATTTCGTTGTAAATGCAATCTGCTTTGGCTTGATTAACTCCTTCAATCCAACTCACACCACCGTTTTTCTTCAACCACCTAAGGGTAAGCATACAAACGTACACGGAGTACACTGGAGGCGTATTAAACATTGATTCCTTGTCGGCGTGAATGCTCAAATCCAAATACGATGGAATGGGTTTTTGAGAATTGGCAAATACATCGTTTTTTACAATATATAAAGTAGCCCCAGCAGGACCCATGTTTTTTTGTGCTCCAGCGTAAATTAAATCGAAATCGGCCACATTTACCTTCCTCGAAAGAATATCAGAAGACATATCACACACCAAGGGAACCGACGTCTTGGGCATGTCCTTTACTTGGGTACCAAAGATGGTATTGTTGGAAGTAAAGTGGAAATAATCTACATCTGAAGGAATTGTATATCCCTTTGGAATGTAATTGAAGTTGGCATCTTTAGATGAGGCTATTTCCACCACATTCAGAAATTGCTTGGCTTCTTTTATGGCATTGTTGGCCCAAGTACCGGTATTGGTGTAGGCCGCTTTGCCGTGCTTGCCACGCATGTTGAGGGCCGATATGATAAAGCCCAAACTTGCACCTCCTTGAATAAAAATAGGGGTGTAGTTGTCTGGCACATCCATCAACTCTCTTACTAGAGCCACTGCTTCGTCCATTACAGCTACGAAGTTTTTACTTCTGTGAGAGATCTCCAGAAGAGACAAATTGAGGTTATCGAAATTAACAACTGCTTCAGCAGCTTCTTTAAGTACTTCGGGTGGAAGTATGCATGGACCCGCGCTAAAATTGTGAACCTTGGACATAAAATAAACGATAAAAGTTTGAGCGTGCGAAGTTGCTAAAAAATAGTGAGTCTTCAGGGAAAATGAAGTTAAGAAATGGTTATGGTTGGGAAATTATGGAGGGAGGAGATTCTTGGGGGTGAGGTTGCGAAATGGGAATAGTGACTTCGGTTATTTGAGCTGGAGAAAGTTCACTGGTAAAGAATTGAGCTTTTTGACCTTGGGTAGCGAATTTGAGATTGAGAAATACTTGTTGACTAAGCTTTAATATGAAGACAAATAAAATAAATGTTAGACTATATTTGATTTCCGATCATTGATGTGTACCCATTAGTCTAGACAGCTTTCTACTGTTTCCTATATTAAATATTTTCTTTTAGGCAGCCCTCGCAGAGGAAATGGGCTGCTTAAAATGAACATATTTTTTTACTGGTACAAGGTCATCAATACTTGAGTGCCTTCTTTTATTATTGTAATAGTACATATAATCTTCTAGCTTATTGTACAAGTCCATCCCATCTTGAGGTGGATGTATGTACAGTTTTTCATATTTGACGCTCCTCCAAAGCCTCTCGATAAAAGCATTGTCGGTAGCCCTTCCTTTTCCGTCCATTGATAATTTTACATTCTTTGATAAAACTGCCTTTGTAAAAACATCACTTTGAACTGGGCGCCTTGGTCTGTATTTAATATTTCAGGATGCCCATGTTTATCAAATGTTTCTTGGATAAAAGAACTACACCATTCCGCCTCCATACTATTTGATACAGACCAGTGAACTACGTATCTACTAGACAAGTCAATTACGGCTATTAAATACATAAATCCCTTTGCCATGGGTATGTAAGTGATGTCTGTAGCCCAAACTTGATTCGGTCTTGTAATAGCCATGCCTCTTAATAAATAAGGAAAGTTTTTATGTTCTTTATTTTGTTTTGAAGTATGAGGTCCTGGCAGAATTGACCTCAAAGGCATTTTGCGGTAATAAAGATTTTGCACCCTGTTTAAACTCACCTTATATCCTAAATCTTTAGTAAGCCAAACATGCATTCTCCTCGCTCCTTTGTACGGGTGCTCAAGATAATGCTCGTCCATATGCCGCATAAGGTTTAAATTTAATGTAGAAGTAGATGAGTGTTTGTAATACAAACTTGATCTGTTTAGTTCCAGCAAATTGCATTGCTTAACAATGCTCAGTTTAGTATGACCCTTGTCTATCATGATTTTACATTCATTAACTGGTTTTACGACAAGGCTTTTTTTAAAAAATCTATTTCGACTTTTTGTTGTCCTATTATTTTAAGCAATTGTTCTTCCTTCTCTTGCAACTCAGTCTTCTTACTCTTTGCTTTCCCTTCAAAAACCGAATCAGCTCCAGATAAAACCTCTCGTTTCCAAGTAGTAATTTGCTGGTGAACTAGTCCGTGTTTTTGTGCTAAAACGGATAAACTGTCCCGCTCTTTTAATGCCTCTAAGGCAACTTTTGTTTTGAATTTCGATGTAAACTTCCTTCGTGTCATTAATGTAAATTTAAGTGTTATTTTCAAGCTTAATTTACTGTCCAGTTTTTTGGGGTATGATCAGTACGCCAATGCCGGACTGATAATTCAGTTTTGGAAGCTTGATAGAATATAAATTTTGAAATATACTATGAGGTCCAATGTGCATTCGTAATTAGCAGATGTAAACAAGTTACTTGGTCGTTTTCCCCACGCCATAAATGGCATCGTGCAGTTTTGCTACGGTAGTTTCAAACTCAAACACATCCTCAACAAAGGCATAGTTTTTTGGATCGAAACAAAAGGGGAAGGCATAGCTGGCTAATTCTAGTTTGCTAACCTCGAAATCTAGGAATTGGAGCAACTCCATGAGTTGGATGGAGCTCACACAATTTTTGGCCACAAAATCTTTAAGCACAACTAAGCGAGCCTCGTCTGAGCTAAGGTTTTTAATTTTCAAAATAGCCAAATTGAGCGCTTCGGGGTGAAGGGGAGAGGTGCAATTGAATTCACTTAGATCTGGCATAAATTCTTCTTTCATGGTATCGGGTACGAGGTTAAGTGCCGTATCCTTTGGAACGCTGATTTCGGCAACTGGGAGGTGTGCTTCGTATATGGAGTCTGCTTTTAGTTTGGCTTCCTCCAACTCTTCGGTCGACAACGAATCTATGTTATTCTTTTTTGGATTGATATGAATATCACGTTGATCTGTTTTGGCAATGGCATACCACTTTCTGTCACCTGCTTGGTAAAGTTTTATTTCAAACAGTAGCTCCTGCCCAAATGGCAATTCAACCCTGGTTTGAGGGTTGTTAATTTGTTGCTCTTCGAAAATAATTTTAATGTGGTGGTTTCCTTCGGTTAGGTTTTTTACCCGCACCTTCGACTTCGGGGTTTCATTTTCTTGTAGGCCATCTACAAAAAGGAAAAAAGGTTTTTTCTCGCCATCAACTACCGTAATCATTGCGGGTTGGGCCCAGCTTAATTTACAAAGTCCGATAAGAAGAAATGAACACAGAATAATTCTCACTTCGTGCCAGAGGGTGAAGGTGTGTTAACAATAGGGTAGGTGTAGTTTTCCATGGTTTGCTCTCCTCTTACATCTACGTTTTGAATAAAATACCATTGGTCTTTTCGATACTCTAGGGCATCAAAACTCATGTCAGGTACGTAATATTCATAAATTCCTTCCATGCCAACGCTCGCTGGCACCAAATGGTCGAATACAATTTGTTTTCTTTTTTTATGGTACTTCAACGACATGGTTACTTCTGCCGAATATTCCATTATGATGCGGTAATTGTCTTGAAATGGAACGTAAAACACCTTTTTACCGAATCTCCACTCGTCGTACTTTTCGTCAAAATACATAACATCGATTACCTTCTTGGTCGATTCGGAGCCATTTCCATCCCAACCCAAAAGAACGTAGTACAATCCTTCTTTTTTGTCTTTTATAGGAATGATCTCATAGTAAAGTGCACCGTACCATTTTTTATATGAATAAGTTTCAAAGGGTGGGTCAATTGCGTCTTTGGATTGATCGACAAGTTCCAGGAGGTCCCCATTTTTAAACCTTACCCAATTAAAGTAGGTGTATTCGTAATCATCGGTAATAATATTCCAAGTATAGAAACTGAATGCCTTGTTGGGAGAGTGGGTGAGTCCAAAGTTTTTAATGCTGTCGAATGGGAACTTGTGATTGGACGCTATGAGATTTTTGAGTTTGGACTTAAACATGTTGTTGGCTTCAATTCTTTCCTTATCCGATTCGGCCCTCATAGAAGTTGCCCTCAGCTCATTCAGGGATTCCAATTGGGACTTGGTTTCTGGCGAAAGTGTATTTTGTCCATGAGCTACCCTTGTAGAAAAGAGCAGAAAGAAAAATAAAAGGGCTATTTGATTCATGAGTCGCACAACTTACAAAAGTAAAGCCAGCTCTTTTTTAAGAAACTGGCTTTCAAGATTGTTATTACAGGTGGTTTGTTTACAAATGCATAAATTCTTTTTTCGCCGTTAATTCTTCCTTCGATTCGCGATGGTCTGGGTCATCTACACAGCAATCAACTGGACAAACGGCAGCACACTGGGGCTCGTCGTGAAATCCAACACACTCTGTACATTTATCAGTAACTATATAAAAGAAATCCATCGAAACGGCTTCTTGGTCTTCGTGAGCATCTGCCGTAAAGCCCGAACTCGTTGTTACCTCACCGCTCAATGAAGTGCCATCAGCTAATCTCCATTCAACTCCACCTTCATAAATTGCATTATTGGGACATTCGGGTTCGCATGCTCCGCAATTAATACACTCGTCTGTAATCATTATTGCCATAACAAAAGCGCTAAATTGTTGCCTTAAATTTGGCGCAAAGATATTCACCATAATAAATAAAAGAAATTCTAAATTGAATCTACATCTTAATGAAAGTTTAAAAGCATTTTCAAAGCTCGGGCAAGAGCTCCAACAATACCTAGCTACAAAGGATTGTCCCACATCGGATTTTGAGATTGCACTTGCCGAAACTGTAATAAAAGCAGGTCATTTCAATACTTGGTTTACCCCTAGAATGATTCATCAATCTTTTTATGGAATCGCTGAAATGCTTAATGAAAAAAAATTGCGGCAATGGACAAAGCCCTATTTCGATAAGATTAATAATGAAACAGAAAAAACGATTGCGGTTGTTGCTGCGGGTAACATCCCTTTGGTAGCTTTCCACGATTTTTTATCGGTTCTAGTGGCTGGTCATAATGTGGTTTTGAAACTTTCTAGTGACGATAAAATTTTATTTCCTCAGATGGTTTCTCGACTCTGCGAGCTTGAACCACGATTCAGCTCGCGTATTTTTTTTACAGAGGGTAAACTAGAAAAATTTGATGCCGTGATAGCTACGGGAAGTAACAACACTTCGCGATATTTTGAGTACTACTTCAAAAAGTACCCACACATTATTAGAAAGAACAGAACTTCATTGGCCGTATTGACGGGGGAAGAAACAGACAGAGAATTACTGCTCTTGGCCGAAGATGTTTTTAATTATTTTGGATTGGGATGTAGAAATGTTTCCAAGGTATATCTTCCAGTGGGGTTCGATATCAAGCGCTTGTTCAAAGCTTTTCTGCCGTTTTCATGGGTTATGGAAAACAACAGGTACATGAATAACTATTCGTACAACAAAACACTTTATATGATGAATAGAGAGGTGATGTTGGATAATGAATTTATAATTCTGAAGGAATCTTCTGATTTACATGCACCTGTGGGTGTTTTGTATTACGAATACTATACTGGCAAGCGCAAGGTTGAGGCGGAAATTGATAAGAATAGAGAGAATATACAATGTATTGTGGGAAGAGATATTAAATTTGGGCATTCGCAAACTCCGCGATTAGAGGACTATGCGGACCACGTGAATACGCTGGACTTTCTTGTAAACATTACTTAGAGAAGAACTTTTATTTGCTCATATCAATTATTGCCTTTATTTTGACGGAAAATTTGACGGGAGGAATGATTAAATCATTATTCGGAAAAAGACTTCTATTGGTCTTGTTCATTGGTTGTTTTTTGCAGGTAAATGTTGATGCTCAAATTGTCCTATTCAGCGACGATTTTGAAGCTGGACCAGGCAACTGGGATTTAAATAAAAACTACCAGATCTACGGCAAAACCACTACTTCGGGTGGTGAAAACCTGTGGATTATTAATAACGAATACACGGGAAATTCATTGGCAACTGTGCCGAATACCAACCTACAACCTGCAGGAATTTCTGCTAATCCTAAATCAAATTACTTGCACATTTTGTCAGGAAATTTAAATGGGGTTGGAATTAAAAACGCCAATTACACCTATTTGATCAAGGGACCCAATGAATATTACATGACGGGTATGAATGCCCCAAAGAGTACAACTGGCTTAAAAAACGTCGAGTTTTCGTTTTGGTGGTTAAATTGGGCGCTGACCGATCCGGCAGGTACGGTTACGGCAAACGATACATCTGGTCAAGTATTTTATAGTTTGAATTCTGGTGCTACTTGGATTCCAACGCCTAAAAAATATGTGGGTGACAGTATTTGGAAAAAGGAGACGATTTCGCTTCCCGCATTCGACAACCAAGCAAACCTCATGTTTGCTTTTGCATTTTTAAACCCAGATACGGGAAGTATGCCCGGGTTCGCGATCGATAAGGTGAGGCTGACCGGAGTTCCTGCGAATCTTCCAACCGCAAAGTTCTCAGCGAATCCACGTTTAGCTTGTTTAACCGATACCATTCAATTCACCGATTTATCCACCGGAAACCCCACTTCATGGAAATGGAGCTTTGGTACTGGCAACCCAAAAGATACTTCCAACTTGCAACATCCCAAGTTTAAATTCCCTGCTCCTGGTCAATACAGTATTACACTTACAGTACGCAATGTTAATGGTTCGGGAGTACCTCTCACACAAACCAATTACATCACCGTTCGGGATTGTAATTTACCCCCGGTTGCCAAGTTTTCAATGAATGGTCTCAACTTGAATGAGGTTACCATTTGTGCTGGAGATACCGTGTTTTTTGCCGACAGCAGCACAGGAGTCGTCAACTCTAGGTATTGGGCTTTTCCTGGGGCTCAGGATGATTCAGGGGTTTGTAGAATAGCAAATGATACGCTCCCTCAAGTATCTGTTTTTTATCCTTGTGCAGGCTCTAACGGTAGGGATACTACTTATACTGTTACGCTAAACGTAGGAGGAAATGGAGGGGCAGATTTTCTTACCAAAAAGGTTATTGTAAAAGCCTGTATTAAATCTGTAGCTCGATTAAAAGGAGAAAAACAGAGAAAAATATGTACCGACAATTGTATTACGTTTACCTATGACGCGGCCGTTGAGAAGGAGTATTTTATTACCGAAAAACCTACTTTCAAATGGTATTTCTGGGGTATTAACGATTCGGTATGGCCAGACTACGCCTACAATCCTAATGGTCCCGCAGGTGTACCTGGAAAAAAGGACACTGTATTTACTACTTCGGATGTAACGGTTTGTTATGCTGATTCGGGGGTATTTAAAATGTCATTGGTTACTGAAAATATTTATGGAAGAGATTCTATTGGTTATGAAGATATTGTATCGGTATACGGTTACCCAAAGGTTGATGCCACCATTAAGGATGAGGAAGTATTAAAAGGTTATAGTACCGTGGTATCAACTACGGATAAAGATGTCAAAAAATGCTCTGAACTTCATGAAATTGATCTGCTTAAGGGAGATAGTTGTTGTTGTTACAATTATTTCTGGTCTTATGTAGTTGATGATGAAAACGTAACAACAGGGGAAATATTTCACTGGACAAATAGATCAACCCAAATAAGACCATCAGAAACACGCTATTTTTATGTCATCAAAGAAAATTACAACCGATGTCGGGCGTATGACTCGGTAAAAGTGAATGTAACCGAAGAGTTTTATGTGGGTGCACCAGATATTTTTTCTCCTCATAAAGGAACCTCCAAAAACAAGAAGTTTTATGTGTTTGGAAACCGAATCACTAAAATTCAAGTGAGCATCTACAACCGCTATGGGCAATTGGTGTTCTATTCCGACGATCCCAAACAAATAGTATGGGAATCGGATATTAGCCCGGTAGATGCAGGATGGAATGGTAGTAAGGATAATGAAAACGGGAAAGAACTTGACCCCGGAGTCTACACTTATTTTATAAAGGCTTGGCACGAAGAAGGAACTTACAAAGAATTGAAAGGAAACGTAACCTTGGTTCGTTGATGAGAAGAGTTATTGGCATCATAGTAGGCATAGTTGTTTCATTTGGAAGCGCGGCACAAGAGGCGGCTCATTTTTCACAATTTTCTGATGCAATAACTATATTCAATCCAGCTGCGGTTGGTGTGTTTCATGGTTCATTGAGAATGAATGCTCATTACCGCACACAATGGAGTCAAACCTCTCCACAGCCCTACAATACCATGGCTGCTTCATTAGATTTACCTGTTTTGAGCGATGTTACAGGAAACGATTTTTTTGCCTTAGGTGGATATGTTATTAAGGACGATGCCGGAGTTACCCAAACTTCAAATTTTAACAGCGGACTCAATTTGGCATTTGGTAAGTCATTCGACCCAGATGAAAACCACTTTTGGTCAGCTGGGGCTAAGGTTACGTATAACCAGAAGTCGATGACCTACGATGGAGCGCACTGGGGTAGTCAATGGAATCAAATAGGATTTGATCAATCTATTCCAGGCGAGTATGCAGGTGAGGCCTCCAAAACGTATGTGGGAGTTGGCGCAGGATTCCATTATTTTGGGACCAATCACTCCAACCTTAAGAGTATGTTCGGTATTGCGATTAACAATTTAAACAAACCCAAAGTTGAATATTTAAATACTGAATATCAGCTCTCAACAGGAACCTATGTACATGGTGAACTTGAGTTTCATTCTCACGCCAACAACTTTGCTGTAATACCGAGAGGTATCATGTATTTTCAGGGTTCTCAGCGATACTTTGTTTTGGGTACAAGCTTCGACTTTGTGCTTCAAGAAGCTGGCAATTATACGGGTATTGAAAAAGAAATGACCTTGGAATTTGGCGCATTTTATCGAGTAAAAGACGCAATGGTTTTCGAAACTCAGTTTAATTGGGCAGGTTTAGGCATAGGAATCAGCTATGATGTAAACGTATCTAAGTTAAATCAAGCTACCAACTTGCAAGGTGCAATGGAATTGCTCTTGCACTACAAATTGGGCTACAAAACTGGACTGAAGTCTAATCACTCCAACGAACGGTTCGATAGCATTCACTAATAAAACCGCTAGGTCCGTATTCTTTACATGATTTAGCAATGTTCTATCTGTGGATAGGAAGAAGGTAGTGCTATGTTAATTCTCCACAACTTATGGGAATAAAAAAAAAGGGAATCCAAATTATTGAATTCCCATTTTCCACATTATGAAAAAAGGTAGGGTTTTATTGTAAAGCAATTTTCTTTTCTAAGTCATCAATATAACCTCTAAAAGTTTTATCAGTTTCCATTAGATTATTTACCGTTTTACATGCATGAAGAACGGTAGCATGATCTTTACCTCCGCAATGCGCTCCAATGTTTGCCAAGGAGGATTTTGTAAGTTTCTTTGAAAAGAACATTGCAATTTGACGCGCTTGTACAACTTCTCTTTTTCGAGTTTTAGATTTCAGCAATTCGATATTCAAATCGAAATAATCGCAAACCACTTTTTGGATATAGTCGATGGAAACTTCTCGAGCGGTGTTTTTCACAAACTTGTCGATCATCTTCTTTGCCAAATCCAAGGTGATGGATTTCTTGTTCAATGAAGCCTGTGCAATTAATGAAATCAAAGCTCCTTCTAGTTCTCTAATGTTTGTGGTAATGCTGTATGCCAAGTATTCGATCACTTCTTTAGGAAGCTCAATACCTTCTTGGTACATTTTCATTTCGAGGATAGCAATTCGAGTTTCTATTGAAGGAACTTGAAGATCGGCAGAAAGACCCCACTTGAACCTTGATAGAAGACGCTGCTCCATTCCTTGCATTTCAACTGGTGGCTTATCCGAAGTCAAAACCAATTGTTTTCCATTTTGGTGTAAGTGATTAAACACATGGAAAAATACGTCTTGGGTTTTCTCTTTACCGGAAAGAAATTGGACGTCATCAATGATCAGTACATCTATCATTTGATAGAAATGAACAAAATCATTCTGGGTATTGTTTCTTACCGACTCGATAAATTGCTGCGTGAATTTTTCAGAAGAAACAAACAAAACTGTTTTGTTTGGGTGATTCTTCTTAATTTCTATACCAATGGCGTGCGAAAGATGTGTTTTGCCTAGTCCTACTCCTCCATAAACCAATAGAGGGTTAAACGCAGTACCACCTGGTTTATTTGCCACAGCGAAACCAGCGCTCCTTGCTAATCGATTTGAATCACCCTCAACAAAGGTGTCAAACGAGTAGTTGGGATTCAACTGGCTATCAACCACAACTTTTTTGAGTCCTGGAATAATAAATGGATTTTTAATCGTAGTAGTACCTCCCATATCAATAGGCATAGATACTGAAGGATTTTTAGTTTCTTTTCGGTTACTGGTAGGTATACGCACTGTGTACGGTTTTGCTGAAGAATAGCTATTATCCATAATAATAGAGTACTCCAATTTACCGTCAGGGCCTATTTCCTTTTTTAATGTTTTTTTCAAAAGAGTTATGTAATGTTCTTCTAGCCACTCATAAAAAAATTGACTAGGAACTTGAATCGTGAGGATGTTGTCTTTTAAGCGAAGTGGTTTAATTGGATCAAACCAAGTTTTGTAGCTTTGAAGATTTACATTGTCTTTAATTACCGAGAGGCACGACCTCCAGATGTCTTCGTGAGTTTTAGCGCTCATTTTTAATCATGCAAATTGTCTTTGTGAATACTATTATTAATTTTTCCATTCTTGCTGTGTGTAGAATTTCGAAGGTGAAAAATAGAACATTTGCCCCTTCTCATAAGCTCAGCAAATATTCGAAGAAAAAAGTAAATAAAAAAACGAATCTACGCTTGATTTTCTAATTAATTTGACTTCTAAAAGTACCAAATTGGACACTATTTTTTATATGTACTTGATTAGACGTTGACTATCTATTTTACGTGATTTATAAGGTTAAATTCATTTATTTTTTAATTTATTAAAATGTGTTTTTTTCGGTTTATAAAGAAACAAAAAGCCAATTTTGAACTCAATTGTGGATTATGATAAAAGCTGAAACAACAATAAGGGTACGATACGCCGAAACCGACCAAATGGGATATGTTTATTATGGCAATTATGCCACATATTATGAAGTGGGCAGGGTTGCACTCATGAAATCGATTGGGATGAGCTACAAAGAGTTGGAAGACTCGGGTATCATGATGCCTGTGTTGGATTATAAAATCAAATATTATAAGCCAGCTTTTTACGATGATGAATTAACACTTGTAACTTATTTGAAACAACTTCCCAAGGCTCGAATTACCTTCAACTATGAAATGTTTAATCTCAAAGGCGAAAAAATAAATGAGGGTGAGACAACTTTGGTGTTTGTAAATGAATCAGGAAGACCCGTTGCGGCTCCTGAGTATTTCCAAAAGAATATCGCTCCTTATTTTAGTTAAAACGAGTGAGTTTTAGATTTAAAATATAGGAAGGCGATTCTATCCGCAAAATGTGAGTTCCAGTTGGAAGCTCACTAGGGGCAACTTCTACTTCTAATGCATCAGTGGTACGGGTCATAATTGGCACGCCATTTAGGTTGTATACAGAGAACAAAAAAGGCTCCTTTGATTCAATTTTCAACGGACTTATTCCAAGGGCAAACCCATAAGTATTGCTTACCGCAAATCCGACGTCGCTAACTTGATTTTGAGCGGACACCTCGCAATGTGTAATTAATCCTCGCTGATAAAGCACTCGGCATAACTCACTTTTGTATTTCTCGCCAAACAATTGGGCTTCTATTTGAAGCAAGGTTTCTCCGTAAGCTTGCATGGACATGTTTGGAGCTAAGTAGTAGAGCGATTCGAAAGTAAGTTGGTCCGCTACTGTGCGCCCCAAGTTTTTGTTTATATCCATTAGGGAGCTCGATATAATTTCGCCAATGCCGTGAATAGTGCCAAACGTGTCTCGGGGGTAAATTTTAGTTGTGCCCACGTTTCTGCCACCCCAAAATTCGTTGTGACCATCCCAATTGTACACACGATCTGATTGGTATGGATCAATGTCTTTTTTGTAAGAAGCTGCTAGATAATCCCCAATTCCTTCATCTATAATAGCCCGATGTTTTCCGAAATTGCTATTTGGTGAGCCAGCGTCAGAAAGTGCATGGGTGTATTCATGTATAATAGGACTACAATCTTCACCATCATCAACACCACCGATTCCGAAAAGCAGACGTGGAGGAGAGAAATTGTTAGCGTAAATGGAATTGTCAACACCCCCCAAAGCTCTGGCATCGGCCCATATTTGGTAGTTGCACAGCGAATCATATCCCATACGACTCATGTGCTGCCGAAAATTAGTGATGTGATAATACACGTTGACCTCCTCGAAGGCATGTTCGTTTCTGAGAAAACTAAAAGTATCGGTTTTTTGAACGGCCACTGGGAGATATGGACCCGAAATATCTACTATTTTAATATATTCATTGGCAAGAAAAAATGTGTCGTTTTTGAATTGAGCTTGAATGGACTTAAACACTTGTTGGTTTTCTATCGCGGCATAGGTTGAATCGTCCCAATCTTTGATAGACACACCGTAGGGCTCTTTTATGGATGTTATTGGATCTGGATAAAATACTTTTACCCAAATAAGCGAATCGCTAGCATGCAGGTATTGGTTGAGATCGCGAATCACTACTTCGTTTTTATCTAGCGAAACCAAGCGCTGGATATTGAGTAAGCCATGATCTGTTTCAAATTCTTGGTGCATAAGTTTTAGGCGACCCTGGCTATAAAACCAGTAGTATTCTTTAGGTGAACTAACACTTGGTGCAAATACCTCTGATGCTTGGTCCAACTTGATGTTTCCATACAGATAGGCCTGTGCAAATACAGAATTGCCGTTTAGGTGAAATTTGAGAAAACTATGTAGCACTTGTGTTCCCAAAATATGTTGTTCAAAAGTGTAGTGAATTCCAGTACTGCTAGATTGGGTGTTGATTAAATAGAATGTAGACTGAGGATGAATAGACGTGGAGTGGGTTTTTATAAATGAATCGAGGATGTCTTGAATATCGTTTGTTGGTGACCGAAAGTTGGAGTTTGAATAAGAACTACCATGAGCTGGCCAATAACCCGCACCTTCCATTTGACCCTTTAACTGCGCCCCAAACAGAATAAGCACCGAAATTACGACGAGTTTAAATGATTTCAAGACCATGAATTTCTAATAATTGATGGGTAACAGGCTTTTTTAAGTTTGGTTGAACAAGCAGCTCCCATGTCACCTTTTCATTGAATTCTTGTTTTCCTATTTCGATTCCATGTTCATGAATCAGCCTTTTCACCGACGATTCTAAGGAGTAATCAAATAATACAACAATGGATTCTCTCAATTCTATTACTTTTTGTTCAGAGGCATCTAAAACCAAGGCGGCAGTTTCCTTATAAGCTTTTATAAGGCCAGGAATTCCCAGTTTTGTACCGCCAAAATACCTGATGACCACCACCAAGACATTCACCAGGTTTTTGGATTTAATTTGACCTAGAATAGGTGGACCAGCACTATTTTTAGGTTCACCATCGTCGCTGGCATATTCTTCTCCATTTAAAAGGACATAGGCAGAACATACATGGTTGGCTTTTGGGTGAAGTTCTCGGTACTTTTTCAGCAGTTCCGACGCCTCTTCTCTTGAATTAATGGCATGGGAAAACCCCAAATGCTTGGACCCTTTTTCTTTTAACAGCACTTCGTTAGGTAGTGCGATGGTGGTATAAACATCGCTGCTCATGCTAAGGAAATAATGGCAATGGATACAACGCATAGCAACATTCCTATGGTGTTGGTAATACTTAACTTCTCTTTGAATATGAGCACCGAAAGCAGGCTCGACATAACCAAAACTCCCGCGTTGTTTATAGGGAATATGGTGGTGCTTTCAATGCCTTCGAAATTGAGAGCTTCCATTAAAAAGTAAATAGAAAAGTAATTGGGTACGCCAAGAATAATCCCCGCTACTATGTTTTTTTGGTGCCATACCAGCGTTTTGTGAAAAGTTCCGTATCCTGCTCCAGCCACAAATGCGAATAAAAATATATAAGAAACGAAGGAGAGAAACTGGTCATCGTCTACCAAGTACATTTGGTTGAGCTTGAGGCTAAAGTCGAGGATGCCACTCCCTAAAAACAGGAATAAAGGAAGGCCCATATAGTTTTTGAGGAGCGTTCCTTTTTTTATTACCGTTAATATGATACCCGGAATAGCTATACAGATACCCATTATTTTGAGCCAATTGGGAGTGTCGCCCAAAAAAACAAAGGCTGCCAATACTGGGAGGATCATCGACATTTTATTGGACACTACCGAAGTCGTGATGCCTTTTTCTTGTGTAACTCGCGCTAGAATTCCGAAAAGAAAAATAAATAAAAGACCCAGTACCATTGAGGAATAGAACCAAGGTTGGGTTTTGGCATCGAATGAAGAAGGGTTTGAATTTAATAGAAAACCAACTCCGAATGCCACTAAGTAGTTAACCACAATGGCGGTAAAGTTATCGACCTTGAATTTGTCGAAGTACCTAAAGATAACAAATAGGATGGAGGAAAAACAGATGCTGAGCAACAGAAAATACATTCCTTTTATGTTGCCAGTGGGATGTTTATCTGAAACGTGCTACCCAAACCAAGTTCACTTGTACAACTTACAGATCCATCCATCAGTTCAATTAATTTTTTTACCAATGAGAGGCCAATACCAATAGAGTCTTCCCCACCCGTAGGCTGCGCACTCAATCGCTGGTATTTGGTGAATAGGCGTTGTTGGTCATCTCGGCTTATTCCAGGGCCATTGTCAATTACTTTAATAGCTAAAAACCTGTCATTAACTTCAGACACTACCTTAACACTGGAATTAATTGGGGAATACTTAATGGCATTGGTGACCAAGTTTTCTAATACCTGTTGGAAGAGGAATTTATCCGCGAGAACTGGTGGTGGCGTTTTCAATTCATTGATAATATTGATTGATTTTCGTTTGGACCATGGTCGATGTTCGCTAATTATTTTTTCGAGTATTAGGTTTACATCAACTTCTTCGGTTTTTATATCCAGTTGTTGGCTTTCTATTTTACGAGCATTTAGAAGTGTATTAATCATATTGAGCATGCGCCCTCCAGATTCTTTGATCAACTCGATATATCTTTTTCGGTCTGGGTTTACCTCCCCGCTGTCGGCTTCTTCCATTTCCAGCAAATCACACAACCCGAGGATGGAATTGAGGGGTGTTCGCAAATCATGAGCAACGATTGACAGCAGATGCGATTTTTCGTCGTCCATTTCTTCAATTTCCGTGAATTTCTTTTGCAATTTTAAATTGGCCTGCGACAATTGCTCTTGTTGTTTTTTTATTTCTTCATTCTGGGTTTCTATTAATTTATTGGTCTCCAGAAGCTTTTGGTTTACCTTCATTTTTTGTCGGTTAGAATAGAATAAGCTTCCAACCGTAAGGAAGGCGATAAGGGCAATAATGCCCATCAGCATAGATATTCTCTCTTGTGCCTTAAGCTCAATAGACTTTAATTCGTTTTCCTTTTCTGCCATTTTTAGCAGTTTCCTGTTGGTCATTACTTGAAAGCTGAGTCGCTCGTCGGCTAGTTTTTTTGCCATTCGGTCGTTTACGATTTGATCCTTCATTTGATGGCTCTTTCTAGCGTATTCAATAGCTTTTTCGTAATTTTTTTGTGCTTCAAAACAATCGGCCATCAGGTCATAGTTTTTTTGAAGTATGTCTTTGAAGTGGTATTCGGCTGCTAATCCGTTGATTTTATAGGCTATTTCGAGGGCCTTTTGGGTTTCTTTGGCATAGAAAATAACCTTGGCCGCCTGGTACAAAAGGCTGGCTCTATCATAATTGCTTTCTATTTGCTCAGAAAACAGAACTGCGCTGTCGGCATATAAAATAGCTTTTTCTGGTTTGTTTTGTCTGTAAAAGCAAAAACCCAGCTCATTATTCAATTTGGTAATCTGAATTTGAAAACGCTGGTCTCGTTTGTCTTTTTGAAGTGTGCTATAAACGTCTTTAGCCTGCAAATAATATGAAATAGCGCTTTCGAATTGTTCTTGATGAAAATGAAGCATGGCCAAATAGGTTAAACTATGCGCCACTAAAAAAGGGTCATTGAGTTTTTTACGAATAGAAAGAGCATCGTTAAATAAGCCCGAAGCCAAATCGAAATTTTTTCGATGTAATTCAAGTAGCCCTAAATTATTAAAAGCTATAGCCCGAGATGCTTCGTCGTTGAGTGTAGTGGCGAGAGAAAGGGCTGTTTGGTAATCTTTTTCGGCGGCTTCGAAATCACCATTTTTGTAATATACGTTTCCGCGATCAAGCAAATTGTGTACAAAAAAATCGCGGAGATTGGTTTCCTTTCTGTACTCTTCGGCTGTGTTGAAATATTCAATAGACACCGCGAAATTTCCTTTTTCAGCGTTCAGTTTTCCAAGCAAGTGATAGAATTTCGGCTCAAATAACGAATCCCCTCCCTTGTTGATGGATTCAAAAAGGCTATCCGATCGCTCCATATCGAGCACCGGATTCTTTTTGAGCTGATCTAAATCCAAATTGGACTCTAATGCTTTTTTGAATTCCTCTACATCAATGGTTCCCTGCGAAAAACTCGAAAAGGTCCACCAGAAAAGGCCCAAAAACAGTATGTATTTCTTCAATTTTTTCATGTCAATTGATGTGGGTTAGTATAGAATTTTACTTCCATTTCTCCTTCAAGTACCTTTTCTTTAAGATTCATATTCAGCGTTTTGGGTGCTTTAATTCCTGTGCCTATAGTTAAATCTTTGTGTTGTGAAACCCTTGCCTCGTCCCAAATACCAGATTTAATGAAGGTATTTAACAACCAAGTTCCACCTTCAACTAATATACTTTGAATTTTATACTGGTGTAGTTTGTCAAGCATTTCTTCTAAACAATTTTCATCACTAATTCTCATCCATTTATTAGCATCTTTTTCTTCATTTTTTTCAATGTTAAAAATGATGGTTTTTGCCTCGGGGTTAAAAATATGGAATTCGGGTGGGATGTTGTTTTTTTTATCGCAGGTGATTCGGATGGGGTTTTTACCCACTATATTTCTGGTTGTAAGAGAGGGATTATCCTTCAGAACAGTGTTCTTACCGACCCATATTGCATCTTCTTGCGCGCGCCATGTATGCACTAAGTTGGAATTGATGGCATCACTAATTTTTAATGCTGTAGAGTTGGAATCCCTTATGGAATCAACAAAACCGTCTTTGGTTTCTGCCCATTTGAGAATAATGTAAGGGCGGTTTTTTTCGAATGAAGTAAAAAATCTTCGGTTTAACCATTTGCCCTGAGCATGGAGTACATCCAGGGTAATATCAATTCCGGCTTCTTTTAATTTCTGAATGCCTTTGCCCGCTACAAGCGGGTTCGGGTCGAGGTTGCAAATTACTACTTTTTTTATTTCGCTTTTTACAATGAGGTCAGCGCACGGAGGTGTTTTACCGTAATGAGCGCAAGGTTCTAATGTAACATAAAGGGTTGAATAGGGAAGGAGGTTCTTTTCTTTTACAGACCTAATTGCATTTACTTCTGCATGGGCAGCTCCGTATTTCTGGTGGTAGCCTTCGCCAATAATGTTGTTTTGATGTACGATAACACAACCTACGAGTGGATTTGGGGAAACTAAGCCTAAGCCACTTTGGGCCAGATGAAGTGCCCGAGCCATATAAGTTTCATTTTCCATTCTTTTCGGTTACAAAAAAAGGCTACCGAGGCAGCCTTTTCTAAGTTTTAGCAATATCTGACAGCAGTCAGTCCAATCAAAATTGGAGGATTTGGTTGTAAACACTCTTCTGCCAATAAATAGTAAGTACAAAAATATTTTATTCTTTCAATGACAGGCTGTCAATTATTCTAAATGTCAATTTTTTTCCCATCAAGGCTCACTGTGTTTTTTGTTTGCCAATATTCTTCGATACCGTTTTGGCCTTTTTTGTCAGCCCATTCGAGCAAGGTGTTCCGTTCTCCTCGGTATTCATAAAATGGCACGCCATATCCGCAGGTTGTTTGAACCAGTTCAATCTGAAGTTGGATAATTTGTCTAGCGCCAGCAACCAAAGGAAATAAGTCGATCATTTTTTGCCATTCAGTTTGATTTGGTAAAATCGCTTTGGCTTGCCCATAAAGCCTCAAAATATTGGGAGCCCCTTCAAATGCGCAAAACATGATGGTCATTCGATTGTTTTCAGCTAAATGAGCCTGAGTTTCGTTACCACTTCCAGTAAGGTTGAGCCAAATAACCTCGTTTTCACTTATGATTCGAAATGTATCAATTCCTTTAGGCGACAAATTGACCCTGCCTTGTTCGGCTGCCGTGGCCACAAAGTATATTTTTTGATCAGCTATAAAACGTTGTAAGGCAGTTGGTAAATAGTCCAGCTTTTTACCCATTTTGTTTTGGAATTATTAAGTGAAATTCAGCCCCTTGCGTATATGTTGAATTCAAGGTGATGGTGGCGTTTATTTTCTTCGCCATAAGGCTTACCAAGTACAAGCCTAGTCCTGTCGATTTCTCGCCATTTGTTGGTTTGGCAGTGAGTGTGGTAAACTTCTTAAACATGTTGTTTTGGTCAACAGTAGAAAAGCCTGGGCCATTATCTCGCACTATAATAATTGTATGCTTTATATTGTCTTTTAGTTCTAATTCCACTTTCTGTGCTGAACTCGAAAATTTGATTCCGTTGGATACTAAATTGCGCAGGATGCTAATGAGGAATTCCCGATGCGAAGTGACCTTCAACTCGGTTTTAGGCATTTCGAGCTCTATGCCCTTGGTTTTGGCTAGGGAGGTAAATTCAGATTCTATTATTCCAAATATTTCAGCGATTTCAATTTCTGATTTTTTAATTTGGAGTT
The DNA here is from genome assembly GCA_020435995.1 of Flavobacteriales bacterium. GTDB lineage: Bacteria > Bacteroidota > Bacteroidia > Flavobacteriales_G > Salibacteraceae > JAGQYO01. The sequence goes on along the minus strand of JAGQYO010000003.1, from coordinate 42,356 downwards.
GTTTGTTTTCTAGTTCATAAATGTAGAATAAGGTGTCCACCAAATTGAGCCCATAGGCCGATACCTTAGACATTTCGTGAAGCAGCTCTCTTGAGTGTGGGTCTAAATTTACTTTTTGATCCTCGCCAATCATATCACTCACGGTTTTGATAGCCGCCATTGGAGACCTGAGGTCGTGAAAAAGAATGCCCATGAGGTTGTCTTTTTCGGTGATGAGCGATTTTATGGTTTTGTATTGTCTGTACCTAAAAAGCATAAATGCGGCGAGAAGTAGAAGCAAGCCAACGAGCGAAAAGGTCGCAATTCTTTGCCATTGTAGTTTTTCATGTGCCGCACGGTTGGAGGCCAAGAGCTGATCGTTTTTTAAAGATTCTTCCGCAATTCTAAACTGAGCCTTAGCCTCTGCAAATGCTTCCGCACGCATGGCATTGCTGCCTCGCTCGTGAAAATATTTAGAACTATCCATCATATTCATAGCTGCAGTCCAGTTTTGGTTATAACTTTCAATAGCACCTAGCATTCGATATATATCATAGTGGTAGTATGTCTCATTGATGAGGTTCATGTTTTTTAGGGACTGCATCAATTCTGCTTTGGCCAACAAGGGTTTTCCTACCGTAAAATATTCTATACCCAAATTGAGACTCGATAGGCCCATTTCAAATTCATCGCCTATTTCAATACTCAGGGCTTTAGAAAGCTTTAAAAATTTTATAGCTGAATCAGAATTATGCCCCATATAGCTGGTTCCTATGTTGTTGTAGAGGCTTGCTATTTTAAACTTAAACCCCGGGTTATCAGAAGCACCGTAGTATCGAATACCCTGTTTGTAGTAGTCAATAGCCTCTTCTTTTTTACCCAGATCAAAAAGGGTATTAGCCATGTTCATTTTTACCATGAAATAGGAGCCAGAATCACCACTAATTATTGATTCTTTAAGGGATTTTTCGTAGTACGACAGTGCTTGATCAAACTCTTTGTTGTGCTCGTGTGCAACAGCCATAAACATGTAACCCGATGCCAAAGCTTCGTGATAACCTGGGAATTTCTTGATAATTTCAGAGGCCAATCGAATAGCTTCTTCGCCCTCATGAATTTCGGAAAACCACACCGATCTTCTGTAATAGGACCGATATTTAAAAGTGTCGTTAGGAGCTACTTCAAGGCTTTTAAGAAACGCGTTTTGGGAATCATCTTTACGCCCAATTTTGGCGAGTTCGTCAAAAGAATGGTAATAAGCCAGCCAAAGCTGAAACGAATCAAGGGGTTTGGCTTCGGATAAAAAAGCAATTCTTTTTTGAAGGCTATCAATAATTTGGTGGTTTTCCGCCTTAAGATCAGAACCCCAAAAAAGTAATGCAACAAAAAATACACGAACGATTAATTTATTCAAACCATGTTATTATTTCGAATCTAATATACCAATAGTCTTGGTTCGGTCATTTCTTCCATCGTATATTTTATTCCTTCACGGCCTAGCCCCGAATCTTTTACTCCTCCATAAGGCATGCTATCAATTCGGAATCCTGGTATGTTGTTGATCATCACTCCGCCCACTTCGAGCTCTTGATGTGCTTTTTTTACCTGATCGAATTGATTGGTAAACACACCGGCTTGCAAGCCAAAGGTGGAATCATTGGTTTGATCAATGGCATCTTGAAAAGTTCCAAAAGATTCAAGAGTGGCAATTGGTCCAAAAGCTTCGAGATCGCAAACCTTCATGCCTTTTTTAGTGTTGGTAAGCAGGGTAGGGGCGTAAAGTCCGTTTTGTTCGTTTATCACCTTTCCTCCTGTCAAAATTTCTGCTCCAGCAGCTACGGCTTCACTCACCCAGTCCGAAATTCGTTTTACGTGTACAGGTTGAATAATGGGCCCAATCATTACTTTTTCATCGCGGGGATCTCCCACTTTCAGGGCTTCAACTTCTTTGATCAAAAGCACCTTGAACGCGTTAAAAACATTTTGGTGAACGAGTATTCTTTGGGTGGAGATACAAATTTGACCGGCATATAAGAACGCACCAATCGCTGTGAGTTTGGCTGCAAGTGGCAAATCAGCGCTTTCATCTATTATTACCGACGCATTACCACCTAGCTCTAGCGCCACTTTCTTTTTGCCAATGATATTTTTTAAATGCCATCCAATTTGCGGACTACCCGTAAACGACAACATGGCCATTCTAGGGTCGGTTACCAATTTTTCCGCTTCTGGAATATCAGCAACCAATACGCTTAATGCACCTTTTGGCAAGCAGTTGAGATCGTCAACCAATTTGGCAAATGCCAAGGCTACCAAAGGAGTTTGGGGTGCTGGTTTCAACACAATAGTACAACCACAGGCAATGGCAGGAGCTATTTTGTGAAGCGCAAGGTTGAGTGGAAAATTGAATGGTGAGATAGCGGCTATCGGTCCAATCGGAAACCTTCTTGTAAAAGCCACCTTGCCTGCGCCGTTGTTATAATCCATCGGAACCATTTCGCCATCAAAACGCAGCGTTTCAGATACGGCGGTTTTTAAGGTATCAACGCAACGCGCCATTTCATTTCGGGCATAGCCAATAGGCTTGCCAGCTTCTGCAGCAATCAATTGAGCAAAAGCTTCTTGGTTTTCGACCAAGGCAATTCTTATTTTTTCGAGGGCTTCACTTCTTTGCCCTGCCGACCAATTCTTTAATTCTTTAAAAGCCATTACCGAAGATTGAATGGCTTCTTCCATTTGATCGGTCGAACAAAAAGGCACTTGGGCTATTTCCTCCTGGGTGTATTTATCAATTACTTGGAGGTTTTTTCCATTGCCTTTTGAATGCCATTTGCCATTGATGTAGTTGGATGTGGAGACTATTTTGTCGAAAGATGAATTCATGTATAATCTTGTTTAATTAATGCGCAAAAATCAACATTCTTAAAGGTAGATGAACTCTTTTTAGCTTTTTTATCTGATTTGTTTTTACCGTGGTAAGGTCATTTTTTTTGTTTTCTCAAAAGAATACTTTCGCCAAGTGAGAATGGTAGTGATTATTTTCTTCTCAATTTTTATACTTGGCGTTGATTTAATTGCTCAATCTGAGCCAATTATAAAGGGGAATTCTGAAGTAGAAAAGCTCGACTACCTGTTTAGTAGATACTTATTTGATGACCGAGAAGGCATAAGAAGTGAAGTTTACAAAAGAGTCGCATCAACAAAAGGTTTTGAGATTAGCAGTAAATATCTGGCTTTTCAGTGTTTTGATGCTATAAAAGGGAACGAGTTACCTACTGCGGATAGTATTTTACAAATTTTCGAAGCTTCAAAAAGATCCGATGATTACGATCGGTTGCTATCTCTTTATTTGAACACAAAAATCGCCCTTACAAGAGGAGACGATGAAGTAAAATATACCGAATTAGAAAAGGCGGCTTATCCACCAATAAGTTTCGAGGATTCTACGCTTTATTATTATTATTCCTTGCTTTTGGCAAAGGTTTGCGAAAAAAACTATGATGCACCTAATTTTTTAAAATGGTGTAAGTCGGCTTTGGAAATAAAGCGATTGGCGCTTTCTGAGGACTTAAATTATACCGATTTTCGAAGAGTTGGAATTGCGTTTGATCGAAGCGATATTATTGATTCCACCTATTGGTATTATAACGCGGCTGTAAAAATAGCCATGAAGCAAAACGATTCTTCGGGGTTGTTTATGTCTAATTTGGATTTGGGAATTTTCTATTCGGAGCGGGGAGATATAAGCATAGCCTTAGCGTATTTTGCCGAATGTGCGAGATATCTCAACAGTGTAACGCTCAGGAGTCAAGCCGCTTATCACATTAATTGCAACATCGATTATCGCAAGGTAAATCGTCTTGAAATAGCGCGTGAACACCTTGTGCAGGCAGAGAAAATTGCTTTGGAAATCAACGACTCTTCTATGCTTGGGCACGTGTATCAAAACTGGGTTGCCCAATTCGGATTAGAAGATAAACTCGACTCAATCCCAAGTGTTTTAGATAAAAGCGAGCGTTTACTTCTCAATTCGGGAAACTTTTATGGATTGGGTCATCTTTACATTGACAAGGGGCACTATTTTGATAACATCAAGGAGCTTGACAGTGCCTTGTTTTGGTACGAAAAGGCCAGAAGTTATTTCGCCAAAATCAATGTTTCGAGAGGTGTTTATAATTCTTTTGTAGAGGAGTTTCTCACCCTTATGAATTTTAAAAAATATAAGGCAGCAAAACCTCTTGGGCTAAAGCTGTTGGATGAAGCGCAGATTTATAACGATGGATCAGATTCAATGGACGTTCAGTTTGCTTTGGCGCAGATATTTGAAGAACAAGGTGACTTCAAAAATGCCTTGCTGTATTTCCGAAATGCCAATGAGATTAAAAACAAATTGGAGGGCATTGAGTCTACGCGAAAAGTGAACATGCTGCGAATTAAGGCAGAGCAAGCCAAACAATTTGAACTTGAACTTGAAGCGGAGCACAACAAACGCAAGCTCTTGGAAACGAACAACGAACTTGAGTCTCAGCGCAAAACTAGTTTTTACATGCTCTTACTTGTACTTGGTATTAGCGTGTTGCTATTTGTGATTTTATGGTTTTCGTTCAAATTAAAAAAGACCAACAAACATCTTGAGTTGCTAGACAAACAGAAGGATGATTTAATGCATGTAGTAGCCCATGATTTGTTGTCACCCATCGGCAAGGTTGGCGCCTTGGCTCATCTGATGAGGATGGCAGAAAAGGAAGAAGAAAAGGAAGAGTACCTTGATTACTTGGATACGGTGGTAGAAGATAGCAGCGCCATGGTTCAAAATTTAATTGATATTCATGCCTTCGAAAACGACAAAGTAGGGTTAGTGAAACAAAAAGTTTCGCTTTCTGAAATACTTGAAGATTCATTAATTGGGATTAAACTGAGAGCGCGTAAGAAACAGATCGAAATAATTGAAAACATAGATCAAAAAGCAGAGGTGCAAACTGATGTGCGTTTGGTTAAACGAATCGTAGAAAATTTGGTAGGCAACGCTGTGAAATTCAGTCCGGTGGGCGGTAGAATAGAGGTGAATGCCATGACTAATTCCGATGGTTTAAAAATCGAGATTAAAGACAACGGCCCTGGATTTAGTGCAGAAGACAAGGCCAAGATTTTTGGGAAGTTTACCCGCCTCAGTGCAAGGCCTACGGGAGAAGAAAGTTCAACAGGACTTGGGCTAGCCATAGTTAAAGAATTGATTAGCCATTTAAGTGGAGAAGTGCTGCTGGAGTCTGAAGCCGGTAAAGGCGCTACTTTTATCGTAAAAATTCCTCTTGGCTAGATCCCCAACTTCCGCGCGAATCTTTCGCGTGAAATTCTCAAATTTCTAGTCATGTTTTAATCCAGCAGTATTTTAACAAAAATACTTAGGAAGATGTTTTTTGTAAATAAACCATGCGAAAGATTCGCGCGGGAGCAATGTTCACCTGCCCAGGCGGTCAGGAGGGGCGTTACTATTTTGGTTTGAAAAATTTAAAGAAAGCCCTTTTATGAATACTTAGAAGACAGATAGTAAATTACTACCTTTTGCGTACTTTTATTGTGGGAATTTTATCCAAAAAGAATGAAAATACAACTTTCCAGATGTACCGTTAATCGAGCGACTTATTTGTTATTAGTTTTCAGTATCTATTTTAATCTCAAAGGTCAAAACTACGAGACTCTAGATGCCAATTTGATAAAAGTAGGCGTAAACAAAAACGGAAAGCTATTTAGGAATAACTTAGATTCTGGAATAGAACCGAGGTTTGAAATACAAAGTACTAGGATTGCGCACGGAATAATGCAAAGTAACTTGTGGATTTCAGCAACTGACGTAAATAGTCATTTAAAAGTGGCGGGAGATTTACTTGGCGGTGACTATGAGTCTGGTTCCGATTTTTATTCAGGAACTATCAATCCTACTTTTTCATCAAACAGACCGTCGCTGATAAAGATTACTCGAAATGAGATTGAACAACATAAGAAAGATTTCAATAAAGCAGGCTATTTAGTGCCTTCAAGTATTGAGAATTGGCCAGGAATGGCAGACTCAACACTGGATGAGTTTTCAAATTTGGCTCCATTTATTGATATAAATGGCAATGGTTGTTACGAACCACAAAACGGAGATTATCCCTTTATAAAAGGCGACCAAGCTATCTATATTATTTATAATGATTTGGCTAAAAATCATGCATCCTCAGGTGCAGCTCCGTTGTCGGTAGAAGTTCATGCGATGATATATGCCTGGAACTTGCCCAATGATTCAGCTCTGAATTCTACGGTTTTTGTGGATTACACAATTAAGAATAGAAGTGAAGTTGATTTGAAATCGGTGAAAGTGGGCCATTTTACAGAATACTCACTTGGGTGTAGAAACGACGATTTTATAGGATGCGACACATTGGCTAATCTTGTATACACCTATAATCGTGACGGATTTGATGAAGATTGCAATGGTTTGTTTGGGTTTGGAAGAAACCCTCCTGCTGTAGGCCTAGCCTATATTTCACATAAATTGAGCTCATTTATGACTATAGAAGCAAATAATTCGGTGAGAGGATGGCCCAAAAACGGAGTTGAATTCGATAATTATTTAAACGCGAGATGGCGTGACTCAACGCCTTTAACTGTAGGAGGAACAGGATTTAGTACTGACCCTAGTTTAGAAAGAACGAATTACATGTTTACTGGTGATCCTATTAACGAGAAAGGATGGACAGAATCTTCCGCTGGAAATACTGGGGGAAGTCGAAGAAGCATTACTTCCATACCCGAATTCGATCTACCTTCATTTGGTGAGTTTTCGCTCACAGTGGCATATGGTTTTGGGGTTAATGTAATCGATTCAACTAACCACTTGATGAACATTAATTTGTTAAAGTTAAATATGGAGCAGGCCAAAGCTTTTTTAACGTCTCAGAAATTTGACAATCAAGTAGTTGGGAGTGATAAATGTGCCCCGAAGAATGTCGAACATTTTAGACTTCCTGAAAACCAGGTTTCATTATTTCCTAACCCTTCTATATCTAGAATAAATATTGAGTCAATAGAGGCTATTCAACTTGTTTCGATTTATTCGCTTAATGGTCAGAAAATACTGACCGTTGAACAAAAAATGCCGGTTAAAGAACTGGAATTGAACCTTGAAGTGGTTCCAGAAGGGTTGTACTTGCTTAAATACGTACTAATAAATGGGACGACTGGTACTTTAAAATTAATTAAGTCAAATAAGTAGTCGAGAATTACTAAATCTTAGATCCCCAACTTATGCCCAAAAAACATCTTGCTGAGGTTGACTTGTAGTTTTTCTTCTTCAAATTCTAGAAAGCTGTATGTGCTTTTTTTGTTCGGCCATCGAAGTTCAATTTCCATTTTTTCGAGGTCATAGATGGCCGTGTACAGCGTTCCAAATCCTTTCTCAAATTCAGTATTGTACAAAGGAGGATTTAAAAATTTGTGTTTGATAGAAGTGGCAGTTTCATCGGCATTATACAGGCATTTTTCCAAAAATTGCATTCTAGGTAGGGTAGCCGACATGGAAGCATAGTTTTCCCACTCTATACTGTGCTGGTGGTTTGTTCCAATACATGTTGCCACAATACTTACGGGCCTATCGGGAGATAAAAAAACGGTAACAAATCGTTTGAATTTGTCAAGTATGGTTACGTTGTAGCTCATGTGTACGGGTACTCGTTTAAAAACGGCAATCGCTTCGTCAACAGTGGTGCAAGTTTCAAGTACATAGCGTAATACGAGAGGAATACCAAAGCCACCTCCCGAAATATTCCTACCTCCAAATGTGAGCGATACGGCCAACCCATCTCCATTCATTCCGTCGAGGAGGCCCCAAATACAATCTCCAATTCCAATAACGGGTTTCAGCCAATTGGTTTTTAGCAAGACACCCTCAAATAAGCGAGGGGAGTAATCATAGTTTCTAATCAGAAAATTGGCATCCTTTGTCCAAGCTATTTGCGAGCAACCCGACATAAACGGTGGAGGGTTGTATTGGCTCAAAAAACGAGATTCTGTATCACCACCACCAGCCAAGTTGCAAAGCTCTTCGTATATTGGGTAAAGCTCGGGCATGGCATCTCTCAGAGCTTCACTCGATGTTAAGTATCCCGGTCGGTTGCTATATCCCTCTTGTAAAAACCACTTTTTATAGAAAGGCCAAGTACGCTCAAAAATGTCTTGCCATTTTTCGCCTGGTTTATCTTCTGAAATACTTCTTAAATAGAGGAACATTTACAAGTTGTTTTTATAATGAATCTTTCGCACAAACCGATAAAATTCGAATTTTAAAAATAGCTTGTTTTCGATACAATCCTTATCCTTTATTGGAGACACCTAACGTGATACTATTTTTGAAGTAACCTCATTGGATCACTACATCATTTTAAAGCCACCAATTTCGGCAACTTGTTCTTGAACAAGTGGTATGTTTTGAGGTGCCACTGATTCGAATTGAGCCTGAATAGCCGCGATCCATTTCTTCGACTTCTCTGTTAAATTAAAATTATCGGTCATCATTCTACCTCGCATAACCAAAATACCTAGGTCTGCTCCTTCATATACATATTCGCCTTCTCTCATGATGCGCAAAAAGAATGCTTCATTCTCTCCCTCAACGGCCCTTCTGTGTGTGTCCATTCTGTTAAATGAAATAACACCATTGGTATCCATTGCATAAATGCCAGATTTTGGCGCGTGAGTAACTTGCTCAATGCTCTCTTTGGTATATTTAATGACCAATTGGCCCCAAGAGTCTATGTTTTCGGGTCTTGCCCATCTTCGGTTAAGTTGCTTTACGTTCAGGTCGTAATCCACATCCAAAAATTCTAGAATATGGAATAAAAACAGAGGCGCGTCAGAAAGTGCAAATACCGCATGGTTGGTAATTGAGCTAGCTCCAGTAATTCGTGGGTTCAATTCTCCCAAGTACATATTGTTATTATCTGTGTCGATCAAAAAATCGAGCTCAAAATAACCCTTGTAACCTTCTTTTCTTAATTGATCTCCAAAAAGCTGGGTATATTTTCGGGCTTTTTCCCTCAATGGTTTTGTGAACGCATCGGCAAAAATCTCATTTCCGCACCAACCACCTTTGTAAGGGGTAAGCTCCTTAAAGCCAACAAGTTCTGTCATCAAAGGAGCTACAATGGTACCATGTTTAGTAACGCAAGCTTCAATAGCCGATCCACGGCAGTTGATTCTTTTCATCACCTTTACTTCTTTTTCAACTTCTATTTCATCTGAGTATTTGTTGTAGTCTTCTTCGTTTTTGATAAAAAAAGTCGTGTGACCACTATCTCCATAAGGAGTTTGTATTACCCAGTCGTGACCCAAATGCCCTGCTTTCTTTTCGAGCATTTGATAGCTGCTTATTTTTGTCAAAATGTTGGGTACACATGGCACACCAGCTTTTTCGGCAACTCGGTTTGTTACTACTTTGTTATCGAGTTCGTTTCGGAGTTTGGCCGAAGGAAAGGCTACATCGAGTCCTATTTTTTTGGCAAGTTTCTCTGTTTTTTCATCAAACATTAGAAAAAGGGCTTTGCCTTTGTCTTTTCCTTTCGCTCGCGATTGAATATAATCCACTACTTGTTTGTGTTCGAGTAAATAGTTGTTGATGTCTTCGATGCTTTGGAACTCATCATGCGGAATTTCATCGGGTGAGAATACGTTAGGATGTTGACCGTCAAAACACTCGATATAGCAAATAAACTTAAAACCCTTAACCCATTCATCAGCGCCAAGCAAGTTAAAATTGGTGGCACTAATAAAATAAATGGGGGTGTCGTTTGTATGAAAGAACCTTCTGATATCAGATATTCCGTCTAGTTTTTTAATCGCTTTACTCGTATTAGCCAGAGCAGTTTCTTTTTTTGTAGCCATATTTAAATCTTATAAGTGGGCAAAATGTACAATAATTAGTTGTGCCCTGCAAACTTTGACAAAAGTGATAACTTTAAATAGATAAGCAACCAAAAGGTTGGATATAATTTGGGAGATTCTAGTGGTGTTTTTAGCTTGATACCGAGAGTCTTAGCGCAGAGCGAGAAAAGACCAATTATTTCTTATCTGCTTCTTCGAGTCGAGTTTTTAAACTTCCAATTTCTTTTTGTTGTTCTTGAATGGCTTTTACCAAAATAGAAATCAACTCGGTGTATTGAAGGCTATAAACTCTTCAAGTAGAGCGTTAAATGCTCTGGGATTCTCATAGAAAAAACAATGTCCTCCTTCCATATCATGAACTTGGTTTTTCCAAAGTGTGGGAATCTCTATTTCATCAAAATATTCCCTACGCACCAACGTATCGTTTTTTCCGTGAAAAATAGCGATCGGAACTTGTAAGGATTTAAGAATTTTGAGTTCGTCATACATTTTTCCTTGTGCCATCGATTGCCCCAAGTAGGCCCTAGCATTTGGGTCGGTGTTTTTAATGGATTCTTGTATCCAATTGGGTGGGTTGTTGTTGCTCCAAAAAGCCAGGGCTAAATCCATGCATTGCGCATCATCTAATTTCCCTTGAAATCCATATCCTATACTTGGATTGGGTAGAAATGCTCTATCCATGGCAGGAGGCATACCTAGAAAAGGTGCGCCCATTGCCACAATCCCAACCAAGTTATCAATTTTACTAGCTGCGTTTACAACCAAGTGCCCACCGAGTGAATGACCAATAAGAATAAGGCGCTCTGCATCAAGTTTTTTGGCTACATCTACTATGGAAGATACATAGCCGTCAACAGAATAGGTAGTTTCCGGTGTTTCTGAAAATTCCGAAAATCCATGTCCGGGCAAGTCGATAAACGTCAATTCGCAATGCTTGGTAAGTTCATGTTGTTTGTCCCAAGTGACAGAATTTAAAGAATTGCCATGTACAAAAAGAAGCGAGGTTTTATGTATCAAATGATTGGCCTTTTTGGAGGTAGAATGGGTATTGGTAGTCATTATAATAAAGTTTTAAAGGTCAAGAATAAATAAACCAGCCCAGAATTCAAAGCAGAGTTATTTAAAACCCCAGAAAATGGATGAATTAAAAGTGTGAACGCTTATTTTTTCTTGTGATTTATTAGTGCTTCATTGGTGAATATCTGAAGACCTAAATCTGCTTGGTATCCATGTATTTCTTTTACATCCAACACCCTCATAAATTCTAAAATTTCGATACTCACCACCTGACCAGGAACTAATACAGGGAAACCTGGAGGGTAAGGAATAACGAAGGTACAAGAAACAAGAATTTCACCTTTTTCTACTCGTTTGATACATTCTTTGAGTTGAATGAAATCGTAGTTCTCTTCATGGTAACCTAAATAATAGGCACTTCGAATGTCACCTCCCGGAATTTCAGGGTGATGTCTAAAAACATCATGAAATCTACTAAAATCGGGTAGGGCAGGGTAGTTTTCGCAGAGGTTTTTAATTTGATTCTCCCTAATTTTCGCTTCGGTTTTTGTCCAGCTCTTTGCTTCTTCATCCAGCTCTTTGGCTATTTGAAGCAATACCGAAACCAAATAAGCCACCGAACCTCTGGTAGTTCCAATATTGGTCATAAAGAGTACTGAATTTCTTGATGTTTTGTTGATTTGAATATTGAATTTATCCATCAAAAAACGGTTCTTAAACGTGTCTCCATCTACACCGGTGCGTCCTATATGCAAGTTGATTTTGGTAGGGTCAAGCACAAATTCGTCGGTGGCCCAAGGTACATCGAGCCGCGACCAGCCTTTTGCAGAGTCATAATACTCTTTGAGGCCACTTTGTCGGTGTTCTTCTGGAATTAAATCTTCGATAGTGAGTACATCAAAGTATTTTCGGAGTATGTCATGATCGTTAATCTTAGCCCTGAGTACCATGCTAAGTTCAATGCATTTTTCCACCATCTCGAATCCTTCAAATTGAACTTGTCGGCGGCCTATATCCAAGGATGCCAATATTTGATAATTGGCCGAGGTAGAAGTATGAGTCATATATGCTTCCAAGAAGGCATCTTTTTTCTTTGGAAACTCCTCATCATAAATATGAATCATAGATCCCTGCCTCAAACTAGAAAGCGTTTTGTGAGTGGATTGGGTGCTGTAAACCCTCAATACAGCCTTTTCAGGATCTGGCATGATGGGCGTGCTTCCTTCGGGTAAATTTTTGATATAGTTTTTGTACTCTTCTCGGTAGCTCTTGCTCAAATATCGGTAGCGCAATTTTCTTGCAACATACATAGCTGTTCGCTTGCGATATATATGCGTGAAGGCAGCAAAACCGAACCAGGCTTCATCCCAAAGGAAAACCATATCTGGCTTTATAGCGAGTATTTCTTGCATGACCCGCTCCACGTTGTACACCAAACCATCGAAGGTGCAATTGGTCAAAACAAGCATTTTTACACGCTCCAGTTGCCCCTTTGACTTCATGTACAGAAGTTTCTCCTTGATTTCTTGTAAAGGAACCGCACCATACATGCTGTATTTTTCAATTGGGTACGAGTCAAGATAAATAGGAAACCCGCCCGATAATACTTGAGAATAATGGTGGCTTTTGTGACAATCCCTATCAATTAGAATATAGTCGCCGGGCTTTACTAAAGCTTGTTGAACAATTTTGTTGGCGGTGCTGGTTCCATTAGTTACAAAGTAGGTATTTCTCGAACCAAAAGCTTTAGAAGCCATTTCTTGTGCCTTTTTGAGTGGTCCAGTAGGTTGGAGCAATGAATCGAGTCCACCCGTAGTAGCAGATGTTTCGGCTAAGAATAGATTTTTTCCATAGAATTCACCAAAATCTCTAATCCAAAAACTTTTGTAAATGCTGTTTCCTCGAGAGATGGGCATAGCATGAAATACCGACGTCGGTTTTTGAGAATATGCTTTGAGCGCAGAAAAGAATGGGGTATCAAATCGCTCAAACAACCCCCTTTGGATGGATAGATGTAATTCCTGTAAATCCTCTTGTCGGTAAAAAATCCTTCTAAATGTAGACACAATTTTGTCATCCATTTCCAGAAGGGATGTATTCGTTATGTAGTACAAATCCAGTTCTGGGCGAATCTTTTTAATTGTCCAGGCTAATAATAGACCCAAATCCTCGGCTTCTAAATTTTCGTAATCGTAGTTTTTAAGTGCGGAAATAAAAGGCGCAAGAATTTTTAGGTTATTCAGCGACTTAGGAACGATATCGTAGCGAATAACAACAACTTGAATGGTATAATTAAAAGAAATGGCCAGCAGCGCATCTTCAAAGCTTCGAGCCAGCAGCGGGTTATAAACAAATTGATCTCTCGGCTCGCGGAGTGAATCTAGTTTTTCTTTTAGCTCATGCTCGTCGGTTTCATCTACATTGTCTACAAAGAGGGTTTCAAAATAGTGCTGATTGGGTTTTTCTTTTATATCCTCTTCCTCTTGAAAAATTTGGACACCACGGGCATCTTGTGGATTATACCGAAAAGCTTCACTAACCAATTGTCGGTTAATGGCTGAGCACTCCTGCTGCAAAGCATTAAACTCTTGGTTTTCAAGTAGAAGCTCGATATGTCTAATGCGCTTGAGGCCAGGAAAAGCCCAATAAACCTCAATGGTAGCTAAATCTTGGATTACAACTTTAGCGCGTTTACATAAGTCAGCAGGAACATTGTCGGGCGATTTTTTAATTTTCTCTGAAATTTCCTTTAGCTCACCCCATCGCTCATGCCTAAGTTGGGCAATGGTAAAATGAGTTTTTTCTATTCCTCTTTTATCGCTTTTAATTTGTTCTGCTATGTTCATTCGCGCTATTGATTTAAGCTTTCATCGGGATAATTTTCCAATACATCCAAATCGATACCTTTAGTTACCTGCTTGGGTTTTAACAATGGACCAATAGAATCCAAATAGGGAAGTTTTTGATCCTTGTCATAAATGCGAAAAACTTCACGGTGATCTCTAAACGATTTTAAGGGTTGCCCCAATCGCAACACACCTCTTTCTCGGCTACTTCTCACTCTGTCCAAATCAATTTCTATTGGAATCATTTCTGGTCCCGTGCCTGCAAGATACATAATTCGACCATCAGGGCCACAAACGATGGAACGTCCTGTCCCGCCATCGGCCAAACCATTGATGTCGAAAATAAAACATTGATTGATGGCTGCAGTAGCTTGTGCGTTGGCCAACTCAATATCTCGATCAATTGTACCCGTAAGCGAAGGGTGAAGAATTACCTCCACACCCTGAACGGCAAGAGTTCGTGAAGTTTCGGGGAACCACATGTCATAACAGATGCTCAATCCAAATCGACCCACATTGGGCACGTCGAAAATCAAGAACTCCTCTCCAGAGGCAACTCCTTGTTCATAAGGAAGGAATGGAAACATTTTGTCGTAGCGACCAATTACTTCTCCATCTGGATTAATTACCGAAGCCGTATTGTAGACTTTACCGAGTTTCTTTTGAAACATACTACCAGGAACCAACCAAATTTTATGTTTTTTGGCCATAGCTCGAAACTCATCTTCAATGGTATTAGGAAAGGGCATGGCGTTATGGGTAAGAGGTCCAAAAGGGGCCAACTCCGAAAACATCACCATATCTACCCAAGGATATATGGACATGAGAACATCTAATTTGTGTTTCATCATGGGTACATTACTGATGCCAGCACGTACTTTCATTTGAATTCCTGCTATTGAAAAAGGTGTCATAAGTTTGCTAATCTAAATAATTGAAATGAGGAATTATAGAAAAATGGCACATTACTTTTTGGCACTTATCTACCTCATTCTTTTATATGTAATTACTATTTCTTGTATTCGCTCGTAGTTTAAGCGACTGGTATTCCAACCAATTTTTCGATTTCCTCTTCTAGAATATCTAATCCTCTATAAAGAAGTTCATCTTCAATAGTGAGAGGGCTAAGAACCCGGATATTGTTTTTGTAAGTACCAGCATTAAGTAAAATCAAGCCTCTTTTTGCACAGGCTTGAACTACTTCCACACATAAGTCTCCATCTGGCTGTCGTGGGTCTCCGTTCTTTACAAATTCCATAGCTACCATCGCCCCCAGTCCTCTAACGTCTCCAATTTGTGGGAAACGATCTTTCATAGATTTGAATCGAGACAATACAATCTCACCTACGTCCTTTCCTCTTTGATTGAGGTTGTTATCCTTAATAAAATCGATGGTGGCAATTGCAGCAGCACAAGAAAGAGGATTTCCAATATATGTTCCTCCAATGGTGCTTGGTGCCGCTGCATCCATTACTTCTGCTTTTCCAATAATTGCAGAAATAGGCATTCCTGAACCTAAACTTTTAGCCCAAGTGCTAATGTCGGGTGTAACGCCATAGTGGTGCATCGCGCCCCATTCTCCTGTTCTCGCAAATCCAGATTGTACTTCATCAAAAATGAGCATAATACCATGTTCATCGCAAAATTCGCGAAGTCCTTCGATATAGGCTTTTGGTGCTACGTTAAAACCACCTTCACCTTGAACTAACTCGATGATAATTGCTGCAAGGCTTGTAGGGTTCACAACATTTTTTCCAGACTCATGAAGTTTTTTTAGTTCAATGTCTACAAATTGTTCCTCGGTAAGCCCTTGCCCATATCGGTATTTGTTTGGAAAAAGCAATCTGTAAACCTCTGGAGCAAATGGTCCGCAGTTTAGTTTATAATCAATTTTTGAAGTAAGTGTCATCGCCATTAGCGTACGACCATGAAACGCTCCTGTATAACATAATACAGCCTGACGGCCAGTTGCCTGTCGTGCTATTTTAATTGCATTTTCTACAGCTTCAGCTCCAGTAGAAGCTAGCATAACCTTAGTTGCTTTACCATGTGGAAGAATGTCGGCTAGCTTCTCACAAAGTTCGATGTATGGTTCATAAGTCACAACGTTGAAGCTGGTATGGATATACTTATCTGCTTGGTCTTTTATGGCTTGAACCACAGAATCGGGACAATGGCCTGAATTTACTACGCCTATTCCTCCCCCAAAGTCAATCCACTCATCGCCATCAACATCAATAATAGTTGCGTTCTTCGCACTCGATACAGTAGCAGTATTGAACATTCCTACGCCATTGGGAACAATTCTCTTTCTGCGCTCCAATAACTCTTCACTTTTTTTCATTTCTTGGGGTATAAATTAAGTACTTTTTTGCTTAAATTAAGCGTGCAAATGTACTTTACTCTTGACATGGTGAAACATTTTTATGCTTTTATCTGAATCACTTTTACAACAAATTGGAGCAAAAAAAACCTGAATGTTAAATTCAGGCTTTTAAGTGATTATTTTTTCAAAAATGTGTCATTCTTTTTCAAACATTTTATAGACAAACCCAGCTAAGAGTGCACCCACTATGGGAGCAACCCAAAAAAGCCACAATTGCCCTAGAGCCCAATCACCTGCAAATATCGCTTGGCTTGTGCTTCTGGCAGGATTAACAGATGTGTTGGTAACTGGGATGCTGATCAGGTGAATGAGCGTTAATCCAAGCCCGATAGCGATGCCAGCAAAACCAGCAGGGGCTCTTTTATCTGTGGCTCCTAATATAATAAGGAGGAACATAAATGTCATTACAACTTCAGTAACTAGCGCCGAGGTCATGCTGTATCCACCAGGAGAGTGATCGCCATATCCGTTGGCTGCAAAATCACCCACTGACGAGCCATTGCCGGTGGCAATAACATATAGTACACAAGCCGCAGCTATACCGCCTAAAACTTGAGAACCAATATATCCTGGCAATTCTTTCGCGTTAAAGCGACCACCAGCCCATAAGCCAATAGAAACTGCTGGGTTGAGATGAGCTCCCGAAATATGCCCGAGCGAATAGGCCACTGTAAGTACGGTGAGTCCGAATGCAAGTGACACGCCCAATAGACCAATTCCTACATCAGGGAAACCTGCCGCTAATACTGCACTTCCGCATCCGCCAAGCACCAACCAGAAAGTGCCAATAAATTCTGCCATTAATTTTTTCATAAATCAAATAATTTAGGTAAACGAATAATTATAAAGGTGAAAATTAAAGATTTAGCCAGACCAACCTTGGGGTTGGCTGGGTCGATTCAACATTATTTCTCAACAATGTTTTGAATCCGTAACATAGAACATCCTATTTGATGATTTGAAATAGATAGATTCAAAATTCTGCCAGCGCTAACTCTCTCGAATTAATAATTGATGAGTTGCGTGGATTTAGGACGAATAAATAAACCATAAAATCTAAATCTCAGAAAATATACAAGGTCAATTTTGCATTCGGTAACTTCGAAAATACGGTTGGATATGCAGTGGTTTTTTTATGAAGCTCAATTATATTGACCGATTTGATCAAAGCAACCGAATGAATTTATTCAGCGGATAATTACCTCTTTGCATACCTCTCAATGATCTGAATCATAAAACAATACCATTCTAGTAACTAATTTGGTTGCCTCTTTATGACACAGTTGTAACGCCACTTATGCTCATTTTTTTACTTGCTCTATAAGTAATGTAATATCACCATCCACCCTTATTGTTCGAAGTAAAAAAAAAGTCTTTGCAGCTGCAATTATAAATACATCATACAGATTTAATAAACTATGAAAGAACTAAAAGAAATTCTACAAGAGTGCAAGGAACTTTCCTTTGATTTGAATTTTACTCGGGCTAAAAACTGGAAAGAAGAAAAAGAAGGCCGTGTGCTCGTGGGCTATATGCCCATTTATTTTCCTAGAGAAATAATACATGCTGCAGGCGCTATGCCTGTCGGCATATTCGGAGGAGGGGATATTAAGCAGATTATAAAGGGTGATGCCTATTACCAGTCTTATATCTGCCATATCCCACGTTCTATTATGGAAATTGCTTTAGACAAGCATTTGGATCATATTGATGGGTTCATCTTCCCTTCAATTTGTGACGTTATCCGAAACCTGTCGGGTATTTTTAAACAGCAGAAAATTGGAAAGTTTGTCAAGTACATGGATTTTCCACAAAACTTTCTGCCTGAAATAGGAGGCGTGTTTTATCAGCAAGAGATGCAACATGTACTCAAGTACATCAAGGAGTTGAATGGAGTGGAGGTGACTATCGAAGCACTTAATCACTCTATAGAATTGTACAACAGAAACCGACAATTGATTGACTTTATATACCGCATTAGACAAGATTACCCTTGGAGGTTATCCATAGAAGAGGTGTATTGTGTGGTAAGAGCCGGTACGGTAATTCCAGTAGAAGAGCACAATGCTATATTGGAACAGGTGTGCGAACACATCAAAGAAGATATTGGTGTTCCTCAGGACAAAATTAAGGTAGTTATTTCTGGTGCTTTTTGTGAGCAACCCGCCTTGGGTTTAATACGTGCTATTGAAGAGGCAGGATGCTACGTTGTAGATGATGATTATATGCTTGGCTCACGAATGATTTTGGGTGATGTGGATGCCACTACAGATCATCCACTTGAGTCCATTGCCATATCTTATATTAAACAAAGTCAATATTCATCTTCTATATATGATGTGCACAACCCAAAAGAAAACCGCCTAGCTAAAATTGTGAAGGATAGAGGTGCTGATGGAGTCATATTCGCCGCAGCGAGTTTTTGCGACCCCAGTTTGTTGGATGCGCCCATTTTCCAAAATGCCTTCGATAAAATGGGTATTCGTTATATCTCCTTCCAGTTTAGCGAAAACATCAACCAATATAAAGTAATAAAGGAACAAGTTGGCACCTTCTCAGACTCCATCAAATTATGGGAAAACGAAGAGGTGGTATCCATTTAAAAAGGAAACACTAAACAAAGAACTTAAAAACGATTTAATATGTCAAAAGAAGCACAGAAAGAAAAAAGTATGATCCTCCAAAAGGAGATGATCGAAGGACTGTTTAGCGACTTGGCAAATGCTAAAGAATTAGGTAAAAAAGTCTGCTACACATTTATACCTGGCAATTTATCCGAATTGATTAGAACCTTCGATATGCTTCCAGTTTATCCAGAGATCAATGCATTGCAAAGCGCCATGCGCAAGAAATCGGCGGCATACATCAAAGAGGCTGAAAGAAATGCGCACTCCGAAGACGTTTGTACTTATGTGAAATGCGATGTAGGTATGATGATGAAGGGAAATATTGGTCCTACTGGTCAAAAAATTCCTGAACCCGATGTGCTGTTATTGAGTTATACAGGGTGTTTTACCTTTTTAAAATGGTTTGAAACCTTAAAGAGAGAATACCCCAACGCTAAGGTGATCATGGTGCATACTCCTTATCAAGAAAATGCAGAGATGACTCCTGAAATGACCCAATACATGGTCAAGCAATTCAAGGAAGAAGTGATCCCGCAAATGGAGGAGGTTACCGGAATCAAATATGACGAAGCCAAACTCAAAAGACACCTTGAACTTTCGGCTAAAGCCGAGGATTTGATCAACGAGATTTTCCAAACAACCAAACACAAACCTTCACCCATCGACGCCTATTTTGCCGGAGTATACTATATAGGTCCCATCAATATTGGATTTAGAGGTACGCAAGAAGCGGTTGATTACTACCAAGAATTGTTGAAAGAAATCCATATTAGAATAGAACAAGGACTAGGGCCTATTACGCCCGAAGGCGAAATGAAGGAGGAGAAATACCGCCTTGTTGTTGAGGGGCCGCCAAACTGGACAAGTTTCCGGGAGTTTTGGAAAATATTCTACGACATGGGCGCTGTAATCGTGGCATCTTCTTATACCAAAGTGGGTGGTGTATATGATTTGGGTTGGAGACACGATCCAGAGCGGCCACTTGAAGCCTTGGCCGAATACTGTATGAACTGCTACACCAACATGAACATCCCGCAGCGAATCGATTTATTGAAAAAGTGCATTACTGAATACGACGCGGATGGCTATGTCACCAATTCGATCAAGAGTTGTAATTCTTTTTCTGCTGGACAACTGGGCATGATGAGAGAAATTGAAGATAGTCTAGAAGTACCTGTGGGGTTTATCGAATCAGATTTGGTTGATCCTCGATATTTCTCTTATTCAAACATTAAAAACAGGCTTGAATCTTACTTCCAAATGCTTGAACAGCGCAAGAAAATGGAAAAAGAAATGGAAACAGCATAATTTATAAAGACAAATTCACTTAGAAATGGAAAAGTATTATTTAGGAATTGATTTGGGCTCTACTACCTCTAAGGCAGTTATCATAAATGAAAAAGATGAGATCATAGGACGGGGAATTACCAACACCAGAGCTAATTACAAGGTAGCCGCTGATATCGCACGTGAAGAAGCAGTGTATGACGCTCGGTTTACTCTTTTGTCGCAACGCTTGCAAAAGGAAATTGACAGCAAACCTGAGTTTAAAAAATACATGGAGGATATTAGAAGTGTATTTCAATACCAGCAGTTTAAACGCAGGATGGACAGCTTAGAAGAAACCTTGTTGGCAACAGTCAATGATTTTGCCTACGACAACAAGGCTGACATTGTTAAGGAGTTGAAGATGATTATTGAAAACATTCGTCCACAAATAAGACATGAATTTGTCAATGAAGATTTAGGTTCTAAAAATCAGTTTTTCAGAGATATTGTAAGCGAGCGATACAATGTGGAGGTTGAAAATGCCGAGAAATCCTTATTCGAACCACTCATGCTTGCTTTTGATAAGAGTATTACACCAGTTGAAAATGAAATGGTGAAATTCAATTTCAAAGAACTGGTTGATGAATCGATGCAGGTATTGGATGAAAAATATGGCGGATTGGCCGACCAAAAAATTGAAGAGGGAAAAGAAGATTGGTATTACGCCGAACTCAATGCCGTAAAAGACAACTATAAAAATGTTGAATCTACCCTGCGAGCGCATATTGATGAAATAGCAGATCAGGACATTCACATATCAAATATGGTGGGCACTGGTTACGGTAGAGCCCTACTTCCGTTTCCCGAAGATTGTATTAAATCTGAAATTCTTTGTCATGCCTTTGGAGCTCATGCAATTTTCCCTAAAACACGAACCGTATTGGATATTGGAGGACAGGACACCAAGGCCATTCAGGTAGATAGTCATGGATTGGTTACGAGTTTCCACATGAATGATAGATGTGCGGCGGGGTGCGGTCGCTATTTGGGTTATATCGCCGATGAATTTGGTATTTCACTCAACGAATTGGGTCCCGAAGCAATGAAAGCGGACAAGGAAACCACCATTTGTTCTACCTGTACTGTTTTTGCTGGTGCCGAGGTAAAAGAGTTGTTACACAACGGTGAAAAACGTCCCAATATTTTGGCTGGTTTGCACAAGGCCATTGTTCAAAGAGCCATGTCGTTGATCGCTCGTTCGGGTGGAGTTAGAGAAGAGTTTACTTTCACAGGAGGTGTTGCGAGAAATCAGGCTGTATTGAAATATGTAAAACAAATGGTCACCGATTCTTATGGCGAAGTCACCATGAACATACACACCGATTCCATATTTATGGGAGCACTCGGAGGAGCCATGTTCGCTAGAAGAAATATTAAAGTGGATTTGCCTTCAAAAGAAAATAAAATTCAAGATGTAACAGCATAGGCGACATGCCTGTGCGCCTAGTTTTTATACAACATTTAAAATAAAAAAAATGACAGACTCGATATACACCATGGGAATTGACGTAGGAGGAAGCTACGTAAAAGTTGTTCTAATGTCTTACGACAACATTAATGAAGATCATAAATTACTGGACAAGCAAACGGAAAAAATCAGAAAAAGAGACCCAAAAGATGTAGCCTCTGAAACGATTGCTGAAGTGCTGAAAAGGAACAATCTCAACCTTAAAAAAGATATTGCCTACTTAGCATCAACGGGTGAAGGTGAAATGGTTGAGAAAAAAACAGGACACTTCTACAGCATGACAACCCACGCACGCGGTGGTAAGTTTTTTACCCCAGATGCCAAAACGGTGGTTGATATGGGAGGCCTATATGTACGGGCTATTAAAATTGACCATCGAGGAAAAGTAATGGATTATAAAATGACCGGACAGTGTGCATCTGGTTCAGGTCAGTTTATAGAAAATATTTCCCGCTACTTGGGCTTGGCCATTGAAGAAGTTGGCCCTATGTCATTAAAAGCAGACAACCCTGAAGTGCCTTCTGGAATCTGTGCTGTGCTTGCCGAAACTGATGTTATTAATCTCGTATCGAAGGGACTTTCTACGCCAAATATTGTAAAGGGAATTAATCTTTCAATTGCGGCTAGGGTGGTAAAATTATTGGGTTCGTTAAAGGCAGAATCGCCAATCGCCTTGGTGGGCGGAATGGGTATGAACATAGGTATGCTTCAGGCCATTGAAGAACTTTCTAAAGAAAAGAAAAAAGAAGACTTGGTATTTACCTCTCATCCTGATGCCATCTATTCGGGTGCCATTGGAGCCGCTCTTTGGGGAGGGTTTAGGTATTATAAATTGAAGGAAAAGGAGGCGGCTGTAGTGGCATAGTTATCTCATTTATCGGTTGCCTCTTGGTAGTTTGGGAACTGAAAAACAGTAACAAAAGAATCTTATGGAAGTACTCAATTCGGAACATCAACTTGGTGAAGTTATCCCAAACATTGCGTTATTCTTAAAAAGAAATGTCGCATCGTTTCATGATAAATACGTTTTTCAAGCAAAAAATGACAATGGAGATTATGAGGGTGTAAAATGGAGTTTTTTTTATCAGAATATTGAGCGAATTGCATACAACCTAAAGCATCTAGGCTTTAAAAAAGGAGATAAAATGATCCTTTTCAGTCGAAACCGCTTGGAAATGTTAGAACTCGAGTTGGCTATTATGGCTTTTGGAGGAGTTGCAGTTCCCATATTTGCCCATTTCAAACAAGAAACTGCCGAATTGCTCATCAACCATTCCGATGCGCAATGGATGGCCGTTGCGGGTCAGCCCCAGATGGATAATATAGGTGGCGAACTGAAGCAACTGAAAGCTATTTTTCACTTCGATCCTGTGACAGATAATCGATACAACAACCTTATTCCATTTTCAGCTTTACAAAAGAGCATGCCCATCGACGAACCGTCGTGCCTTGATGAGGACATAAGCCCCAATGCGGTTTGCCTGAATATGTACACATCGGGAACAATGGGTGTGCCTAAATGCGTCCAATTAATGCACAAAAATATTTTATCGCAACAAGCTGCTATAGAACTGATATGGGACGTTAATGAAAATGATCGGTTTTTGGCATACCTGCCGTGGCATCACAGTTTCGGAGGAATATTTGAATTGTTTACCGCGCTGTACAGTGGCGCCACCTACTATCTCGAAAGTAGTTATGGCCGCGATCCCGATTCTATCTTTGAGAACTGGAAACTCGTAAAACCGACGGTGTTTTTTAGTGTTCCCAAAGTATATCAGTCGCTTTATGAAAAAACCTTGGCAAGCAAAGAGGCAAGTGATACCTTTTTCAATTCTGGATTAAAATTCATTTTTACTGCGGCAGCAGCTCTTCCCGAAAAACTATCACTCGAATTTCAAAAGAGAAATATCCCTGTAATTGAAGGATGGGGGCTTACCGAAACTTCTCCGTGTTGTACCCTCACCGATCCGAATGTTAAAAGAATTTCGGGAGTGGTAGGCAAGCCCATACCTGGTGTAAGTGTACGCATTGGCGATGAAGATGAAATACAGGTAAAGGGGCCTAATGTAATGCTCGAATATTACAAAAATGATGAGGCCAATGCTGGCGTTTTTACCGAGGATGGCTGGTATCGCACCGGTGACGTGGGGAAAATTACAGATAGTGGCGTGCAGCTAATTTCTAGAAAAGACCGAATATTTAAACTTTCCAATGGCGAAAAAGTAATTCCAACCGATTTGGAAAAACAAATCGAACTGAAATGTCATTATGTGCAATACGCCATAGTTTCAGGTAGCGGAGAGGAGCATCCTGTGGCGCTTATTTTCCCAAACAAAAGATTGCTGGAAAAACCAGATTATGAAATGACGCTTGAAGATGGGTGTTTTTGTCCACGGAGTTTAAATGAGCTCGGCAGATGTTTGACAGGTTGTATGCAAATCGCCAACAACAACATTCAACAGAAGTTTTCAAAAGTAAAATCGGCGGCCATCATCATGGATGAGCTGTCATTGGAGTCAAATACGCTAACACCTTCTATGAAAATGGCTCCAAAAAATGTGATTGAAAAATACAAGGCTCATCTCCACAATTTATATGGTGGAGACGTACCTGTAGAGGAAGAAGTTTATGTGATTGAATTGGCTGATACCCATAAAAAAGTGAGGGAGAATGTATAAGATAGAGGCAACAGACTTAATGAAAGAGATTATGGGAAATTATTTCCGGTCTCTGGGCAAAGGCGAAAAAAAGATTGCTTGGTGTACCAGCGTGGGCCCAGCCGAATTACTTCGCTCCTTTGGGTTTGAGGTTTATTTTCCAGAAAACCATGGTGCGCTATTGGGCGCCACACGTACCGCAATGGATTATATTCCAGAAGCTATAAAATGTGGCTATTCGGGGCATGTATGTTCCTATACAACTGCCGATATTGGCTCGTTTTTAAAGAATCAAACACCGCTTCAAAAACATTATAACATGGACGGTGTGCCTACACCAGATCTCATTGCGTACAACACAAACCAATGCCGTGAGGTGGAAGACTGGTTTACCTTTTATGCGGATCATTTTAAATGCCCAATCGTTGGTATTCAACCACCAAGGTATTTAAATGAAGTAACACAGGATGAGGTTGATTTAGTAGTAAAACAATTTAAAAAAATGATTCCTGCTTGCGAGAAGGCGAGCGGTCAAAAGTTTGACTTGGATAAGTTTAAAGAAACGGTTAGGTTGAGTAAAGAAGCGACCTTGCTGTGGCAAAAAGTGCTAAAAACGTCCACCGCAATGAATGCACCCTTGAGTTTCTTTGATGGCACCATTCACATGGGGCCTATTGTGGTGCTTCGAGGTACGCAGGTAGCCATAGATTACTACACCACCTTACTTGCTGAACTCGAGGATAAGGTGAAAAACAACAAGGGCTTTTTGCCGCAGGCAACTTGTAGAATATTTTGGGAAGGAATGCCTATTTGGGGAAAACTCAGAATGATGAGTGATCTCTTTAACCAAAACCAAGCAGCAGTGGTAGCTTCTACATACTGTAGCAGTTGGGTGTTTGATCAATTTGATGAAAACGATCCTTTTGAATCCACTGCCAGAGCTTACACCGGTATTTTTATTAATCTAAGTGAAAAAGCCAAAATGAAAATGCTCAGCCAGTGGTTCAAAGAGTATAAAATTGATGGAATTGTATTCCACGATTCAAAAACGTGCTTTAATAATTCCAATGCCAAATTTGGAATGCCGCTTCGCTTAAAAGAAACGACAGGTGTGCCTTCCTTGGTTGTAGAAGGAGATTTATGTGATTTAAGATTCTTCTCAGAAGGCCAGTCTATAACCAAAATCGAAACATTCATTGAACAAATTCAAGATGCAAAAGTGCTGGCCTAATTATGAGAAACCCTAAAGACATAAAAGTTGCCATTGTTGGATTAGGTCCAGTAGGAATGATCATGGCTGTGAAGTTGAAAGAGGCTGGCTGTGACGTTACACTTTGTGTGCGCAACAAAATCAAACTCAATCAGATAAAAAGCGAAGGCATCAAGCTGGAGGGAAAGATGGAGTCGGTTACTTACTTCGACAAAATCTATTCTACCATTGAAGAAATGACCAAGGCCAAGCTCGATTTGGACTTTTTGGTTTTTGCCCTTAAATCTTATCAAATTAAAAGCGCAGCAAAAGAAGCTTTAGAATTCAAACAGGATGATTTAACGATTGTTTCTGCCCAGAATGGGATTGATGTGGAAGAGCTTTTGATTCCGATTTTTGGAAGCGATAGGGTACTGCGAATGGTGGTCAATTACGCGGGCAATCTATCTGCTCCAAATGTAGTGAACGTCACCTTTTTTACTCCGCCAAACTACATCGGTTCTATTGATGACAACAAAAGCGAAGAGGCCAAGGAATTTGCTAAATACCTCACCGATGTGGGGCTGTTAACCAAATCAATCGATTCGTTTGAAATTCTAAAAAGAAGTTGGGAAAAAACAATTCTCAATTCCTCACTAAGCGCCTTGTGCGGAGTGGGAAGGCTCACCATGGCCGAGGCAATGGCCGATCCCGATACCGTTGAGCTAATTGAACAAATCATAAGTGAAGCTGTTTTGGTAGCTGAGGCTGAAAAAATTCGTTTTCCCGATGATTTTATTCGCCAATGTATGCGGTACCTCCGCAAAGGCGGAAACCATTTTCCATCGCTTGCTGGAGACGTGATTAATAACCGACAAACCGAAATTGACTATTTCAACGGTAAAATAGTTGAATATGGAAAAAAACACTATGTAAGAACCTCGCTCAATCTGGCATTTACCAATATGGTGAAAGCCATGACCAATAAAAATATTTCTTCAAGAATTCCGGGAGCAGCAGGTTCTTTTAGCCGAGGTATTATTAAGAAGGGTATCGTTAAAGACAAAAAATCTTCGGTAGTTTATCAAGGTGGAGATTGTTTTCTCGGTGTTGATTTAGGTTCGGCCTACATCAAGTTTACGGTGATTGACGAAAAACAAAATGTAGTATTCAGGTACACCCTTCAAACTCTCAATAAGGAGCGCTTGGCACATCGCCAGGTTATGCAGGCCATACAAAGCGATTTTGATATTAAATACAGCTGTGCTACGGGTTACGGTAGAAAACATTTTATTGAATCCGACATAGTTAAAACCGAGATTAATTGTGCCGCCGCAGGGGTATCACGGGATATCAAAGGAAGGAAGAACATTATAGATATTGGCGGAGAGGATATAAAAGTAATTCACTGTGATGAAAACAATGCGGTGGCTAATTTCTACATGAATGACAAATGTGCTGCGGGTACGGGATCGTTTTTATCAGAAATTGCCGACAGAGCCGAAATTGAAGTATCGGAAATGAGCCATTTAGCGGCAAGGTCCAACAACAGCAAAGAGCTTAATAGCTTTTGTGCTGTTTTTGCCAAAACAGAAATCATGAACTGGATTTTTGACGGCATTTCAATTGAAGATATCTCAAAGGGAATTTACTTGTCTATTGCCAACAAAGTAGCCAAAATGAAATTGCTACCAGATGTACCTACGGTTATGATTGGTGGTGTAATTGATAACCATCCTTATTTGCTTTCATTGTTAAACGAACGCTTTGGCACCGACATTCAAATAGTAGAAGTGCCGCAACATAGTGTTTCGCTTGGAGCTGCCATAATTGCCCAAAAGTATTATGTCAACAACAAGAAAAAACCCAATTCAGTACCAGAAAGTATCGATACCGAGCCAGGCACAAAACTCAATAAGACAGCAGTCGTGAAATAATGAATTTTTCCATTGTACATACTGCCTTGGAAGCATATCTGATAATTAAAAAAACGGATAACGACCACTAGCGGATATGTTGTAAGTCCTATTTTCTGGCAATGTGTGTATCTAAATTTCGACAAATTTTTTAACCCTAAATTATAAATAGAAAAAAATGGCATACCATTATAAAAACTTAAACATTTCCAAGTTATCGGTTATTGGCGCAGGGCAAATTGGTCCAGATATTTGTTTGCACTTCGCTAAAGTATTTTGGAAAAACAATGTTGAATTTGTAATAGTAGATATTTCAGAAGATGCTCTGGCCGCGGCTAAAGCCAAAATTGAAAAAAAGATTAGCAAAGGTGAAGAGTCAGGCGCTTTTAAAAAGCAAATGGCCGACACCATGCGAAATAGCATTACCTACACCTCGAACTATGATGCCATCAGGGGATCGAATGTGGTACTCGAAGCCGCTACTGAAGACGGAAAAATTAAGGATATTATTTTCAAACAAGTAGAAGCCTTAACTGATGATTCATGCCTGTTTTTGTCCAACTCATCACACATGCAACCCGAAGTTATTTTCAGAAATATTGCCAACAAGAGTAGATGTTTGGTTACCCATTACTTTTTTCCAGCAGAGCGAAATCCAGTTGTTGAAGTGGTGCCAGGAAAAGACACCGACCCACAAATTACAGCAGATTTACTTGGGTTTTACGAAGCAATTGGAAAGGTGCCTATTGAAGTAGCTAGT
This sequence comes from Flavobacteriales bacterium, assembly GCA_020435995.1. Taxonomy (GTDB): domain Bacteria; phylum Bacteroidota; class Bacteroidia; order Flavobacteriales_G; family Salibacteraceae; genus JAGQYO01. The sequence goes on along the minus strand of JAGQYO010000003.1, from coordinate 14,261 downwards.
TCTTATGGCTACGCCATCGATCCTATTTTTGAAGGACTGTGTGAATTAGCAATTCTGTGTTTAGAAAAAGGATATGGAACTGTAAAGGAGATTGATGCCATCGCCAGAAAAACACTTCATCAAGGAGTTGGACCATTTACGGCTTTAAACCTCACTGGTGGAAATCCAATTACCAATCACGGGCTGGAAGAAATGCGCGAAACACATATCCAGTGGTTTCGTTCGCCCAAACTCTTGCAACAAGCTGTAGCCAATCGTACTGCATGGGATACGGCCAAAAGAGGTGAAGAAGTAGAAGTTGACCCGGCAAAAGCTGAGGTATTGAGAAAACAATTTCTTGGAGGTTATTTCGCCTTGTGTTGCTACATTATTGATTTGGGTATAACCTCGGTAGATGACCTAGACATGGCTACGGAAATAGCGTTGGTAATTGCTGCACCGTTTACCCTCATGAATAAAATCGGAATTGATGAGGCACATGCCTTAGTTAAAGAGTGGTGCGCAGAACACACCGATTTCCCATTTCCTAAATCTTTAGATAAAGCAAAGTCCGATGGAGGATGGAAAATTTCGAGAATCATCCATAAAAAAAGAGACAATATTTCTGTACTCACCATTAGAAGACCCAAGGTGCTGAATGCCTTGAACCTCGGTGTACTTACAGAGTTGAAAGCCGAAATTGAAATTGCCGAAAACGATGCGAGTGTGGACGGAATTGTCATTACTGGATTTGGAACCAAGGCTTTTGTTTCAGGTGCGGATATCAATATGCTCGCGGCATTAAAAACACCCGAAGAGGGCTACAACAATTCGCACACCTTCCAGCAGCTAATCAACACCATCGAAAAGTGTAAAAAACCTACAGTTTGTGCGTTAAATGGATTTGCGTTTGGCGGTGGAAACGAATTGGCCATTACTTGTACGGCTCGCGTGGCCAAAAAAGGGTTACCGGTTGTTGCTTGCCAGCCAGAAGTTAACCTAGGCTTTATTCCCGGAGCGGGTGGTACTCAGCGACTCCCAAGGTTGGTTGGTGTTGATATAGCCGCAGAAATACTAAGAACTGCAAGACCCATTTCTGGTGCCGAAGCTTCTGAAATTGGACTGGTAGATCGCGAAATCGAAGGGGATTTGATTGAAGGAGCCGTGGCATTTGCCAAACAATTGGTAAACGGAGAAGTGGAACCAAGAGATTTTATGAAAGGTGGAAGCGCTGAAAATTTGAGCCCAAAAGAGATAAACATTGGGCATTTGAGTAAGAAGATTGACGAGATCATGAACCGAGCAATTTATGAAGGAATAAAACTACCGCTAGAAGAGGCACTTGAGCTAGAATCTAAACTATTTGGAGAGTGTATTCTCACTGAGGATATGCGGGTAGGGTTAAATAATTTCTTGGAAAATGGCCCTAGGGCAAAAGCAGAGTTTAAGCATTCTTAAATTATGGATAGAAGAATGAAGAAATGAGTAAGTGCAAATCATATTTTAATCTTATAGAACCCTCGTCATCCGCGTTCAATCATTCATATAGGACGCAGATAACACTGATGGTTATGATCATCGCAGATACAAAAAGGAGCCGAAAATATGGGTAATAGCAAATCATATTTAAATCATAAAGAATCCACGTCATCAGCGTTCCATTTATAAAACTATGAAATACAAAATTGGCATCGATGTAGGAGGAACGTTTACCGACTTCTTTTTGGTAGCGGACGATGGTTATTCTATTGTCCACAAAACACTATCAACACCAGAAGATTCTTCCGAAGGATTTATCACAGGTTTAAAAGAAGTTGCCGAAAAACTTAACCTACCAGTTGCCGATTTTATTGATCATATCGACACCATTGTTCACGGAACTACGGTAGCCACTAATGCCCTCCTCACTCATGGCGGTGCTAAAACTGCCCTCATTACAACCAAAGGATTTCGAGATGCGCTTGAAATGCGACGAGGTATTCGAGAGGAACGTTATAACAACCACTACAAAAATGTTGTTCCACTGGTTCCTCGGTATTTGCGATATACCATCGACGAAAGAATTGATGCCGAAGGAAAAGTGTTACAAGGAGTTGATTTCGCTGAATTGGATGCCATTATTTCCATATTAAAGGCGGAAGAGGTTCGCGCTGTAGCCCTTTGTTTTATGAATTCTTACCTCAACAATGAGAATGAAAAACAAGCGACAGAATACTTGAGAAAAGCCCTTCCCGATATTTTTATCTCAGCGTCGTACGAAGTTTTACCTTCTGTTCGATTTTACGAAAGGGTGAGCACCACGGTGGTAAATGCCTACATCGGTGTGGTGGTTGACTCCTATTTAAAATCGCTTTTAGGAAAACTAAAAAAACTCAATTTCAACGGTAAACTGATGATCATGCAATCCAATGGGGGAGTTGTGACACCCGAAATTGCTGGAAAAATTGCGGCGGTGACTGTGCTTTCGGGCCCTGCTGCCGCACCTATTGCGGGAGCTTATTACGCCAATTTATTGGGATATGATAACTGCATTACCATGGATATGGGAGGCACAAGTTTCGATGCTTCCTTGGTTGTAAACAAGCAATGTGTAACCAGTACCGATGCTGATATTGACAGATACCGTGTCGCACTTCCCACCTTAGATATCATTACCATAGGGGCTGGTGGCGGAAGTATTGGTTGGGTAGATAAGGGCGGATTGCTCCAAATGGGCCCCAAAAGTGCGGGTTCATTGCCTGGGCCAATTTCCTATGACCGAGGAGGTGAAAAACCCGCCTGTACTGATGCCGACCTAATTTTAGGCTACCTCGATCCCGATTTTTTTGCGGGCGGGAAGTACAAACTCAACAAGGATAAAGCGTTAAAGACAACCGAAAAGGTACTTGGAGAGCCACTGGGCTTAAGTGCCGAAGGAGCAGCCGCCGGAATGTACCGAGTAATCAATATGAACATGGCTCAAGGTGTACGTCAGGTTTCGGTTGAAAGAGGCTACGATCCAAGAGAGTTTTTGATGATTTGCGCCGGTGGGGCTGGTTCAATTCATGCTGGCGAGATTTGCCGTGAACTGGAGATTCCAATGTTTGTGGTACCGAGTGTCGCACCTATTTTTTGTGCGGCTGGTATGCTTCTCGGCGATCTCAAACACGATTATGTACGATCTTATTTGAGCAAGCTTTCAGAAATCAATAGAGGTGATTTTTTGAAATTGTACGATGAAATGAAAGCTGAGGCAATCAGTACCTTACTCGCCGAAGGCATTGCAGAAGACAAAATAGAATATGTGCCCTCGCTCGATTTGCGATACATCGGCCAATATCACGAAGTACCCCTAGAAGTGAGTATGGACGATCTTTTCAACTTTGATTTAGAGAGTATAAAAGAGAAATTTCACAAAGAGCATAACCGACAATTTGGCTACGAACTCAAAGAAGAAGGAACCGAATTGGAATTGATCAACCTTCGTTTTAGAGCCATAGGAATTACAGAAAAGCCACATTCATTATCTGGAAATATCACAAAGGGGGTCGAAACGCTTGAAGAAGCCTTAAAAGGTAGAAGAAGAGCTTACGTGCCTGAGAATGATGTCATGCAAGAGGTGCCTGTATATGACGGCGATATTTTAAAAAGCAATTTCAAAATATGTGGGCCAGCCATTATTGAGCAGGTCAATACAACCGTTTTTCTAGGCGAAAGTTACAATTGCGAAACAGGAATTGGAGGTGCCTTTATTGTCTATAACAGACATCTGATGCCCAATGGATTTAATACTATGAACGCAGAAAAGATGGAATGCTGATGGCACTGTTAGTTATGATGAATGTAGATAAAAAGAAAACCACAGAATTAGAAATATGAGCGAGAGTAAATCATTTTTTAATCATAAAGATCCGCGTTACCAGCGTTCTATAATTCATCATTCTTCTTCAAGAAATAAATTCTATTATGGAGATAGATAAAATATTACTCAGCATATTCCAACGCGCGTTTAAGTCTATTACCGATGAAATGAGTATTTCATTGACAAAAACGACGCGTTCACCGATATTATGTGAGGCTAAGGATTTTGTTACTGGACTGTATGACGCTGAGGGAAATATGCTGGAGCAAACGGAGAACCTTCCTATTTTGAGCTTTTCATTGGGTCCTGTTTGCAAGGTTATTTTAGACCAATATGGAGATGATATTTTCCAAGGCGATGTCATCATACACAACGATGTATTTTCCATGGGAAACCAAAACAACGATGTAGCCATATTCAAACCCATTTTTTGTGATGGAACATTAATTGGCTGGTCGGCAGCAAAAGGACATCAGGCGGATATTGGTGGAGCAGTGCAGGGCGGTTATAACCCCAACGCCACCGAAGTTTGGCAAGAAGCATTGAGAATTCCCGCCGTAAAACTCTACGAAAAAGGAAAGCTAAGAGAAGATGTTTGGAATTTGATTTTTGCCAACATCCGACTCACCATGGTGCAAGAGGATATAAAAGCCCAGATAGGTGCTTGTAGTTTGGGTGAAAGACGACTCAACGCTCTGGTTTCTAAATATGGAATCGAGTGCTATGAAGCACATAAACTAGAGCTTTTTAACAGCACCGAAACCATGATGCGTTCTGAAATTGCCTCGGTACCAAATGGAATTTATGAAGGCAGCAGCATGGTTTATTACGACGGTAAACACCCGGGTTCCAAATTCGAAATAAAAGCAAAGATTACTGTCCATAACGAGGATATCACTTTTGATTTTTCAGAAACATCGGTACAAACCAATGGATTTGTAAACGGGACTTATACATCTTCATGTTCGGCCATTACACTCACGTTTTTGCAAATGGTCAACCCCAACATTCCTCACAACCAAGGTATGCTCAGGCCATTGACCTACATCGTACCTGAAGGAACGATTTTAAATGCCTCCTATCCCAAAGCCACCACATTCGGCAATCACTTATGTCCGCAAGTAGCCGATTCCATTTTTAAAGCTCTGGGTCCTGCCATGCCACACCGAGTTACCGCTGGTTGGAATCATTTACTCTGTTCATTATTTACAGGAGATCATCCAAGAACGGGCGAGAAGTATGTCGATATCTGTTTTATGGGATTGAAAGGCGGCTCTGGAGCCTTAGAAGGTGACGACGGGTATGATCATATAGGCATGATTGACGCATCGGGCGGGTTGTTGGATCAGGATTATGAAATGTACGAACAACAGACTCCGCATTTGATTTTAAAACACGAATACCTCCAAAATTCTGGCGGAGTTGGAAAGTGGAGGGGCGGACTTGGCGTTGAAACCATGATTAAAATGGGTGGAGATAATGCCACAATGGTTGTGTTTGGTGATGGAGATGTAGAACCGAATTATGGACTTTTTGGTGGGAAAGGCAGCGTGTTAAATAGCATAACCCTTACTTATCCCGATGGAAAAACGCATGTGCCAATGAGTAAAGATATAGTGGAGAACATTCCATCTGGCACTATTTATCATCAAATAGCTGGTGGTGGTGGAGGTTATGGAAATCCAAAAGAAAGAGATAGAGAAGCAGTAGAACAAGATTTAAAAAACGAAATAATAGATAAAGAGCAAGCTGTAAACGAATATGGCTTATAAAAAATAGAACACAGATAACGCTGATTGTTATGATAAACGCAGATAAAAAAATGAGAATAATCAAATCATATTTAGATCATAAAGATCTGCGTCATCCGCGTTCCATTATCCAAACAGAAAAGTGATAGAACACGATAACACTGATGCTTATGAGAATCGCGGATAAAAAAATAAGAATAAACGAATCTCTTTTTGATTATAGCGATCTGCGTCATCAGCATTCAATAAATGAATTAACAATTAAAACAAAAAGTAGAGTACGAATGATTTATTAACCCTTTAAAATGCTCGATTATGAGAACAAGGAAGATTACCTTATCGGAACAAGAAATACCAGACAAGTGGTATAACATTTTGGCAGACATGCCAAACAAACCCCTCCCTCCATTACACCCTGGAACGGGTGAACCTGTTGGCCCCGAAGATCTGGCGCCTTTGTTTCCAATGGAACTTATAAAACAGGAAGTAAGTACGGATAGGTGGATTGATATCCCGGATGAAGTAAGAAACATATACTCCTTGTGGCGACCTACACCGCTTTATAGGGCTTATGGGTTGGAAAAAGCACTCGACACGCCCGCCAAAATTTATTACAAATATGAAGGTGTAAGTCCATCGGGTTCACACAAGCCCAATACCGCCGTTCCTCAAGCGTATTACAATGCCAAAGAGGGTGTGAAAAAAATCACCACAGAAACAGGTGCGGGCCAATGGGGTTCTGCATTGAGCTTTGCGTGTAAGCACTTTGGAATGGAGTGCGATGTGTATATGGTAAAAGTCTCTTATGATGGCAAACCATATCGCAAAGTGATGATGAATACATGGGGTGCTAATGTGTACGCCTCTCCCTCAAACAGAACTGAGGCAGGGCGAAAAATATTGGCAGAACACCCAGATTCTCCTGGCTCATTGGGAATTGCAATTTCAGAAGCCATTGAAATGGCCGCTGGAGATCCAGATACAAAATATGCCTTAGGAAGTGTTCTCAATCATGTGAAATTGCACCAAACAATCATTGGTCAAGAGGCAATTCTTCAAATGGAAAAAGCGGGTGACATGCCCGACATTGTTATTGCACCTTTTGGAGGTGGGTCGAATTTCGCTGGACTTAGTTTCCCATTTTTACGATTGAATCTCACGGAGGGAAGGAACATACGCTGTATAGCGAGTGAACCTGCATCTTGTCCTAAGTTAACCCGAGGTGTTTTTAGATATGATTTTGGTGATACCATTGGAATGACACCGCTACTCCCAATGTACACTCTGGGCCACAACTTTGTACCAGAACCCATACACGCAGGTGGATTGAGATACCACGGAGCTGGTGTGATTGTAAGTCAATTGCTGAAAGATGGCTTGATTGAAGCACGATCGCATAAAAACAATGAAGTTTTCGAAGCGGGTGTCATTTTCGCAAGGTCAGAAGGAATTATTCCTGCTCCAGAAGCCACGCATGGCATTGCTACTGCAATTGCAGAAGCTAAAAAGTGTAAGGAAGAAGGAGTTTCTAAGACAATTCTTTTTAACCTGTGTGGACACGGTAATTTCGATATGAAGGCTTATGAAGACTACTTTGCAGGCAAGATTGTCGATCACGAATTGACAGATGCGGAAATTCAAGCATCTATTGCGGAGCTAACCACTCCAGAGATTCCATAAATAAATAGTGATTAAAGCTGGGGCTTAAAAGAGTCCCAGCTTTTTTTATTTAATAATAAAGATGAAAACACACAAAACAATATTGCCTGATGGTTGGCCACAACCCAAGGGTTATTCTAATGGAATATTAGCCGCAGAAGGGAGACTCCTCTTTATGGCTGGACAAGTTGGTTGGACCCCAAATGAAATATTTGAGTCTGAGCTTTTAGCACCACAATTTGAACAGGCATTAAAAAACATTCTATCTATTGTAGAGAAAGCAGGAGGTAAGCCAAGCGATATCTGCAAAATGACTTGCTTTTGTAAAGACCGAGCCCAGTATCTCAATTCGAGAAAGGAATTAGGAGCTATTTGGAAAAATATTATGGGAAAACACTACCCCTGCATGAGTATGATTTTCGTGGTGGATTTACTCGACCATCCTGGATTAATAGAAATAGAGGCTATGGCTGTTATAGTTTAAAGTAACGATTTGTTAGTTAATAGAATAAAAAATAAAACGAGGAATAACTCTGAAAACTACAAACTAAAAGCGGGAAGCTTATCATAATGAATTTTGAATTAAACGACATACAAAAATCTGTTCAGCAAACTTTTAAAGAATTTGTTGATAGCAGATATTGAACGCAGATAACGCTTATGGTTATGATTTACGCAGATAAAAAAGGAAAGTGTAGGAAATTAAAAATGAGTAAAGGTGAATCATATTTTAATCATAAAAAATCTGCGTCATCTGTGTGCTATGATTTAGAAAAATGAATTTTGAATTAAACGACATACAAAAATCTGTTCAGCAAACTTTTAAAGAATTTGTTGACAACCGTGTCATGCCCCAAGCTGCCGAAATTGATGAAAAGGCAGAATTTCCAATGGAGCTTTTCAAAGAGGTTGGGGAACTGGGGTTCTTTGGGATGCGCTATCCAGAAGAAGCGGGTGGAACCAATATGGATATCGTCTCCTATTGTGCCGCCGTTATTGAGTTATCTAGAGGTTCAATGTCATTAGCTGCGGCAGTTACTATGCAATCACTCATGGCCACCTATTTTCTGTATCGATTTGGTGACAAAGAAGTTAGACAACACTTTGATGCTGCCCTCCGCGGAGAAGAAATCGGCGCTATTTGTATGACCGAACCCAACGCTGGAAGTGACCTATTTGGCATTCAAACCAAAGCACAGGTAAAAGAAGACCATTTTCTTTTAAACGGACAAAAAACGTGGGTGACATCGGCACCCGTTGCCAACTTTTTCACGGTATTGGCCAAAACTGACAACCACGATAAGCTGTCCATATTTTTTGTGCCAGCCGATTTAGAAGGGGTTGCAGTTGGAAAAAAAATTGACAAATTGGGCGCACGAGGTTCTGTTACGAGCGAGGTTTCTTTTGATGAAGTAAAAGTCCCTAAAAATTACCTACTTGGCGAAATTGGAGGAGGAACAAAATGTCTGCTCGAAATACTTGCCGAAATTAGAATAATGACCGCGGCCTTATCGATTGGAGTGGCTACTGCTGCCTTCGAATATGCGCTTCAGTATGCCAAAGAAAGAGAAGCTTTTGGAAGACCGATTGGAAAATTTCAAGCCATAAAAATGAAGTTTGCCGACATGGAAGTTCAACTTCAAACAGCCAAACACTATGTCTATTATGCCGCAACACTAAGCGATAAAAACCTTCCCCGACATAAAGAATCAATGATTGCAAAGCTTTATGCTTCGGAATGTTCCAATACCATTTGCGATGAAGCTTCAAGAGTTCTTGCATCCTATGGTTACGCCACTGAATATCCGTTACAACGCTACTTGCGCGACGCCCGCTTTACATTAATTGGCGGCGGAACATCAGAAATATTAAAAAACAATATCGGGAGAGAGCTTGGACTATGAGTTTTATCAAAGAATATAAGGTCGCAATTCCAAAATTTAGAATTACCGATAAGGTGCTTCACCCGAGATTGGGCAGGAAAGGACAACATGCCATTTGTTATACCGACGAAGACATCATCACCTTGGCCTTTCAAGCAGCAAGTCAGTTGAACCTCGCAACTCGCAACTCTGAAATTGACGCTGTTTTATTTGCTACTACAAGTCCGGTTTTTAAAAATAGATACCACGCTTCTTTTGTTGCCGATTTATTAGGACTCAACCAAGGAATATTGTGTCTCGATTTTGGAACAAGTGCGCGGGCAGGAACAGATGCCTTGATCATGGCTGATAAGTTGGTTCACAGCTCAGGATTTAAAAACGTACTGCTTATCGCTTCTGAGGTTTATTATCCTAAAATAGGAAATGAGACCCGTGCGGCATTTGGCCATGCTGCTGTGGCAATGGTTGTTTCAAACGAAAAAGGAATTGCTGAGATTACCAACACAAAATCATTCTCCTCTGCCTTGGCTGAAGAGTTTAAATACAAAGGTTCTTCTATTCAATATGATGCTCGATTTGCCCGAACCGAAGGATTTAAAAACAATTTGGGTTTAGCACTTAACGAGAGTGATTTTCGTGCGAAAGAAGTTGCTCATGTCATCCTCCATTCGCCTTACGCAAAATTGGCTTTTGGACAATTAATAAAAGCTGGATTCGACCTCGAAGCCCAGCTGAGAAAAGACGATGTGGAACCATCCATTGGAAATACTGGAGCTTGTCATGCCCTGGTCTTAATGATTAATGCTATAGAAAACGGCAAAGGGAATGTCCTAATCTTTGATTACCTCAATGGAACAAATGTGATCTCCCTATCGACAAAAGAAAAATCAACATCGAATATCCAACATTCAAAATCCACCATCGGACATCCAATATCCGAAATTGAATCCTATCAAGATTATCTTCAATTGAGGAAGCAAGGTAAGTTTACAAGTAAGGGATATACATCGGTAGAAATTTTCTCTTCTGAAATGATTAGCGAAAGGGAGAAAAACAGTTTGGTTCATCTACACGGTTATGAATGCGCCAAGTGCGGCACGGTTTATTTTGTGAAAGCCGTGAGGTGTAACTCTTGCCATCACGAGGAGTTGAATCAAAAGCAACTGCAAAAAACGGGTGTGGTTTACTCTGTCACGAGTGAATACTATTTTCCAAATTCTTTTGCTCCTACCAATATGGTTATTATTGATTTGGACGGTGGCGGGCGCATGACCGTTCAGCAAACCGATGATATGTTTCCAACCGAGGACAACACCTTAAGAATTGGCGATAAGGTAAGCTTGGTTTATAGGAAAATGATGGAGAATGACAACAAACCCAATTATTTCTGGAAATGCGTTAAAAATGAACGCAGATAACGCTGATGATTATGATTAGCGCGGGTTTTGATAGGAAAATATTAAAGTGAGAGATTACGAAACATATCATATTTTAATCATAAAAGATCCGTGTTATCTGCGTTCTATTATCCCTGAACGTTTCAATTTTTGAAATAGTATCGATGAAAGATTCAAAAAGAAATATTGCTATTGTTGGGTTGGGGGTTACCAAATTCGGAGAGCTTTTTCATCAAAGCTATGACGACTTGGTGCGCGATGCTGCTACCCAAGCGGTGAATGATGCAGGAATTACCCTAGATGAGGTTCAAGGTGCTTGGCTTTCAACTGCTTTCCCCGAAATTGGCGTTTTTAAAGGCAGAAGCGGAATGGATCTCGTGGAGCCTTTAAACTTATACGGAATTCCGGTTACACGTGTATCTAATTTCTGTGCTTCAGGTGCCGATGCCATCCGAAATGCTGCAAATGCCTTGGCGGCTGGCGAATGTGATGTGGCCATGGCCTTGGGAGTTGAAAAACTTCGTGACCGCTCTCCTCAAGACAGTATTGTAAAAATGATGGTGGAGCTTTCTCATCCTTATTTCCAAAAAGGATTTACAGCTGCGGGAACTTTTGCGGTTTACGCCAAAAGAATCATGCACGAATACGGATTAACCAGAGAAGATATTGCAAATATTTCTGTAAAGAACCACTACCACGGTACATTAAATGAAAAGGCACATCATAGAGTCGCTTGTTCGATGGAGCAGGTGCTGGGATCGCCCATGGTTGCTGATCCACTGACCGTGATGGATAGCTGCCCCACAACAGATGGCGCTGCTTGTGTGATTATGGTGCGCTCCGAAGATGTCGATAAAAGCAAACACCGTCCGGTTTATGTGGATGGCATCGGGCTATCGATTTCTACTGGTTGGGACTTGCCATTCTTCGACCCCAAGCACGATTTCCTTTCGTTTCAGGCAACAAAAGACGCCGCGGCTATGGCCTACAAACAAGCGGGAATTACAAAGCCCATTGATGAAATAGATTTAGTGGAAGTACACGATTGTTTTTCCATAGTAGAGCTCCTGACTTATGAAGATCTAGGATTGTGTAAACAAGGTGAAGCCAAGGATATGATTAGAGGAAAAGCTACTCAGCTTGGTGGCGAAATTCCAGTGAATGTAAGTGGCGGACTTTTGTCTTGCGGACACCCAGTTGGCGCTACCGGAGTGAGAATGGTGGTTGAAATAGCGAGTCATTTGAGGGGTACTGCCGGCGATAGACAAGTTGTAGGTGCCAAAAGGGGAGTGTCGCATAACATTGGTGGGCCAGGTGCAATTGCATCGGTTATTGTATTGAATAATGAAAATTAGAGATTATGAAAGTGCTACTAAGTAAACCAGGTCTTGATGGACATGATGTAGGGGTAAAAGTACTCGCACACGGATTAATTGAAGCAGGATTCGAAGTGGTTTATACCGGATTAAGAAAATCCATTGAGGAAATTGTGCAAATGGCTATTGATCATAAGGTTGATGCTATTGGTTTATCCATCCTTTCGGGGACACACTTGGTTTTAGCCCAAAAGATGAAGGAGGTGATGCTTGAAAATAAGCTCGATACGCCTTGGTTTGTCGGTGGAAATATTCCTGCAAAAGATGTTGAGAAATTAGAAAAAATTGGTGCTTTAAAAGCATTCGCTACTAGCACAAAAGTGTCGGAGGTTGTCGATTATTTTAATGAAGTGTTTGATAAGATGGAACGCTGATAACGCTGATAACGCTGATGGTTATGATAATCGCTGATAAAGAATGGAGTGGAAAATATGAACAAGAGAAAATCATTTTTTGATCATAAAGATCTGCGCCATCTGCGTGCTATAGTAACGTGTGCTATAATAAAATTCTAAAAAAAAGATGAGTACGATTGAAAATACAAAACAAAGTGCTGAAGAACTCGGTGTAAAAAAAGTATATCTCGAGTCAGGCATTGAGGTAGATCCGATTTACACAGCTCAGGATATTGAAAATTCAGGGATAAAACATGAAATGCCTGGTGAATATCCTTTTACACGAGGAATTCACTCCACCATGTACCGCAAAAGGCCATTTACCATACGGCAGTATGCGGGTTTTGCTTCTCCAGAAGAAACCAATGAACGATTTCAATTTTTGATTGCGAACGGACAGTCTGGACTCAACGTAGCATTCGATTTACCCACTCAATGTGGTTTGGATTCTGATGATCCGAGAGCTGTTGGTGAAGTAGGGCGTGTAGGAATGACCGTTGACACTTTGCACGATTTTGAAATTGCATTTAAAAACATTGATTTAGATAAGATTACAGTTTCACTTACCATTAATGGTACGGCCATCATTGCTATTGCTATGTACATTGCTATGGCAGAGAAGGCGGGTTACAACATTAGCAGCTTAAGAGGAACTGCCCAAAATGACATTTTAAAGGAATTCATAGGAAGAGGAACGTGGATTTTTCCAGTAGATAAATCTGTAAAACTGGTGGTAGACACCATCGAATATTGCGCGAAGCATCTTCCGAAATACAGCCCTGTAAGCGTTTGCGGATACCACATAAGAGAGAGTGGCGCTAATCCAATTCAGGAAATGGCCTACGCATTTTCCATTGCTAAAGCCTATACCGATGGCGCTTTAAGCAGAGGCATAGATATCGATGATTTTGCGTCTCGGTTATCTTTCAATTTTGATATTTATGGAAACCTCTTTGAGCAAATCGCAAAGTTTAGAGGCGGGCGAAGACTTTGGGCAAAAATTATAAGAGAAGAGTACCAAGCCAAAAATGACAATTCGTGCTGGTTGCGAATGATTGCTGGTGGAGGCGGTGGTGGCCTCACCAAAGAACAGCCTGAGAATAATATTATCAGAAGTGCTTATTATGCTTTAATTAGCGCCTTATCAGGAACACAAACAATGGCTTTGTGTAGTTATGATGAGGCTTATACCATCCCAACCGAACACTCCGCCGAAATCTCACTTCGAACCATGCAAATTATGATTCACGAAATGGGTATTTGCGATACTGTAGATCCTCTTGGAGGTTCGTATTACATTGAATCATTAACCGATCGTTTCGAAAAGGAAATTAAGAAAGAAATGCTCACGGTTGATGAGTGGGGTGGAATCGTTAATGCGGTAGCTACGGGAAAAATCCAAGAGTCGGTTTCTAAGCAAGCCTACGAGAGAGAAATGGGTATGCAAACGGGAAAGGTGGAAAAAGTAGGTGTCAATATTTTCACGAGAGAAGAAGAAAGTAAGGAGGTTGAGTTTCACCCTTACAACCAACAAGCGGCAGACGATCAAGTTGAAAAGTTGAAAAGAATTAAAGCAACGCGGAATAACGAAAAAGTGAAGGAACTTTTGGCGCTTATTAAATCCGATGCCGAAGCCGATAAAAACTTGATGCCTTCCATTATCTCAGCGGTTAAAGAGTATGCAACCGTTGGTGAAATAGTGCAAGTGATGAAAGATGTATATGGTGAATTTGAAGAACCGATTTTCTTTTAAAAAAATAAAAAGATTGAACACTGATAACGCTGATGGTTATGATAATCACTGATAAAGAAAGGAGTAGAAAAACATGAAAAAGAGAAAATCATTTTTTAATCATAAAGATCCGCGTCATCTGCGTTCCATTATTCCATTAGAAAAAAGTTAGAACACTGATAACGCTGATGGTTATGATAATCACTGATAAAGAAAGGAGTAGAAAAACATGAAAAAGAGAAAATCAT
>JAGQYO010000039.1 GCA_020435995.1 Flavobacteriales bacterium | reverse complement strand
GTTACACAGCAAGAGTATTTGGATGCAAAAGCTCAGTTTGGGTTAAAATCTTTGGAACTTGAGAGACAAAAAAAACTTGTAAATGCTAACGCGGGAGTATCGAAAAACCTGCAAGTCGCTCAAACCGAAGTAGCAGTCTTAGAAGCGAAATCCGTCGGATTATCTAAACAACTGAACTATTTAGGAATTTCAACATCATCCTTAACGCCTAAGACCATATCATCCAAAATAGCCATTGTGGCACCTATGAGCGGCTATATTTCAAACATTAGCTTTCATAACGGGATGTATGCCCAACCATCGATTGCTTTAATGGATATTATATCTTCCGATCATTTGCACTTAGAATTGGATGTATTTGAAAAGGATATTTCTCAAGTAAAGATTGGTCAAAAAATAAGCTATACAATTCCCGCCTTAGGAAATTCAATTTTTGAAGGAGAGGTAAGCGTAATCGGAAAAGAGTTTAATTCAAACTCTAAAACAGTACGTATTCATGGACATTTAATAGGGGACAAACCTCAGTTTTTAAAAGGATTATTCATAAATGCTCGAGTATGGCTGTCTGACCATGCAACTACTGCATTACCAGAAAAAGCAATTATACAGGACGGAAATAACGCTCTAATCTATGTTGCAAAAATGGAGGCCGATTCCAAGGAGATTCAATTTACAGCTTTAACAGTTGTTGCTGGCGCTACCAACAACGGATATACAGCAGTTAAACTAATTGACCCAATCCCAAAAGGGATGCAAATTGTTACCAAGGGGGCGTATTATGTATATGCACAATCACAAGCAGGTGAACTAGAACATGAACACTAATATGAATCAATATCAATTTTTTTTACCATTAATTACGGTACTTTACCTATTGGTCGTATTTATAATTCGGTCGATTATTGTTTGGCGACAAACAGGTGTCAATCCATTTGTTTTTGGCTCATCCGACAAGGCATACGATTATCTTGGTTTCATCTATAAAATGACGGTTATTGGTATTGCTTCTGTAATTCTCCTGTATTCATTTATTCCACATTTATACGAATATCTCGTTCCTATTAGGTACTTAGATGTTTTGGTGTTAAAGCAATTGGGATTGTCCTTTGTAGTAATCTCATTTCTGTGGACTTTAGTTGCGCAAATACAGATGGCAAATTCATGGAGAATTGGAATAAATTATGAAGAAAAAACCGAGCTGGTGCAGAAGGGTATTTTTGGCATTTCACGCAATCCAGTGTTTTTAGGTGTTCTAGTATTTTATCTTGGCATTTTTCTTATAACACCAAACGCAATTAGCCTTGCGTTATGGCTAGTAATGTGGGTGGCAATTCAAGTTCAAATAAGGCTAGAAGAAGAGTTTTTGGGTAATGTCCATGGGACTACATATAAGGAATATAAGTCCAAGGTAAGAAGGTGGGTGTGATGAAAGAAACTGTATTTGAAATAGCACAAATGGATTGTCCTTCAGAAGAACAACTAATTCGAATGAAGCTTGCTGACTGTTCATTTATAAAACACCTTCATTTTAAAATTCAGGATAGAAAGCTCACGGTCTTTCACGAAGGTGAAAGTCATAGAATATTGAGTCTCCTTAAAGAGTTAAAACTAGGCGCAAAGTTGATTGCAGATGTTGAAACAAAAGAAATAAATTTTAATACGGATGATAGCAACAAAGAACGAAAAATATTATGGGCAGTATTGTCTATCAATTTCTCTTTCTTTCTAATTGAAATGCTCTTTGGCTGGTTTTCAAAATCTATGGGATTAGTAGCTGATTCATTAGATATGTTGGCCGACTCAATTGTATATGCCTTGAGTTTGTTAGCTGTTGGTCAATCACTAATTCGTAAGAAAAAAGTAGCAAAATGGAGTGGATATATGCAAATTTTATTAGCTCTTCTAGGCCTAAGCGAAGTAATAAGGCGTTTCATAGGGTCAGAAGAAATGCCAGTGTTTCAGACCATGATCATCGTATCGATATTGGCCTTAATAGCGAATGCTATGTCTTTGAATTTAATCCAAAAAGCAAAGAGTGAAGAAGCACATATTCAAGCCTCGGCAATCTTCACGTCAAATGATATAATAATAAACATAGGAGTTATCCTCGCAGGAGTGCTTGTTTATTTGACAAATAACCAATATCCAGACTTACTAATTGGTGCAATAGTTTTTGCTATTGTGATTCGAGGGGCTATTAGAATACTAAAATTATCTAAGTAGCATGATTCATATTTCCAATTCAATAGCTTCGATATAAATGGAGCAGGGGCTTGGCCTTATTTCATGAAGGCTAAAATGCAGCGAAAACTTTTAAGCGGCGGCTGGTCTAAGCAAGCATGTTTGACGAGCTACGCAGGAGCAAGGAGTTTGCTTGTGCTGCAGGGCAATTAGGCTGTGCCTAGTTGAGCCAGATAGCTGGAGGGAAGCGTAGCGCAATCGCACAATCCCGCTCAAACCTCCTCTGGAGCTTTGCCGTCTGAAGGAAATATTAATAGAACACGTCGATTCAATTAATTAACGAAATCTGAGCGTGGGCCAGAAGAAAATGCGGGCGAGGGCGGGCGTGAATTGGCTTTTTAGACTGAGCAGATGTAATGCGAAGACATATAAAAAAACAAGAGCGCGTTGAGCATATTTTCTTCTTGAATTTTTGTTTCGTTTTGTTTCAAGACAAAATGAAAGAATCAAGCAACCAAATTATCAAAGTCTACTTAACATAATATTAAACAACGTAAACTAAAAAGAGCATGGGTAAAGCATGTGTATGGCAAACTGAGGAAGAATGACGAATTTGCTAATACTTATGCGTGTGTTGGCCAAGAGAGAGAATTTTACGGAATCTAAAAGCTTGTAATAAACTTCAATTGATAACAAAATCCTTGAAGCGCTTGGGCTGCGGGTTGAATTTGCGCATAGAATTTTTTGTTATTTAAAAACAAAAAGATTATTAAGTCAAATATGCGATGGCCGCGGGGCTACTTAATATAATGACTAATTATAGGACATCATTAATCGGAGACGAAATCCAAATCAACGAGAATTCAATATTCAGAACAAAATTGAACTACAGGACGGAATTTTAAAATCTAGTAAGTGCGGCTGGCAAGTGCGAACCATTTACCTGAGCCGATCTGGGCGAAGGCAAGCGACGATTAGGAGCGCAGACATAATGTAAATTATAGCTGACAAATATTTAGAGCGCCTGAGAATTGAATATTTACGAGAAACTCGATACATAGCCCAAAATACTAAAACCAGTCCTTTTGTCCTATAATTAATATTATGTTAACTTAAATTTTTGAAACATCCCTCATTATCAGGCTTTTTGATTTCTATCTACTGTATCCCCTTGCAACAAATACCCACAAATAATTCCGTCTGTTCCGAATTAAATCTCGTTTGTTTATCAAACGACCTCCTTCTCGCTTTACGCTTTTAAGAGTAATTTTTAATTGCACAAGGATGTTTAGCTTTGTATGCTACTCAAAACATAACTCAACTTGAAATCCAATTGAATGACGGAAGATTAAAAAGTAAATGCGAAGAGTTACATAATGACAACACTATGAATTTATTGATAACGACGGCTTTAAGCCTAACTGTATTTTTATCTGGAAGTTTGTACAGCCAAAATGATGCTACTAATAAGGACAAACAAAAAACCATCAAAACGGATACAACGACGTCTGCCCTAAGTTCAACCAATGAAGAGGAACATATATACACCATTGTTGAAGATATGCCACAGTTTCCTGGCGGCAAAGAAGCGCTTAAGGCCTACTTTAAAGAAAACTTGGTGATTCCAGATGCTGCACGTGACGCAAAAAAGCAAGGCACTGTGTATGTCACTTTTGTAGTAGATAAATCCGGCAAAGCCACCGATGCTAAAATCCTAAGTGGTATCGGCTATGGATGCAATGAGGAAGCGATTCGAGCTGTGTTGGCTATGCCTAATTGGCGTCCTGGAAAACAAAAAGGAAGACTTGTAAAAGTCCAATACAACCTACCTGTGAAGTTTCAGTCTAATTAGAAGCAAATAGCCTCTTGACTACATTTCTGCCCCATGCGAATTGATATATTTATTTGGGCCGTTAGGCTTTTCAAAACACGGTCGTTAGCCGCGAAGGCTTGCTCTGCGGAAAAAGTTAAGCTCGACGGTCATTTTATCAAGCCTAGTAAGCTTGTGGAGGTCGATGCGCTAATTGGTATCAAGACAAACCCCATTTGGCGCACTTTCAAGGTATTGGATATTCCAAAATCTCGTGTGGGCGCCAAACTCGTTTCGGCATGTATAGTTGAAACAACACCAGAAGCCGACCTAAAACTATTGGAAGAAACCACAACCATCAACAGGCTGAACAAGCAAATGGGACTAAAAGGCCGGCCTACCAAAAAATTGCGAAGGGATTGGGATGATATAGGAAAAGACGAAGCCTAAATTCATCAATCTGCTGAGTCAATGACGCCTGATGTAAAGGCGTAGAAATCGAAGGCCATCCTCTCCCCTTCTATAAAGCAAATTTCTAAGCCTACAGTTGCCTGAGAATAACAATTTCTAGCGACAATACTTCCCTCCTTGCTGCGTTGGGCGTGAACTTCCCAATTCCACCATCAAGGGTTTAATCCCCCTCCCTGAATTCAGGGATAAGCTAATTTCACGGATTACGGTGTTGTACAAAATGAAGCAAGTACTCACCTTTGACCTGTCAATGAATCAGAATTACTTATATCAAAATTAAAGTTATGGAGACATCGACTAAGGTATTAAGAGCAACACTTCTCATTTTGGTGCTGGTATCGTTTATACTGAAAATTGCCGTAGCCCAGGATCCCAACAGCCTTAATGGCCAATTGGACCAATCAAACCAATCAAACCAACCAAACCATCCTAATCAATCTAACCAACCGGACCAACTAAACCAACCAGACCAGCCAAACCAAGCGCGTGCGTCTCAAAAATCTTGTCCGGTGTTGTATATTCATCGGGCAAGTGGAGATGTTTGGTTACACTGGGTAACTCCTTATATCCTCGAAACCGGTTATTTTAAAATACAGCGATCGCTGGGAAATGGGAAATTCGAAACTGTTACATCTGTATTTGCCACTGGACATGCAAAAAACAAAACAGCATATTCATTAAAACTTGGACGTGACGAGCCACTTGGAGCGCAATATAGGGTAACTTATAAAGCCCTGAGTGGGCAAACTATGGTTTTAAAAAATTCAGTAGATTTTGATTCTGTAGCTTTCAAAGCATCTGCTTCAGCACACCAAAGACATTAAATAATTATAAGTTTGAAGGTTAACACCCATTAATTATCACTTAAATAGAAGAATTATGAATGTAGAAACGTTTGAAAAAATAACCCAGAAAGCCCACGTAGGTCAAAGAGAAACGGTTGACGAGGTTGGCTCCATTGGAATTTTTATGATTGATTCCCCTAGCGCGATTTTCTATTATTTTGTGATAGACCTCCCCTACTTGCTTGATCAAGTGACCATAACCTTACAAGGATATGATCCCAATAATAAAGAAGTGACTTATGACTGTGCGGCAAATGGAAATCCACTACCAAGTGGTCAGATGAACACCTTTTTTATTGCTTTTACTGGTCAGGTACAACTTAGTGGCAATGAGTTAACTAGCGTAGTTATGAATACACCTTCAGGACAAAAGAAAGGTACTGTTTCAAATCTACCTATTAGAGGGCAGAAAGCTGTTCCTGTTGGTGAAATGCGGCCTTTGATCATCAAAAGCAAGACACAACAAGGTCAATATCTTGTGGTTGGATTTGTGAAACTAAAATCAGATTCGATTAGCAGTACTTTGACTGTAAATGGAAAGCATTTAAATTTTGACCCGCCACCTCATGGTTCTGATGTTGATGTGCAAGCTTGTTTGGTTTCAGGAAACAACGAATACGATGAAATCGGAGTGCCTGGTCACAGTTTCGTACCATTAGATTATTCAAGTTTTGAGGAGATATGATGATGAAAAACCAGCCGTTCAATAACATAAGAGGGTTGGGGATTAAGATCGTGATATCTTTTTCCTTAATCCTGTTTTATGGGTCTAGTTCTGCCATTTCAATAAGCGATTCATTAAAAATTGATTCGTTAATCGATCGGGCATACGATTTACAGGTATATGACCCCGATTCCGCCTACACCATTGCGCAAGAGATTTACACGCTGTCTTTAAAAAAGAATTACACGCGAGGTATTGGGTATGCAGCATATCGCCTAGGTTCTATTTTGAACCGATGGGGTAAAAACGATTCGGCGCTGTTGTATTTAAATCAAAGCCTCGAAATTCGAAAAAAGAGTAACGATTTTGTAGGGGCATCTTATACTTGTGTTGAACTGAATTACGTACAACAGGAGATTGGCGAAATAGATTCTGCGTACCATACCCTATTAAACGGGCTTAAATACGCTATCAGCGCGTCAGACTCCCACTTAATAATTTCGCTGTATTATGAGCTGGGGCATTTCAATGTAACCTATCGCGACTCGGCTAAGGCGCTGGAATACTATCAATTGGGTGTTAAGTTATCTGAACAAATTAGCTATGTAGAAGGTGAATTTTTGGGCAGCAGCGGACTGGGGAATTTTTATTATAACTACGGTGATTACGACGAGGCACTTAACTACTTTCTGCTCGCGGATAGTCGGATTCGGCGCTCAAAAGATAGGGCGAGAAAAGCCATTTGTGCCAACAACATAGCCTTGTGTTATGAAGCTCTGGGTGATCCTGAAATGGCGATGGCTTATTACACCTCAGCTTTGGAAGAAAACGCATCGCTGGGAGCCTTCGACCAAATAGCCCTAGTGAAGTTCAATATGGCCGTACTGTGGCTAAACATAAACAAACCAGATACTGCTATTTCATTGCTAAATGAAGCGCTATTTATGTTTCAAGAAATGAGAGACATCGCTAATTCGGCTCGCTGTTACGAATTTCTGTCGGAAGCTTACGCTTCTAAACATGATTTTCTTGACGCATACCACGCCCATGTTCGCTTTTCAAACTTAAACGACTCGTTGCTCAATGTCGAAAAGGTGAACAGCATTGCCAAAATGCGAACGAAATATGATTTGGAGACTAAAGAAAGCCAGCTAGCCTTATTGGAACAATCTAATAAAACCAAAACAGCCCAACGAAATTTCTTGCTTGCCGGAAGCATCGTACTCCTCCTATCCATTGCTTTTTTGGTCTTCTTTTTTGTGAATCGATTTCGAATTGCCAAAAAGAACCAAGCTTTGGCCAATGAGAAAATCGACAACCTGCTTCAAGACCAGGAGATTAGAACCAATAACGCCATGATTGAAGCACAGGAATATGAAAGGCAGCGTATTGCTTCAGATCTGCACGACCGCTTGGGAGGAATGCTTGCCACCATTAAACTGCTCTTTGGATCTTTAGAAAGCAAACTCGATGAACAAAAACAAGAAAGCTTACAACGCTACAACAAAGCCAATAAACTGATTGATGAGGCCGTAAAGGAAGTTAGGCAGATTTCGCACAACCTCAATACAGGCGTTGTAGCTTCTTTTGGCCTCGTAATGGCGGCTGAAGAATTATGCGAAAGCATTAACAAAAGTGAGATTGTAAAGGTAAAAATGCTGGTTTATGGCATGGAAAATCGCCTCGAATCGATTGTTGCTATTGAAATTTACCGAATGCTCCAAGAGATTTTTAATAACATACTGAAACACGCACGGGCTAAAAATGTAACTCTTCAAATCAACAAAACAGAAAACGAACTGCGGATAACCGTGGAAGACGATGGTATTGGAATCGATCCTGAGAAAAAGAACAAAAAAATGGGTATGGGATTGATCAGCCTTAATAACCGAGCTAAAAAACTTCACGGTACTTATCACATCGATTCTATGCCTTATAAGGGAACAATTTCTATTATTGAAATTCCATTGAAAGCGGATGAACAAAACGATTAGGATCACGATAGCGGATGATCATCAGATTTTTGCTGATGGGCTATCTGAAATACTCAATGGCTCCCAAGGTATAAGCGTAACGGCCACAGCCAAAAATGGAGTCGAACTGCTTGAAATTTTAAAAACTACACCCACTGATCTCATTCTGATGGATGTGAATATGCCAGAAATGAATGGCATTGAGGCTACCGAACAGGTAAAGTTATTGTATCCAGAGATAAAAATTCTGATGTTAACCATGTATGACACGTCCGATTACATTCAAAAAGTACTGAAAGCAGGGGCTCATGGTTATGTTCTTAAAAACACCAGTAAAACTGAGTTAGTAGAGGCTATCGAGACTGTTTTCGGCGGCCAGTCATATTTTTCAAGTGCAGTAACTCATACCATTATGCAGAGTTTGCGCGGGCAAGAAAAACCATCAACCCAAGCCATCAACATTGAACTAACCGACCGAGAAATTGATGTACTCAAGCTCATTGCCCAAGAACT
This sequence comes from Flavobacteriales bacterium, assembly GCA_020435995.1. Lineage (GTDB taxonomy): Bacteria > Bacteroidota > Bacteroidia > Flavobacteriales_G > Salibacteraceae > JAGQYO01. The sequence goes on along the minus strand of JAGQYO010000039.1, from coordinate 24,927 downwards.
CACCACCCATGAAATCGGCGCTAAGCTCTTTATCAGCCATCATACGGTAGAAACTCATCGCAAGAATTTAATCAGCAAACTCGGCGTGCGCAACGTGGCCGGCCTTGTAAAGTATGCCGTGCAGCATGGCTATGTAGACTAGCCTACCGGAGCTCTACCCTACCTTCAAATCCATTTATCTGCACCAATCCAGGCTTGCGAGAGCTGGGTTCATTATACGTACCTCGTAAGGTCAGCTGCTGGTTTTCGTTGCGGCTATACTCCACCGTGAAATCCTTTTTTGGATATTGAAGTGTTGTATAGTTGGTATTTGCTTCTAAGCGATATTTCGATGTTGGGTCAAATCCTACATCAATTGGGGTGTATTTCGAGTCAATTTTAAGCAACTCAAAATTTCTCTGAACTTGCCCTACATCAATGCTTCCCTGAAAACTTTCAATCGACAAATTTGAGCCTAATTGCTCTATGTCGATACTTGTATATTTGGTTTTACCAAAAATACTTTTAACGCTGTGTATCTGATAGTTATCCTGAAATGATTTATGAAAGACAGCAACAAGTATTAGCTTCGTTTTAATCTTGCTATATGAACCCTTGAAAATGAGACTATCTATGTTTCGAGCTTCAAATTCTGACTGAAAAAAGCTCAAATCGGCCTGCTTCACATCTTCTTTGAACAAGAGTTTGCCATACTTCACGCTACCTTCAATTCGCGAGGCATTTTGCCCATTTCGCTCCAGGTTAATATCACTTTGAAAAGCCACTAGCTCCATGTTTTCCGCACTTATCAGGCTCACCTTCGAGTATTTGGCATTCAGATCAATAGTTTTAACCGCACCAAGTGAAGCATTTTGCTGAAACAATTGAACGCTAGCGCTTTCGGCCCCGTCAATATAAGCATGGCCATAGCGGGCAATGAGATCCAAGTTTTTGGCAATTTTACCGATCTTAATTTCCCCTTGAAATGAGTTGACCCTGAGAGAACCACCCATATCGGGAACTTCTATTTTACCATAATTGTTTTTCAGGTTTAGGTTCATGTCCTCTGGTACAAACACTTCGTAGTGAATTTCCGTGTTTTTTATTTTGATAGTATTCCCCTCCGACGTTTCAATTTTGGTGTTTTTGAAGGAACATGCACATGAAGATTTACCATCCGGTTTCCATTTGTTTATCACTTCAATTTGATCACCTTTTGCTTCAAGTCCCAGGTCGAAATCAGCCAAAGCCTCTGCTTGTTCGCCTCTGTCCTTGGTTTCAATCGAAACCTGTGCAGTCAGCTTTACTTTCGCTTCCTTCCATGTTTTGATCGTCACCGAGCCACCATCGCTAACCAGTTTGAACCAAGAGTTGCCGTCGAGCATTAATTCTTTTACCAGCACCTTATGGTCTCCTATAATACCAGAAACTTCTTTTTTAGGCTCCTTCTGCTTGGGTGTTGCCGCGCCTTCCTTCTCAATCAACTTAGTTTCTAGTTTGCTACTCCCCTCTTTTGGCCACCATACCGAACCCTGCTCCTCTTGTGTTGAGCTTTTTATTCGCTTTTCATTGGATACCTTATTACCATAATGGGTTGCAAGCGGCTGACTTTCAATGGTTTTTTCCTCAAAGTGTTTTCGGTCCTTCAATTCAGCTACAAATTCTTGCTCTATTTCAATACTTCGCTCTGCTTCATCTTGCTCAGCGAGCAGTGGTATCATTTTAACTTCAGGAATTTGATGATTCGAGGTGTATTGAGCGACAACATTGTTTTGGCTCATTCCAAACCACAAACTAGCTGCACCAGCGGTACCCAGCAACATCCCCGTGATGAGTAGAGTATTGAGGTTCCAATAATCAGCACCTAGTCTACTTTTTGGAGCTTTTATTTGCTTGGTGATTCTCAGATCTATCAATTCTCTAATTGAGTCTAAGTCCATAACCAATGGCAGCTGTTGAGCTGTTCTAAAGTAAAACTCTGGTGTTTTTGCGTGCATATCTTTTCCCTTTTGATTCATAAAAACATTGTGAATAAAATGGAAGACCTATTGTTGAGCGATTCATGGGCCAAGCGATCCGCTTTAAGTATTTTTGCCAGTTTTTCCCTGCCTCTTTTGAGGCGTTGTTTTATCGCAGATTCACCCGAACCCTGTATTTCAGCGACTTCTTTAATAGAGAATCCGCTAATTTCAAAGAGAATAAGAGCCTCTTTTTGAACCGATGGCAGCATATTCAAACAAGAATAAAGAACGCTTATGTCATGCTTCATTTCCGGATTCAAACCTTCATCCTTCATTAGAGCCACTTCGTTTTTATTGAAAACGCCCATGAATTTTAGCCTTCGGTATTTGTTGTTGACAATGTTGCGTGCAATTGAAAACATAAATGATAGAAATGCCTCATCGTGTTTTAGCCTGTGCAAATTCTCCAGGGCTAACAAAACACTCTCAGAGATAAGATCCTCGGCCTCTAATACACCATAAGCTTTAGCATGGCAAAAGCGCGCAAATGCCTCGTGTATGGGTTCATAAAGCTTTAAAAATCTGACACTGCGTTCTTTCATAATTCCTGTTTCGAAAATAAGTCCTTCCAATAGGTAAGAACCCTAACTTCCAAAAAAGTTACATCACCTCAATAAAGACCTCCTTACATGATTTAATAAAACTCTGATATCCACAAATTGCCTTACTTCGCGCTCTTTTTAAAGCGTTGAAAAAACACAAACTGCTCTTTATCCTATTTTGCCTGTTCCAATTTTTGGGTTGGGGACCGAGCATTGCGGCACAGGACACTTTAGCCAACTTAAAAGTATTACAACCGAGTTCCTATGTTCCCATTTCGGTTTCTTATTACGGAAATATGATAACCCACCCAGGTGTGAAATTAGCAGTAGACTATCCAGCCTTTGGGTTCACTAAGTTCAAAGCGAAGAGACGAAAAACGAAGGAGATTAACAAACTGATCTACCTACAACCAAGTGTTGCCTACTTCGTTCAGCCACAAACGTTTTCAGGTTTGCTACTTGCAGCCGATGTAGGGTTGCGTAGGTACAACACCAAGCTCTATTTTACTGATGCTGCCATGGGAATTGGTTATATGTGGCGATTTAATCACGGTGAAACATGGCAATTAGATGATAATGGCGATGGCCATAAAAAAAACATAGTTTCATCAAAGGGTTACTTTGCTCCTGGGCTATCATTTGGATTTGGGAAACTCTGGATCCGAGAAAACAAGAATGCCATCAGTGTTTTTTCTCGTATTAATTCAAATTTCCTTTTTGAATATAGCGCTGGAATATTGATAGAAGGGAGCCTTGAAATAGGTGTGAAAATAAATCCATCGTTTGGTTTAAAGGCTGAACCCATTCAAACAAAGGTGAAACGATGAGAACTCTATTGTTAATATACCTAGGTTCGGCACTGTTTTTTTCTTGTAAAAAGGACCAAGATCTGTCGTCAATTTCTGAAACTATTTATGTGCGCAACAAAAGCGCTGACATGCCGGTGTATATGCGCGGCAACATGAGCTCCAAGGTGATTATACTTATTGTACATGGAGGACCTGGCGGAAATGGACTTGAATATCGCACAGGGAGATTTTCGGAAGAATTAGAAGCACATTATGCGGTGGCTTATTGGGACCAAAGAGGAAACGGAATGAGCCATGGTAAATTCAAAAAGTCGGAAATGACCATTGACAACATGGTACACGACATGTATGCCGTAATCAAAGTTTTGAAAGCTAAATACGGAAATGACGTTAGAGTATTTGCTTTAGGCCACTCGTGGGGAGGCACCCTAACGGCTAAATTTATGATTAGCAGCGGTTATCAATATTTGCTGACTGGTTGGATTGAGGCCGATGGTGCCCACGATATCCCTAAACTGAATGTAGATGCCATAAAAATGTTTCGTGCTGTGGCTCAAGAGCAAATAGCCCTAGGAAATAATGTTGACAATTGGAATGGAATTTTGAGTTGGGCAAATGAGGTTGACACCAATAATATCTCAGTTGAAGATGGTGGTGAAATCAATCAAAAAGCACATGAAGTTGAAGAATGGCTGCGTTCGGACGGCGTAATAACCACCGAAGAATCTGGTGGACATAAGAATTCGATTTTTTTTGGGCCTACCAATCCCTTTACAAGTTGGATGATTGGAAACCAAACAAACTCCGCCCTTCAGGTCACAGAAACACTAGCCATGACTAACGAACTTCACCTTGTTAGCATTCCTTGTTTGTTCCTTTGGGGGAAGTACGATTTTGTAGTGCCCCCCTCCTTGGGTGTTGATGCCTTTAATGAGGTGAACTCAACCAATAAGAAGCTGGTAATATTTGACCATTCGGGACATTCACCCATGGCAGATGAATGGGAAAAATTTGCTTATGAAGTTGTTCAGTTTGTCGATGCCGTAAAATAGCTCTACGACTACAGATTTGGCATCGGCGGCGGCTCTACATTACCTTCATCACGAGGTTTTACGCGTTCGTTGGTATCAAAGGTAAAAGACTTGCTTTTGCTTTTGGAATAAAGAATCCCGTCTAAATTGTATTTAAGATTCAGTACATTGTTTTTCCTTTGAACCAGCACCTTGTAACCCGCAACATTCCCGTCTTTTTCAATTTCCCAAACTTCGTTTACCTTATATTTTTTGTAGGAACTCGTTAAATCGGATTGAATTGACTGTGGCAATTCTTCAACCTGAATTTGGTTTTGCGCCGATAGCGAAAGCCCAGCGAAAAGGAAATAGCCCAATAAAATATAGTTGAACTTATTTTTCATGAAAGTATGAGGGGGAATTAGGCGCGAACCAAATTTGGATTACCCAAGGTCTTCAGCATTTGAAGGTGTTCGATAATAGCACCACCAAAGCTCTTATAGGACCTATACTCTACACCAAATTCTTCAGCCGTTTTCTGTACAATTTTGGACAGCGCTGGGTAATGAATGTGGCAAATATTGGGAAACAAGTGATGTTCGATTTGAAAATTCAATCCGCCAAAAAACCAAAAAACCAATTTGCTCTTCATGCTAAAATTAGCTGTGGTTCTAAGTTGATGCACTGTTCTACTCTCTTCTGCCAATTCATTTGGATCCTGAATATAGGCCGTATCGGGCATAACGTGAGCTAATTGAAACACCAAACTAAGCAGCAAACCAGAAACAGCATACATTGAAAAAATCATCAATAGCGTTAACCAAGCTGGTTGGTCCAAAATCAATAAAGGTAGACCCCAAAAAATAGCGTAGTATCCGAGTTTCTTTACGATGATAACAAAGAGCTGCTTTTTAGCTTTATCAGCTGGAATAAGCCCCATTTTAGTGTATTCCTTCCATTTTGCAAAATCCTTAACTGTTACCCATAACAAGGTGGTGAAACAATACAAAACAGACGCATACAAGTGTTGGTACTTGTGAAACCAGATATGCTGTTGGTGGGGTGCAAAACGCAAAAAGAAATCTGCCTCCAAGTCTTCGTCTACTCCCGATACATTGGTGTAGGTGTGGTGAAGTACATTGTGTTGAATTTGCCAATTTAAAGCATCGGCACCTAGGAGCATGGTACACAGACCAATAAATGAATTGGTTTTTACATTGCTGCTATAAGAACCATGTAGCGAATCGTGCATAACAGATGTACCAATACATGTTTTACCTACTCCAATCAGAATGAACAGGCCAAAAAGAATCCAAATATTGGTGATACCCGCAGTAAGTACAATGATAAAAGGAACAAGGTATAAGCTCATTGAAAAAATGGTCTTCATAACCATTTCAGTATTCGCATTTTTGCTCAATCCAGATTCCTTAAAATATGCGTTAACTCGTTTTCTTAATTGACTTGAAAACTCCTTGTCCTTAGTTGCTGAAAAACGGTAATGTTCCATTTGTGTTTTGTTTATTTAGTATTGTCAACAGTTTATTGGTTCAAACTGTTTTTAAAGCTCCAATTTTGATCGGTCGCAAAAATAGAAGAACAAATGAGCAAAAAAAGTGACTTTTCTTTCATCATTCAACAATAAGATGAGGACAATTACATGTCCATGTCTCCCCCACCAAAGTCCCCGCTACCATTGCCTCTCTGGCTTTTCTTACTCTGGTTGAGTCGATAACTAAAAGTGAGTTGCCCATAACGAGACATCCATTGAAACTCCGATTCGTCATAAAAATCGGGTCCATAAGTGATATTTCTTCTAAGTCTGGTATTAAACAAATCTCTTACGCTTAAGGTTAAGGTTCCCTTTCCTTTCAGCATGTCGAGCGCAGCCGCTAAATCCACATTATACCTTGCGAGTTGCTCGCCCTGGGTGGTTTTTTCTTTTGAATTGTAATTGAGCGATGCTTGAAACGAAAAAACACGTTTTATCGACCATTTGCTCACCATTCTGGTTGTCCAAGCATAGGTGTCGGAAGAAAAGCGCTGGCCCTCATAATTTCCGTCGGTAGTTTGTCTATAAAAATTAAAACTTCCGTTGAGGTTCCACCATTTTGAAAGGTCATAACTGCCCGAAAGCTCCAAACCATAAGCATTTCCAAAACCTAGGTTGATGGGAAACCTGTAACTAATTCCATTGGTATCAGCCAATAAAATTCGCTCGGTTAGGCCCGTTGAATATCTATAATAAGGACTGATTAGGAGGTTAGCTTTTTCCCATTTTTTCATATATCCAATTTCAAACGCATCGGTGAAGGTGGGGTTCAAATTTGGGTTTCCCATTGATATGTTCCTGTTGTCGCTTAAGTTATAAAAGGGAAAAAGAAACCAGTGCCGAGGCCGCGATATTCTCCTGCTGTAACTCAATTGTAGGAATTGATCTTTTTTGAATTCATAAGACAAATTAGCACTTGGAAAAAGGCTTAAATAATCACGTGGGTTTACTTCATTGGTTCTTTTAAAATCTGTTTTAATATCAGAATATTCAGTTCTTAAACCCGCTTGGTACGAAACTTTTCCGGTTTTATTACCAGCCATAATATAAGCGGCGTAAATGTTCTCGGTATAGATCATTTGATTGTCCAAATTGGGAAGCGCCACATAGCCCGTACCTTGCAGCTCCTCTACCAAATAATCGTTGTTAATGGTTCGCAGGTTCATTTTACCTCCGGTTTCAAATTTCCCTTCTTTGCCTATTGGCATGATAAAATCCGTTTGAACCAACCTATTCTGCTCGTTTTCAACTGTACTGGCTGTTTGAATTAAAGGTGAGATTACTGGATTGGTACTGGTTTCCACAATATCGGCATCTTCAAAACTAAAACTACCATAAGCACTTGCATCCACGGTCCACTTCATTTCTTTTCGTTTGAATAGTCGGGTGTAATTGAAGTTGACACTTCCGTTTGAGTTTTCTTGGTATTCTTCTTCGTTTCGATCAGAGGTTTGTGTAAACTCGCCATAGATATCAAAGTCATTGTATATCAATTGGGCGTTGTTCATTCCCTTTCCGATGGAATAATCGCCCGCCAAACTCACAGAATTGTACTTGTTGAAATCATAGCTGGCGCCGGCTCTAAAGTTTTGGTTGGTGCCATTCCGGCTGTGTTTTCGCTCTGATGTGTAACCAAATGTTGTGTCTGGTTTATCAAATCGGTGGTAATTGGTACCATATCCAGGTCTTTCTCTGTAATTCACACCATAACCCGTAAACAGGTTGAGTTTGTCTTGTCTATAATTGAGTGTGTATGAGGCACCTGCCATGTTGGGATATCCTCCCCTGAGCTCAAATAATCCATTAAATCCTTTTGATTTGTTTTTCTTTAAAACAATATTAATGATGCCCACCTCGCCCTCAGCATCGTAGCGCGCCGACGGATTAGTGATGATTTCAATCTTTTCAACCTGATCGCCTTGTAACATGCGAAGCGCATCGTTTCCACTTGCACCTACCAATGAGGAGGGTTTTCCATCAATGAGAATTCTAACATTCTGGCTGTTTCTCAGGCTCACATTACCTTCCACGTCAACATTTACCGATGGAATGTTTTCGAGAATATCAACCGCATTTCGGCCTCTATTGGTAAGATCCTTATCTACATTAAAGACGCGCTTGTCTAATTTCAATTCCATCTGAGGTCTTTCGGCTTCTACCACTATTTCTTCTAAAGCCTTTGCCGAAGGTGTCATTTCAATGGTCTTTAGGTTGATGTCGGCATCAGAAACCTCCAACCCAGAAATGGTGTGGGTTTCGTAGCTCAAAAAACTGGCCTGTAAGTAATAGCGCCCATTTGGAACCAATATTTCGAAGTACCCATTTTCATTAGAAGCAGACCCACCCGCTACACTTGAGTCATTGGAATTGTATAATACTATGGAGGCGTAAGGGATTTCGTTGTGATCGGGATCTTGTAATTTACCTAGAACAGAGTACTTAATTTGTTCTAGGCCACCACCTTTGCCCTTACCGCCTGGACGTCCTTGTGCCATTCCCATGGAATAAAAGCAAATAAATAGAATAGTTAGAAGCCTAGAAATCATGAAGATAGAAATTCACTTGGTAAAAAATCACGAACGCGAAAGTCGTTGAAAAAAACTGCTATTTAAGGTAATAAATTCGACGTTTATTACTTTTTAACGAGCACAATTAAGAAACCAAAAAAGGAAGTACTGCTAATTTTGAGAGTTGTCGCGGTTAACTCTTAATTCACGGCCATTGAGCTCTGCTCCGTTGAATGAACTACTTACCTTGCTCGAATGTTTTTTATCTACATCAAAATAAGCGTTTAAATTCCTCAACCTCACATCTACAATATCTCCAGAACTAAGGCCTGATTTTTCGCTTACAAATTTCCGCAGGTCATTTTCATTCCATCCGTCCTTGCGACCAGCGCTGATAAAAAACGAAACCACATCGCTAGAATTTGATCTAGATGGCCTTGAGGTTCTATCACCTCTATCTCCTCTATCTCGATCCCTGCGGTCTTTTCTATCACCCCTTTCATTTCTATCACCTCGATCCCTGCTTCTGGTGTCTCGGCGATTTCCATCACGGTCTCTATCCCTTCGATCTCCTCGTCGGCCATCTCGGTCGCCTCTAGAATCGTTGCGGGGTTTACTTCTGTCGTTTAGGTCACGGTGGTCAATTTCATAATTGAGTTTGTTCAATTCGTGGCTCACTAACTTCTCAATCAACTCGTCTATTTCGAGGCCATTCCATACCTCATAAGCCAAATCCAAAATTTCTTCTGTTACATGTGATGAAGGCGGCGTTTCTTTGATCGATTCATAAAATAGCTTCATCCTGTTTTTTTGAATTTCCGAAACAGAAGGAACTTTTACTTTCTCGAATTTCACATTGAGTGATCTTTCATAATCTATAAGCTTGCCAACTTCACGGCTGTTTACTAGGGCCAGCGAAATACCTTTTTTACCCGCACGCGCTGTTCTACCACTTCGATGGGTATAGTATTCTCTTGAATCGGGTAGCGAATAATGAATCACGTGGGTTAGGTTGTTTACGTCAATTCCCCTAGCCGCAACATCGGTAGCCACCAGAACCTGTAATTCATGATTTTTAAAACGTTTCATAACACGTTCACGCAGGTTTTGGGTCATGTCGCCATGAAGAGGTTCTACCCGATAATCGTCTTTAGCCAGCTTTTCGGCCACCATTTGCGTATCAGAACGGGTTCGGCAGAATACCACACCACGCATATCTGGGTCGCTGTCCAAAAAACGTTTCAAGCCTTCCATCTTGTCCGATGTGTTCAATTGGGCATATTGGTGTTCAATATTCTCGTTGGTCTCGTTTCCAGAAGTAACCCTTATTTCAACAGGATCTTTCATGTATTCTTTTGAAATTCGGCGAATTTCAGAAGGCATGGTCGCAGAAAACAACCATGTTAGTTTTGTTTCTGGCGTAAAACCCAATATTAAATCTAAGTCTTCCTTAAAACCCATGTTGAGCATTTCGTCTGCCTCGTCAAGTACAACCACTTCAATATGACTTAGGTTAATTGCTTTGCGGTTAATTAAATCCAAAAGCCTACCTGGCGTAGCTACAATAATCTGTGGGTTTGACTTTAAATCCCTGATTTGGGTTACTATGTTGGCGCCGCCACCATAAACAACTACCGTTCGGAGTCCTTTTTTGTATTTGGAGTAAGCGTTGAGCTGCTCACCTATTTGCATGCCCAGTTCTCTCGTAGGTGCTACTATAAGTCCCTGAGTCACTTGTCGTGAAGCATCCACAAGGTCTAACATAGGAAAGCCAAATGCAGCCGTTTTTCCTGTACCAGTTTGCGCCAAGCCTATCACATCACGATCAAACTTATTCATGATTGGGATGGCTTCGATTTGAATTTCTGTAGGAGTTTCAAACCCTAATTCGGGTAATACTTTTAATATTTCTTCGGATATACCTAATTCGGAAAACTGTGTCAAGGGGATATTTTTAGGCTGCAAAGGTATCCTTTATTTTGAGGCATACTCTGGTTTCCAATCATTTGAAAAGAGGACAAGCAAAACCGATAAGATGTGATAATAATTCTTCAAATTTGTGAAGTGAAATTCATACTAAAAAGCGCCATATTTCTTCTAGCACTTGGTTTTGTATGGGGCTGTGACAACCACTGGAAGGCCACCAAAGTAACAGGTACAGTTGTAGATAAAGCAACTGGAAACCCCATTGACAAAGCAAACGTTGCTTTTTATTCGTACTCTACCTCATTTAAAGGCGATGAAGAATATATACAAACTGGACCTTCTGGCACATTTGAATATAAATTTAAGGCCAGCAGGAGATTGGAATACTTTGCGCAGGCATCGCATGTTGAATATTTTAGGCCTGGAGAGTTCAACTACCCTAGCACTGAGACCAATTTGGTGCATACCCAACTGATGCTGAAGGCAAAAAATGATTTGAGTTTAGAACTCCACAGCAGAGCCAACATAAGACTTACACTAAAACCAGCAGGAAAGTTGGATACCACCAAACGAATTAAAGTGAACATGCCCTATTACGATATTACTGCGAACAACTACCCGTTAACACGCAAAGCAAACCAACATGAATTAATTTATGGCCCTGTAATCGTGTCGGGAAACACCACGCACACGATTACTTATTTTGTGTTCCAAGGAAAAGACTCAACCAAATACTCATCAGAGGTTTACTGCAAACAGAACACCCTTTCAGAGGTTGTGTTGAATTATTAAACCGCTGGTTTACTGGTATATAATTTCGCTTAAATAATCTTCAAGTTGAGACCTTTGCTCTTCAGTAAGTTTTGCCTTAGGGTGAGCTAAAGCATAAGGAAACATCGGCATTCCACCATCATTGATTTCGTAGATCATTTCATCAATGGTATGTTCTCTATCAACTTCATTCCATTCCGAAAAATTAAGATGTTTTCTTGCCTCTTTAACGTGCCAAGAAATAAGCAGACTACTAGGCGCAATGTGTTTGTACCAAGGATATACCGTATGGTTCGAATGGCAATCGTAGCAAGCATTTTTGAATATTTCAGCAATCTCTGCTGGAGGATTTTCAATGGCAATAAAGTCATTTTCTGGAATGGATTCAGGATTGGTGAAATCGGGGCGAATAAACTGAATACCGAGCAATATCCAGCCGAAAAATATAAATGTTCTTCTCATGTTTGTTTATTGTAAGGGCAAACATAAAATTTTATGTATTTCTTTCTGAATAAGCGCTCATTCATTTACTACATTATCATTTTTATGCCGGATGAGCAGCCTAAGGCTTTGATCATACGTGAGGTAGTTCCAGCTCCAATTGATAAACACAAATAGCTTGTTTTTGGCGCCCAAAATCGCCATCAAATGAACGAATAGCCACAGAACCCAAGCCACAAAGCCTTTTAGGTGGCCTATGGGTAAATCACATACCGCTAAATTACGCCCTACAGTGGCCATCGATCCCTTGTCTTTATATTCAAATTCTTTTAGTTTTTTGTTCTTTAATATCCTCTTAGAATTGCGATAAAGACGGGTTGCTTGTTGAATGGCCACCTGAGCTACCTGTGGGTGTCCCGTTTTGTACCTCGGTGTTTCCATATAAGCTAAGTCGCCAAGCGCATAGATATTCTCACTCCCCTTTACCCTACTGTATCGGTCCACTATTATCCTGCCACCACGGGCAAATAAATCCTCATTCAGTCCCTTAAACCTGTTGGCTTGAATGCCAGCGGCCCACAAAAGACTTTTGGTTCTATAAATAGCCCCAGATGCCAGTACTGCTTCTTTTCCATCGTAGGTTTTGACCACAGAATTTAATTGAACATCGACATTTAGTTGGGTTAAATAATCCCGAGCATTTGTTCCGGCAGACTCACTCATGCCATTCAACAGTCTTCCAGAGCCTTCAAGAAGGGTAATTTTCATTCTTTCAAAATCGAGCTCGGGATAGTCTTTTGGCAAAACAAATTTTTTCATTTCAGCTAAAGCACCGGCCAATTCAACGCCAGTGGGGCCACCGCCGACCACCACTATATTCATAAGCAGATCAAGTCGGTCAATATCCGATTCGTTGAGGGCTTTTTCAAAATTCTCTAATATCCTATTTCTCAAGTAAAGTGCCTCTCCTACTGTTTTCATGGGTATGGCGTATTTTTTAATCTGCTCGTTGCCAAAAAAATTGGTATCAGCGCCGATACACAGCACCAAGTGGTCATATTTAATCTCACCAATATCTGTCAGTATTGAGTTTTGATCGGGGTTAACTTCAAGTAAACTGCCCATTCTAAAATGAACATTGGGCTGGTTTTGGAAAAGTTTTCTAATGGGGAAACTAATTGCGCTAGGCTCCAAGCCTGCAGTTGCTATTTGATAAAAAAGCGGTTGAAATTGATGATAATTATTCTTGTCGAGAAGCACAATTTGAAAGGCCGATGGCGCCAGCAATCGAACTAGCTTTAATCCAGCGAACCCCGCTCCTACTACAATAACTCGCGGTAGGTCGGTATCCTCTATGTTCTGAATTTTATTGCTCATTTCCGCGACTAAATTAATTCTTTCACCAAGGGTAAAGAATGGGATTAACGACGTTTTAACAACTAAAATATGGGGTATTGAGCCTAGAAAATTTGGTTGATTCACTCTATTTGAAATTGCGATATATCAAATATTTTTGATAAAAATTTAAACTATGAAAATAATCTTAACTTCTTTAGCTTTAGTGCTATCCGCAGCTTCCTTCGGTCAATGGGCAAATAGTGTTAATTCAGGAGGAAATCCCGCCCACAACATTCCTTATAACGACTCAAACCCTTGGTATGAGTATTTTATTGAAGGTCGGCCCTATATTCTTTCTAAGACCTTGAACTTTTCCACTCAAAAAATGGAAGATAAAGGGATAGAAAAATACATTAAGGATGCCAAAGGAAACTATACCCAAATGCTCCAAACTTCCTATACAGGTACGGTATTGGACACTACATTTTGGCACAACAACAACTTCAACTATTCTGGCAACAATCCCACTACTTACCGTTTAGAGAGCTGGTATAACGGGAGCATGACGTCCATTAGAAATGCGGTTGCTACCTTTAATTCGAACGGATTTGAAAAGGTGAATTATACAGATTCCAATTTTTTGAGTGGAATTCCCCCTATTACTTACGCAATGGATACATTCATTTATAATGGGTCAAATGAGCTGATTGAGGCAATATATAAAATGGATACCGGTAATGGAATGTACAATTTTGAACGTCACCGTTATACTTATAATAATGGCAAACCAACTGGACATTTTACCGACGAATGGGACGTTACAAACACACTGTGGGTTAATGCCGACTGGAACAAAATTACTTATGATGCCAATGGTTTTAAGGACTCTCTATTGGAATTCAGCTGGGATTCACAAAACAGTCTGTGGTTTGCTGGAGATGGAATGGACTACGACTATGATGCATCAGGAAAACTCATCAAATGGATTTCCTTGAATGATGATGGTTCAGGTGGTAGAGACTTTGATGATATGTATGAATTTACGTATGGTACTAATTCTCAAATTTCTACAATCAAAATGTCTTCTCACGATGGTACTACCTGGAACCTTGATGCCACCCGTGAAGCAACTTACAACGCAGCCGGAGATACCTTGCAAAAAGTAGAGCAAAAAGTGTCATTTGGCCCCACAACTGTTGTTATGTTTGCTTGGCATTATACTGAAAATCAAGGCCCTCCAGCTTCACCTCCAGCTGCACCTAGTGCTTTAACAGGATCTGTAGTTTCTCGTGCCGCAAGTGATAAAGCCATCACACTTACTTGGACAGATAACTCCAATAATGAAGATGGATTTACTATTGAAAGAATGAAAGCTGGCGGGGCTTATGCCACAATAGGAGCAGTTTTAGCCAATATTTCTACCTATAAAGACACAAGCTCGCTTGAAGAAAGTACAGATTACAAATACCGTGTAATGGCCACAAAGGTGGGTGTTGGTAGCAGCGCCCCTTCCAATGAATTAAGCATTTCTATGCCAGCAAATGGCCCAGTGTCAGTTGCTGCTATATCAAGCAATTCAATGAAGGTTTATCCAAACCCTGCAAGCCATCAAATCAATATTGCTGGATTAGAGAATGGTGCATATAGGATGATAGACCTCCTAGGAAATGAAAAAGTAAGCACTACCCCATTTTTAGGAAATGTGGTGATTAACACCTCTCATTTGGATTCTGGATTCTACGTGCTCCAAATTGAATCGAAAGATGGTGTTTCTTTTAAGCAGATTCAGATTTTGAAATAACAGCTCGATACTCATTATAGATAAGAAAAGAGGTTCTATCGAACCTCTTTTTTTTTGCCCCAAAACCTTAAGATGATTGCCTTTTTTATAAATAAAAACAGGTAGCACTTAACAATATGGCAGTCAAGTGAGAATAGAAATTTCAATTCTAACGTACATTTGGCAGAACTCATTCAAAAAATTATGAGCACAGAGAAACAAAAAATTCTTGTAGTTGAAGATGAGCCTGATGTATTGCAGTTTATTAAGCAAGGGCTTGACGAAAACGGGTTTGATGTAGAGTTTGCTTATGATGGTGAAATTGGTAAAAAACTAGCACTTTCAAAAAGCTACGACGTTATTATTCTAGATATCATTATTCCTGGACTCAATGGCCTCGAATTGTGTAAAATTATCAGGAGCCAAAACAGTGAGGTAAAAATATTGCTACTTACGGCGCTTGGCTCGCTCGATGACAAATTAGAGGGATTTGAAGCTGGAGCCGACGATTACCTAATAAAGCCCTTCGATTTTCTTGAATTACTTGCCAGAGTAAATGTATTGGCAAAAAGAACGGGCCAAACAGCAGAAACAGTCACACAAGACCAGCATATTATAAAAGTGGCAGACTTAGCCATAAACACAAACAACAAGAGGGTAATAAGAGCTAATAAAGAAATCACCTTAACTGCTAAAGAATTTGCTTTGCTCGAACTTCTGGTTTTGAATAAAAATCGAGTGTTGAGCAAGGTGGAAATTGCCGAAAAAATATGGGGGATCAACTTCGATCGAGGTACCAATGTAATAGAAGTCTATATGAATTTTCTTAGGAAAAAGATTGATAAAGGCTACTCAGTTAAACTCCTACACACCCTTGTTGGCATGGGTTATATCCTAAAAGACGAGTAATCATGAACATGAGAATTCGGTTTACGCTGTTGTTTACCCTCATAGTGGGAGTCATGCTCTGCTTTTTTTCATTTGCTATCTATTATCTATCAGAAGATTATAGGCAGGAAGATTTTCACTCCCGGTTGCAAAACCGAGCCATTGAAAAGCTTGAGATTGAACTAAAAAACAGCAAAAAACACGATGTACAATTGCTTGCTCAAAGTAATGAGAACGACCTTCATTCACTTGTGAATGAGCATATTACCATTTACGATGAAAACAAATCGTTAATCTACAATTCAAGTACCGCCTCGGTACCCGACCCCGATTTAATTTACGTTACTTCAAAGCAAGGCATTTATACATGGTCGGATAAAGACCTAGAGGGTATTGGTTTTTTACACCCCTACCAAGGACATACGTACACCCTTTTTACTTCCGCCACCGACAAACACGGTATGAGTTATATCAACTATTTAAAGAAAACACTCATTATTCGGTTGTTTATCATCATGCTCATCATATTTGTAAGCGGTTGGATTTTCGCTGGGTATTTTATAAAACCAATCATCAATATTGTAAACCAAACCGATAACATTACTTCCCAAAACCTAAGCTATCGCCTGAGAACAGAACATGTAAAGGATGAAATCGGAAAGTTAACCACTACCTTTAACAAGATGCTCGACCGATTGGAAACGGCATTTACCATTCAAAAACGTTTTGTCTCCAACGCATCGCACGAATTGCGCAATCCATTAACCGCTATAGGAGGGCAAATAGATGTGGCCTTAATGAAAGATAGAAACAAAGAAGAGTACCGTGCCATATTAGAATCGGTTTCGGGCCATATCAAAAACTTAAAAACACTTACCAATAATTTGTTGGAATTGGCCAACACAGACGTCGATACCCTGTTTCAGGAATTTGAAGAAATTCGAATTGATGAAATACTGTGGAATATGCGCGATGAAATACAGAAACAAAAACCAGACTGCAACCTCAAAATCAGTTTTGATAAAATAACCGACAATGACAAAATTTTAACCTGTAAGGGCAAAGCCAAGTTGCTCGAAATTGCTTTTATCAATATCATTGACAACGCCATTAAATTCTCAGACAACAAAACCGTAAAAATTAATGTCTCCACAGATAAAAAAAATATCATTCTATTGTTTGTTGACCAAGGTATTGGCATGCCGGAATCTTATTTAAAACATGTATTTGAACCATTTTATAGAGGAAGCAATACCCACGGTATTTCGGGCAAAGGCATAGGATTGTCATTGGTTTGGAGAATCATAAAACTACATTCTGGTAAAATCTTTATTCACTCAGAATTAGACAAAGGAACTACCGTAGAAGTTGTGCTGCCTAATTTAAGCTAGCCGATTAAACTCGGATTAGATGTAGGCTTCCAACACGCGCCCCGAAAGACGATTGAGGTTAATTTCAATAGTTTTAAGCGAAAATTCTAATTGTATTAAGGTTAATTTACTCATTAACAACCTCAGTTGGGTCAACCTAAAGTCATAACCATTTATAGCACCTTTTTTTAATTGTTCCTCAGCGGTTCTATATACTTTATTCATTTCGTCAACATTGCTTTTGGCCAATACAATTTGAGAGGAGATTGAGTTGTATTCGTTGTAAAAATTGAGTACGTCCGCGTTTATTTGCTTGTTCACCTGTTGTTTGGTCAGGGCAGTGTTTTCCGTAAAAAGTTCAGTGTTTTTTACCCTGCGATGTGTTTCCCCACCCTTGTAAAGGTTAAAACTAATGCTTGCGCCAAAAGTGGGCCCATAACTTTGGTTGGAGTTAAAAAAGCCAACGGCAGATGTGGTTTTCGAATATTGGTACCCAGCAAATAAATCAATTTTTGGATAGCGATTGGCTTTTTCCATACGCAATTCGGTTTCGGCGATTAACTCTTGCAAGCGTTGTTGTTCAAGCTGATTATTAGCCTCTTCTACCCGCTTCAATAAAGTATCCTTATTTGGCATCAGCATGACCCTAAATCCGTCTTCACTCACTGTTATTTCTTTTTCTAATTCGGTATTTAGCGCCTCATTTAGGTTGATCTTCAAAGCTTTTATGGTATTCAATTGTGTCAATAACCGAATACTATCCGTTTGGTAATCAACTAAGGCTTGACCATAGTCCATCACCGTGCCTACTCCTATTTCCTTTCTTTTTTGCTCAACACCAAGCCTAAATGAAGATATCGCTAAGGATTGCTCATAGTTTTTAATGAGATCTTCTTCATACACCAATTGGTGATAAGCCGTTACCACGTCCGATACCGTTTGCTCAATGTAAAACTTGGAGTTGAGCTGACCTAGTTCATATAGATAAGCCAGTTGATCGCGTTTGGCAAACACACGAAAACCATTAAAAACGGTCCAACTTGCCATTGCCGCCATATTGAGGTTCGTATTCTTAGCGTTGTTTCCTTCCCTAATGGTGCCATCCGCAAACTTTTGAACCGTATTGTTGTACGAATTGGAGTGTGTTCCTATTAAATCCACTGTTGGTAATGCGCCCGTGTTGCCAAGTACATTGTTGTTTGCTGCAATTTGCGCTTCGTTTTTAGTTATTCTTATTTGATAATTATTCTCCAAAGCGGTACTTATCATCTCTTGAAGTGATTGAGCCGAAGTTTCGTTCACCATAAAAACCAATATGATGGCTGCTATTTTAATTAAAATCTGCTTCATCTATAACTGTGTTTTTTTTGCTGGCGATATATGAATAAAGTGCAGGAATTACATACAGGGTAAGGATTAGCGAAAGAATTAAGCCTCCGATAATAGTTAAGCCCATCGGCATTCTACTGGTAGATGAGTTTCCTAAGGCAAGAGCGATAGGCAAGGCACCCAACACTGTGGACAAACTGGTCATTAAAATGGGTCTAAATCGTTGTGAAGCAGCTTCGTAAGCCGCTTCCTGAACTGTCATTCCTGCATCTCTTTTCTGGTTGGCAAATTCTACAATTAAAATCCCGTTTTTGGTGACAATACCCACCAATACAATCATTCCAATTTGACTGAAAATATTTAAGGTTTGATCAAAGGCCCAAAGCGTAAGGACTGCTCCTGCTAATGCCAATGGAACGGTGAGCATAATGGTTAGCGGATCTCTGAAGCTTTCAAACTGTGCTGAGAGGGTTAGGTAAACCAATATCAAAGCGAATATAAAAATGAGCGTAGTGCTGTGCGAGCTCTCCGCGAAATCGGATGCGCTTCCCGCCAATTCGGTGCTAAAAGATTCGTCGAGCACCTCTTTTGAAATTTTCCTCATTTCATCAATACCATCGCCTATGGTATACCCTGGTGCTGGAGCCGCTTCAATGGTTGCAGAAGTGTATCTATTGTAGCGCAATAATGAAGGAGGGCGGCTATCAAATTCAATATCAACAAGGTTATCAAGCGTAATCATTTCGCCGCCATGGTTGCGAACCGTAACGTAGTTTAGATCCAATGGCTCATCTTTCTTTTCCTTATTAGCCTGGGTAATGACGTAGTATTGTTTGCCATCTTTAATAAAATACCCGAGGCGTTCTTCACTTAAAAATGTTTGAAGTGTTTGCGCAATATCGGCTACGCTAACGCCCATCAACAAAGCCTTATTTCTGTTAATGGCAACTGTAATTTCTGGTTTATTAAATTTTAAATCTACTTGTGAAACCGAAAATACAGGACTATTTTGAACACTATCCATAAATGCGGGTAGCACTTTTTTTAACCGGTCTAAATCGGGTGCTTGCAATACAAATTGAAGTGGCAGCTTACCACCGCCTCCTCCACCTGTATTGATGGTTTCTTCTTGTACTACAAATGACCTCGCGAAGGTCATCCCTCGCAACCGTTGGTTTATTTCATTGGCCAATTGATCTTGAGATTTATTCCGTTCGGTTGGGGGTTTTAAAGGCATAAAAATAAATGCAGAATTTGCGGCAGTAGAAGCTCTAAATGTTGGCGATGTTACTCCTAACAAAAATGCTTTTTCTGGCACGGTATCCATCATCTGCATGAGCTTCACCTGGTAGTTATCCATGGCTTCAAAAGATGTCCCCTCTGGCGCAGATGAAATAATCCTCAACTGACTTTTATCCTCCATAGGCGCTAACTCGGATTTTAATTGAGAACCTACCACAAAAATGCTTGCCAGCATTAGAATAAAAATAGGAAAGGCTAACCACCGTTTAGCCATAAACTTTTGAAGTGAAGACGAATAGAACCTCGTCGCATTTTCAACAATTCGGCTAAATACACGCATCAACCCATTCTCTTTTTTACTCTTTTTTAATAACCTAGAGCTCATCATGGGCGTTAACGATAGCGTAACAAATGTTGAAATAACAATGGCTCCAACTACCACCATAGCAAATTCTCTAAACAGTTGTCCCGTTAAACCGGGCATAAAAAAGATAGGCAAAAACACACAAATCAATGTGATTGATGTAGCCAATACGGCAAAAAACACTTCACGCGAACCTTCAAAAGCGGCCTTCATCGGGTGCATTCCAGCTTCAATTTTAGTGTAGATGTTTTCCATTACCACTATGGCATCATCTACTACTAGGCCCGTAGCCAAAACCAAGCCCAGTAGTGAAAGAATGTTGATGCTAAAACCTGCTGCATACAGCACTGCAAATGTTCCGGTAAGGGCTATCGGAATTAATATCACTGGGATTAATGTGGTTCTCCAATTTCTTAAAAAGAAGAAAATCACCATCAGTACCAAAATAAAAGCCAGTAGAATTGTTGATTTAACTTCGCTAATAGCATTGCGAATGGTAATGGTTTTGTCCATAGCTACGTCCAATACAATGTCAGGAGGCAAATCCTTCTTCATGATTTCTAACCTTCGAAATGCTTCATCAACAATTTCGATCGAATTGGAGCCTGGTTGAGGCTGTAAGGCAATGCCCACCATGGGAATAACGCCATTTCCTCGCAATAAAGTCCGCTCTGCTTCGGACCCTAAACGAGCTGAGCCCACATCTTTTAATCGTATTAAGGTATTTCCTACCTGACGGATAATTAAATCATTAAACTCCTCTACGGTGGATAAGCGACCTACCGTTCTTACCGTTAATTCTGTTTCGCTTCCTTCAATTCTACCTGATGGCAATTCCACATTTTGAGCAGCTAGAGCCGTTTTAATGTCTATTGGCGTAATGTTTAATTCACGCATTTTGGTGGGATCTAATTCCAAGCGCATGGCATATTTTTTTTCACCCCAAATACGAACACTACTCACGCCTGGCACGGTTTGAAGGCGTTCTTTAAAAATATTGTTTCCTATTTGCGTTAGTTCCAGCAAACCTCTCTTTTCACTTTGCACTGTAATAGATAGAATGGTTTCGGCATTCGCATCAGCTTTGTTTACCGTTGGCGGATCGGCATCTGGTGGTAAGGTTTTGATAGCCTTTGATACTTTGTCTCTTACATCGTTGGCAGCGTCGTTTAGGTTTATTTCAGGTAAAAACTCAACGGTGATGGTGCTTCTACCATCGGTACTGTTTGAACTTAATGTTTTAATGCCATCAATACTATTGATTTGCTCTTCAATAGGTTCGGTAATTTGCTCTTCTATGATTTCAGCATTGGCTCCTGTATAATTGGTTTGTACGGTAACAATGGGTGGATCCACACTTGGGTATTCTCGCACGCCCAACGACAGATAGCCAACCACGCCAAGTAGAATAAATATAATGGCAAATACAGTGGCTAAAACCGGACGTTTTATGCTTATTTCGGATAATGTCATGGACTACAATTATTGAATTGATTGAATTTGGATATCCATACCCTCTTTGATGTGCAACAATCCTGTTGTGATTACAGTATCGCCCACATCGAGGCCGTCAAGTACCAACACATTATCAGCGTTTCTATTTCCCATTTGTATCACTCGGCGTACTGCCTTTCCATTTTTGCTTATATAAACTGTTTGCTCATTAATAGATGGAACTATGGCTTGTGTCGGTATCAAAATAGCATCCTTAACCACGTCTGTGGCAATTAGAACTTCGGCAAAAGTGCCCGGTTTTATTTTTCCTTCTGCCTTTTGAGGTAATAAAGCTCTTACATTTAGTGTTCTAGTTTCGGAATTAATAATCGGATTTATAGCATATACATTAGCCACAAGCGTATCTTTTCCAATTAATACCAGCACTGGTTTATTTATTTCAATGCTTTTTGAATGCATTTGTGCAAGAGTAAAATCCACTTTTAATTGTTTGTTGGCCGAAAGCGTAGTAATTAAATCACCTTGTTTTAAAAATGCGCCTTCACTAAAATCTCTCATACCCAATTGACCTGAAAACGGTGCAGAAACATTGGCTAAATCAATATTTACCTGCAACTGTTGTTCTTGCGATTTTAAAATCTCCACCCTAGAAAAAGCATTATCCACTTCTTCCTGGCTGCTGCCTTCAACTGTTAGTAGTTCTTTTTTGCGTGCCAAATCCTTTTCAGCTGCAACCAATTCAGCGTGTACACCTAGTAATTGCGCTTTCCAACTCCTGTCATCGATGCGAATAAGTGCTTGACCTTTATTTACAATTTCCCCTTCTTTAAAATAAATAGCCAAAACTTGGCCCGCCATTGGGGCCTTTAGTTCTACCTGCTCTTCGGCAATCAATTTAGCGGTGGTGACCAACTCATTGTTAAAAGGCTGGGCAACAACCTTATATGCTTCAACTTGCAAGGCACTTCCTCCACCTCCAGGTTTTTCTGCTTGGTCGCTGTGGCAAGAGCTTATAGCTAGGGTTAAGCCCAAAACAATTATGGATTGTTTAATTCTTTTCATCTATTTATTTTTTCTCTTATAAGCCTGCACTATAAATTCGGGATCGGGAAGGGTATTGATAGTCGCAAAAAGTTTGTTCATTCCAGCTTTAAAAACAGCCTTCTCTTCTGAAGTAAAATTGTGAAATAACAAATCATCTGTTTTTGCTATTCCATCCTTTATTTTCGGTACCAGAGCTTTGGCTTTATCCGTAACTTCTAATAGCTGACATCTTCTATCTGTGCAGTCTTGTTTGCGTACAAGCAAATCTTTATCACATAAATAGTCTACAATTCGCATAGTCTGCACCTTATCCCTTCTTATAGCATCTGCTAGGTCTTTTTGTGTAAGTTCACCACTATGTTCGCATAAGTATAAGAGCGCAAAAAAATAGCGTTCCAAACCTTGCGGAGACATCATTGAGGATAAGGTACTGAGATATACCTCTGAAATTCGAGACATTTCAAAACCATATACTTTCACCACATCCTTCATATAATTTAATTACAATTGAAACAGTTACAAATGTAACTATCTAAGACTTCACGATTCAGGAATAATCATAAAAAGACACAATTAGAAGACTATAAATTTCACGTCGTTCATCAAAAAAAAGAAGACCTATAAATTGAATGTTTGTAGTTTTACCGCATTATGGGAAAAGTGATAGGAATTGCAGCAAGGGAAAAGGCCAAAGACCCAATGGTAGTATATGCTTCGGCAAGAGTTTCCATGAGTAAGGGCGTAGCAGATGAATCGCGGGGATTACCAAAAAATGATCGCCAAGTTACAGTTATGACCATCGAATCTTGGAGAGAAGTTTGCGCGGAAATTGGTCGCAATTTGCACTGGACTACCAGAAGAGCAAACATCCTTATAGAAGGTGTAAACCTTGAAAACACAAAAGGCGACTTATTAAAGATCGGTGATTTTATGTTAGAAATTACGGGAGAACTAAAACCTTGCGGGAGAATGGACCAATACCACCTTGGTTTAACTAAGGCACTAAGCCCCAACTGGAGAGGTGGAGTTACCTGTAAAATACTCAAGGAGGGCTTTGTTTGCGAGGGTGACCAAGTAGCACTTGGCGAAAAAGTAGCTATCTCAAAGTAAATTGCCACACCCACCGAAATAACCACGATGAAGTATTTGCCATTGAGGTCTCAAATTTTATCTGTTTGTTACATAAAACGCAAATGCCGCGAATTTGCTCTAGGCCCAATCCTTTCTAATTTAAGTTGGTTTTAAGTTTGGCTATCTCGTTTTAAGCTTGTTTTAAACTAATTGGCCCTATTTCGGGTTTTCAGCAGTTTAAAAATTAATTCTAATTAATTTCATTTTAAGCTCGTTTTAAGGCTGTCAGTTGACATTTGTGTTTAAAGTAAAACACTTCATGTTAACCGTTTACATAGATAGTTTTAAAAAAGGAATTGCGGGTTTATTTCCAGGCTACTTTGCATTAGTTATGGCTACAGGAATAGTTTCAATTGCTTCATTCCTTTTAAAAATACCTTATGTACCCGAAGCACTGCTCTACTTTAATGTTAGCGCATATTGCATTTTATGGCTGTTTCTGCTTTGCAGGTTAGCCTTTTATTTCCAAAGTTTTCTCAAAGATATTTCAGATCACTCCAAAAGCCCAGGATTTTTGACCATAGTAGCCGGCACCAATGTACTTGGCGGTCAATTTGCTCTCATTCAACAAAACTACACGATAGCTTCCATTCTATTTTATTTAGGTCTTGCTCTTTGGGTTGTTCTTATCTATTTCTTGTTTATCATGATAACCGTAAAACGGAACAAACCATCACTCGAAGTGAGTATCAATGGAATTTGGTTGCTTATGGTGGTTGCCACACAATCCGTATCTATATTAGGTGTTCAGCTGATCAATCATCTACCATTCCCCGCCGAAATGATTCTCTTTTCGTCGCTCGTGCTCTTTCTTATCGGTTGTGTATTATACATTATCATCATCACACTCATTTTTTATCGCCTTACTTTTTTTGAATTGAGGGCGGAAGAATTTGCACCTCCCTACTGGATTAGTATGGGTGCCGTAGCCATCACAACACTTGCTGGTTCAACGCTTATCCTTCACTCAGGACAGTGGGAGTTTCTCACTTCTTTACGGCCTTTTTTGATGGGTTTCACCATTTTGTTCTGGGGCTTCGGTACTTGGTGGATTCCTATCATTATTATCCTTGGTGTGTGGCGCCATTTTTACCTTCTTTTTCCCATCGTTTATCATCCTCAATACTGGGGAATGGTCTTCCCATTAGGGATGTACACGGCTTGCACCTATCGATTGGCCGAAGCTACCGAGGTCAACTTCCTTTACATGATTCCATCAGTATTTATTTACCTAGCTCTTTTTGCTTGGGCGGTAACTTCTGGCGGGCTTGCCTATACCATTATAGGTCGCATGTTTAAAATTAAAAAAATAGTTCCCATTATAAATTTCATTAAAAATCCTGTATTATGAATTCAGAAGAAATAACCATTGAAATACCTTTAGCTCCCAAGGAGCTTTTGAGTAAATTGAAAGAAGTTACGGTTGAA
>JAGQYO010000038.1 GCA_020435995.1 Flavobacteriales bacterium | reverse complement strand
ATTTCATTTCGTAAAGCCCTAGCACTAAGGCCTGTTACTGGTTTATCATCAAATAATATTTCGCCCTTTTGTGGATTGTAAAACTTCAGAAGCAAGGAAGCGATTGTAGACTTTCCCGCTCCGCTAGCCCCAACCAATGCAATGGTTTGCCCCGATTTTACATCAAATGATATGTTGGACAAAACTGGCAATTCGGACCGCGATGGGTAAGCAAACGACACATTCTTAAAGGACAGGTTTCCATTCAGAACCAACTTGGCATCTCCACTATCTTCTTCTCTTTCTTCATCTAAAATTTCCAATAAATTTTCTGAAGCGCCAACCGCCTTTACTAATTGTGAGTACAAATCGGCAATACCACCAATAGAAGCCCCAACAAACACGGTATAAAGTACGAATGAAAAAAGGCTTCCATCCGAAATATCGCCTGATTCTCTTAAAATAAGCCCGAACCAAATAACTCCTACAATGGAGCCAAAAAGTCCAAATATGATAAAGGAGACAAAAGCGCCTCGATACTTTGCGGTACCAATCGCCAATTCCACTATTTTAGAAGTGGTTTTGGAGTACCTGCTGGTTTCATAGGGTTCGTTGGCATACGATTTTACACTCGCAATTCCCTGAAGTGTTTCTTCCACAATGGTATTTGAATCGGCCACCGCAGTTTGCGTTTCTTTAGATAGCCGTCGAATAAATCGACCAAAAATCATTGCGATTACTGAAATAACGGGCACAATACCAAGCATAAACAAGGTAAGTTTTATAGAAATACTCATGAGTAATATAAGCCCTCCTATGATGGTCAAAATTTGCCGAAGAAACTCTGCCGAGGTTGTTGTAAAGGTTGTCTGTAATAAGGAGATATCAGAACTAATTCTGCTGTTCAGCTCACCTACTCGCCTAGAGCTAAAAAAAGTCATTGGCAAGCGGATCAAATGATCATAAGTAGTTCTCCTCAGCAGATCCAAGGAGCGCTGGGCAACATTTTCGAAAAGCACAATTCTGAAATAAGAGAATATCGCATTAATGAAAAAAATCGCCAACAGAATCAGAGCAAGTTGATTGATACTTCCAAATCCAGTTGAATCAAAGAGTTGCCCTAATAACATGGGAAAAGCTAGGGTAGTTATACTTGAAGCCAGAAGGCACAATAAGCCAAGAATAAAATATCCCTTATAAGGGGCAATGAACCTGAAAAGTCGAACAGATTTCAATATTAGATCTTTACTAAACCTAGGGGGTTTTTCTTTTTCCTTGTCTTTCAAAGATTTTAAAATTTTTAATTCGGCTGCAAAAGTACTTTTCGAAGTAAGAATGAGTAGCCGTTTGTCATATCATTCCTTAAAATTGAATGTATACTTTCGCTTTGATGCTTCTTGAACAAGTAATAAAGCAAAAACATAAGTTTTTTTGGCTATTTGTCAACTGTATACTTATACTGTTACTTCCCCCATTAGATCCAATAGAACGGCTGAAACCGCATCTTTTTCTAGGTCTATTTACCACTTTGGTGCTTCTCAATGTGTATTGTATTAGCACTACCAAAAAACAATTTTACTTGTTTGGCTCACTTGGTACATTAACCATTATTATACCTTGGATTGATTTTACAATTTTCGGCTCTGGGCATTCGAGTCCTATTGGCCTTTTACCCTTTTCGTTGTTTTTCAGCTTTATTTCTTACAAAATTATCATGCATATCTTCAAACAATCCGAAGTGAATTCAGACACTATTTTCGGAGCAATAAGTGGATACATAATGATGGGAATTACCGGGGCAATTGCAGCATATCAATTGCATTTAATGGTTCCAACTGCATTTTCCTTACCAGCTAACTCTGAGTTTTCAGAATTTCTCTACTTCAGCTTTGTAACAATTTCAACACTAGGGTACGGAGATGTTCTTCCCATTTCGTCATTTGCTAAAAGTTTATCAATTGTTCTCACTGTTTTTGGCCAGTTTTATATGGCCATTGTAGTGGCAATTATTATTGGAAAATTCATTTCCAAAACAAGTGTTTAGGATGTAGATTAATGGGTTTTTTAGATATTTATCAGATTTTTGAAGAACACAGTTTTTATATTAAGATAAATTCTATTTTTGCGCTCCGTTTTTCACGACGATATAAAAGAATTTAAAGATGAAAAGAACGTTTCAACCTTCGAATAGGAAGAGAAAGAATAAGCACGGTTTCAGAGAGAGAATGGCTACCAAGAATGGTAGAAAGGTGTTGGCAAGAAGAAGAGCAAAGGGCAGAAAGGTATTAACCGTGTCTGACACTATTCCTAGAAAATAATAGTTGGAACATGTACGTTTTCATATATTAAGGAGCGATTTATCGCTCCTTTTTTTGTTTCTGTAAATCAAGAGTGAATTAAAATTTCGAACAAGTGAATCAGGAAAGCGACTTTATAGTAGTAGGTGGTGGAATTGTAGGCTTGGCTACGGCGTATAAACTCCAAAAAGCATATCCCAACATTCGGATAACCGTACTTGAAAAAGAGGGCCATTTTGCCCCGCACCAAACTGGAAACAACTCAGGTGTTATTCATTCGGGAATCTACTACAAGCCAGGGTCATATAAGGCGAAAAATTGTGTTGATGGCAGGCATCAATTAGTGGCATTTGCAAAGGAACATCTCATAGACCACGATATCTGCGGGAAAATCATTGTTGCCACTGACGAAAAAGAATTCCCATTTCTTGACTTGATTCATCAAAATGGAATCAAAAATGAAGTAGAAAATATTGAAATTCTTGGTCCAGAGCAAATTAGGGAAATTGAACCACATTGCGTTGGACTAAGAGGATTGAGGGTTGGTTGCACCGGAATAATCGATTTTAAGGCCACTACCAACAAACTTGCTGAATTGGTGCAAAAAATTAATCCGGAATCACAGGCCTTAGTAAACCATGAGGTACTGGATATCAAAAGGGCTAATGAAACCACTACCGTAATTACCAACAAAGGCGACTTTAAAACCAAAAGAATTATTTTTTGTGGAGGGCTTCAAGCAGATCGATTAGCCAGAAAAGATGGGGTGAAGATCAAAGAAAAAGTGGTGGGGTTCAGAGGTGATTACTATGAACTTACAGCGCAAGGAAAACACAAAGTAAAACATCTTATTTACCCTGTCCCCAATCCTGCCTTTCCGTTTTTAGGGGTTCATTTTACAAGAATGACTGACGGTGAAATAGAATGTGGCCCCAATGCGGTGTTCACTTTTAAAAGAGAGGGATACGGTAAAACAGATTTTAGCTGGAGGGATACCATCGACGCGCTATCGTATAAAGGAACTTGGAACTTGCTTTTGGGGAACTTTAAATTTGCCATTGATGAATATCGCCGAGCTTTTTCCAAAAAACTATTCTTAAAAACCCTCCAACGGATGATTCCTAGCCTTACCATGGACGACATTAAGCCCGGACGTGCCGGAGTAAGAGCAATGTTGTTGAGTGAAAACGGTGACACTAGAGACGATTTTAGGATTGAGTACAAGGAAAATTCCATTCATGTTTTAAACGCACCTTCACCAGCGGCTACTGCCTGTTTAGCGATAGGCGACGAAGTGGTTAAAATGGCTCAGAAACATTTTAATCTGTAGGTTCATTATAACCCTCTAAGAGCTTATGCGCTCTCGCTTGCTGGTTGTAAATCTCCAGACCAGATGGGCCATTTTTTAAAAGAAAGTGAGCTACTTTTAGCTGACACAAGGTGAGAGCAGGTCCGCCGCCATTTCTGAGCATTAAATTATTACAGTTTTCTTGAGGACACTCTTGGGGATCATCACAACAGTAGCAGGGAAAATATTGAGACTCGTAATGAGGTAGTCCAAGACCATGGCCTAGCTCATGGCTAAAATTTCCTGAAATATCTCCCCAAAGAGTATTTTCAAACACCTGAAACCAGCCCTCAAAATAAAGTGCGTTAGTGATAAAGCCCAATCCAGTTAAATTTCGCCCCCCATATTTATTCGGACGTTTTCCGGGCAATAAAATGTGTAGTGTGTAATCTCGTTGATCCTCGCTTAATGCTGAGTTTGTTGTAACATATTGCTTATAAAGGTTGTTGTGGGTATAATCTCCCACAGTGCTGCAGTTGAATGCAGTATCATTATCCCAATAATAAATCTCTTCAAGTTTCAATCTGATTTTAGCGTCTGCCGCACTTTCGATATGTGATGGAATGTGCTGGTTTAATTGAGATAAATATTTATTTACTTCTCGAATTTTCTCCTTTAAAAAATAGGTGTGGTCTACATTTCCCTTTTGAAAATTGCCCGAACCATCGGATCGATTAAAAATATGGTAGGAAATTCGAATGGTTTTAATGTCTTCGCGGTCGAGGTCTATTTCCTGCCACGAGGTTTCTTTATTTACGGTTTTTAAAGTCCTTGGCGTTTTGGGAGAACATCCCAATAGAAAAAACAAGCCAAACATGCCAATCCAATTTTTCATAACAATAAAATTAAGTTTTCGCCGAAGGCAAAGGACGGGCCAGTATGACTTACTCAGTAATTTTATATTTGTTCCGAATCACTTCCCAGTCCCATTGAAAATTCAGCATGATATCGTCCAACCTTTTAATAAACAAGGGGTTTGGAGACTTCATGTTTCTGAAATACTCAATTTGAAACTGGTTGAGTTCGTACTTGTGAAAAACAGCTTTTGACATGCCATATAAAATGTTTTTGCTCGGCATGTTCACTTTATGAATAAAGCTTTGGTATTTCGCTACAAGTGATTTTAGTTTTTCATGGTCTATATTGAGCACATTGGCCATTTGCTTAATTATACCATCAATTAACCTTACGTCTTGGTAATCATTAAAATGCTTGGGAATTAAGGCTAAATTTCCCGCAACCACAATCATTAAAAACTTATCGGCATCATTGGGCTGAATATTCGGATTGATTTCAAATTCAGGGTCCGTGTTGATTAATTCAGCTACATCGGGAAAACCCTTATCTACCAATTGCAGAATTCCTGAAACAAAAAGTTTTTGAAGTTTTTCCTCAGATAATTTCTTTTTAGTAAAGATGGATAACATCAAAGCTCTGCATTTTGGGTATTTGAACAAAACTACACGTTACACTATGCCCTTCTTTTTAAACTGATTTTTCAATTGTCAACAAAGTTATTAACGATTTTGGGATTTTGTTAATAACCCAAAGTAGGAATAATTCCGAATCTATCTAACTGTTTTGCAGCCACTTCAACAAATAGGATTTTAACCAAATTGGCTTAAATCTCGGTGCAATCAGGCCTTTAGTGCATTTACCAGCCGCCCGTTTTTGAGAATTGGAAGGACATTTAAAACACTCTCTTGAAGACAATATTCTATGTCCTTGTCAAGGTTAAGTGTTCCCAGTCTTCTTCGGTGCGATGAATTGGCCAAAAAACCGCACAAATCACCGGATGCCATTTCATAAAAGTGCTTACACGCGATAGACGAATCAGACATTTCAGGAAAAAACCCAAAACCCATAAGTTTAGACACCACAGCACCGGCAAACAATGAATCTTCGAGATTAAAACGTCCCTTCCAACCCGCGCATACAAGAATCACATCCTTGTTTTGCTCCTTTAAATAAGTGCAAACTGCTTCAAGATTTAAAAAAGAGCCAATCACCACTTCGTTTCTTTTGCCCGCAGTTTTGATGGCCCTAGTACCATTTGTGGTGGTAATCACGAGTGTTTGTCCAACAAAGTCACTGTTCATATAGTGAAATGGAGAATTACCCAAATTAAATCCCTCCACTACTTCGCCCTTGCGCTCCGCAGCCACCAAATAACCCTTCTTTTTGTAGTCAATAGCTTCCTCTACACGCTCTACTGGAATAATCTCTTTCATTCCATTATCAAACGCAACACACATAGCGCTTGTAGCCCTGAATACGTCAATAACTACTGCAACGGCATCATCGTTCTCGTAAAAAGAAAACTGTTCAGGGGTAAAGCAAACTTCTATTTGCGCCATTTTTTATCCTTTATAAAAAGGGGTTTTAACCACTTGAGCCTTTAAAGCTTTTCCGCGTACTTCAATAAATATTTCGGTATCTGTTTTATGGTGAGGTGGTGCTACGTAGCCCATTCCAATTCCCAATTTGAGCGAAGGTGACATGGTGCCTGAAGTTACTTCTCCAATAACATTTCCATCTCCATCTTGAATTGGGTAGCCATGTCGTGGAATTCCACGATCAACCATTTCAAAGCCCACTAATCTACGGCTCAATCCGCTTTCTTTGAGGGCTAACATTTTATCAGAATCAATAAAGTCACCTTTATTAAACTTTGTAATCCATCCTAGCCCAGCTTCTAAAGGGGATGTGGTGTCATCAATATCATTTCCGTAAAGGCAAAAACCCATTTCTAATCTCAGGGTATCGCGTGCTGCCAATCCTATGGGTTTGATGTTGCACTTAGCACCAGCTTTAAATACTGCATCCCAAACTTCTTGGGCAACTTCATTTTTAAAATAAATTTCAAATCCTCCAGCACCAGTATATCCCGTAGCGCTGATAATAACATCATTTAAACCCGCAAATTTTCCTGTTTTAAAAGTGTAATAAACCATTTCCGATAGGTTTACATCGGTCAATGATTGTAGTGCTTCCACAGCTTTTGGCCCCTGAACTGCAAGTAGTGAGTAAGCATCGCTTTTGTTTTCCATTTTTACACCAAAGGTGTTGTGCGAAGAAATCCAATCCCAGTCTTTTTCAATATTGCTTGCATTTACAACCAACATATATTCCGTAGCACTAATGCGGTAAATTAAGAGGTCATCTACAATTCCTCCCTTACCATTGGGCAAGCACGAATATTGAATTTTTCCATCTACCAATAACGAAACATCATTCGTCGTAACTTTCTGAATTAGATCAATAGCTTTCTCACCGCTCAAAAAGAACTCACCCATGTGCGATACATCAAAAACCCCTACACCTTCTCTAACTGTTAGGTGCTCTTCATTTACTCCTATATAAGACACAGGCATATTATAACCCGCAAAGGGGACCATTTTGGCTCCTAATTCAACATGAACCTGTGTAAGTGCTGTATTTTTCATTTCAAAAAATTTTAAGGTGGGCAAATGTAATCCAAAGTGAATTGTAAGGATAATCTGTATGTTGGCAATTCGTCTACTTTTGTGACCAGCTCAATGAAAGGATATTTAGAAGGATACGGAACACCTCGGTGGATTATTTTCGTTATTGATTTAGCTATTTGCACAGCCTCGCTACTTGCAGCCTACTTGGTGCGCTTTAATTTTTCGATTCCCAGAATAGAAATAGAGACTTTCCCTATTGCATTTTCGGTGGTACTTGTTGTGAGGTCTATTTCATTTATGCTGGGTAAAACTCACTTTGGGGTTATTCGCTACACTGGCAGCAGCGATACGCAGCGTATTTTTAGAACAATTACCTTCGGAAGCCTTCTTTTTTTCATTCTCAATTATGCGCGCTTTTATCTATTAGATGGAAAATTTGTGCTTCCTATTTCGATAGTTATCATCGATTATTTAGCTACTATTTTTCTAATGATCTCGTTTCGAATGAGCGTAAAAATGATCTTCTCAGAATTTAAAAATATTACCAAAGTCAAATCCAAAGTCATCATTTTTGGAGCAGGAGAGGCGGGCGTGTTAACCAAGCGAACCCTTGATCACGACAATTCGCTAAACTATGATGTGATCGCTTTTGTGGACGACAACAAAAAACTGCGTGGAAAAAAAGTAGAGGGTGTCACAATTCATGGAGGTGAAAAACTCAACGAGTTGCTGCAAAAAGTAAAAGTAGATGAACTAATCATCTCAGTTCAGAAATTACCCAAAGCTCGAAAAACAGAAATCGTAGAAACATGCCTTCCCTACAATATTAAAATCTTCCATGTACCACCAGTGAGAAGTTGGATAAACGGTGAATTGAGCCACAACCAGATCAAACAAGTAAAAATAGTTGACTTGCTTGGGCGCGAGCCAATTCGTTTAGACACCCTAAATATTGAGACTCAAATCAAACGAAAGGTTGTTTTGATAACAGGTGCGGCAGGCTCTATCGGTTCCGAGATTGCAAGACAGGTTTGCGACTATTTCCCCGAAAAAATTTACTTACTAGACCAAGCCGAAAGCCCGCTCTACGAAATTGATATTGAACTTGCTGAAAAAATAGGAAAGGGAATATGTGAACCAGTTATAGCGGATGTTTCCAACTATAACAGAATGCGAAAAGTGTTTGAAACCTTTAAACCTCAAGTTGTTTATCATGCTGCGGCCTACAAACATGTTCCCATTATGGAGGAAAATCCATCGGAGGCAGTATTAACCAACATTAGAGGAAGCAAGATTGCCATCGATTTATCAAACGAATTTGGCGTTGAAAAATTTGTAATGATTTCGACAGATAAGGCGGTGAACCCCACGAATGTTATGGGAGCGAGCAAAAGAGTTGCCGAAATGTATGCCCAGGCAGTTAATGCCAATTCGAAAACGAACTACATCACCACCCGCTTCGGAAATGTGCTGGGCAGTAATGGTTCTGTGATTCCGCTGTTTCAAAAGCAAATAGAAAGCGGAGGTCCTGTTACGATTACCCATCCGGAGATCACTCGATACTTTATGACTATTCCTGAGGCGTGCCAATTGGTTCTTGAGGCTGGAGCTCTGGGTATGGGCGGTGAGATTTTTATATTCGACATGGGGCAGCCGATTAAAATTATGGATCTGGCTAAAAAGATGATTAAGTTGAGCGGTTTGAGCGTTGGCAAAGACATTCAAATACAGGTTACTGGGCTTCGGCCAGGAGAAAAACTCTACGAAGAATTGCTAGCTAATGAAGAAAATACAATTCCAACTCATCACCCTCAGATATTGAAAGCCAAATTAAAAGCCTATTCAGTAGAAGAGTTGCAACCGCGAATGGATAAGCTAATTGCTGAACCAAGCAACACGGACAATTATGAGTTGGTTAAACTCATCAAAGAATTGGTACCTGAATACAAAAGTCAAAACTCTGTGTATTCCAGATTAGACCATAAGGAATCCTAGCCGTGGATAAATTCTTTTTTACCAAAATCAGCGATAATTTTTTTCTCCTCTTCTAAAAAATTCTCCCATACCTTCTCCACGTCAATTATTCCTACACCATATTTTCTCGCAAATGCAAGAAACATGGTATAGTGGGTAGCTTCACTTTTCATTAAATCGAAATAGAATTCCGACAATTCTTTATCCTTAATATTTTCAGAAAGCACTTTAAACCTTTCGCAGCTGCGAGCTTCGATGATTGCCGCAAAAAGTAGCCTATAAATCAGAGCTTTTTTACGATCTAAACCTTGAGGAATAAATTTTTTCAATCGGGCTACATACTCATCTTTTCTCTCCCATCCCATTTTGTATCCTCTTTCCATCATGATGTTATGTACCATTTGAAAATGAGTCATTTCTTCCTTTACCAAATCGGCCATCGCAATGACCAATTCTTCATATTCGGGATAATTTACGATAAAAGAAATGGCTGTTGAAGCCGCTTTTTGCTCGCAAAAGGCATGATCTATCAAAACCTCGTCAAGATTTTGTTCTGCAATATTGGCCCATCTAGGATCCGTGGGAAGTTTCAAGTTTAACATCTTGTTCTTTTTTTGACAAAGGTACCATAGCGTTACGAAATTGTTTACTTTGCTAGAATAGGAATAGGAACACACAGAAATGAAAATAATTGCACATCGCGGCGCTTCAGGGCATGCACCAGAAAACACACTTGGAGCCTTCAAAAAGGCCATAAGTCTGGGTTCTGACATGATTGAGCTTGATGTAAGAGAAACCCTAGATCATCAAGTGGTGGTTTACCATGATTCTGATTTATCGCGAACCACTAACTATAAGGGAAAAATAATAGAACATGACCTCCAAAAACTTCAAACCATAAAAGCAGGAGAGTGGTTTGGAAACGTTGATTATTTCAATGAAAAAATACCTTCCCTTTCAGAGACCCTAGAAATTATCGCAGGTAGATGTGAAGTACTTGTTGAAATAAAAAGTGACGGAAAAAGAGTTTCTACCCCATTTTTCAAGAACCTATTTAAGACGATCAACAAGCACGCGGCAAAGGATTGGGTTATCTTACAATCTTTTGATTCATATATACTCACGCGAATTCAACAATTAGACCCAAGTTTCAGGATTCAAAAATTAATTGTGTGGAAAATTCCATTGCTGGGTATTCAATTAGATCAAAGAGTTATGCTCGAAAATGTGCTTAAAAAAGAGCATTATGAGGCCATCAACGTAAACCATAGATTTGCCACTCCTGCTCTCATAGCCAGAATACATAGGTTTAATAAAAAAATTTTTTGCTGGACCGTAAATGAGCCAAAACGTATGAATAAACTCATTCAACTTGGCGTTGATGGGATCATCACCGATTATCCCGACAGATTAAAAACGATACTTAACGCAACGTCAGTTAAAAGTTAGCTAAATTTGGCGCCATGATTCGATTGCTATTCTTAAGTGTTTTGCTAATTGTAGGAAGTACTACGTTCGCTGGAAACGAAGATTTTGCAGGTTCTTGGGAATCAAAGTCCGAAAAGGCCTCACTTCGTATGAAAATTCGGGTGGATCGAAATGACTTGATCGCATACCTTTACAATGAAGCGGGCGAAACATTTATGATGTCAGGTCTTATCAAAGATGCGGAAGCGAAGGTTACCATTAGAGATGCTAATCATTTTGCCATTTGTGATGCTACCATTACACTCAACAATGGCCACTTGGAACTTAAAGCAAAAGGATCCACTAATCCCAAAGATACTGGGATTCCTAAAGAATCTATATTCACAAAAGAATACTAAACCCAAATTCCAAATATTTTGAAAATTGCTCTTATTGTATGGAATGCAGTTCTTACTGTGTTAGTTTGCATCCTTTGGTTTAACAAGCCTGTAAATGATGCCCCTATAGATGCTGCAGAAATAGCCGACATCGAATATGCTGAAAACGACACCTCCAATGTCGGCTCCCAAAAAGAGAACAAAATTGTGTTTATCAATACCGATTCGCTCTTCAACAAATACGATATGTATAAGGACTTACAAGAGGAATTGTTGGCTGAAAAAATAAAACTCGAAGCCAAGTACAAAAAAGAGCTAGAAAAACTAGAAAAAGAATATTACGAATTAAGAGAAAAAGCTCCGTTTATGACTCAATCGCAGGGGGAAGCGGCCCAGGCAGATCTCATGAAAAAACAACAGG
Source organism: Flavobacteriales bacterium (assembly GCA_020435995.1). Taxonomy (GTDB): domain Bacteria; phylum Bacteroidota; class Bacteroidia; order Flavobacteriales_G; family Salibacteraceae; genus JAGQYO01. The sequence continues at coordinate 22,398 of JAGQYO010000038.1, read as the reverse complement.
ATCTTGTAGAAATGGAGCAAGATTTATCCTCCAAATTTGTTAAAAAGGAAACTGAATTGGTTGAGAGAATTCGCAAAAGTTTGGAAACTTACATTACTGAATTGAACAAGGAGAAAAAATACAATTTCGTTTTAGGAAAAAGCAATTTGAGCGGCATTCTGTATGCTGACAAAGGATTAGACATTACTGATGAACTTATTCTTGGCCTCAATAAAAGCTACCAAGCTTCAAAAAGCAAAAAGTAGATCAATGATAATTGCTCGAGAGAAAAGGAAATCCAATATTGTTGAGTACATTCTGTATATGTGGAATGTAGAAGATATACTGCGTTCAGTAAAACTCAATATGGCTGAGGTGGAGAGATTGATTGTTTCGCAATATGATGTAGATGAAAAAGTTAAAACTGAAATCAAACAGTGGTACAGTAACATAGTAGACGAAATGAAGGACAACCGACTACAAGAAAAAGGCCATATAGAAGACATCGTAGAATTAATTTCGGAATTAAATATGCTTCACCAAAGCCTGCTTCATTTATACATCGACAACCAATATACAGCCCTATTCGATAAAGCAGAAAACAACATAAAAGCATTATCTGAAAAATCGAAGGTAAAAAACATCACACCTATTGAGGCCGGCCTCAATGGACTGTATGGCATTATGTTGCTTCGTATGAAAAAGAAAAACATAAGCACCGAAACCAACGAAAGCATTAAAACCATTTCTGATTTAATGGCCTTGTTATCTATCCGTTACAGGGAGATGAAATCAGGAAACCTCCACCTCAATTTCGAAAGAAAAAACTAGTATTAAATATGCCATAACTAAAAAAGGAGCCCATCCCTGAACTCCTTTTTTATTCTCTTTGGGTGGAAGATCGGTCTCGAACCGACGACCTCCTGAACCACAATCAGGCGCTCTAACCTACTGAGCTACAACCACCATTTAAAGGGCTGCAAATCTATAATAATTTCTTTTTTGAAATGCATGCTTTTCTCTACAATAACTTTGGTTTATTTAGGTTTGTCATAGCTATTTGAAATGTCTACAAAAAAACCGTCAGTACTTTTTCTAACATCTTGGTATCCAAATAAAAAGGATCCTCAGTTGGGCATTTTTGTCAAAAAGCAGGCACTGGCAGTTTCACAATATGTGAATGTTGAGGTAATTTATGTCACGTCAGGAAGTGATAGCTCGGAAGAAACAACTGTGATAAACGAGCATTTTGTGGAGCGCATCCTTTACTTCAAAAAAACAGAAGGAATTCTAGGAAAGTATAGCGCCCTAAAGAGCTGGAAAAAAACTTACAAAAAAGCATTCTTAGAGGCCAACACAAAACCAGATCTGGTACACGTGCACAATGCTTTTCCTATAGGCTGGTTAATCAAAACCATAAAAAAACGGTTTAATACTCCCGTTATTTATTCTGAATCGTGGTCGGGATTTGTGAATAAAAAGAGTATTCCTTTTTATAAAATGAAAATAATTCAACGGCTTTCAAAAAAAGCCGATTTAATCCTGACCGTTTCTAAATTTCTTCAGTTAGAAATGCAAAATGCTGGAGTGAGCGGCCATTTTGAAGTGGTGGGCAATGTCATCGACAACATCGATTCGAATACCGAAAAACACAATAATGGTACAACACGAATGTTGAATGTTTCAGACTTGAACGATGAAATCAAAAATATTAGTGGGCTTATCAGTGCATTTTATAAAGCTAATATCGGCAATGCCGAATTGCATATTATAGGAGATGGTCCTGACTTCGATTCATTATTGTCACTTGCCAATCAATTGGAAGCGATGGATAGAAAAGTCGTTTTCCACGGTAGGTTGGCCAATTCAGAGGTTCTGCAACTAATGTCTCGCTTTGACTTCGGTATTATTAACTCACAGTATGAAACGTTTTCGATGGTCGGCGCCGAATTTGTACTTTCGGGTTTACCGATAATTACCACTGATTGTGGAGGCCCTAAAGAATTTTTTAGGGAAGGAATGGGCCTTATGATTCGTCCAAATAAAGAAGGCGAGCTCATAGCAGCAATGGAAAACATGACGGCAAATTTTAGCAAATACCGCCTTAAGGAAGAACAAGAATACATTCGCGAAAATTTTAGCTCTGAAAGCATCGGCAGGCTTCTTTTCGAGCATTACTCTAGTCTACTAAAAAATTAATGGTTTGATTAGAAAACTATCTGGAACAACTTTTTCTAGGATTGGAATTGCTTTTATAAGCTTCTTGATTATTATCGTTAATTCTAACTTTCTTGGGGCTGAAAAGCTCGGAGAAGTAGCCATGCTCGTGTTGTCTATTCAGGTTGCCGTGTTGACCAATGAATTTATTGGCGGATCAGGTTTGGTGTACCTCGCTCCCCGATTTGAAAAAATAAAAATTTTAGTTCCTTCTTACCTCTTTGCGGTTTTAGGCCCAAGCCTAACCATTTTGGCATTGTCACAATTTCAATTTTTTGATTTTCAATATGTATATATGATAATGGGCATTTCCATACTTCAGTCGATTAACCATTGCAACTACCATTATTTGGTAGGGCGTGAGCAAATTTTCAGTTACAACATTATTAGCCTATTACAAGTAATGTTGCTTATTATCAATTTATTATTAGGGTATACATTCATTTCGGGGGCCAGCATTTCCACCTTTCTTTATTCACTTTTACTTGCACATTTTATTGTTTTACTCATTTCAATGATTCGTGTATCATTTCTAAAATCCAACACTAGCCACCCTAATTCAAGTTCCGCAATTAAACAACTTTTAAAGTATGGGGGGCTTATTCAGATAACCAATCTCATTCAATTAGCTAACTACCGATTTGTCTACATCTTGATAGAAAAATACCTTGGAAAATATGGACTCGGACTCTTTTCCGTGGCCACACAAATTTCAGAATCTCTGTGGATTCCTGGGAGGAGCATGGGCTTGGTCCAATACGCGCATATATCCAACGACCAAAGAAAAAATGATGCCATTCGATTGACCATAAACCTTTGTAAACTTTCGGTATTGATGAGCCTTGTCGGAGTTCTGATGGTTTATCTAATTCCAGAAGCATTTTTTGGTTGGGTATTTGGCTCAGAATTCAAAACCGTAAAAAATCTATTCCTTTACCTCATCCCTGGCGTAGTATTTTTCTCCTTGTCCTTTTCACTAAGTCAGTTTTTTGCGGGCTTTGGGAAACACCAATTTAATACCGTTGTATCTGGAGTTGGTTTGGCATTCACCGTGGGAGGAGGCCTTTTTCTTATTCCAACTTATGGAATTGAAGGAGCTGGAATAACAGTAAGTGTTAGCTACACTTTTCAGGCACTCTTGCAGCTCACCATGTTTATCAGGATAAATCAAATAAGCTTAATAGCGTTTTACCCAACTGCATCTGATATTATAGATTTGCTCAAAATCCTCAAAATCAAGATGTAATCAAATTAGTTACCAATCAAAAATCCGTGTTTTATTAAGTTTGTATACTTGAGTCGAATCACTAAATTTGAACGGATTTAATGAATCGTTAACATTATATTAATTTATCAAAATCAGGTTATGAAAAAAAGTTTATCAATAATAGCACTTTATGCAGCCGGAGCGTTAGCTACACCGGTAAGTGCGCAATTTTACCCGACTCCCTCAACTGGGGAGAAGGCCTCCATTGAGGAGGTTTTAAAATACGACAGAGGTATTTTACATCCTACAATTCCTCTCAAAGCACCCTCATCTAATGCACCAGCTGCAAGGGCCGCTACAAATGGCAACACAGCCGCTGTTGTACTTGCCGATTCATATTATGACTTAATGACAAATGCTGCAATTGATGATCGCACGATTAAAAATGCGGATGGCTCTATCACAGCTACTTACATTTGGTCGAGCGACCAAGGCCCTGCCTACAACAACCGAGGAACGGGTTATTCCTATTATTCATCAGGTACGTGGAGTGCAAAGCCTACTGCGCGAATCGAAAATGAAAGAACAGGTTGGCCCTCGGTTATGACGCTTGGAAATGGATCTGAAGTGATTATTGCCCATGCCACTACAAGTAAAAAACTCATTATGTCTACACGCCCTGTAAAAGGTACAGGAACATGGACACCAACTTTGGATCCTACTGGAGCAGTTGGGAGTGTAGGAAATGGTTACCTACTTTGGCCAAGAGCCGCAAACGGTGGTTCTGACGGAAACACCATTCACATGATAGCGCTTTCGGAGCCTTCTGGTGGAACTTTTTCTGGGTCTAGGTACGCAGGAATGGATGGATGTCTGTTGTACAACCGAAGTAAAGATGGCGGAAAAACTTGGGATATTAAACACCAAGTATTGAAAGGAATTGACACTACTGCCTATGATGATATTGGTGGTGATGCCTATTCTATTACGGCTAAAGGAAATACTATTGCCATTGCCGTTTACCACCGATTTGGCCATGTTACTGTTCTTAAGTCTACGGACAATGGAGACTCTTGGACCATTCATCGTCCACTTCTTTTCCGTTACAACCGTTTCAACCTTGGTGATTATAAGATTACCGATACTGTTGAAACCAGTGATAACACAGGTGATGTGTTGATTGATAATAACGGTAAATTACACGTATTCTTCGGTTCTTGGAAATGGTTAGATGATGATATTACAGATTCTGTTTATACCGTTTTTCGTTTTGATAATGGTCTTCACTATTGGAAAGAAGGATATGGTGATGGAAACCATATTAGATTACAAGGAATTATTGACCAAGATGGAAACCCAAATGGACTTTCATTCGTGAGCACAAACCCGATTGCGGATTACGGATCTAAGGCATTAAATAGTGCACCTTCAGCAGGAATTGACCTAGCAGGAAACATATATGTGCTTTTTCATGGCGTAATGGAAAGCGGTGCTACCGGCCCTTCTGGAAAACCTTACAATTTTAATAACCTTCACTACCGACATCAATTTGTAATGAAATCGATGGATGGTGGTTGTACTTGGGGAGCACCAAAAGACTTTACCGATCAAGGAAGCGGATATGAGGAATGTGTTTATGGAGCAATGGCAACCGATGTAGACAGCAAAATTCGATTTACTTATATGGAAGACATTAACCCTGGTACGGCAGTAGGCCCTGTTGCTCATACCGGTACCAGCAACCAAATGCTTTACGTTGAAGAACCGGTAAGTAGTATTCCAAGTAACAATTACAAATGTGTTACTGTTATCAAAGGCGACCGAGAACTATGCCCAGGTGACTCAGTGTACTTAGATGCTTCAGGATCGTGTGGTTCGGCATATAGCTGGAGTTCTGGGTCAAGTGCGTCTGGCATTTGGGTTAAAACCGCGGGAAAATACAAGTGTACCATTACCACTAAGTGTGGTGCAATTGTAGACAGTGCCGTGGTAAGAAATCCAATTGGCGGCATTGGTCCAAAAATTTCTCTTTCCGCTGATGACAATGCCATTTGCCCAAGTGGTAGCTCAACAGTTTTAAGATTACAAACAGGTAGTATTGGTACTGCTGGTTCGATTTCATGGGGCGGAATTCCTTCTGGTCAGGTTGATACCAATGTAGTTACATCACCTGGTACTTATAACGTAGAAGTTATTAATTGTAACGGTGATAAGTCGACGGCTAACATAATAGTTGCGGAAATAAAAAGTGCCGAAGCATCAGTTACAGGTCGTGCTTTTATTTGCCCTGGGGATTCAAGTGTTTTAACTGCTGCTAAAAATCCTGCAGGCTCTTATACTTGGACTTTTAATTCTAATGTAATTAGCAACGATATTTCAATTAATGCAAAACAAACTGGAAGATATTACCTTTTAGCAACGGCGTGCGCAGGTCTTTATCAGGATACTACTTCTATTTATGTTGATGTGGAGCCAACCGTTACTGCTAGCATTACACCACAAGGACCTACAGTATTGTGTGAAAAATCTGGTGAGTCACTTACCCTAATCGCATCAGGTCAAAATGGTGCCACATTTAAGTGGTCGACAGGTAAAACTGGACCATTCTTGGCAATAAATACAGACTCTGTGCATACAGCAAGCTATTCTGTTACTTCCTACAACACTTGTGGCGACAGTATTTCTACATCAATTCCGGTTGAAGTAAAAGCGGCTCCCATAGCTCCTGTAATAACTTATTCTGAGGGAGTATTTACTTCAAATAATGCAAACTCAATTTGGTATTACAAGGAAGGTAGTTTTTGGAAGGCAGCTGGCCAAACTGGATTAACATACGCGCCTACTAACTTGAAAAACGGAATGTTGGTTGCGGCCATCATTGAATCAAACGGTTGTAAATCAGAAAACTCTAATTTAATTGCGTTCACCGTGGGTATCAATGCTGAATTAGGCGTTTCTACTTCGGTTCAGGTTTTCCCTAACCCCAACAATGGTGAGTTTAACTTGAGATTCGAAGGTTTGGATGTTTTCAACGCTAATGTAGTAGTTACAAGCGTTGTAGGACAGGTGGTTTACACCAACGAGTTTCCAGTAGTTGGCACCACTGATCAAAAGATCTCGCTAAACAATGTAGAAAGCGGAGTCTATTTCCTAACTGTTGAAAATGGCTCAAGCAAAGTCACAAAACAAATTGTGATTGAGTAAACTTGATTTGATAAATTAATTGAGGAAGGCGGCTTAGGAAACTAGGCCGCCTTTTTTATTTTATATCTATAAGGTTTTCAACTCCGATAGGTCGTTCAACGGTAAATCCTTCACCGTATTTGGCCCCAATTAGCCGACCAAATTGCATAGCTCTTCCTTCAAGAAAAGCAAGAAACTCCTTGCTCGATATTGGCGATTCTCTTTCCACCGACAAGGGATCATAAAACTGACTTGAATAAGCCAATACGGACTTCATCCTGGTTTCCCAAAACTCAGTTACATCTACCACAAAGTCTGGCTGAATATAATTATCTTGAACAAAACGATATACCGAGTTTGGTCTCCAGCTATCTTGGTCGGCACCATTCCACTCAGTTTTTACTTTCACCAAACCAGATAAAAAGCATGCCCTGGCAACTAAGTCACCGCCACGTCCGTGATCTGGATGGCGATCATGTAATGCATTGGTAAGTATAATTTTGGGTTGGTATCTTCTAATCTGTGTGACAACCTGCTTGAGGTTTTCTTCCGAAAAATCAAAAAAACAATCGCCTAAATCTAGCTGATGGCGCGACGAAATACCTAAAATCTCCGAGGCTCGCTGAGCCTCAATGGTTCTCAGTTCCGCATTTCCACGTGTGCCAAGTTCGCCCAAGGTGAGATCAACAATTGCCACACTCAATCCTTTAGCAATATGCTTGAGCAAAGTACCCGAAGCGGCCAGTTCCACATCATCGGGATGAGCCGCAATGGCTAATATGTCAACTTTATCTTCTACCATATTCTCATGATTACCTTTGCAAGGTTAAGAAATTAGCGCTAATTATTTCTTGTAGTAATTATTAGATGATCTACTCATTGTTTCAAAAAGAACTCAAGTCAGAGTTCAAAAACAAATCCTCCATAGCAGGACTATTCTTGTATATCATTTCTACAATATTCTTGTGCTACTTAGCATTCAATCAATATATCGAAGCCAAAACATATATCACGCTATATTGGATAGTCGTCCTTTTTGCCTCGGTAAACAGTACTTCCAAAAGTTTTATGCAAGAAAGCGAAGCGAGAAGACTCTACTATTACACCACTGCAAAGCCTTCGGATTTCATCCTTTCCAAAATTTTGTTTAATACGCTATTTCTCATTGCCTTGGCCGCTATTTCTCTTTTGCTTTTTGTTGTTTTGCTTGGCAACCCCATCAAAAATATGATGTTGTTTTTAGGGTGTACCGTATTGGGGTCGATAGCTATTGGTTCGGCGATGAGTTTGATTTCGGCGATCGGGGCCAAAAGCGGAAATAACCCAACACTTGTATCCATACTAGGTTTCCCCATTATATTGCCCATCTTGTTGGCTACCATTAGCCTTTCAACAAATGCCTTAGATGGAAAAACAACCTTTGAAAGTTTAAGATTAATTATAGCTCTTGGGGGGCTTTCAACGGTAGTGATTGCCTTGAGCTTTATATTATTTCCATACCTTTGGCGCGACTAAAACGAGGCGGTTTTGAAGGTAGGAATATGGTGGAAAGTGATTGCAGTAATTCTCGTGTTTTACACCATCATCGCGGGTCTCCTAATTCCCGTTCCTGCCCTTCCAATTCTTAACGAATCCATCCGAAATACTTTTTTTCATATCCCCATGTGGTTTTCGATGATGATACTCATGACGGTGTCTTTAGTGAGTAGCGTTAGGTACTTGAGTGGCTTTGATATGAAAAAAGATCATTTGGCTGCCGAGTCGGCAAATGTAGCCCTGTTTATGGGGGTTTTGGGGCTTTTAACGGGCATGATTTGGGCTCAATACACTTGGGGAACTTTCTGGACCAATGATGTTAAACTCAATGGTACGGCAATTAGTATGCTTGTATATCTGGCTTACTTGGTATTGCGAAACTCCATTGAAGAAGAGCAAAAAAGAGCTAAAGTGGCTGCGGTATACAACATATTTGCCTATGTAATGATGATGTTGTTCATCATGGTGCTTCCACGCCTTACCGATTCCTTACACCCTGGAAATGGAGGAAACCCTGCCTTTGGTGAATACGATATGGATAGCACCATGCGAATGGTTTTCTACCCGGCAGTTATTGGTTGGACACTCTTGGGCGTTTGGTTCATCCAACTCAGAATGAGATTAAACAAAATAAAGAACCACTTGATATATGAGTAAAAAACTCACGCTTACGGCACTCCTCATCTGCAGTACGATGGTGCTTTTATCGCAAGAAATTGAAATGGCTACTGATATGAGAAGTCAAGGAAAAATTTATGTTGTAATTGCCGTTATGTCTGTCATATTTGCAGGAATCGTGGCTTTCCTAGTTTATTTGGAAAGAAAAATTTCGAAACTCGAAAAGCAATTAAAAAAATGAAAAGAACTCACATTGTAGGTATTATTGTGATTGCGGTTGCCATTGCTGCCATCATTGGTTCTTTGTCAGATTCAAGCACTTATGCCAACTTTACCGAGGCATTCGAAAACCAAGGAAGGGAATATCATGTAGTGGGAACTTTGAGCAAAGAAAAACCCACTGAGTATGACCCCGAAACCAATCCCGATCTTTTTGTGTTTTATATGCTTGACAAAGACAGCCTAGAAAAAAAGGTGGTTTTACATAAAAACAAACCCCAAGACTTTGAACGATCAGACCAAATAGTGATTATTGGAAAAGCGCTTGAACAGGAATTTCACGCAAACCAAATCCTATTAAAATGCCCCTCTAAGTATGAAGACGGTTCACCTGAATTTCAGACTCCTGAAGAAATAGAGGCTAAAAAAGTAACTGTGTAAATTCACTAATGGAATACGTCGGCGAACACCTTTTGCCAGGGAAACTTGGGCACTTCTTTGTTATCCTTTCATTCTGCACTTCGCTATTGGCGGCTGTGGGATATTATTTGGCAGTGGCCAAAAAGAATAGCGATTGGAAATTTTTAGCTCGCTACTCCTTTTACTTGCACAGTTTGGCAGTAATTGGAATTGTGAGCACGCTATTTTACATGCTGGCCAACCAGATGTATGAATATCACTATGTATGGAAGCATTCAAATAATGAAATGCCCATGCGCTATATCTTCTCCTGCTTTTGGGAGGGCCAGGAAGGCAGCTTTTTGCTTTGGAGCTTTTGGCATGTAGTGCTAGGGCTTATTTTTATTTGGAGAGAAAAAGAGTGGGAAGCACCCGTAATGGCAACCTTTTCCTCGGTGCAAGTTTTCCTGAGTTCCATGCTCCTTGGTATCTATATTTTGGAACACAAAATAGGATCAAATCCGTTTACGATTCTTGTTCGAGAAGATCCTGAATTTGCCCATCTCCCATTGTTCACCATGCCCGATTATTTGGAGAATTTGGATGGACGAGGACTTAACCCATTGCTTCAGAACTATTGGATGACCATTCACCCACCTACGCTATTTCTCGGTTTTGCCTCTACCCTCATCCCATTTGCCTTTGCTATTGCAGGTCTTTGGACCAAAAAATTTAATGAGTGGATAAAACCCGCGTTGCCTTGGACCTTTTTCAGTATTATGATTTTGGGAACAGGAATTCTAATGGGTGGTGCTTGGGCTTATGAAGCGCTTAGCTTTGGTGGTTTCTGGGCGTGGGATCCAGTTGAAAATGCTTCTTTGGTTCCTTGGCTCACATTGGTGGGCGCTGGCCACTTAATGCTACTTCAAAAAAACCGAGGAAATGTCGGTTTAGCCATGTTTGGTTTGGTATTAATTTCCTTTGTACTCATCCTTTACAGCACCTTTTTAACTCGCAGCGGTGTGCTCGGCGAAACTTCAGTTCATGCCTTTACCGATTTGGGTATGTCGGGGCAACTGCTGCTTTACTTGGTGTTCTATTTGGCACTTTCAATCGTACTTGTCGCGGTCAATTTCAAATCACTGCGATCCACACAGGTTGAAGAGCCATTTTGGTCAAGGGAATTTTGGATGTTTACTGGTGCCTTGGTCCTATTTATTTCGGCATTCCAAATCACTTTTAGTACGTCGATTCCAGTCATCAACAAAATATTTTCGCTCAACTTAGCACCTCCAACAAATGCTATTGAACATTATAACAGTTGGCAAATTCCGTTTGGAATAGTTGTTCTCATCATAATTGGTTTCGGTCAGCATTTGAGGTATAAAAACAACAACTTCAAACAATTTTTGAATGGGGTTTTTACGGCGTTAATAGCTAGTTTGGTATTAAGCATTGCTATTGGTTTAGCTTTAAAAATCAAACAACCATTTCATTTGTTTTTTATGTTCGCTTCTCTTTTTGCCGTCATTGGCAATATAGCGTATTTCATTAAAATATTGAAGGGTAAAGTGGCGAAAGCAGGGTCTACCATTGCCCATATTGGCTTTGGGTTAATGATGTTGGGGGCGCTGATATCAATGAGTTCACAGGAAAACATTTCAACCAATACTTCCAAATTCGATGTTGCTCAATTGGGCGAAGCTTTTTCGAATGCTGAAAACATCCTACTTATGAAGGGAGATACGCTTCAAATGGGTGATTACCATGTGAGCTACTTGGGGAAAGAACGCGAAGGGGTAAACATCTACTTCATCATCGATTACTTTTTGAAAAATGATGATGGTACCTACCAACATGCTTTTCAATTGAAACCGAGGGTTCAGACGAATCCACGAATGGGAAATGTGGCAGAACCAGATACCCGTCATTTTTTATCGAAGGATATTTATACGCACGTTACGTGGGCCATATTGGAAGAAGAAAAAGACGATCCAAATGAGTATGATGAGCCAGAAATTCAAAATCTAAAAAGCGGAGATACAGTATACCTAAAGCAAGGAATTTTTGTATTGGACAGCATAAGGCGCTTGAGTGTAGACGAAAGCGAATTGAGGGCCAATGACATTGTTGTTGGTGCAAAAATTCACTTTTGGAATTTCGACACCGAAGAATTTATTCTTGAACCACTTTGGGTATTGAGAGATACCAATTCAACCTTTAGTATCCCCGCTGAAAATGAAAAGGCCAATATTAGGGTCACCTTTGATAAAATTAACCCCAGTGATGGAAGCGTTGATCTAGGTATTTCGTTTAAAAAAGGAAAACAACAAGATTTTATTGTGATGCAAGCTACTCAGTTTCCATTTATAAATGTGCTGTGGCTGGGCTGTATAGTCATGATCATTGGTACCATAATCGCAATCTACTCAAGGGTAAAACTCAATTCAAAGAGCCGTGCGAAATAACCTTCAGCCCCTCATTGTAGGGACGGGAAATGTAGCCTTTTCTTTGGCGTCGGCACTTCATGTGAGTGGGCTTGTATTTCAAGTTCATGGTAGAAATAACGATCGGTTACAATTATTTAGAAGTGAATTTGGCGTAAGCTGCACCTCGTCAATTGAAATGCTTGACCAAGTAGAGTTAGCCATTGTTTGTGTAAAGGATGACGCTATTGAAGCTTTAGGAGCACAACTTGCTGCGAAAGCCAAAATTGTTTGTCATACCAGCGGTGCGGTTCCATTGGTTTCGTCATTTGGAAATCATTCGAGTGTTTTCTATCCCTTCCAAACTTTTTCAGGAAATCGCATTAAAAGTTTCAACGAAATTCCTATTTTCATTGAATCCAAAAGCACGGCTGCCAAAGCATTGTTATTTGAATTGGCAAAGCATCTCAATGCGCATCCCAAGGAAATGACTGCGGACGTTAGGCAAGTACTTCACATAGCTGGTGTATTCGCTAACAATTTTACTACGGTGCTTATTGAAGAAGCGAAGCAATTATTAAATAGCCAAAACATATCGGTGGATACGCTCCTTCCACTGCTCAAAGAAACGGTAAGCAAGTCGGTGGAAATGAACCTAGAATCGGCGCTAACTGGCCCAGCCAAAAGGCGCGATATGGGAACAATTAACCAACACATGGACCACCTTGAAAATAAGCCTGAATTAAGCGAACTTTATAAAGTGCTTACCCATTATATCTTGAACAAAACCGAGAAGACTGATGACTGAGCTTGAACTAAAAGACAAATTCGCGTCAATTTCACACTTCTTTTTTGATGTGGATGGCGTGCTTACCGATGGAAGGGTAATGGTGTTTCAGGATGGAAAACCGATAAGGGTACTTTCATCCAAAGATGGGTACGCTATTCAACTGGCGGTAAAAAAAGGTTATTCAGTGACCATTATTACCGGTGGAAACTCAGAAGATATCAAACAGGCTTTGCTACATTTAGGGGCGAATAAAGTATACTTGAAATCGAGTAATAAGCTAGAAATATTCGAAGAGCATTGCTTGATCCATGAGATTGACCCTGCCCATTGTTTGTACATGGGCGACGACATTCCCGATTATGAAGTAATGACAAAGGTTGGCATCGCCACATGCCCGAGAGATGCCGCGCCAGAGATTATTGGAAATAGCCTATATGTGTCGGACGTGAACGGAGGTGAAGGTTGTGTGCGCGATGTGATAGAGAAGGTATTAAAATTGCGTGGTGATTGGTTCGTTCCAAAATCGGAACATTCTAATTTTAATGAATTTACTTGGTAATGAACCCTATTTCAGCATTTTTTAAAGCAATTCGAATCCAAAATCTTGTTATTGGGGTTTTTACAATGTACGGTATTCGCTATGCCGTGCTCATTCCACTTTTAGAAAAAGTCCCTTACCGTTTCCAACAAGTGCTCAATATAAATGGCCAACAAGTAGCACAAAACCATGAAAAACTATTTGAACTTCAATTAACCCATTTGGATTTTTCCCTTCTCGTTTTGAGCTTCTTGCTTCTGGCTGCCGCAGGAAACATTATCAACGACTATTTTGATTTAAAAATTGATCGGATTAATAAACCTGATAAAATGGTGATTGGTCGTTATATAAAACGTAGAGTGGCTATGGCTTCCCATGTCATTATGAATGGCTTTTCGGTTTTACTTGCTGGGTATGTGGCTTGGCGTGCGGGCAGCATTGAATTTGCGCTTATTCAGGTTATTTGTATCATTATCTTGTGGTTTTACTCAACTGATTTAAAAAGGCGCTTTGTGTGGGGAAATGTTTCTATTGCTTTTGTTACCGCACTCATTCCATTGTCAATTGCCATTTACGAAATCCCACCCTTAGTTGAAACTTCTAGAGGTTTTTTAGAAAACAACCCCCAAGCTTATGAGCAATTTCAGGGGCTTATTTATTCGATTCTGTTCTGGTGTATGGGATTTGCAGGCTTCGCCTTCTTACTCACGTTGGCCAGAGAAATTACCAAAGACATTGTGGATCAAAAAGGAGATATGGCATATAAGTGCCAAACCGTACCGATTGTGATGGGCAACAAATTTTCTGTAAGATTGGTTAATTCATTATATATCATTACCATACTCGGTGCCTTGGCCATCCAGCATTATTTACTTCCCGATAGGTTGACCTTAATGTACATCTTGTTCTTGTTAGGGCCTGTCCTTCTTCTTACATTTTACCTAACGGCCAGAGCCCGAACGGATGCCCAATTTTACTTTCCGGCTCAGATGAATAAACTGGCTACGCTTGTGGGAATTGGATACACCCTCATTGTGTATTACATCCTCACATACCAGATGTGATGCTCAAAAACCTGCAAGGAATAAAAGTTTATCTAGGTTCAAAATCTCCCCGTAGAAAAGAATTATTAGGTGAGCTGATTCCAAAATTTGAAGTTCTAAACATCGACGTTGAGGAAGTTTATGATGCAGGGTTATCCCCTATTCAAATTGCAGAATATTTATCCGAACTCAAAGCGAAGGAAGGTCAAAAACACATTTTAAAAAAAGACCTTCTGATCACTTCAGATACCATTGTAGTACATAAGCAAGTGATATTGGGGAAACCAGTATCGGAAGTAGAAGCCATCAACATGCTTCAAACACTTTCTGGCGACACACACCAAGTAATTTCGGCTGTTACTATATGCCACAAACATGTAATTTCTACTTTTCATGAAATTACGGAAGTTACTTTTAAGCCACTTAGCTTAGAAGAAATTCATTATTACGTGAGTCAGTTCAAACCGATGGACAAAGCAGGTGCTTATGGCATTCAGGAGTGGATTGGAAAAATTGGGGTTACGTCTATAAAGGGTTCATATTACAATGTAATGGGTCTTCCAGTCCAACGGCTTTATGAACAACTCAAAACGGTTAGCAAATGATGGCATCATTTTTGGCTTGCCGCGGCCATCGTCTAAAAATATTATTATGAAAAAAATAGCTTGTATCCTCTCATTTATTTTGGTCTTTTTATCGGCAAAAAGCGTCGAAAAAGAAACTAGAATTGACAGTAAAATTGACAATGTAACCCTCTTCACCCAAGGCGCGCAAATCTTCCATACAGCAAAAAAATCAATTACGGCAGGCCGCCAGTTTTTGGTGTTTACAGACTTACCACAGGGAATCAATGCCAATTCAATTCAAGTTGGCGGCAATGGCGACTTAATGATTCTCTCCGTTACCTATCGACTCGATCATCTTAGCAATAAGGAGCAATCGCCTAAAGTGAAAATCTTAGAAGATTCAGTAAAGCTATTAACCGAAAATTTGACCGATTTAAACAACCAAATTTGGCTTTATACCGAGGAAAAAGACCTCCTCCTAAAAAACAAAATAGTAACTAGTGCCGAAGGCAGCAACAGCACCGATGATTTGGTAAAACGAGCCAATTTTTTCAGAAGTAGAATGAACAACATTTTTGATGAATTGAGTTCTATTCAAAAGAAACAAAAATGGCATAACGAGCGCATCACAGCTCTAAGAAGACAAATAAGCGAATTGCGAAATGGAGGGATCAGAAAGGGAGAAATTGTTGTTGAAATCGATGCCAAAAAAACAAGCAATGCCAATTTTGAATTTTCTTACACCATCAACAATGCGGGATGGTATCCGGTGTATGATATAAGAGCTTCTTCGGTTACCGAACCTCTCAAATTATCTTATAATGCCAAGGTGTACCAAAGTACAGGACAAGATTGGGAGAACATTAACCTCACTTTATCTTCTGCGGCGCCATTGAGCAGTATTGCTAAGCCCACCTTTGCACCTTGGAGGTTGCAGTTTATTGCCGACGTTCAAGTTCAGAATTACTCCTACTCCAATCGAATGTCAAAAATGAGCACTGCCGAAGCTATATCCGCCGATAAAGCAGAGTCGGACGATGAAGCGGCTGGAGGCGTGAATTTTCAAGCGCCTCTCATTGCTGCTGTCAACCATCAAACGTCTACCAGCTTTTCAATCAAAGTGCCTTATAATGTTCCTAGTGATGGAAAACACCACTCTGTAAATGTTGCCGAATATGAAATACCTGCCGATTACACTTATTTTATCGCACCTAAATCGAGCAGCCAAGCCTTTTTATTGGCACGCGCAGCAAATTGGTACAAATACAATTTCTTACCCGGCCAAGCCAATATATTCTTTGAAAACACTTACGTAGGAAACACAGTAATAAACATGAACTCGGCAACCGATACCCTAGATATTTCTTTAGGCATAGACCGTGGGTTGATTGTAAAAAGAGAAAGACTCGAAGATTTTTGCAAAACACGCTCATTTGGAAGTACCAAAAAAGAAAGTATTGGCATTGGAATCACCATTGTGAACAACAGAAATATTGATGCCGTCATCGAAGTAGTGGATCAAATACCCGTATCTTCAGATAACAACATTACGGTTGAACTGCTCGAAAGTGACAAGGCTAAATATGACGTTAACACAGGTAAACTCTTGTGGAACGTGAGTTTAAAACCAGGTAAAAGCGAGTTAATCAAATTCAAATACTCAGTGGAGTATCCCAAAGACCGGCGGATAAACCTTTAGCAGATTTTCACAAAGGCCTTGGTATTTTATCAAGGCCTTTTTATTTTCATTTCATGTGTTTTTGTCATCGATATAATGCTATTTTAGTCCACACCGAGTGATGCGCGTTATACATGAAGAGAAACAATAAACTCTGGTTCTTCCCTTTGTTGTCCACCGGATTTATTATCGCGGTAATTTTTGTGGTTGCGGACGTGGTTCAACTTCAGAATAAGGTAGAAAAGTATGTTGCATCTATCAGCCTTTTAAACCAAGTTAATCTCGAATTAAGCAAAATAGTTGACGACGTTACCTACCTCGATCAAATAGATCAAAAAAGTATTTTGGCCGATTATCAATTGGCCAATAGCCTCAACGACCTTGAGCCAGACCGCGAGTTAGACGCTTTTCTGTCTGATATTGGTGCAACAAGCAATCCCACCCTGTTTTTTAAAACTACAGTAGTCATCAATAAACGTATTCAGCTCATCCGTCAAGATCTTAGTGACATCAGCAACGCGCTAAAGTTCCGATGGGTTTTGATCAGTATTCTCGGCATCATTTCCTGTCTGTTTGCCATATTAATTTCTTATTTCGCACTACAATTTTTTCAAAACAAACGCGAGTTAGAATCCAAAAATTTGGAGTTAACCCATGCCGTGGCTGTCGCCAAAAGAGCGATAAATGCACGATCAGATTTTATCAGTTTTTTAAGCAATGAGATTCGCACCCCCATCAATGCCATTATTGGTTTGGTTCAATTACAACCTGAAATTACTACTCCAAGGGATAAAAACCACAACCTTCAACTTATTAAGTTTTCTGCAGAGAATTTACACTCCTTGGTAAATGACATTTTGGATTTCGGAAAAATGGAATCGGATAACCTGATACTCCAAAATAAGGAGTTCGCCTTTAAGGCTCATTTTCAAAAAATAGTAGATACGTTGACGCCTATAGCCCACGCCAAAAACCTTGAACTTCTTTTTGAATTTGATGACCGATTGCCCGATTATATCGAAAGTGATCGCACAAGGCTAAGCCAAATCGCATTTAACCTGATCAACAATGCCATTAAGTTTACCCCTGACGGATATGTCAAATTGCAAATTGGCATGCTCTCAATTAGCGAAGAGTATGCAGAGGTAAAATTTAGCGTGAAAGACTCTGGGATTGGTATTCCAGAAGAAAAACAGGAATTTATTTTTGAGCGATTTGTAGGTGGTCGAAACCATACAAATGAAGAGATGGCCGGAACAGGTCTTGGGCTCACCATTACCAAAAAACTGGTAGAACTATTCCATGGTGAAATTCATCTGGTATCAAAACCGAATAAGGGAAGTACTTTTTCATTTACCCTTCAATTAAAGATTGGCCAAACGAAACTTAAAGCTAGTGAAATCACACCTAGCATCTTGGAAGTGAAGTCAAAGAAAATTCTCCTTGTTGATGACAATAGAATAAACCGCTTGATCATATCAAAATACCTTGAAAAAACATTTCCAGGGTTGGAACACGCCGAGAATGGCAAAATTGCTTTGGAAAAATTAGAGGCAAAAAAATACGATCTCATTCTGATGGATTTACAAATGCCTGAAATGGATGGTTTTGAAGCTACTATGAAGATTCGGAAGAAATACAGCGCAAAAGAGTTGCCCGTATTGGCCATCTCAGCTACCTCGGTAGAGGTGCTTCAAAAAGAAAAATATGTAAAATCAGGAATTAATGATTTTATTTCCAAGCCTATTGATCTAAGCGATCTTATGCAAAAAATGCTTACCCACCTTTAGTTGCATTACTTCATACTTTTTGCCAAAACAAAAAGTGAAACGACTGCCACCGCGAGCCACAACACACAAAGCATTGTATTTCCAAAAATGAGGTAACCCATAAAAAACAAAATGGAATAAGTCATCACAATCGCAGCTAACCACGAGACCACCAAACCAGAAACAGATTGGGTAACGGTGCTGTTTTTAAATACACCCCACCATCCAGGCGGACGAACACGCTTATAAAACACCTCCAATGTCGCTGTTGACTCTGGTTTGGTTGCAAAGGTGACTACAAGCCATACTACAGTGGTAAATGCAACGGTGATCAAAAAATTGCCTGGAAAATCAAGATGCAAGTAATAATTGGCAAATGCGTAACCCAGCATGGGTGCCAAGGATGCCGAAATTTCGCTCCAAGCATTTATTCGCCACCAATACCATCGAAGAATTAATACCATGCCCAAGCCCGCTCCAGCTTGTATTAAAAACTTAGCAGCGGCATCAATGGTGCTGATCTGAGTTGTAACAAAAAAAGCTACCACCATGATCAAAACAGTAAATGCTCGGGCTGCCTTTACATAATTATCCTGAGCCTTTTCTTCTGACTCAAATTTTTCCTCTGGCTTGATAAATCGTTTGTACAAATCATTGGTTAAAAAGCTTGCCCCCCAGTTCAACTGGGTAGAAATGGTACTCATATAAGCCGAAAGAAAAGCCACAAGTAGAAGCCCTTTTATGCCAGTAGGAAGGTAATCGCGCATAACCAATACAAAGCCTTGCCCAGCTTGCTCGGGTTGCAAATCGGGATACAGCACCAAGGCACATAGCCCTACAATAATCCAGGGCCATGGGCGCAAACAATAATGCGCAATTTGAAAAAACAAAGTGGCCCACAAAGATTCCTTTTCGCTTCGGGTACTCATCATTCTTTGAGCAACATATCCTCCACCGCCGGGTTCGGCTCCTGGGTACCAACTGGCCCACCACTGCACCATTCCAAATGTCAAAAAGGCCCCAACCGTAATGCTGTATGTACCTATTTTTTCAACTATTCCTCCACCGGTATCCAAATTCGGAAAAAAGTCGAATCTCCACGCTGGTAATTTTTCTTTCAATCCAGTAATTCCACCTACTTCGGGGGCATTTAATACCAAGATGGCCATGATGATACATCCTCCCATGGCAATTATAAACTGAATGGTATCCGTCATAGCCACACCTTTGAGGCCCGAAAGTAAACTATAAAACGCCGTTATTAGCATGGCTCCACCTACATACCAGAGTACTTGGTTTTCATAGAAGGGAATGGTGTTGTCGTAAAACGGAATATCAAAAAATACCGACAATATGGTCATCAAAGCAAAATTGACCCATCCTATAATAATGACGTTGAGGAACAAACCCATATACACCGACTTAAACCCTCTCAAAAAACGAGCTGGCGCGCCACCGTATCGCAATTCGATAAACTCCAACTCGGTAAGAATATCGGCTCTGCGCCAGAGTTTGGCAAAGAAAAATGTGGTGAGCATTCCCCCGATGAGCATATTCCACCAAAGCCAGTTTCCACTAATACCGTGCTGGGCAATTACTTCAGTAACCCATAACGGGGTGTCAGCAGCGAAGGTGGTAGCAACCATCGAAATACCGGCCACATACCAGGGCATATTCCGACCACCAAGAAAAAAATCTGTAAGGCTTTTTCCCGCCTGCTTTCTGTACCAGAATCCAATAAACAACGACAACGCGAAGTAGCACGCAATAATGATCCAATCGAGGGTTTGTAGTATCATAAGGTTGGCTAAAGTAAGAGCAACAAGGCCATTGGAATTCTCCGTCTTGTTTTTTATTGAACAATGATAGGTTAAACCATGAGCGACTCACACCAATGATTTATGGATTAATTTAGTATTTCATTTTTTATAAAATTCGCGAAAGTTCCACACAGTAATTTAACAGCATTATTGATGACACTATAATCTTTTGAAAAAATAAATTTCCAAGGAGAAGGCATTTCAATTGGCTAAAAAAATGCAAAACAGGCGCAACAATAGCAAGGTAAAAAAAGTAAAATGAGCATTGAATTAAATCACGGCAACAATTTGCCGTCTTTACACCAATCCCGATGGTGCCTCAAAGGTAGATTTATTATTAAAAAACGAAACTATATGGCTTACTATCAATCAAATGGCTGCGCTATTTGGCATCGATAAAATTGGGATTTCACGGCATCTCAAAAACGTAACAGAAACTGGCGAACTAGAAAGAAACTCAGTTGTTGCAAAAATTGCAACAACTGCCACAGATGGTGAAACCTACCAAATCGACTTCTATAATTTAGATATGATTATCTCAGTTGGGTATCGAGTAAACTCCATGCGCGGTACACATTTTAGAATTTAGGCAACCCATCAATTCAAAGAACTCATCATTAAAGGTTTTGTGCTCGACAGCCAAAAACTTAAAAACCATGACAATCATTTTGGCAAAGGTTATTTCGATGAGTTATTAGAACAAATACGTGATATTCGTTCGAACGAGAAACGTTTTTATCGCAAAATAACCGCCATTTATTCTTCGGAAGTAGATTACCCGCCCAAGGTAGAAGAAACCCAGGCATTTTTCCAAATCGTTCAAAGAAACTCATTTTTGCCGCAACTGGCAATACCGCAGCCGAAGTTATTGCAGAGCGATCTGATCCTTAAAAAACAATATGGGTTTAACAACTTGGTCGGGCCATAAAGTTCGAAAGCAAGATATAACCGTGTCTAAAAACTACCTCAATAAAGAAGAGCTAGATTCTTTAAATAGAATTGTAACCATGTTTGGATTATGCTGAGCTTCAAGCTAAAAACCATAGACAAATGTTTATGAAAGATTGGCGAGAAAAACTCAATGCCTTTTTACAGTTCAATGGTCAAAAAATATTACTTCACGCGGAAAAATATCTAAAACCATGGCAGATAAACTAGCGAATGAAAAATATGAACAGTTTCATCATGATCGTATGAGTTTTGAAAGCCAAAAAGCTGAAGATATTGATGAAGCTATAAAAAGACTAAAAGATAAGACTCACATTGCCTTGAAGTGAGTTTATTCCGTAGATAATACCAGAAATCGGAGAATCTGTTATCGTGTGGAGCCGAATATTGGTTTAGATTCGCAACAATCATAACACTCAATAGAAAATAATGCTTCCGAATACTGAATTATTTTTTGCATCACTCACATGTGTTATTCTTTGCTTAATCATATATGAATATAAACCAAGACTATCAATTGCCCTTCTAGTTTTAGGCTCCTTTTTTATCGGATTATTTGCTGCGCTTCTAGACCCCTACCTTAATTTATGGGATGAACAGTACCATGCTCTTGTAGCAAAGAATTTAAGTACTAATTTTTTTAAACCTACATTGTATCAACAACCTCTATTGTCTTATGATTATCAAAACTGGATAGGAAATCATATTTGGCTCCATAAACAACCTTTCTTCTTGTGGTTGATGGCTATTTCCATTAAAATATTTGGTAATTCCGAAATCGCGGTAAGAGTTCCTAGTATTATTCTTCATGCTCTACTTCCTCTATTAGTTTTTAAACTTGGAAAAAACGTTTCGAACGCAAAAATCGGAATGTATGGCGCATGCCTTATTGCGACATCCTACTATATTAATGAACTGGTTTGTGGCAAATTCTCAACTGACCATAACGACTTGGCATTCTTGGTTTTTGTAACAGGAAGTTTTTGGGCTCTTACTGAATACGAAATGACTCGTAGTAAAAAATGGCTGGTTGCGATTGGTTTATTTGCTGGCATAAGTGTTTTAGTCAAATGGTTAATGGGGCTTCTTGCAATTTTTTTATGGTTTGGTTGGAAATTGGTCAAAGCCGCTATCACAAAGCAATTTAGTCATCAAACTTTTGACCCTGGTCTAGCCCCCTATTAATCGGACAATTTACTTTTCCAAATCAATAATACATAATTTTCACAATAACATTGTATCGGCAAGGGCAACCGAAGGTGACTTTTGTACCGATAGTTGTTCAAGTAAACGGGTCTTGGATCCGTTTACTTTTTTTAGGCAAGGGACTTCCCTCAGTTTCCTATTCCCCGATATGTCTTGATATGGGATATTTAGCGTGAATTTCACTTTTTTGTTTTTAAGTTCATTCCGAGTAATTTTTCCTTGCTCCCATAAATCCCAAAACAATTTGGGAGGTAAG
>JAGQYO010000037.1 GCA_020435995.1 Flavobacteriales bacterium | reverse complement strand
CAAATCGCACAAAACCATAGACGGAATATACTGCATTGCGAAAGTCTGCGTCCAGAAATCTAATTCCCAACGAAAATGACGTAGAATATGCCTCAGTTGTGAATTTGCTACATTGGTACGATACCGAATCAAATAGTGCTTTCATGTGCGTGTTTTTTTACTTGTTTTTGAATGAGTTCGGCCACCACCTTACCTGAAATAAGTGAAGGCGGAACGCCTGGTCCGGGAGTAGTTAGTTGGCCTGTATAAAATAGATTGCTCAACTTTTTGTTGCGCATTTTTGGCTTTAGAAAGGCGGTTTGTTTCAATGTATTGGCCAACCCGTAGGCATTGCCCTTGAAGGAGTTGTATTCGCTCTTAAAATCGCTTACAGCAAAGCTTTTTTTATACACTACATGATCTCGAATATTGGTTTGTGTGAATTTTTCAAGTCTATCCATAATGATGTGGTAGTATTTCTGCCTCAACACATCATTATCTTTCAAATCGGGTGCGATGGGCATCAAAACGAATAAATTCTCACAGCC
Organism: Flavobacteriales bacterium; assembly: GCA_020435995.1. Classification (GTDB taxonomy): domain Bacteria; phylum Bacteroidota; class Bacteroidia; order Flavobacteriales_G; family Salibacteraceae; genus JAGQYO01. The sequence goes on along the minus strand of JAGQYO010000037.1, from coordinate 33,631 downwards.
CTCGGGTGCCACGTGATCGTCTGTTTTTGACGGAGCACACACATAGAAGAGTGGCTCGCTGGGCCATTCTGGAAGGTCATAAATCTCTTTTGCATGTTTTTCAAAATCAGTATCGAAAAACAAATTGTGGTGAAGGAGGTTATCTACTTTTTTGTTCACTCCTAAATAGAAGAGTAAGCTAGAAGGCGCCATGGTTCGGCTATTCCAATATTTGTTGGTGTAATTTCTATATTCAGGTTGAAGTAGTTCTGCTTCGATATGGTGGTAATCTGCACCGCCCACCACAAAATCCACATGATGGAGATGGTTTTCTACACGCACCCCAATCACCTCTGAACCCACGGCTATTATCGATTCAATAGGTGCGTTAAAATGAAATTTAACACCTAAATTTTTTGCAAGGTCGTACATGCCATCTGCTATTTTTACCATGCCTCCGTCAGGATACCAAGTGCCAAGTTCCATGTCGGCATAGTTCATCAGGCTGTATAGGGCAGGTGTGTTTTGTGGTTTGGCACCTAGGAACAAAACGGGAAATTCAAGCAATTGGTGAAGCTTTGGGTTTTTGAAATGTTTGCGAATGAGCGAACTTATTGAGGTAAAAAGTTGAAGTTTAAGGCTGTCGACTATGATGTCCTTTTCTACAAATTCTAATAGGCTCTCCGATGGTTTGTAAACCAATCTATTCATACCAACATCATACTTGTAGGCGGCATCCTTTAAAAAGGCTTTTAGTTCTTTTCCGGCCCCGGGTTCTACAGAGTCGAACAATTCATATAGTTCACTCAGTTTGGAGGGAATATCCCACACGTCGTCTTCTTCAAAAAATACGCGGTATGAAGGTGACAAGCGTTTGAGGTCGTAGTAGTCGGAGGGAGTCTTCCCAAAGTCGGCAAAGTACTTTTCAAAAACATCGGGCATCCAATACCAACTGGGGCCCATATCGAAACTAAAACCTTCGGCAGTAAAGCTCCGTGCTCTTCCTCCAGGTTTGCTGTTCTTTTCGAACACGTGTACATCAAATCCAGCCTGCGCCAGATAACTTGCAGCGGAAAGTCCAGCGAATCCAGAACCTATTACGGCAACCGACTTAGACATGAGGGTTGAAGTCTTTAAGTTTTACCATAAGTTCTTTTCTCGCCAGAAAAATCCTCGACTTTACCGTACCGATAGGAATACCCAGATGCTCTCCAATTTCTTTGTATTTAAAACCTTCTAGCTTCATCTGAAATGGGATTCTATATTCGTCGCTTAGGTTTCTGATTTCGGCATTCATGTCCTCGAGGTTAATTCCTTTTTCGGGAGAAATGGATAATGCCGAAGAGGCAGTAGAAACGTATCCCTGATGCTGCATGGTGCCCACGATTTGATTGAGCTTTACTGACCTTCGGTATTGGTTAATGAAGGTGTTCTTCATTATGGTGTACAACCAGGCCTTTATGGATGTGTTTGCTTGAAGTTTGTCTTTGTACTTCAGAGCCCTAAGCATAGTTTCCTGAAGCAAATCCTTTGCGTCATCTTCATCTGCAGTAAGTTTCAATGCAAAAAAACTCAATGGGTTTTGGTACTCGAGTAGGTACCTATTTAATTCTATTGTTGACATAATGTTTAATCATAACGTTTAAAGATTAAACAAAAGTAAGATTGAAATCTAAAACACCAAGTAAATGTTCAAGAAAAACACAAAAAAGTTAAACAAAAAAGAAATGTATACTCTGAAAGTGTTGTTAATAGGGAATAAACTACTTGTTTAAAAAAAGCGTTAAAAAAATTAAACAAATTGAATTTGGCTGAAAGTCTTACGACAAATACTCAATAAAATCTTGAGCACCTAATAGGTTGGTCACTTTGGGGCTGACTTTTATTTCAAAGCCATGAGTGAAAAGGCCGGCGAACGCAAGTTTTGCCGATTTAAAATGAAGTACACTGGTATCGTGAATTTCTTGAACCTGCTCTTGTGTATTGAAAGTAGTAAGAATGGTCATGATGTGGCTCGGGTTGACGTAATCGACTACGGCTTTTAAATCATCGAATGGTACGTCTTGGCCTAAATAATACACTTTATACCCACGAACTTTTAATAAATAATGGGCCATTATGAGGCCGATTTCATGGAGTTCGTTCTGAGGAAGATAGAGTACGTAAACATCTTTTTGGCTCACATTGCTCGGAAGCTCGTTGATGGCAGCCAACATTTTTTGGCGGATTAAATTGGATACAAAATGCTCCTGAGCCGGGTTGATTTCATTCACCCCCCACATAAAACCAATCTTCACCAAAAAAGGATAGATCAAATCGGTAATGGTATGTTGAAAGCCCTTTTGGTGAATGGATTTGTAATAAATCTGGTTGAATTTATCTTCATCTAGTTCTACCATGGCGATGGTAAGTCCTATCAGAAAGGTTTCTAAATCTTTAGAAATTTCAATGGTGTTTGTGAGCGATTTCTGAACTTCAGAATACAGTTCTTTTTCGCTCAAATTGCTGAGTTTGGAAATCTTTTGTCCCTTGCCCATAAGCAAAGTCACGTTGAGTAGCTTTCGCAAATCATCGTCTTGGTAATATCGGATGTTGGTGTCGGTGCGCTCGGGGGTGAGCAGGTTATACCTTTTTTCCCATATACGAATGGTATGCGCCTTAATGCCGGTTAACCTTTCAAGATCCTTTATTTGATATTTCCGCATGTATCAGTGTCCTAGTTCAGGGGTAGAACAAAGATTTAATGATTTGGTTTAGAATTTCATTACTTGAGTCATAATTACTAACATGTAATATGGCCATGAACCAAAATCTGGCTAAAACAAAAGTGGCAGTATAGTATCATATTGGAGTGTACTACTTGGGAAATGGTAAAACCTTTTAAAAAGGTTAGTTAAATCATAGTTATCAATTTATTCTATGGCTTTGGATGCCGCCTTGAAAATAATCCTTCAATTTCTGCGGCTAAATTCTCGTAGGCGGGAATTTGCTCGGGTGTGCAAAGTGCTTTAATGTCTCGGAAGTGTGCCAAATGAATTGCCTCAATTGCGGTTTGACTGCCCGTGATTTCCATAATTATAGAATCGATTTCTGGCTGGCTCAAAGGATTCACTAGATCCTTATATAGGGCATTTTTGAGTTCCTTAATTCTGTTGTCATGGTCGCTTATTTCGCTTTGATGATTTTTTATAAGGACTTCGTATTGCGCTTTCTGAACGTCATCAAACCCTAGCTTTTGAATGATAATTTTTTTTGGCCCTTCTGGTCCATGCCCTCGTTTGCCTTTTCCTAAGAAGAAAAATGCCATGAGCATAACATTTAATATGGCCACTGACCAAAATCCCCATTTGCAAAATGTTGTTTTATTCATTGTACAGGTAATTATTGCTTTGAGGAACTAGTTGCGCTACTTCTGATTTGTTTTTTTCCTTAGTTAATGAGTTCACTGATAATATTTCAATTGCGAGCAAGCACAAGAAAACAGCTGCCGCCGCTCTCACCCAAACCACTGGGATTTTTTCAGAGGTTTTTGAAATACGTTCAACGATCCGATCATAAACGCGATCCGAAATTTCGGCTCGCTTAATATTTTCCAATTGGCCTAATATCATTTCCATGCTGTCCTTTGACGACGAACTGTTCATATTCCTTCGTTTAGATTTAATTTAATTGCAAGATTTTTTTTCGCCCGTTGAAATAACGACTCGATGGCCTTCATCGAAACCTCCATAATTTCGGCAGCTTCATTCATTTTGAGGTCATCTATTTTTAGAAGAATTAGAGCAGTTTTTTGGTTTTCGGGTAATTCATTTATCGCCTTAAAGAGCTTTTCCATAGCTTCCTTTTGTTCGAGCTGAACGCCTGGATGGTTGAATTCCTTTACGTTGGTTTTGTATTTCGTTTCGTCGTCGGTCGACACAAATATGCCCCAGCGCTTGATGCGCTTACGAGCCTTTATTAAGTCGAGTGATTTGTTTACCGTAATCCTATAAATCCATGTTTTGAGGCTGGAGTCAGCTTTAAATGTGTTGAGTTTTTCATGAATGCTTAGAAATACATCTTGGGTTATTTCTTCCGCTTCCTTTACATTTTGCACATACTGTAAAGCCACGTTGTACACGAGGTTTTTATGTTCATCATAGATTTCTTTTAAAGTCATTGAGATAACAAAGGTCTGAATTAAAGCATTGGACTTTTGATGACCATCAGTTTTTCGTGGGTCATTTCGTTTATTGAGTACTGAATTCGTCCCATGCCTATCCCTGTCGAATCGCGACCACCAAATGGCATCCAGTTTACCCTAAAAGCGATTGTATTCAAACGCTTAATTGTATTCAGCGCATAAGCAGCCAGCGTAACTAAGTTAGTTGTTCCAGGCCCTAAGTTCGACATACAAACCCAGGGTTTTCCGGTTAGTCGGCCATAAGTTGCGGCCATAAAACCCGCACCTTGTTCGTGCCGCGTTAAAATCAATTCGATACTTGAGTTGCGCAGCGAATCCAAAATATCAAGGTTTTCTTCTCCTGGAATGCCAAAAATGTACTCTACGCCTTCGTTTTCGAGGGCCTTAACAAATAAGTCAGATGCTTTCATGAATGGGTATTAAGTGTTTGAGATGGAAAGGTATGTTTTTTTAAAAGGAATTAATATTCAAACTACTGAGCAAGGAAGCCCATTTCGGTCAAAAGTTGGTGGTAGGTGGTAGGTGGTAGGTAGTAGGTGGTAGGTGGTTGGTGGGGTTCAGATTAGATTTAAAAAAGTATGTAGTCTTTCGAAACATCCATTTCCGAAAGTTTTTTGCCACGTTCTTCAATAATGGCTTGATAGTTTGGATCGTCGAAAACCCCATCAACTGCTAGTGAATTAAAGAATTTAGAGAAAAACCTTTGGCCATCAACGTTGATGTGCACTATGTCGCAATAAGCGGGTACTGGGAGCAAAATTTGGTCAAAATCGAGAAACGGAATATTCTTGTATCTGGTTTTTGCGATGTCCAGAAAGATCAATTCATTTTTGAATTTTTTCTCCATTGTAGGACTTCTAAAAAGATATACTTTAACATTTGAGGCTTGGCAAAAAGCTACAATAGAATCGAGGTAAGTCAAATTCTCTTCAAAAACGATGTAGGAGTTAGAATCAACCATTTCCTCATCTTTTGTGGGTACTTCACCTGTGAATGCCACATTCGGGGTGATGTGGGTATCCCATATATCGGCGGGAATGTTCCTGTCTTTTTTCCATATAAAAGCAAGGTTGTCTTCAATGGTTTTTCGAATGACAAATACAAATTCCGTGAGCTCCCCATTTTTAATAAAATAATCGACCAAGGGTCCTAGGTCCATTATTCCAAAATGACGAGGTACATTTTGACGCAGGTAGTTGCCATAAATCCGATGTTTGGCAAACTCGTCGATTTGGCTTGTTTCATATTCTACAAACACACTTTCGATTTGTGGATTTGCCTCAATAGCTGCCTTTATTTTGAAAAAAGTGAAGGAATACCCTTCGCTGTCTTGCGATATATTTAAAAATCCTGGAATGTACTCATCACTCAACGAACAAGCTGGAATCGAATGTCCGGCAATGAGATGCTTTATGGAAGAATCAATTTTTAGATAATCACCGTGGCGAATGGTATAGTGTAGGGTAAGGACAAATAGCAGTCCAAGTCCAATGCTTATCAGCATAAAAAGTAGCGTGGATTTAAGAAATGCCTTCACAGTTAAAATTGAAAATAAATAAACTCCTGATCTTGGGTTCCCCAAAAGAAAATACAGATAATTAAAACCATGTAAATAGCCCATCGAACGGGGCGATTCCATTTATTAGAAATCACCGCCAACGCAAACTTATGTTCTCTGCCTAGCCATTCGGCCACTATAAAAAGCAGCAGGAAAATGGTTGTTGCCTGAGGTACAAGCTCAGGTGATTTTAGAATACTATCATTAAAAATTCCACCGATATAATCAAATGCTTGAGTGAGGTTGGCCGCTCGGAAAAAGATCCATGCCAAGGTAGAAAGTATAAATGTGGAGAGGATGTTAAAGACATCCATCATAGATGGAAATAGACTTCCTTGAGCCACCACTTCCAGGTTTCTTCTGTTTTTTCCAAGTAGAAGAAGGGGCAAAAAATAGAGTGCATGAAGCCCTCCCCAAACCACAAAGGTCCAGTTGGCACCATGCCAAAAACCACTCACCAAAAAGATAACAAATGTGTTTCTAATTACCGTAGCGCGAGTGCCTCTTCCGCCACCTAAGGGGATGTACAAATAGTCTCGAAACCAAGTGGAAAGTGAGATGTGCCACCTTCGCCAAAACTCGGCCATATCTCTCGCGAAATAAGGTGTAGCAAAGTTTTGCATAAGGTTAAACCCGAATAGTCGAGAAGTGCCGATGGCGATATCAGAATAACCTGAAAAATCACCATAAATCTGAAAGGCAAACATAACCGCCCCGATGGCCAAAGTGCTTCCGTTTTGAGATGCTGGATTTTCAAAAACCATGTTCGCGTATACTGCGCAATTATCTGCAATAACGGTTTTTTTGAACAATCCCCAAAGGATTTGTTGCAGACCTGCAATGGCATTGGCCTGGTTAAATTCTCGTTTAATAGAGAATTGGGGTAGGAGGTTGGTTGCTCTTTCGATGGGTCCGGCTACCAATTGCGGAAAGAAGGAAACAAAGGCCGTGAAGGCCACAAAATCCTTTGTAGGTTCTAAGTTTCGACGGTACACATCAATGGTGTAGCTCAGGGTCTGGAAAGTGTAAAAACTAATTCCAACTGGGAGGATAATATTCAAGGAAGACTCTCCTATGGGGTAACCGAAAAAAGTGAATGCAGCAACAAAATTATCTAAGAAGAAATTGAAGTATTTGAAGAATCCAAGAAGTCCTAAGTTGACAATCAGACTCATCCATAAGTAAGTTTTTCTTTTACTCTGTCGGAGTTCGTCTTTTAGGGCTAAACCAATGGAAAAATCGACCACAGTACTGAAGAAAATAAGGAAGAGAAAACGCCAATCCCACCAGCCATAGAATACATAGCTAGCAACAACGATCAGGATATTTTGAATTTTGATAAACCGACCTGGAATAAGCCAGTACAAGGCAAATACCAAGGGTAAGAATAGTGCGAAATCAATGGAGTTGAAAAACATTTTCTTCTAGTACATTCTTTTACCTATAGATTCTATTTAAGCTGAGCCAAACATAAATAATGGCTAGGGTAAGAAGTGGCGATAAAACAGGAATCTTTCAACGACCGATAAAGCATAAACTAGGTCGCTAAAATAAGAGTTAAGCTCATTATCGAAACGCCTAACCACAGAAGCGATCCAAAAGCTAGCGGTTTCCATCCAGCCTCCTTGATTTTAGCTACGGACAATCCCGAGCCGACCATAAAAATGACCAACACAAGTAATTTTTTAGAGGTGAAGATAACCTTACTAGCTAGTTCCTCTGGAAAAGGGAAGATAGAATTTATTGCAATAACGGTTAAAAAGAATACGATAAACCAAGGGATTTTGATTTTTTCGTTGGAGCCTTTAAACATAAACACTGTCAGAAACGACAAAGGGATGATCCATAAAACCCTAGCGAGTTTGACGGTGGTGGCCACTTTGAGAGCTTCATCTCCGTATGTAAGTGCTGCGCCAACAACCGAGGATGTATCGTGAATGGCGATAGCGCTCCAAAGCCCGAATTGATGTTGACTGAGATCGAAAAAATGCCCGATGGGAGGGAAGACAAGCAGGGCAATTGAGTTGAGTAAAAACACGATACCAAGCGATAGGCTAATTTGCTTTTCATTAGCCTTGATGAGTGGAGCAACTGCAGCAATGGCGCTTCCACCGCAAATAGCAGTTCCCGAAGAGATGAGGTGTCCAATGGAACGGTCTAGATGAAATGCCTTTGCGAGAAAATAGCCACCACCAATAACAAACACTATTGAAGAAATAGTGAGGAAAAGCCCGTCCATTCCAGTTTTAACGGTTTCGGTAATGTTCATGCCAAATCCGAGTCCAATCACGGCCAGTTTGAGCATCCAGTTGATCCATGTTTTGCGGTATTTTTCAAATGTGTTATCGAAAAACAAAGCGAACACAAGACCTAGTATGAGGGCGATTGGCGCCTTAATAGGGAAAACAACGAGGATGCCCAGCAGGGCAACGAAGAGTGCTTTTTGCAGCAAGTATTCAGATCTTAATAAGCGTCCGTAATATGTGCAAATCTAGTTGCATTAGTTAAATTAACCGCTGCTGAGCCTCATTGTTTTTGAGCAGGTCCTATTCACCTATAATAGATAACCTTCATTTTAAGATTAGGAAAAAATTATCTTATTGAATTGAAAGGCGTGATGGAGCAGAAATAAAATGAATGTAGCAAGGTCTATATCTGAACTAATTTGGGTTTGTAGTAAAACTTTGCGTATTAGGTCGCGCTTTTTATCGAAAATGGAAAAAGAATGGATCTACTTCCACTAACAACTACTCAATATCCGTATTTCCCCTTCCATTGCTGGCGAAGCTTATCGCTGATTGCTTGTTCTTTTTGGTTTTGTCCAGGGTTGTACAACGCCTTTCCTTTGAGTTCTTCGGGCAAATATTCGTCTTCTACAAAATTACCTTCGTAACTATGCGCGTAGTGATAATCCTTGCCATAGCTCAGCTCCTTCATGAGTTTGGTAGGCGCATTTCTTAGGTGAAGAGGTACGGGTAAATCGCCGGTTTCGCGAACAAGTTTTCGAGTATTTCTAATCGCTGCATAAGCGCTATTGCTTTTGGGCGAAGTAGCTAAATATAAGGCAGCTTGTGAAAGAATAATGTCACATTCGGGGTAGCCAATTTTTGCTACTGCTTCAAAGCAGGTATTGGCAATAACAAGGGCCGTTGGGTTGGCCAATCCAATATCCTCACTGGCAAATATGAGCATTCGTCGGGCTATAAATTTCGGGTCTTCGCCTCCCTCAACCATTCTGGCCAAATAATACACCGCTGCATTGGGATCTGACCCGCGCATGGATTTGATAAAAGCCGAAACAATGTCGTAATGCTGTTCGCCGGTTTTGTCATACCGTGCCATGTTTTGCTGCACCACATCCACTACTTTTTGATCCGTTATTTCAATGGTTTTATTTCCATTTTGCAGCGATCCTGCTACTATTTCTAAGGTGTTGAGCAACTTCCGTGCATCGCCTCCGGATAACCTTAGAAGGGCTTCGTTCTCTTTTATTTTAACTTTTAATTTTGATAGCACTTCGTCCTCTTTTAAGGCTTTTTCAATGAGTTTTTCGAGTTGGTTTTTGTCGAACGATTCGAGTACATAAACTTGGCAGCGCGAGAGTAATGCTGAAATTACCTCGAAAGAAGGGTTCTCGGTAGTGGCTCCAATCAGCGTGATGGTTCCTTTTTCTACAGCACCCAACAACGAGTCCTGCTGCGACTTAGAAAACCGATGGATTTCATCAATAAATAAGATGGGATTGTTGGTACCAAAAAAGCCTTGTTTTTCAGCTTTGGCGATGACTTCTCTTACATCCTTTACACCGCTATTAATGGCGGATAGGGTATAAAATGGCCTTTTCATGCTGTTGGCAATAATGTTGGCCAAAGTGGTTTTTCCTACTCCAGGAGGGCCCCAAAAAATAATGGACGGAATCACACCCGCTTCAATAGCTCTTCTCAGCACTGCACCTTCACCTACCAAATGGTTTTGTCCGAAATAATCGTTCAGGGTTTTGGGGCGTAGCCTTTCGGCCAAAGGGGTACTTATCGACATGTTACAAATGTATCTATACTCCTTCCAATAGTTTCACTCTAAATCCAAATTGAAGTAACAATTGTTACCGTTTTGATCGAAGTAGAGCTTTTACATTTGCAATCGAAAACAATTAAGAATTACAGCACTATGATAATAGAACAACTATATACAGGATGTTTGGCCGAGGCCGCCTATTACATCGAATCGAATGGTGAAGTTGCCATCATTGATCCACTTCGCGAAACCTCTCAGTATGTTGAAAAAGCGAAACAAAATGGCGCAGAAATCAAATACATTTTAGAAACACATTTTCACGCTGATTTTGTTTCAGGACACGTTGATTTGGCTAAAAAGACAGGAGCAGAAATTGTTTTCGGTCCTACCGCCAAAACTGAATTTGCCATTCACACCGCCACTGATGGCGAAGAACTGAAGTTGGGTAACGTGACCATTCAAGTGATTCATACCCCAGGGCATACCTTAGAAAGCACTTGCTATTTGCTCAAGGATGAAAACGGTAAGGAAGTAGCTTTATTCTCAGGTGATACTCTTTTTATTGGAGATGTTGGACGTCCCGATTTAGCGGTAAAATCTGACCTATCTAAAGAAGATTTGGCGAAAATGCTTTTCGATTCGCTTCGAAACAGAGTTATGACACTTCCTGATGACATAATTGTATACCCTGGGCATGGAGCGGGTTCGGCCTGCGGCAAAAACTTAAGCTCAGAAACATTTGATACATTGGGTAATCAAAAGCTTACCAATTACGCTTTGCGTGCTGACATGACAAAAGAAGAATTTGTAAAAGAGGTAACGGAGGGTATTTTACCTCCTCCTCAATATTTTCCAAAAAATGCCATGATGAACAAATCGGGTTACGCCGAATTTGATGACGTAATGAGTGCAGGAAATCGGGCTTGGTCGGCAGATGAATTTGAGCGCATAGCGAATGAACATCACGCACTTATTTTGGATACAAGAAGTAAAGAGGACTATGCAAAGGAGCATATTCCGGGGAGTATTTTTATAGGATTGGATGGCGGGTTTGCCCCTTGGGTGGGAGCCTTGATTGTCGATATTCACCAACCTATTCTTTTTATAGCTCCTGGAGGACAAGAAGAAGAAGTAATTACTCGACTTTCTCGTGTAGGATACGACGCTACCTTGGGTTATTTAAAAGGTGGAATAGAAGCTTGGAAACAAGCCGGTAAAGAGATAGATGAGGTGGTTGGAATATCTGCTACAGATTTGGCCTTAAAAATGAAATCGAATGAGCTGAGTGTAGTGGATGTAAGAAAACAGGGCGAATACGATTCGGAGCATGTACACAACGCTGCCAATATTCCCCTAGATTATATCAATAGCAATATGGATAAGCTGGACAAAAACAGTACGCTTTTTCTACACTGTAAAAGTGGATACCGATCACTAATTTTTGCTTCAATCATGAAATCGAGAGGAATGCATGATGTAGTAAACGTAGAAGGTGGGTTTGAAGCGTTAAAAGAGACTGATATTCCCAAATCGGCCTATGTATGCCCAAGTGAATTATAAACGAAATAAATAAACCTCAATAGAATGAAGAATATTTCACCAAACGAAATGCGAAACTTGCTTGAGCAAGATAAAAATGCGGTGTTGATTGATGTAAGAAGTCCGGAAGAATGTAGTGAAGGAATGATTAAGGGCGCGGAGAATATCAATCTATTCGACCCTACTTTTATGGAAAAAGTAAGTAAAATGGACAAGTCAAAGAATTACTATATGATTTGTCGCAGTGGCAACCGAAGCGGAACTGCTTGTGGGGCCATGGCCCAAATGGGTTTCGGTACACTGTATAACCTTTCAGGTGGCATGATGGCCTGGGATGGGGAAGTGGTGTATCCGTAGTTTGATGCTTCTAATTGGGAAGGTTAGCTTACCTGATTCTTTCTCAGGCCATCGTAAAACAATATCTAACTAATCAGGCTTTCATTTATTTTAATTAGTGAGTAGTGTTTTGGTTGTGATTATGCTGAACTTGTTTCAGAAAAATCACAACTGAAATGACTATTTATCGCCAGTTGTTATCAACTGGTGGTTAAATCTAATGGTAATGCGACATCAATAAACTCAATGCCATAACCGCCATTCCGGCAATGAGGCCATACATCGAGCGGTGATGTGAGCCGTATTTTTGAGCGGCGGGCAACAATTGATCAAATGAAATAAATACCATGATGCCTGCAATGCCGGCAAAAACAATTCCCATAACCAAATCAGAAAGGAAGTTTCGGAGCACCAAATAGGCGCACAGAGCACCTATCGGCTCGGCGAGGCCCGATGATAAACTGAGCCAAAATGCCTTCTTTTTGTTTCCTGTGGCATAAAAAATAGGTGTGGAAACTGCAATTCCTTCAGGGATATTGTGAATAGCCACGGCAATTGCAATGGAAACCCCGAGTGAGGGATCTTTTAATGCACTCATAAATGTTGCAATTCCCTCTGGAAAGTTGTGAATGCCAATGACCAGAGCAGTGAATAATCCCATTCGATATAGTTCTTTAAACTGAGCTTCATCTCCCGTGGGTTCTGCCGTTTTATCAAATTCGTGAGGGTTCTCAAATGAAGGAACCATTTTGTCAATAAGTGCAGTGAGGAGCATACCAGCAAAAAAGGCACCTACGGTAACCCAGTTGCCAGCCGCCTTGCCTAGGTCTGAATTCACTTGTTTTAACCCCTCTGGAAGTAATTCCATAAAGGAGATATAAATCATTACTCCACCCGAAAACCCCATAGCCGACGACAGCAGCTTGGTATCCGTTTTTTTAGCGAAAAAGGCGATGGCTGCGCCTATGCCAGTACTTAAACCCGCAAGTGTAGTTAGTGCAAATGCTAGATAAAGATGCTCGGTATCCATTTATGTGGCGTTGTAGCGTTCTCTTACTGGTTGTGGAATTGGAATAGCTTCTCCCGCTTCATCAATTCTGACAAACACAATTTTTGTGGTACAAACTAAGGTTTCTTCTGCGCTATATACATTGTATTTTCTGGCCTCGATATTTAAAGTTATAGACGTATTGCCTACCTTTTCTACATCGCCATATATTCGGATTTGAAAACCGATTTTAACGGGTTTTTTGAAATTTACTTCGTCAATTTTAACCGTTACCATATTGGGACTATGGCAAATGGCTGCAGCATAACTCGCAGCTGCTTCATCAATCCACGCCAGCATTATTCCACCGAAAAGATTTCCGTGAATCCCTAGGTCTTTACCCATACAGAGCTTTTGCATCAAGAGTTCCATAGCCTATTTATTTTGCGCGGCAAAAGTAGTTGTATTAAAAGAACAGCATTATAACCTCACCTTAATGAAGGTTAACTTTTAACCCTATCATTTAACTGAGTGAACATATACATCTTGCTGGGGAAAGGGGATAGATATACCCTCCCGATCTAAGGCTTCTTTTCCAAACTCGAGAATATCAAAGTGCACGTCCCAGTAGTTTTCTGCGTTGGTCCAAGGTCGTACGGCTAAACTCACAGCACTATCGGCCAACTCTAACACGCCAACCAAAGGTGCGGGTTCTTCCAATACCAACGGATGATCGTTCATTACTTTGAGTAAAACCTCACGTGCCTTTTTTAAATCGCTGCTGTAGGAAACTCCTATGGTCAAATCAACTCTTCTTGTTCCGAATGAAGAATAATTTGTGCAACTCTCATTCGAAATCGATCCGTTGGGAATAATCTTCACTTTTCCGTCTGGTGTGATCAATTTAGTCACAAAAATTTGAATTTCTTCCACTTCACCTAAATGTCCATTCACATCAATAAGGTCGCCCACTTTGTAGGGTTTGAAGAGTAAGAGCATTACCCCTCCGGCAAAGTTTCCTAGCGTGCCTTGAAGCGCAAATCCAACTGCCAAGCCTAAAGCTCCTACAATAGCCACAAATGAGGTGGTTTCGATTCCTATCATTGCCGCTACACTTATAAAAAGCATGGCTTTTAGAATCCAATCAAGAAGGTTTAGTACAAATGGTCGAAGCGTGGGGTCGACTTCTCGTTTTTCGAAGATGACTAAAATTAGTTTACTAACCCACTTGATGGCCCGAAGCCCTACGATTAATACAACTATGGCAAGGATGAATTTGGGCCCGTATTCTGCTGCCAATTCTACCATTTTGTGGGCGTATTTGTCGATCAAATTTAAATTGAGAGTTTCCATATATACCTTATTCTGATTGAGTTGCTAAAATATGGATATACTTAAAAGTAGATAAAAGCTTAATTGGTTGTTGAACTAAAAAAAAGGCAGATTATTTTTTAGTCCAATTGATCAAACACCGAAAGTATGATGTTGCAAGACCTTTGGATTTCATCATCCGTAATGGTTAGAGGTGGTGATATCCTAAAAGAAGAAGGAAGGCTTAAAAACCAGAAAAGCAAAACCCCTTCTGCTCTACATTTTTCAATGCACTGAGTTACCACATCTGGGTTTTTTAAATCAATGGCTAACATCAAACCCTTTCTTCTAAACCCTTTTACAGCTTGGTGGCTGCTTAAAAGGTTTTGAAATAGCTGCCCTTTTTCTTCCACTTTGGAAACAATGTTGTTTTTGGTTAGGTATTGTAAGCCAGCCAATGCTGCTGCCGCCACTACGGGATTTCCTCCAAAAGTGGTAATATGACCCAAAGCTGGTTTCGATTCAAAATGTTTTAGCAAGTGTTGAGAAGCCACGAGGGCTCCAATGGGTAACCCAGCTCCTAAGGCCTTTCCCAGAGTTAACATATCGGGTACAACTCCGAAAGACTCAAATGCCGAAAAATGACCAGTACGCCCGTACCCACACTGTATTTCATCGAGTACAAGTAGGGCACCTACTTCTTCACATCGCTGTTTAAGTTTTTGCAAATAGGTTTTTTCTGGAATTCGCACTCCTGCATCACCCTGGATGGTTTCTAGAAATACGCCTGCTGTTTTGTGAGTTATTTCATTGAGGTTTTCAAAGTTGTTGAGTTCAATAAAATATACATCGGGTAGGAGTGGTCGAAAAGGTGCTTTTTTGGTTTCGTTCCAAGATATACTCATCGACCCCAACGTGTTTCCGTGGTATGCACCCTTAAAAGAAATAATTTGGGTTCTTCCTGTTGCTTTGCGGCAGAGTTTTATGGCTGCTTCATTGGCTTCGGTTCCTGAGTTTACGGGGTAAATCTTATGAAGTGATGGGGGTAAAAGTGAAGTGAGTTTTTGGGAGAATCGAATTAAAACGTTTTGTTCATATTCACCATAAACCATCACATGGCTATGTAATTTCATCTGAGCCGAAACCGCTTCGTTTATTTCCTGAAGATGGTGTCCAAGGTTGTTAACGCCCACACCAGCGATTAAATCGTAATAAGCCTTACCACGTTCATCAAAAACAAAAACGCCCTTGGCTTTTGTAATTTTTAAACCAATAGGATGCTCCGAAGTATTTGCAGTATGAGATTTCATTGAAGGCAAAATTAGGGCATAAAAAAACCCTTCAATCATAATGTTATGAATGAAGGGTCTTTTTAATTCTTCGCTTAATACTTATGATGCTTTTTTGCTAGCGCAGCAACCTGGTTTCTTTTCTTCACCGCTGCAGCCTGATTTAGCTTTTGAATCGGACTTTGTAGTCTCAGAGTTCGATTTTTTATCCTTTTTGTCTTTTTTGCCTTTCTCTTTTTCTGTCTGAGTAATCTGAGTTTTGGTAACCATGTCATTGGCCATTAAAGAGGCAGTTGCAAAACTTGCCATGAATCCAGCAGTAAGAGCGATTACGATATATTTTTTCATCTTTATTTTTTAATTTAATTGAATGCCAAATATAAGGTATGCAATCGTAACTGTTTCAGCAATTATAAATATCAAAGTTAAAATGTGTTCAGTCTATTTTCTCGGAGCATAAAGATTCCGCTTTGAATACATTTGCCGCATGAGCGTTACCCTTGTCATTATTATTCTCACCGCCTTGGTTTCGGCCAGCGCATTCGGAAATCGAGAATTGTTTTATCGGTTTTCGTTTTCACCCTATCAAGTAAAACATAGAAGCGAATGGTGGCGGTTGCTCACCCATGCTGTTATCCATGCCGATTGGATGCACCTTATTGTAAACATGTTTGTTTTGTTCAATTTCGGGCGCTTAGTTGAGCTTTACTTTGATGGACTTTTTCTGGAAAAAGGGGTGTTTTTCTATATTTTGCTCTATGTTGGCGGGGTCGCATTTGCATCGATACCTGGCCTGAAAAAACAGGGCGACAATGCACATTATAATGCGGTGGGTGCTTCTGGAGCAGTTTCGGCTGTTTTGTTTACCAGCATCATATTACAACCCATGAGCAAAATCTATATCATGTTTATTCCTATAGGCATACCGGCATTTATTTTCGGCCCACTTTATATCGGGTTAGAAATATATCTGGACAAACGATCGGGTGATAACGTAGCTCACGACGCTCACTATTGGGGAGCATTTTTTGGGTTTTTGTTTCCAATTGTTTTAGAGCCCAAATTATTTTCGTTATTTATAAGTCAAATACTTGGATGATGAAGGCTATTTTTTTGGATAGAGATGGTGTAATTAACCAAGAACGAGGTGACTATACTTGGAAAATAGAAGATTGGAAATTTACAGTTGACATTATTTCTTTTTTACAAAAAACTTCCAAAATGGGCTTCAAACACATTGTGATTACTAATCAAGGAGGGATTGCCAAAGGACTTTATACCCACCAAGATGTAAAAGCATTGCATCGGTATATGCAATCAGAATTGGAGAAAAATGGCATTGAGATGCTCGATGTTTTTTACTCGCCATATCACAGCGATTTTTCAGAATCTTTAAGTCGTAAACCAGAAAGTTTGATGTTCGAAAAAGCGATTTATATTTATGGAATTAATGTGTCGACATCTGTAATGATAGGGGATTCTCAAAGAGATATTGTAGCCGCCGAAAAGGTTGGTTTAAAAGCGTTTAAGGTTGATGCCAATGGGCCGTTGAATCATATAATTGATTATTTGAAGTGACTAGTTGGGTAAATTTAGACGGTTGGATAGAGGATCAAAATTCTGTGGATATTGGATTATCCAACCGCTCCTTTAACTATGGTGATGGTCTCTTCGAATCAATTAGGATAATTGAGGGAAAAATCATTGGGCTTGAATTGCACCTAGGGCGGTTGTTGTTTGGTGCCCGTTTTTTAGAAATCAGGTTAAGCAAGCATATATCTACTGCAATTACTTTAGAAAAATCTATTTTGGAATTAGCCGCCAAAAACCAAGTTAAAAACGGAAAGGTTAAACTGATAGTTTTCCGAAAGGAGGGAGGGCTCTACACGCCGGACGAAAATGATTCACATTTTATACTACATGTTAAAGAACTGGCAGGCAAACCATTCTCCTTCTCCTTAAAGGGCTTGCAATTAGGTGTTTTTGAGGATTTATTGAAACCAATTAATACGCTTTCGAGCATCAAATCAACGAGTTCGGTATTTTTTGTGAAAGCTGGTTTGGCGAAAAAAAAGACAGTATTTGATGAGCTAATTGTGCTAAATAATTTGAAAAACGTGTGCGAGGCTATAAGCTCCAATATCTTTTGTGTGGTCAATGGAGCGGTTTACACGCCGCCATTGTCGAGTGGGTGTTTACCTGGAACCATGAGGGCTCAGGTTATCCAATTGCTTCACAGCAAAGGCATGGTTTTACATGAGCTGGATTTTGACCTTGCATTTGTACAGAATAGTGATGAAGTATTTTTGACCAATGCTATACACGGAATTCAATGGGTTTCTGGCTTTGGCTTAAAACGATATTATTGTTCCAAAACCAAGGAGATAAGCCTTATGCTCAATGAGTCTTTGGGGGTTTAATTAAGAGCCGGATCAGCAGGGAAATTGGATAAAATTTTAAGTGCTTTGCCACGCTCTTTGAGAACATCGGCCCACATTGTTTTGCCACTTTGTTTCATTACCTCGTTCAGGGTGGTGTCCGTTACAATCCAACTCTCATCTTTTATTTCACGTTCGAGTTGTTTTGGCTCCCAGCCTGAGTAGCCCACAAAAAACAAGATATCAGAAGGAGAAACTTCTTTGTTTCGTACCATTTCTTTGAGAATTTCAAAATCACCACCCCAATACAAACCATCTGTAATAGAGTAACTTCCAGCTAATTTTTCGCCAATCTTGTGAATATAAAAGAGACTATTAACCCCCACAGGGCCACCTATACCAACGTCATTGCCAAATGGCGGAAAACTATCTACCACTTCATTTATCGTAAATGGCGATGGATTATTTAAGACAAAACCTAAGCTCCCTTCCTCATTGTGTCGAACCAAAAGAATAACGGTATGGTTAAAATTTGGATCTGCAAGAAAGGGTTCGGAGATCAGTAATTTTCCACACGCCGGCTCACCATTAGAAAAATCTAATTGGTTAAAAAATTTGTCGAAAGCCCTTCCTTTGTTCAAAATCTAAATTTAATGTAACGCCGCTCTAAACGGGAGTTTGCTGCAAATTACTCCTTCTGCTTGTATAAAAAACTTTAAGCGGTCCAAGATAATCTCTTTTGGCCAAAATTGCTCAGCTAGTTTCAGAAAAATATCGCTGTGTTTGTGCTCTGACTTCCACAACATTTCATAAAATTGTTTTAATTCAGCGTCCTTCAATGCTTCGGCAACTAGCCTAAATCGTTCGGCGCCTCTTGCTTCTACCACTGCGGCCACTATAAGACGATCGAGTAGTCGAAAGTCGCGGCCACTTCTGCAAAGGTCTATTAGGCTTTTAACATATTCGTCCGTTTTTATTTCATGGTCGAGGCTAATATCACGTGAAGCCATTATTTCATAAACTAATTTGAAATGGACCAGTTCTTCAAGCGCTGTTTCGATGAGTTCTAATATCATTTCTTTTTTATCGGGGCATTTGGCCACAAAACTCATAGCCATTGCGGATGCTTTGCGCTCGCAATCGGCATGATCTCTTAAAAAAGAGGGGAAGTCGGCAATAATTTTATCAGTCCAATTTAGTGGTGTTTTCCAAGCCAATTCTATTTCGTAGTCCATATTGTTACCCTCCAATTAAAAGGGGTAAAAATGGATATATTTGGCCAATTAACAAAAAAGAATAGCAAGACATGATTGAAGAAGTAAGAAACTTGGAGCCGAAAATTGTGTGGAATCATTTTGCCGACTTAAATGCCGTGCCTAGGGCTTCCAAAAAGGAAGAACAAATTCAACAGTTTATGATGGATTTTGGCCAAAGTCTGGGTTTGGAAACGATAAAAGATAAAACGGGTAACATCATCATCAGAAAGCCGGCAACTCCTGGTATGGAGAATAAAAAGACTGCAGTGCTTCAAGGGCATTTAGATATGGTGCATCAAAAAAATGGCAATACTAATTTTGACTTTTCCACTGAGGGGATAAAGATGTACATCGATGGCGATTGGGTTAAGGCGCGCGGTACCACGCTAGGTGCAGATAATGGTCTTGGGGTAGCTGCGGCTATGGCGGTGCTTTCTTCAAATGACATCCAACACGGACCAATAGAAGCTTTATTTACCGCCGACGAAGAAACTGGTATGACTGGAGCCAATAACCTAGAACCAGGTTGGGTAAAGGGTGACATTCTTTTGAATTTGGATACTGAAGATGAAGGTGAATTGTGTATAGGATGCGCAGGTGGAATTGATACTTCTGTTAGCTTTCTATATTCCTCCGAGAATGTACCCTCGTCTTACCAAACTTTTAAGTTAAATATCAAAGGATTATTTGGAGGGCATTCGGGTTGTGATATACATCTACAAAGGGGAAATAGCAACAAAATGCTCGCAAGGCTACTCACGTTAATTCAACAAAAATTTGATGTCAGATTGGTATCGTTTGAAGGAGGAAGCCTTAGAAATGCAATTCCGAGAGAGGTTCTATCAACGGTTACAGTAGAAGCTTCAAATGCATCGGCAATGAAGGCGATAATTCAAGAATTCGAATCAGTTGTTCGCAACGAACATAAAAATACTGATCCTGACTTAATCATTGAATTTGAGGCTGTAGAAGATGCTGCAAAACATATTATAAGGGAGGATAATTTTAAAATTATTCAATCGTTGAACGCAGCTCGAAATGGTGTATATCGCATGAGCAACGATTTTGAGGGATTGGTAGAAACCTCTACAAACATGAGCCGAGTAGCCGTAAAAGATGGAGTTATGGTGGTCGATTTTCTAACCAGAAGCTCCGTTGAAGAACCTAAGATTGATTTAAAAAATCAGATTGAATCCGTATTTTCATTGATAGGTGCTAAAGTTACGCATGGCGGATCCTACCCTGGCTGGACCCCAAATCCAGACTCTGCTATACTAGAGACTATGAAAGGCATCCACAAGGAGTTTTTTGGAACAGAGCCTGTTGTGAGCGCTATACATGCTGGTTTGGAATGTGGAATTATCAGCCGCACACAAACGCAGCTCGATATGATTTCTTTTGGTCCTACTATTAAGAATGCACATTCACCTGACGAAAAAGCGCACATAGGTACCACCGAAAGGTTCTGGAAGTATTTATTAAAAATATTAAAGGACTTTCCTGAAAAATAAGGAACTGCTTTTCGGTAAATCAGACAAAAAAAGGCGTTGAAGTGATTCAACGCCTTTTTTATTTGAAACGTTTTGTAACTAGTTCTCTGCGTCTTTTAAGTATTTGTTTACCAGTTTCTCAATAGTTAAACCTTGAACAAGGATAGAGAACACAACCACACAATATGTGATAGTTACAATTAGGTACTTGATGGAACGTCCTAATTCTATATCCCCTTTTCCAAGGTCGGATGCCGAAAGTGAAAGAGCCAAGGCAATAGAAATACCTCCTCTTAAACCACCCCAAGTAAGAATTGGTATGGTTCCTTTATCCGATTTTTTGAAAAAATCAAGCGCAGTAACTGGGATAACAACACCCAAAAAGCGGCCACAAAGAATGATGAAAATACTAATGACCCCTATTACTAGGAATGCCGTGGAACTTGCCTCAATGATGATCAACATTTCCAGACCAATTAAAATGAAGAGAATGGCATTCATGGCCTCATCAACCAAATGCCAGAACTTCATTACATATTCACCCGCAATTCCCTCAATTTCATTTCCATCGGCATCCAATTCTCCGTGACTGGCATTTCCTCTTCCGATAATAAGACCCATAACTACCATAGCGAGTGGCGCTGAGATATGAAGGTGAACGGCAATTTGAGTTCCTACAAGGACCAAAGCAAGTGTGGTAAGAACCTCAAGTTCTTCATGGGCATTATCAATCACAACTAATAACCAATATCCTAGGGCACCAAATGCGATTCCTAAAAGTACACCACCGAAAACTTCTTTTCCAAACAATAATGCAACACTTCCTGCGGTAATTTCTTCGGCAGCACCGCCACCATGGCCACTCCCACCGGTAGCAATAGCTAAGATGGTTAAGAAAACTACAACACCAATTCCATCATTAAACAATGATTCTCCTTCAATTTTTATCTGAAGGTTTTTTGAAATATTAGTCGTTTTTAAGATGGCTAGTACGGCAATTGGATCAGTTGGAGATATCAATGCCCCCAACAACAAGCAGTGGATAAACTTAATATTGAAGCCAAGGTCAAAGAAACCAAGAAGATAATAAATAGAGGTAGCTACAATAAAAGTAGACAAAAGCGTGCCGAATACAGCTAGTATAAATACAGAGGCCGATTCTTCTTTTAGTTTATCGATGTCCACATGAAGTGCCCCAGCATAAAGCAAGAAACTCAACATAATATTAAGCAGAACCTCACTAAAATCCACGTTACGCATGATGTCTTCGGCACCTTCTCGTATGGCTGGAACAAACATCCCGATACCAACAATTAGTAGGCTTAAAACAAGAGC
This sequence comes from Flavobacteriales bacterium, assembly GCA_020435995.1. Lineage (GTDB taxonomy): Bacteria > Bacteroidota > Bacteroidia > Flavobacteriales_G > Salibacteraceae > JAGQYO01. The sequence goes on along the minus strand of JAGQYO010000037.1, from coordinate 11,975 downwards.
TTGCATCATAAGTCCAATGGTGCCAGGTAGTTTTATGTAATGGATGTTTATAAAAGTAAAAACGGCAGCTAATAGCACCAAAATAGCAATGAGATCTAGTACCCCAATGCCTTTGTCCGCATGTCCGCTATGGGATGCTTCTTCTTGAGGGGCCTGTTCAACTTCTTCTGCATCGTGTTGGCCTAAACCAAAACCGGAGTCATCTACAGATGCAACAATTTGTTGGGTACCACTAAAGCTTGGCACGGGATTGAAATTAGCGTATGAAAACGAAGCAAAAAGCATGGCAGCCATTGTCATCATTAAGTATTGAGCAATTCTTGTCATTTTGAGATAAATTAAATTTGAAATTAATTCTGAGTGTTCTTGACCAAAAATATAAAACTTTATATAATACAGATATAAGTGAAAAAATAGTTAAAAGCATGAAAAACAGTTATTTAAGTTAGATTTTCTTGTAAAATTAAAATCACGTCAGGACTTTTAAAAGAGAAAAAACTTAGTATTTTCGCCCATGAAATTGATAAAGCCTATTTTCGAACTGTATATAGTATGAGCAGATTTTTTTCATTTTTATGTATCTTTTTTTTATGTCTATCATTTCAAGGGTATGGTCAGAAAAAAGATAAAAAACAATCCGATGATGTCATTGAGTCGAGCTTGAAGATATCGGATTTGTGTAAAAGGGAAGAATCCGTGGAGAAAATTAAAGCGGACGTAACGCCATTTAAATTGGATAAGATCAGTACCCAAAAGATTCATTATAAATCATATTCTCAGGTAGTCGAGTTTGCTGTTCCCATTTACCATTCTACTAAATATAAATTCATCATCAACTCTGAAGGAATGCCAACCAACGTTGATATCAGGTTATCGGATAAGCCACATAAGCAGAGTTCGGCAAAAATTCTCAAGGAGTCGAGTGATAAGCATTTAAGTTATGAATCTCCAGAAGATTATTCAGGAACGAGAATTTATGTCACAATTAAAATACCCGCAGATAAAGAGTATCAGAATGATGTTCGAAACCGAGGGTGCATAGTAATCGGTTCAGGCTATTCAGATTTAGATTTTTAGTTGCAATAACTCTGGAAAGCTTAATCCTATAAATTTTTATATTCGCAACGAAACACAATTAAACAAATATGAAATTAAAAAAGTATAGCTTCATTGCATTGGTCTTGGTTACAGGTTTGACAATGTCGTGTGGAGGAGGTGCAGAAATGGGTGATGCTAATCCTACAGAAAGTAATGACTCAGCGCTTACAGAAGACGTTGTTGTATCGGAGGAAGATTCAGACGAGCCTGAATTTATTATTCCATCAGCTCTTCAGATAAGTAGTATTTTTAGAAGCTCGGGCCTTGTGTTTGTGGATGGGATTTGTAACAATCCTGCTAATACGGCAAATTATTATTCAAAATTTGAAAAACTTTTGAATTTTGGAGCTTATAGCGCGGATTTATTCTATTGTGTTCTGAATGACCAATCACAACTGTCTATTCAATATCTAAAGTCAATTAGACAATTGGCTGATGAAACTGGTTTATCTGGTATTTTTAATGCTGGTCCTATTTTTGAAAGATTTGAAAAGAATATCGGTAAACAAGATTCGGTAATTAACATTATGCTCGAATTTCAAGAAAAAACAGATATGTTGATTGCTGAACAAAATGAAGAACATACAGCAATGATTATATTTACTGGTGCATGGGTTGAAGGAATGTACATAGGCTTGGACGCTGCTAGGGCTAGTGAAAATGAAATGTTAAGAGAGCGTCTTGTTGAACAAATGACGATTTTACCGAACCTTATAAAAGGGTTAGAAATTCAACCAAATAAAAATGCTGAAACAGAGGGGCTTCAGAAAAAATTGGTAGAAGTTCAAACTTACTTTGATTCTATTGAAGGATTAAAAGGAGATGATGAATATTCTTATGATATTTCGGTAATGAGTACATCACATTTTGTAAAGTTGTATGATTTAATGGCGGGTATCCGCAAAGGGATTACAAAGCAAGGAATATAGTAGAGCGGGATTGAAATAATGAGAAAGAGAATATGAAAAGATTAGTAATATTAGTTGTATTGGCAACGTTTGGCATGATGTCTCATGCCCAAACTGTAAAAGATGCTTGCAAATGGGGAGACGATTTGCAAAAGAGATGCAAGAAGGATTTAAAACCTTTTAGCTATTATGCTTTTAAAATCACGAAGATTACTTTCACAGGTGAGAGTCAATTTAAGGAAGTAGAAGTACCCTTGTTTCATTCGGCAAATTATAGGTTTGTGTTTAACACGGAAGGTTTGTCTCAAAATGTGAGAATAGAGATTTATGATAAACCAGCAAACGTTGAATCAAGAAAGAAGATATATACGGGAACGAGCAATGAAAAACATTTTGTTTTTGATCCCCCTAAGAGTTCAACGCATAACCGTATTTATATAAATTATATCATCCCTGCATCGGGAAATACAAACAAAAATGAAATAGATAAGGGATGTGTTATCTTTTATTCTGGATTCAAACACTAAACTAGTAGAATATATGAAGCTTCGTATAGTAACAGGTATAATCATTTCGGGGTTGTTTTTGGCCTCATGCGGATCATCGGGCGATGAAGGCAATATAGAAATGAGTGAGACCGAAAGGGCTCAGGATGAAATGTTGAACGAAATGGCTGAGTCTGGCGAAGAAGAAATGGTAGAGACTTTTTACCTCCCTTCAGCGCTTCAAATTGGGTCTATCTTTCAAAAATCAGGATTGAATTACATCAAAGGCGCCACGAACCCCACTTCTAATTCTGAAAAATATGTATCGCAAACTTCTAAGATTCTAAATTTTGGAATTTACTCAGCAGATTTAGCATACATTGTGTTAAATGGTCAAAGCCAAGATGCTGTTAATTACCTCAAAGTTGTTTCTGAATTAAGTGACAAAATTGGATTTGGAACTGTATTTGAATCTCAAGATTTGATGCAGCGTTTCGAAGCTAATCTTGGCAACCGAGATTCTGTAATTAATGTGATGATTGATATTCAAGCGAGGACAGACATGTTTGTTGACGACAACAATTTACAGGATGTGACCTACATGATCTTTGCTGGTGCATGGGTTGAAGGAATGTATCTTGGCGTGAAAGCTTCGGATAAGTCGAATCGCCATAGCTTGAGTGGAAGACTCGTGGAACAAATGACTATCCTTAATAATTTAAATAAGGCGCTTCGGTCGAATGAGAATCAAACGGATGAACTTAAAGAGATTAGGAAACAATTGGTTCAGCTTGAACAGTTTTTTAATCAGTTAGAAGAGAATAAAAATGCGCAAAATATTGCTTCATTCAAGGATTACAAATTATCACAAGAGCATTTAGATCAATTATCTAATTCAATTGTAGAAATTAGAAAGTCGATCGTTAACCCATAGTCTTTAAGTTTATGAAGAAAGTTATATTGTCGTTGTTTTTAGGCTTAATCATTGGCGGTCAGGGATTTTCACAATCTTCTGATTACTGCCCCAAAACTGAACCTGTAATCAAATGCCGCAAGGCTTTGGTGCCGTATAAGTACACCAACATGGTTGTTAAGCGTATTACGTATAAAAGGTTCAATTACATCGAGGAGATTAGTATTCCGCTTTATTATGATGCTAGATACCGATTTGTATTTAATACGGAGTTATTGCCTAACGACTTGAAGATTGAGATTTATGACAAACCTCAAGGAGAGAAAAAAAGAGAGAAGTTGTTTGAGGCTAATAGCTCTGAAAAGAATTTCAATTTTGAACCAGAGCCAGGCAGCGGCTTATACTCTGTTTATGTAGATTTCTTGATTCCAGCATATATTGATGAGAATGGTGGTTCCTTTGCTAAGGGTTGTGTGATTTTAATGACTGGATTTGAAGATGAAGTTTCAAAAGCTTTTGAGAGCTCTGGTGATGCAAGCACGTCAGGTACTAAATAGTCTATAAATTAATTTAAAAAAAAGCCGCATAGCGGCTTTTTTTATTTTGGCTTGAATTGAAGTGCTCCAGAATTAATACAATACCGCAAACCTGTTGGCTTTGGCCCATCATTAAATACGTGGCCTAAGTGACCACCACATCGGTTGCAGACTACTTCCGAGCGCGTCATTCCAAGCGTTGTATCTTGTATTAATTGGATACTTTGAGATTTGTACTTATCCCAAAAACTTGGCCATCCCGACCCAGAATCAAACTTGGTTTCACTGTTAAACAGTGGGTTTGAACATCCAATACAAACATAAACGCCGGCTCTTTTGTTGTCATTGTATTCGCCCGACCAAGCCTGTTCGGTATCCTTTTCGCGAAGAATGCGATAGGCTTCTTCGCTCAACTCTTTTTTCCATTCTACTTCGGTTTTCTCGATTTCAAATGTTGGTTTATTTAATTCGCTTGAACTTTGTGCTCCGCATGAGCCAAAAAGACAACATAAACCCAACAACAATAAATTGTTTTTCATGATTTTAAATTATAAATCCTAAAATTAAGGGCTTTACGGTGACTAATTAAATAGCTTGACTTATTCTTTTTTAAATCGGTTAGAATGCAATCCCAATTGCACTTCCTATGTTAATCTTCAATGGGCTTCCAAATAAAAAAGATTCTTCAATTTCTGGATCGTTCATTTGGCTAGTACTTGACCCATTAATTTCAAGTATTTGATTGTTTTTATATCCAGCTCCAACAAAAACATCGAAGACCAAGTGTTTACCCACAAGAAACTGATATCCAGTATTTAATGAGGCGTTGTAGAACTGAATCCTCAACCTGTCAGATTTTTGGCTCGTTAAGTAAAATTCTGCTTTCGAATAGGAAAGCCTTGGAAAAATGTAGAACCCAAACGGTGCGGGGGTGTAGCTTTCATGATTTGGGCCAATACCTTTTTTAAGAAAGTAGAAGCGGTATCCTAGCTGAAGCCTAAACCCCGTCATGGTGAAGTTTTGGCTATTATAGCCCCCTTGTTTCATAGAGGTATCTTGGTTTATGGCCGCTGCCAAAATAGGTCCCATTCCCATGTAGCTTAGTCCCAACAGTAAACTCGATTTTTGCCCTGTTACAAATTCCCCTACTAAGCGATATTCGCTGGTGAAAAACGCAATTTCTGAGGACAATAACATCGACATTGGGTTGGTGGACAGTACCGATTTTGGAAGTTTTTCTATTTTATGAGAAAATTCAGAAAACGCTAATGAATCATTGGAACGACTATATTCAGAATGGTTTTGCGAAATGGCAACTTTAACAACAAGACATAAAAGCAAAGTTAAACGTGATGCCATCTTTCTTAAAATGGCAACCTAGCGGAAGGTACTACTTCTATGCTTTCAAACTTTTTTTCGAGAAAAGCATAATATCCTACGATACCAATCATCGCTGCATTATCGGTACAATATTCAAATCGAGGTATAAAAGTACTTAAGCCTTCTTGCTCGCCTAATTGGGTAAGCCGAAGCCTCAAATATGAATTGGCTGAAACGCCACCAGCTAACGCTAACCGATCAATATTAAGTTCCTTGGCTGCACTGTGTAACTTTTGGATAAGGGTATCCACAATGTTCAATTGAACCGAAGCACATAAATCCGCTAAGTTCTCATTGATAAATTGATCATTCTTTTTCATTTCTTTTTGCAAGAAGTAGAGTACCGAAGTTTTTAGCCCACTAAAACTAAAATCGAAGTTACCTATCGAACTTTTAGAAAACTCAAATTTTGCCATTCCTTGTTGAGCTAATTTGTCAATTTGTGGTCCTCCTGGATAGGGCAACCCTAGCTGTTTAGCTATTTTATCGTAGGCTTCACCTGCGGCATCGTCTAAGGTTTGACCGATTATTTGCATATCAAAAGGCCCTTTTACAAGCACTATTTGTGTGTGGCCCCCAGAAACAGTGAGACATAGCAACGGAAAAGCAGGTGGTGTAGCGTATTCGTTATTTTCAATAAAATGAGCGAGAATATGAGCTTTCATGTGGTTTACTGCTATCAATGGTTTGTTGAGGGCAAGGCTCAAGCCCTTGGCGAAATTTGCGCCAACCAACAAGGAGCCTAAAAGTCCGGGGCCTTGTGTAAATGCAACTGCGTCAATGTCATGTAGCTCGCAATTTGCCTTTTTCATACATGCATCAACTACTGGTATTATGTTTTTTTGGTGCTCTCTTGATGCAAGTTCTGGAACAACTCCGCCATAATTGGCATGTACACTCTGATTGGCAATTAAATTGGCCACAACCCGTCTGTTATAGAGCACTGCAGCCGACGTATCGTCACAGGAAGATTCTATGGCTAAAATCTTGATAGGCCTTTTCAACTTAGTAATACATTTGTTTGATAGCAATAGCGCTCAAAATTATCAAAAAAGCACTCAAGATATTCCGAAATTTAATCGCCCTCATTTTATTGATGTTGGTGGTCTTTATCTTGTCATTAAGGTTCAGCGCAGTGCAAACTTACCTTGCTAATAGCGTTTCACACTTCCTTTTTGATGAGTATAATGTTGAAGTTTCTTTTCAAAAGATTCAAGTTCATTCCTTCGATAGGATCGGCATTCAAGGATTGTATGTAGAAGATCTTAGAAAAGACACCCTACTATACATGGGAATTCTTGACCTTGATTTGGTTTGGCCCGACTTTGATAACATGGTTTTTACTGTTGATGAACTCAAGCTTTATCATACCAAGTTTTACCTAAAACAATTTAAGGGAGATTCTGTACTCAACCTACAATTCATAATCGATAAGTTCGCTAGTGAGGACACAAGTCAAAGTGAAACACCAGACTTTACCATTTTAGCGCATAAGATTGGTTTAACCGATGTTTCTTTCAAATGGCAGGATGAAAACGATACCTCCGTTGTAAGGTCCGTGAACTTTTCAGATTTGGATATTCAAAAATTTGATCTCCAAGCTTCAGAATTTTATTTTCATAAAGGGGAAATACGAGCATCGGTAGATAAATTGGCGCTAAATGAGAAATCAGGCTTTCAACTTGATTCACTTGCTGGTAAGTTTCACATGACGGATGCTAAAATGCTACTAGATAGCTTTATAATAGTGACGCCACACAGTAATATAGGTGGAGATTATTCATTGGCCCATAACAATTATGAAGGTTTTTCCAATTTTATTGATAGTGTAGAGATGGTTTCCCATCTTGAGTTAAGCTCAATCAATATGAAGGATATCGCCTTTTTTTCTGGTCCATTAATTGGAATGCACCAGGAACTGAATTTGAGAGGAGAATTTAAAGGAACGGTATCTCAGTTCGAATTCAATAAAATGGCGATCAGTTTGTCCGACAAAACGCAGTTATTCGGTTCACTAAAAATGAAGGGCCTTCCCGATATTGATAAAACATTGATTGAATTAGAATTGACTAATTCGAGAGTTGACGTTCATGACGCTAGAAAAATCCAATTACCACCGTTTGATACGCCCAATTACCTTGAATTACCAGCAGATTTACTTGCCTTGGGAACAGTAAAATTAAATGGACATTTTACGGGTACTTATCGCAATTTCAAAGCTAACAGCGTTTTTTCTACCTCAATTGGTAGGGGAAAAACGGATTTAGATTTCAGTTTTATAAAGGATACAGCTCATTATGATGGCTTGCTGAAATTGAATGATTTTGCAATTGGTAAATTGATCGGGCAAAACAACATTGGCCCACTAGACATGGATGTGGAGGTTATAGGCAAAGGATTGTCTCTGGCCGAAATTCAGTCTGAGGTACTGGGATATGTATCCCGGTTTGGTTATAACGGCTATGAATACCGTGGAATAACGGTGGATGCCTTTATTGAAAAGGAAAAATTTGAAGGATTTGTAAACGTAAAAGATAAGAACGCCGACTTGAGTTTTAATGGTTCACTGGATTTTAGTCAGAAAAAACCAAAATTAGAATTTAGGCTGAATGTAGACTCTTTGTTTCCAGCACGAACCAATCTTGTGGCCCGAGATTCTTCATTTTTTATAAGTGGAAAAATCTCAAGCGATATTGTCGGACTATCTATCGAAGATATAGTGGGTGATGTCAGTTTGGACAGCCTTGTCATTATTGAGGGGGATAAGAAATTTGAAACAGAATCGATAGTGCTCCACTCATATTTTGCAAACGACATTCGTAGATTAGAATTTTCCAGCCCTATTGGATCAGGACTTTTACGCGGAAATTACAAACCGGGTGATGTTGTTAGTACCATTAAGCACATGATGCATGGGGCCATGCCTTCATTTTTTACAATGGCAAATCCAGATACCACCGAGCAGACGTATAGCGCATTTATTGAGCTGAACGATCTTAACCCACTCTTAGAAATTTTCTATCCGAGCCTTAAACAACCCTATCCCGTTTTTATTAGGTCGAGTTTCAGTTCTAAAGAAAAGGAGTTCACATTGAGTGTTACTGGTAAGGGTGTTCAGTGGAATAGCATTGAAATTAATGAGTTTCTAATCGACCTTAATATGAAGGATTCCTCGGTGGTTCAGATTGTTGATTTTTATCAGCTCGCGGTAAATGATGAGGTTATTGTGCAGGATGTAAAAACCAACATTTCACTTGGAAACGACAGTATGCGAACTGTGTTTTCGATGGAACGCAATGGAGTTCATAAAAATCATATTTACTTGGACATCAGGGGTGGCGTGCTACCAGGCCAAGAAATATTTGTTCGGATAGATAGCAGTGATGTAATGGTTGCCGATTCAATTTGGCTCATAGGTAAGTCAAATGGGATAGTCATTGACACCAACAAAGTGACTGTTAAGAATCTTGATATTTTTAGTTCAGGCAAATACATCAAGGTGAATGGCGTCTATTCCGAGATTCCAGGTGATGAACTTTATGTACAGATAAAGGGACTCAATTTGGCCAATTTATCAAAAATTTCAGGGGATAATGGGATGAAATTAAATGGTGAGATTGGGGGTGTGATTGCAATAAATTCACTGGCTACTAACCCATATATTATGAGTGATATTGAGTTGAAGGATATTGCCATTAATGAAAAAGTACTAGGAACAGGTGTAATTGAATCATTTTGGAACCATCAGTCATCGCGCTTCGAAGTGGATGTGGATTTAACTCGCTATCCCGATTTATTGGTGAAGGACACCGTAAAATCCTTAAAATTAATGGGCTACTATTATCCAAATGGTGGAGATACGGCATTTGATTTTTTCTTTTCTACCGAAGGCTTGTACCTACACATGATTGAGCCAATTGTAAGTCGATTTATGGACAATATTGATGGCAAAATTTATGGCTCGCTTGAATTGCAAGGTGGTATCAACTCTCCAGTGCTGGTTGGTGAACTAGAATTTGATAGTGTTCAATTTCGAGTAGATTATCTGAATACCAGCTATTTAATTCACAACGAAACACTCATTTTTAAAGAAGATTGGTTTGGATTTAATAGATTGAGACTGGTTGATGAGAATGGACAAGGAGCCAATGTAGTGGGAACCATTTACCACGATAAATGGAGAGACATGAATTTCGATGTAGCTATTAATGCTAAAAAATTCATGGCTCTTAATACCACGAGCAAAGACAATGAATTGTTTTATGGCAATATGTTTCTCACGGGAGATATTAATGTATCCGGATATGCCGATAACGTATTCCTTGAGATTTATGCCAAAACGGATAACAACAGTGTGATTAATATTCCAGTGGTAGGAGGGGAGGACGTTGGTGAATCCGATTTTATCACCTTCGTTAGTCCATCCTGGCTTAATGTTGAGGAAATTGTAGAGAAAAAAGTAGATTTAACTGGTATCAACCTGCTCTTTGATATGGAAATTGACCCGACCACAAAAGCTCGAATTATTTTCGATGAAGCAACGGGCGACATAATTGAAACCAAGGGAACGGGGAAAATTAAAATGGAAATTGACCAAGCCGCCAATTTCACCATGTTTGGTGATTACGAAATTGTGAGTGGTATTTACAATTTTAGCTATAAAAATATTTTTGCGAAGAAGTTTAAGCTTGAATCTGGTGGGAAAATCACATGGACCGGCGATCCTTTAGACGCATTTTTAGACCTCACCGCTATTTATGATGTAAAGGCTTCTATAGGTCCCCTTCTGGGTGATACTACCCAAACTAAAAAAGTAGATAATGAATGTCTACTTAATATTTCAAGTAAACTGTCTTCACCAGACTTTAAATTTGATATAAGGCTCAAAAATGTAGGAAATGACGTTGAAGCTCAGGTTAAAAGTCAAATGCCTACCCAAGATGAGGTGAACAAACAGTTTTTCTCCTTGCTCTTATTTAATAAATATTCGCCACCGGAAAGCAATTTTGGAGGAACTGGCGGAGGAGCATGGAGTAGTGAAATGATTGCCAATCAATTAAATATGATGCTATCGAAATTGGATAATGATGTGGTTGATATAGGATTTAGTCAGGTAACCAAAGACAATGTTGAAGTTGCGGTATCCAAAAACTTGCTAAATGATCGTTTGATCTTTGAGAGCAACGTTGGAGTGGATAACTCTGCCAATACGCAGGCAAACAACAACAACCAGAGTCAGTTTGTAGGTGACTTTAAACTAGAATATCTAATCAGAGCAGATGGCAGGTTGAGGGCAAAGGTTTTTAACCGTACAGAAAGTGTTTCGCTTGAAAGCCAAAACTCTGGTACTCAAACCCAAGGAGTAGGCGTGTTTTTCAGACACGACTTCGAATCATATCCCGCACTTATACGATCGATTTTCCAAAGAAAATCCAAGAAATAAGTTGGCTTATTCGCCTATGGGAAGGGTTTCAACTATTTCAAGGCCATAGCCTATTAATCCAGTTCTGTTTTGGGGTTTGTTGGTTATTAGCCTCATTTTTCTTATTCCCAAATCACGAATTATTTGAGCGCCAACTCCGTAGTCTTTGCTGTCCATCTTATAACTCAAATCGAGAAGTTCCTTGCTACCGTGGTCCAAGTCATTCTTATAAGATTTCAATCGATTGATCAAGCCTAGGCCCCGAATACCTTGTTGCATGTAAATAACGGCACCTTTTCCCTCGTTGTGAATAGATCTAAATGCCTTTGCCAAAAGAGAAGGCTTGTCGTGTTTGAAGGCTGAAAATATATCTCCCAAACTACTGCTTGAGTGAACACGAACGAGTACCGATTCACTTTCACTCCAGGTTCCCATTACCACCGCAAGGTGTTCATCGCCTGATGTGAGTTGCTTATAGCCAATAAGCTTAATCATGCCGTAGTCGCTTTCCACCTCCACTTCCACCTCTCGGCTTATCAATCTTTCGCGTTGCATTCGATAATCCACCAAGTCTTCAATGCTAATGACTTTCATATCAAATCGTTCGGCAATTTCCATGAGCTGAGGAAGGCGGGCCATGGTACCATCTTCATTCATGATTTCCACCAAAACGCCTCCTGGATAAAGACCGGCCAACCTAGCTAAATCTATAGTTGCTTCGGTATGTCCAGTTCTTCTCAACACACCACCTTTTTTGGCTCTCAATGGAAAAATATGCCCAGGTTTACCCAATTCTTCAGGCTTGGTAGAAGGATTTACCAATGCTTTTACCGTGCGTGCCCTATCCGAAGCTGAAATACCTGTGCTACATCCGTGGCCTATTAAATCTACAGAAACTGTAAACGGCGTGGCATGCAAAGCTGTATTGTCGCTTACCATTAATTCGAGGTTGAGCTCATCGCACCTGTCTTCAGGTAGGGCGCAGCAAATCAATCCCCTACCATGCGTAGCCATAAAGTTGATTACCTCGGGCGTTACGTAATCCGCTGCAACAATGAAATCACCTTCGTTTTCACGGTCTTCATCATCAACTACAATTACGATTTTGCCATTTTTTATATCCTCTAAGGCTTCTTCTATGGTGCTAAGCTTATCCTTCATTTTTTTTTCTGAGCGGCAAAAGTAGCAATATATGAAGCAGTGAATAATGCGAATTAGTTAAGAAGTATTAGC
>JAGQYO010000036.1 GCA_020435995.1 Flavobacteriales bacterium | reverse complement strand
ATAATGGTCCTATGCATTTCATCAGCCGTAGCGATCATATGTTGGCTCATGCGATTAAAGAATCAGAAAATGGTGAAGATGGTTGTCACTACCGCTTTTGTATCGGTGTTATTAGGAAGCGGTTATTTGTTCTATCCTGCAATTAAGCCCTTTTTTAAGTCCGATGATTTATCTCAAACTAAGCTTCCCTACCATACACCAAGTGGCAATATTTATTATCACAATTTGAACAACAAGGCAGTAGAGAATGGCCATTTGATTTGGACTTATATATGCTGGAAGGAGCTCCGTGAAGAGTGGCAAAAAAAAAGCGATATTCCCGTAGATAGTGTTGGCAAAAGTGGGGAGCAAATCATGACTACGCTTATTCGTTTTTTAACTTCCAAAGCGGACCCAAAGGACTCAAGCGGAGTGAGCAAGCTTGACGAAAGACAAGTTGTGGCAATCGAAAATGGTGAAACAAATTATTATTTGATGGATGAACAAGGCGTTAGAAAACGAATGTATCAAATATCATGGGAAATGCATTCTTATTTGATGGGAGCTGGCAACCCTGAAGGCAATTCGGCTGCGCAGCGATTTGAATTTTGGAAGGCAGCCGTTCATGTTCTTAAAAAACATTGGATTATTGGGGTAGGAACCGGGGATACCTACGATGAAATGAAGAAAGCCTATCAAGAATTAGAATCCAACTTAAGTGATAATTACCGCTTGAAGCCACATAACCAATATCTTACATATTGGATAACCTACGGAATACTGGGATTTCTACTACTTATTTTCATTTTTGTAAGGCCCATCTTTGTTTATAAATACAACTATCCGTATTTAATTTTCGCAGGAATCCTCCTTTCTTCAATGTTAGTAGAGGATACCATAGAAGGGCAAATAGGGTTGACTTTTGCTACTGTATTTTATTGCCTTTTTTCATTTGCATCTTCTAGGAATCTGGATTCATCAGAGCATGAAATACCCGCTGAGGTTTAATTTTTTCCATTGAATGGTCTGTTTTTACAGTCACTCCCAAATCGAGCGGGCCTTCATACGTTAGGTTAATGGTGTTTTTTCCAAGTGCTCCCCAGCGTGCTGGGTATATAGGTTTTAAAGGAGAATACAAACCAACGGTTCGTTTGCCAAGGGCGGCTGCAATATGCAATGGGCCGGTGCTGGCCGCTAGCAGCCCATCGCACGATTGAATAAAGGAAATCAGCTGAGTTAAATCCATTTTACCAGTCATGTTGTACACATTTGTACCATCGAGGGTCAAGCCATGTTGAATAAGTTTTCCTTCGTCGGCTGTTCCAGTTATAAAAACGCCTACATCTTCTTTCGCAAACAACTGGATGAGTTCATCAAAATTCTTTAACCCCCATTCACGCGCGCTTCCTTGGGATTTTGGATGTAGAATGATGTTTTTCGGATGTAATGCTAATAATGTTTTAAACTCCTCTTTCAAGGGAACACGGCTATTAAAACCATAAAAATCTGGGAGTTCAGCTAAGTCTGGCACAACTACATTTAGAAGGTCGGTGATGAGCTTAATATTGAGTTGGGCCTCGTGCAATTCACTTTTCCTCCTAGATAGGCTTACCAGTTTATTGCAATACAGGTGATGAAACCACCGACGGGATGTTCCAATTCGGTTTTTAATGCGAGCTCTTTGAGCTAGTGCAGCCACCTGAATGTTTGGCAAAACATGGATGATGGTGTCGGCCTGAAGCAATTTAAATTGATCGACCTTGTCCTCGGCGCTTTTAATGTTGTCCCAGTTTACAAATTGATCTACATGGGAACAAGATTCTATGATTGATTGGGTGTAACTCTTTCCTAGAAATATAATTTCGGCGTCAGGAATGTGTTTTTTGATAACACCAGTTAAAGGCAAAGTCAGCATGACATCGCCAATGCTATCTACGCGGCTAATGATGATTCTTTTTAATTTCATTTAGAACTGTTTAGCCGTTTTAGTTCTTGGTATTTGAAGAAGTTTGATTTTGCAGAAATATAGGCGATAATCAATCCCATTTTTCCATCTAGAATGCCCCCTTCAATAATATACATACCGAAAAATCTAGAAAACGCGCTGATAAACGGCTTAAAAACGCTCGCGGTTTTTCCGTTTTGGTGCATTTTAATTGCCGTTAAAGAAGAATATTTATCTGCACGCGTCTGATGTTCTTCGAAGGTATAGTAGCTGTAATGTAATAGGTCTCCCTTAAGTTTTGTGTTTTTTTGAGATGGATGAAATACAAGCTTTTCATGTATATCACCTTCCCATATAGAGGATTTGGTCGGAAATAACCTAAGTTTTTCGTCGGGGTACCATCCACCGTGTTTAATCCATTTACCACAGTAGTTGGTTAGTCGATTAAACGAGTAGGTGCCATGCAAACTTTCTTTTTTCACCTTTAAAATAGCCGATTTTAATTCTTCTGAGAGAGCTTCATCTGCATCTATGGATAGAATATACTCGTAATTAGCCTTCGAATGACCAAAATTCTTGGTGAGGCTGTATCCCGCCCAATCTATTTGATACACTGTAGCTCCGCACGACTCTGCTATGTCAACGGTTTGATCAGTGGAATGAGAGTCTACAACAATAACCTCGTCGGCAACTCCGTCGAGCGATTGTATACAACGTTTTATGTTGCGTTCCTCATTAAGCGTAATTACTACGGCTGAAATCTTTGACATACGTTGAGCAAAGATGGAAATATAAGCAGAAGACGCGTTATGAATTGTGGATTTTTAGGACATCTTCGAGAGCTTTAAATGGGAATTGGGATAAGAATACCATAGATTTGCTTTTAAAAATTTAAAGGCTTTAATGGACAAGTTTTCTTACCTAAGCAATGGCGACGTAAGTGCCATTGAACACCTTTATGAACAATACCAAAAAGATCCAGAATCAATCGATTTTGGTTGGAAAAAGTTTTTTGAAGGATTTGAGTTTTCGAATGCAAACTTTGAAAAAAAGGACAGAGTTCCTGACAATGTTCAAAAGGAATTTGCTGTTATTAAGTTAATAGATGACTACCGCGCCAGAGGACATTTGTTTACTGACACAAACCCAGTAAGGGCCAGAAGAAAATATGCTCCAACCCTCGCCCTATCAAATTTTGGACTTGGAGAATCTGATTTAGATACCGTATTTGAAGCTGGGTCTGAAATTGGCATTGGGCCAGCCAAGCTCAAAGATATTGTTGCGCACTTGGAACAAACATACTGCGCTTCAATAGGTGTAGAATACGTCTATATCAGAAAACCAACCGTAGTGGCGTGGCTCAAATCTAAACTTGAACCCAATAGAAATACACCGGATTTTTCAAAAGAAGAAAAACTAGAAATTCTTAAAAAGCTGAACCAAGCAGTTGGATTTGAATCTTTTTTACACAAAAAATTTGTAGGCCAAAAAAGGTTTTCACTTGAAGGGGGTGAGGCTTTAATTCCTGCTCTCAATGCCCTTGTGGAACACGGTGCTGAATTAGGCTTGAAAGAATTCATTTTTGGAATGGCCCACAGAGGAAGGTTGAATGTGTTGGCTAACATTTTTAATAAATCATACGAGGACATCTTTACCGAATTCGAAGGCAAAGAATATGAGGATAATCTCTTTGATGGTGATGTGAAATATCACTTGGGTTATTCTTGTAATATAATAACCGATCGAGGCAAGGATGTTCAAATGACTTTGGCTCCTAATCCTTCTCACCTTGAGGCCGTAGATCCTGTTGTTCAAGGAATTGTGAGGGCCAAGATTGATGATTATTTGAATGATGAAGGCAGTATCTGTCCCATTTTAATTCATGGCGATGCCTCCATTGCGGGGCAAGGCATTGTGTACGAACTGGTGCAAATGGCAGGGCTTGATGGCTATCGTACTGGTGGAACTGTGCACATTGTTATCAATAATCAAATTGGGTTTACTACCAACTACATCGATGCGCGCACAAGTACATATTGCACTGACATTGGAAAGGTGACTTTGTCTCCTGTTTTTCACGTGAATGGCGACGATGTGGAGGCTGTAGTTCACACCATCAAATTGGCCCTTGATTACCGTCAACGTTATCATAAAGATGTATTCATCGACTTGTTGTGCTATAGAAAATATGGCCATAATGAGGGAGATGAACCTCGGTTTACGCAGCCGTTGCTTTACAAGGCAATTGCAAAGCACCCCAACGTGAGGGATATCTATTTAGAAAAACTAATTACAGATGGGATTCTAGATAAGGCTTCACAAAAGAAGGCTGAGGAAGACTTTAAAATTATGCTTGAAGATGACTTGAGTAAGTCACGTCATAATGACCTAGCCGTAATTACGAGCTTTTTGGAAAAAACCTGGGAAGGTATAAGGCCCGGAACATTGCAAGACTTTAAAGAGTCTCCTAAAACATCTGTAAGCAAGAAAAAATTCATAGAATTAGGTACCAAGATATCAACTTTACCTAAAGACAAATCATTTTTTAATAAAGTTGAAAGGCTAATGGCTGATCGACAAAAAATGATTGAAGAAGGCCATACATTGGACTGGGCAATTGGTGAAATGATGGCCTATGCAACGTTGTTGGATGAAGGGTTTTCGGTGCGTATTTCTGGGCAGGATGTCGAGCGGGGTACCTTTTCGCATCGGCATGCGGTTGTAAAAGTTGAAGATAGCGAAGAGAAATTTATTTCCTTGGCAACAGTTGCAAATAAGGGCGCTAAGTTTAGTATTTACAATAGCCTGTTATCAGAATATGGGGTGCTTGGCTTTGAGTATGGCTATGGAATGGCAATGCCCAATACGCTACCGATTTGGGAGGCTCAATTTGGTGATTTTTTCAATGGAGCCCAAATTATTATCGACCAGTTTTTGGCCGCGGGCGAAGATAAGTGGAAGGTAATGAATGGCTTGGTTATGTTATTACCGCATGGTTATGAAGGGCAAGGTGCAGAACATTCTTCGGCGCGTATGGAGCGGTTTTTAGAATCGGCTGCAGAAAATAACTATCAACTTGCAAATGTTACCACACCCGCTAATTTCTTTCATTTGCTAAGAAGGCAACTTCACCGACCATTTCGAAAGCCTCTCATTGTATTTACACCAAAGAGTTTATTGCGTCATCCGAAATGTGTGTCGACAATTGCTGATTTCACTTCAGGTGGATTCAAAGAAGTGATAGATGACCCATTTGTAGATCCATTAAAAGTTGAAAAACTTATGTTTTGCACAGGTAAGATCTATTATGATTTATTAGAAGAGCGAGAAAAAAGAGGCGCAACTAATTTGGCATTTATAAGAATGGAACAATTATATCCTGTGCCTTATGAGCAGCTCGAAGAGGTGATTAACCGTTACCCGAATGCTGATAAAAGGTTTTGGATTCAAGAGGAGCCTGAAAATATGGGCGCGTGGTCATTTGTATTGAGAAGATTCCCAAAGGGTGGACTCAAAAGAATAAGTCAGTTCAGTTCTGCTGCTCCCGCCACGGGCTCTAGAGTGCGTCATGCGACGCGAATTGCTAAAGTAATGGACACCGCATTTGCGGATTAATCGGTAAAGAAAAAGTTATTAGAATGGTAAAAGAGATGAAAATTCCTAGCCCAGGGGAGTCAATTACCGAAGTTGAAATTGCTTCTTGGTTAGTTCAAGATGGCGATTATGTGGAAGTAGACCAGGTTATTGCCGAAATCGACTCTGACAAAGCGACTTTAGAATTGAATGCCGAATTTGCTGGCGCAATTAAATTGTTAGCTCCTGAAGGTGAAGCGATTGAAGTTGGTAGTGTCGTTTGCTCTATTGATACAAGTGTGAAAGGTGAACCGAAAGCCGCTCCTAAAGTTGAGAAGCCTGTTGCGGCAAAAGCGGAAGCTCCTAAAAGTGCGGATGTGAAAGTTGAGGTTGCGACTATGGCTAATGCAACTCCTTTGGCTAAAGAGGTTATGAAGAAAAATGAAATCGATTTTTCTAAGTTGAAGGGAAGTGGTGCCAATGGTCGAATTACCAAATCTGATGTAGAGGCCTACATTTCGGGAGGAATCGATGCAAATCATGCTATGCAAGGTTGGGGAGGTACCAGAGATCGAAGCCAGCAAAAAATGTCTTCGCTGCGAAGGAAGGTTGCTGAGCGCTTAGTGGCTGTAAAACAAGAAACCGCTATGCTCACTACTTTTAATGAAGTGGATATGAGTGCGGTAATGGACTTGAGAAATAAATACAAAGACGCTTTCCGTGAAAAACACAATGTGAATTTGGGTTTTATGTCGTTTTTTACGAAGGCTTGCACAGAGGCTTTAGGGTTGTTTCCTACTATTAATGGTATGATTGACGGCCAAGATATCGTAACCCATAATTACGCCGATATAGGGATTGCCGTTAGCTCTCCAAAAGGTTTAATGGTTCCGGTAGTCCGCAATGCGGAGCAAATGAGCCTTGCCGAAATAGAAGCAGAAATAAAACGATTGGCTGTAAAAGCAAGAGATGGAAAAATATCGATTGATGAAATGACAGGCGGTACTTTCACAATTACCAATGGCGGTGTTTTTGGTTCAATGATGAGTACGCCTATTATTAATCCTCCACAATCGGCGATTTTGGGAATGCACAACATCGTTGAGCGACCAATGGCCATAAATGGTCAGGTGGTAATTAGGCCAATGATGTACTTAGCGCTTTCTTATGATCACAGAATTATTGATGGAAAAGAATCAGTTTCTTTCTTGGTGAAAGTGAAGGAAATGATTGAAAACCCTTTGAAGCTTATGTTTGGAGCCAAAGCTCCAGAAGAAGTTTTGTTGGGATTGTAAGAAAAAAGAAAACAACTGGAAAAACCCGATTTGAAAAAGTCGGGTTTTTTAATTTTCGAGCACCGTAAACTCCACTCTTCGGTTTTCTTTTCGTCCTTCTGGTGTGTCGTTTGATCCAATGGGCTTGTTCGCTCCATATCCTTTTCCAACCATTCTATCTGCTGGAATTCCTTTATTAACAAGATGCGTTTTCACAGCATCAACTCTTTTTTGTGATAACTCCAAGTTGATTTTATCTCCTCCAGTATTATCAGTATGACCACCTAGTTCTATTTTGAGACTGGGGTTTTGCTTCATGAGTTTATATAGTTTGTCTAGCTCAATTTTCGATTTTGACATCAGGGTGGCTTTTCCCGTTTCAAAATAAATATTACTCAACTGCACTGTCACACCTTTAATGATTGGATCTAAGTAAATATCTAGCTCAATTGGGTCAAAATTCTTCTTTTCGCTGTAGTCAAAGGCGATGCTTTTGAATAAGTAACCGGGCGTTTCTGCATAAAAGGCATATTCTGCTCCTTCTGGAAGCATCATCAGGTAATCACCTCGTTGGGAGTTGGCATAAACAAATCCTATGGTTTCTCCTGTTTCGAGGTTTACGAGTTTCAATGAGGCACCAATAGGTCGTTTTTTAAGGTTATCGAACACTTTGCCTTTTACATAGTTACTTCGGTGCCCTAGCTTGAGTTCCACGGGTACATTAAATGAAAAAATACGTGATTGATTGGCCATTATACTTTGATCGGTAAATTCTTCCTTACTGAAGAAACCGCGTTTCCCGTCGCCCGTTACAAATAATGAAAGCTGGTTGTTTTGGTCGTTGATGGGATAACCTAAATTTCTTGCTTCTTGCCAAGCACCTTTTTCAAACTCACTCAAATAGAGATCGTAGCCACCCATGCCCAGGTGCCCTTGAGATGAAAAGAAAAAAGACTGTCCGTTGGAATGAATAAATGGAGAACCTTCGTTTTTAGTTGTATTTATTGCCGGGCCCATGTTTACAGGTTGGGCCCACTCATCAGATTCATCGCGTTTGGAATAATAAATATCAAGTCCGCCGATCCCTCCTTCTCGATCAGAAGTAAAGAATAATGTTCGCCCATCGGCTGAGAGAGACGGTTGAGAATCATAGGATTTTGAGTTGATTGTGGCGCCTAGGTTTTTTAATGGTTCCCAGTCGCTTCCTTTTTTTATAGAAAAATACAAGTCGCAATTTCCATAGCTTTCGCGGCTATCTCCACAATAACTACAAACAATCATATTTCCATCGGCGCTCATGGTAGCCGTGCCCTCGGCTTCGTCGCTGTTAATAGATAATGGCAGTTTTTTGGGTTCGTGCCAGTCGCCTAAATACCGAGAAATATAAAGATCTTCATTTTGGCTTCCTTTCATACGTCGTGTAAAAAGCATTAACTCTCCATCTCCAGAAAGTACGGGAAAATATTGGAGGGCATTTGGGTCATTGATTTTCTCATTCAGTGGCCAAGGATCTATTTTTATGGGATGTAAATAAGCATTTGAGGCAAATTCCATGTTGGCTTTTTTTTCGGACACCTCTGCTGGGTTTTGGCTTTTGAAATTGGCATGTTCCAAATATTTGGTGAAGTAATAATATGCTGTGTCAAAAATTCCCGACTGGGTATAAAGAGCGCTAAGGTAGGAATAGGCGTTTAAGCCTAACTGAGAATTGCTATCTAATTGGGTGACTTTCAAAAAGGCCTTGAATTGCTTCTCGCGGTTGAGCCCTATTTTGTTATAAGCCGTTCCTAGGCTGTACCATCCTTGAGCGTAGGTAGGGTCCACTTTGGTTGCTTTTGCAAATAGCTTAATGGATTGCTCATATTCCATTCTGCTTTCCGACATCATTCCATCTTTTACAAGGGTTCTTGCCTTTTCTGCTTTTTTTGATTGTGTAAAACCGCTAAACGAGAAAATGATGACGAATGAAATGAGTAAAATTCTCATAAAAAATACTTTTTGGCAATTTAGAACCGAGAAGAAAGAGCGTAAAAGGATAAAAAAAGAATTGATTAAGTGTGGAATGTTAACAAAAAAATGACAATATTTGTCATGAAAAATAATGTCATGTTTGCGAAATTATTGAGAGACGAAAGATCTCGCAGAAATATGAGTTTAAAATCTTTGTCGAAACACACTGATATAGACGCTAGCTTGCTCAGTAGATTTGAGAATGGACAGCGTATGCCCACCAAAGAGCAATTAGGTAAATTATCAAATGAGTTGGGTTTTTCGGATCATCAACTTCTCAAAGCCTGGCTGGTTGACAAGGTTTATGATGTTTTGGATGATTATCCTGATGTAGCCAGCGAAGTGTTACATGCCATGGAGTCAAGGGTAGAATACCTCAGTGGTCCGAAGGCACTTAATTTGGATAAGGTTCCTGATTTTATAAAACAAGAATTAGTTGAAATTGATATGTTGAAGGCCAAATGGCGAGATGCCAAGCCAGTTAAGGGTGTTCAATTTGAAAAGTTAAATGAAGCATTTGGGATGGATTACACTTTTGAGAGTAATCGAATTGAAGGAAATACCCTTACACTACAAGAAACATTTTTGGTCATTAAGGAAGGTTTGACCATTTCAGGCAAGTCTATTCAGGAGCATTTAGAGGCTATTAACCACGACGATGCCATTGATTTTATTCGAGATTTGGCTAAAAACAAAACACCCATTAATGAATATGGACTTAAGCAATTGCACAATTTAGTTTTAAAAGGAATTGACAGGCGCAATGCTGGGGTTTACAGAAGTGTAGGAGTGCGAATAGGTGGTAGCCAGCACGTGCCGCCAGAGCCATTTCTAATCCAAAAAATGATGGAGGATTATTTTGTTCATTATACAGCTCAGGTTGATAAAATGCACCCTGTTTTACTAGCCGCAGAAATGCACGAAAGGCTTGTAAGTATTCATCCATTTATTGATGGAAACGGTCGCACTTCACGGTTGATTATGAATTTAATTCTCCTGAGAAATGGATACACCTTGGCTATTCTGAAAGGGGACAATGCCTCTCGAATGGCATACTATAAGGCCCTTGAAGATGTGCAAATCAATAACGACCCCATTCCATTTTACACCCTTATTTGTAAGTTGGTAAAAGAATCGCTGATAAGTCACCTAAAATTGGCCTGATCTCAAGCAAGCCTAAATAATAAAGGCTTGCTTGGGCTTGCGTCATTTTCAAAACTGGCAAAACTCAGGTTTAGCAAATACAAACCATCTTCAATTTCATGAGGAACATAAATCAGCTCAGTGATGGAGCAATCAAAGCGAGGGTTTGCCGGCACATTCCAAAAAGCATGATGTGCCAGTAGTTTTCCTCCGTCAACTTCACGATCCACACTGGGCGTGTCGATTAGAAGGTGTTTAACGCCTGCTTCACAAAGGTGTTGAGCTAATGATTCTTCAATGTATGGAGGGTTTGAATCGGAATATTGTCTGTGTAATTTTTCATTGCTATTGGGCATGGTTCTAAAAATAACGGCTTCAGAAGATGGGTACTTTCTTTTGCTTTTAAATTGTTCAAGCGTAACCACCAGATCTTTATCCATAGGTTTTGGTGAAAAAGTCATGACTTCAGCTAAATAGAAAAACTGTTTAATATGCTCATTTACAGAATAAATCTCTTTGGTGATATGGCCTAGGCATTCGGTATGTGTACCATGACCATGCGGGTTAAATAGGATATTTCTAAAATTTACCGAACCACCTTGGGCTACTTCACCTACAAAGCCATCACCTTTTACTGGTTCCATTGAAAGTGGATCGAGGTACCACGCCTTCATGTTTTTCGGATGGGATGACATTGGAATAGAAATATCAAGAGGTTTTGTTAAATCGACTTGGTAGCTTTTTCCGCTATGTGTAATAGTTGCTTTCATGATATTTTTTGCTTTGTCCAAAAATGAAAATAAAAATTCAAAGCTGTCATAAATAGAACACTTTCAATTCTAGTCAAAAAAGTATCTTTGTCGGCCTAATAAAAGCACGTATCTTTTTATATGAGTGATTTCATAAAACACGAGTGCGGTGTGGCTCTCGTAAGACTACTAAAACCACTCGATTTCTATGTAAAAAAGTACGGAACCCCCTACTATGGTCTCAACAAAATGTATTTGTTGATGGAAAAACAGCACAATCGAGGTCAGGATGGAGCTGGTATAGCCAACATAAAGCTAGGGATAGAGCCAGGAAAACGTTATATATCTCGCTATCGCTCGGTTGACAAACAACCTATTCAAGATCTTTTTCGATATATTCATTCAAGTATTTCGGAGCGTATAGGTACGCAGCTCGATAAATCCAAAGACCCATATTGGCTAAAAGAGAACGTCCCATTTAGTGGCGAATTGTTTTTAGGCCATCTTCGCTACGGTACTTATGGTAAAAACAGCATTGAAGCTTGTCATCCATTCTTAAGGCAAAATAACTGGAAAACAAGGAATTTGGTTGTTGCCGGAAATTTTAATATGACTAATGTTGATGAGCAATTTGATCTTTTGATAAATCTAGGGCAGCATCCTAAACAAAAAGCAGATACGGTTACAGTACTAGAAAAAATTGGCCATTTTTTGGATGTTGAAAATGAAGAAATTTTCCGCAAGCACAAAATGCTAGGTTATAGCAACCGAGAAATCACGCAGAAAATCATAGACACACTGAACTTAGGTCGTGTGCTGCGCAATGCGGCTGAAGATTTCGACGGCGGGTATGTTATGTGCGGGCTAGTTGGTCACGGTGATGCATTTGTACTTAGAGATCCAAATGGAATTCGTCCTGCATTTTACTACCAAGATGATGAGGTAGTTGTTGTTGCTTCGGAGCGCCCAGCGATTCAAACGGCATTTAATTTAAAGGTGGGCCAAATCAAAGAGCTAACACCAGGAAATGCACTCATTATAAAAGAAAGCGGTAAGGTAGGCGAAGAAGAAATTCGAAAAAGCGATAAAATAACGGCTTGTTCTTTTGAACGAATTTATTTTTCACGAGGTAGTGATTTAGACATCTATCAGGAAAGAAAGGAATTAGGACGATCGCTCACACCTCAGATTCTTAAATCCGTAAATCACGACATTGACAACACAGTATTCTCGTTTATTCCCAACACGGCTGAAACTTCCTTTTATGGCATGCTCAATGGGCTGGAGAATGAGCTGAATAAATGGAAAAAAGAAGAGCTATTAAAACTCGGAGCCAAGGCTAATGAGGAGGCTATAGAAAAGATATTATCTCGCAATGTAAGGGTAGAAAAATTGGCAATTAAGGATGTGAAACTTCGCACTTTTATTACCCAAGATGATGACCGAGATGAATTGGTAGCCCATGTTTATGATGTAACATACGGGCTGGTTAAACGCGATGTGGATAATATCGTTGTGATTGATGATTCTATCGTAAGGGGTACTACACTCAAAAAGTCAATTATTAGAATGCTAGATAGACTCGGTCCTAAAAAAATTCTGATAGTAAGTTCTGCGCCCCAAATTCGGTATCCAGACTGTTATGGAATAGACATGGCACGAATGGGAGATTTTATTGCATTTAGGGCGGCTATTGATTTGTTGTGGGCTACTGGAAAAGAATCACTTATAAAGGAGGTTTATAAAAAGGCAAAGGCGCAACTGGAACTACCCATGCGAGACCAAATAAATGTGGTAAAGGAAATTTATTCCCCTTTTACGGCAGAGCAGATTTCTGAAAAGATAAGTGAAATGGTAACGCCCGAAGATTGCAATGCAGAAATTGAGATTATATTTCAGACCATTGAAGGGTTGCATAAGGCTTGCCCAAATCACAAAGGGGATTGGTATTTTACAGGAAATTTCCCCACGCCGGGGGGCACTCGGGTGGTGAATAAAGCCTTCGTTTTGTATTACGAAGGCAGCCGAGAAAGGGCGTATTAATTCTAACGTTTTAAACAATAGAATTCTTTTATCAACATTGTTGATTTTCGGTGATTTACGCGTTGTAATGGCGGTGGTTTATTGCTAAAATTGCATAGAATGCAGGGCATTTATCTTTCACCTTAAAAAAATACATCAAAACCCTTATAGTGAGCGGGTTATGAGATTGTGTTAATTGGTAATAGACAAGGTGTTGTGCTAATCTGAGTACAAGATTCAAACAAGGTGAGTATTAAAAGAATAAAACATGCATTGGTTTCCGTTTTCTGTAAGGATGGGTTGGAGCCAATTGTTCATAAACTTCACGATTTAGGAATTGATATTTATTCCACAGGAGGAACCCAAGAATTTATTGAGAATTTGGGTATTCCCGTTAAAAGAGTTGAGGACTTAACGTCGTATCCATCAATACTAGGTGGTCGGGTAAAAACACTTCACCCAAAAGTATTTGGTGGTATTTTGGCGCGTAGAGAATTGGGTGCGGACCAAGAGCAATTAATAGAATTTGATATTCCGGAAATTGATCTTGTAATAGTCGATTTATACCCATTCGAAAAAACAGTAGTAACTACCGACGATGAGCAAGCCATAATTGAAAAAATAGATATTGGCGGAATATCCTTGATTAGAGCGGCAGCTAAAAATTTTAAGGATGTAGTTATTGTTCCTTCGGTAAACCAGTATGGTGACTTATTGGAACTGCTTTCACAAAACCAAGGTGCAACGGAGCTCTCCGACCGGAAAAAGTTGGCCTTGGAGGCTTTCAAAGTTTCTTCAAATTACGATTCAGCCATTTCAAATTATTTCAATCGAGATTTTCGGCAGAATTATTTGCGGGTTTCTATGGACCAAGGCCAAACACTCCGATATGGTGAAAATCCGCATCAATCGGGTTCCTTTATGGGTGACCTTGATGAGATTCTCGAAAAATTGCACGGCAAAGAATTGTCATACAACAACCTACTCGACGTAGATGCGGCAGTGGCATTGATGGAGGACTTTAAACATGAGCCACCTACATTCGCCATTTTAAAGCATAACAATGCCTGCGGATTGGCAACAAGAAAATCGGTGCTATCAGCTTGGAATGATGCATTGGCGGCTGATCCAGTTTCTGCTTTTGGTGGGATTTTGATTTGTAATAAGGAAATAGATTCAGAAGTTTCGGCAGAGATCCAAAAATTGTTTTTTGAAGTAATAATTGCCCCTTCTTATAGCGACGACGCTTTGGAGTTGTTGATGCAGAAAAAGAATCGAATTATTCTTAAAAGAAAGGAAACGGAACTCCCTACTACGACGGTAAGAAGCATTTTGAATGGGTATTTGGTTCAAGATCGCGATGCTAAAACGGAAACGGCCAACGACCTTCGAACATGCACCAAGGTTACACCAACCAACGATGAGATTAAAGACCTGCTTTTTGCAAATAAATTGGTAAAGCACACCAAGTCCAATACGATTGTACTGGCCAAGGGTGGTCAACTTCTGGCTAGCGGTACTGGCCAAACAAGTAGAGTTGATGCGCTGCGCCAAGCGATTCACAAGGCAAAGTCATTTAACTTCGATTTAAATGGTGCCGTGATGGCTTCTGATGCGTTTTTTCCTTTTCCCGATTGCGTGGAAATTGCACATAATGAAGGAATTCACGCGGTGATTCAGCCAGGCGGATCAATTAAGGATCAAGAAAGTATAGATTATTGTGATGCTAACGGGATGGCAATGGTCCTTACCGGTACTCGACATTTTAAACATTAAGACAAAATAAAGGAGACTATAAATGGGCTTGTTTGATTTTTTTACCCAAGAAATTGCAATTGATTTAGGTACGGCCAATACGCTTATTATTCACAACGACAAGGTGGTGGTTGATGAGCCTTCGATTGTAGCTCAAGATCGTATTTCACAGCGGTTTATCGCTGTAGGTAAGCAGGCCATGCAAATGCATGGAAAAACACATGAGAATATCAAAACCATTAGGCCTTTGAAAGATGGTGTAATAGCTGACTTTCACGCGGCTGAGCACATGATTAAAGGGATGATCAAAATGATTAACCCGGGCCGCAGGTTATTTCAGCCATCTCTCAAAATGGTTATATGTATTCCTTCTGGAATTACCGAAGTGGAAAAGCGAGCTGTAAAGGACTCGGCGGAACATGCTGGTGCCAAAGAGGTGTATTTGATATTTGAACCTATGGCAGCGGCTATAGGAATTGGTATTGATGTGGAGGAGCCCATGGGTAACATGATTATTGATATCGGCGGTGGAACTTCTGAAATTGCCGTTATTGCCCTTGGAGGAATCGTTTGTGATAAATCTATAAGAGTAGCCGGTGATGAATTTACATCGGATATAGAGGATTATTTGCGTAGGCAACATAACATTCTCATAGGGGAAAGAACTGCGGAACGAATCAAAATTGAAGTGGGGGCCGCCCTTCCAGAGTTGGACAACCCACCAGATGACTACGCCGTACACGGCCGAGATTTGATGACTGGTATTCCGAAGGAAATTCACGTTTCCTATGTGGAAATTGCTCACGCTTTAGACAAGTCGATTTCAAAAATTGAAGAGGCAATTCTTTCTGCTCTCGAAATGACGCCTCCCGAATTGAGTGCAGATATTTATAAAACAGGAATTTACCTCGCCGGTGGTGGTTCTATGTTAAGAGGGTTGGATAAGCGAATTAGTATGAAAACGAAACTACCAGTACATGTTGCTGAGGATCCACTTCGGGCTGTAGCCAGAGGCACAGGGATAGCATTGAAAAATGCTGATAATTTCAATTTCTTAATCAAATAAGTAGTTAGTATTAAGTGCGAAACCTGATAGAGTTCCTTTGGCGGTACCAATTGGTGCTTGTTTTTTTATTCGCCGAGCTGCTATCAATTGGTATTATCATTCAATACAACACATTTCACAGGGCCAATTTTTTAGGTTTTGCTAATGAGGTGAGCGGTGGTGCATTCAATATGGTGAATGAAATTACAGAATACCTTGAACTAAAAAATGTAAATGAGCAACTTGCCGCTGAAAACTCTCGGCTTCGCTCACAACAGCAGTCATCTTATTTTTCATTGAGGCCTGGAGTAGTATATTTTAATGATTCGGCCCACTTAGAGCAATACGAATATTTACATGCTAAAGCCATTAACTCTACTGTAGGTAAACGCAACAATTATATTACTATTAATGCTGGTAGTGAATTTAGCGTGGAACCTCAAATGGGCGTGATAAGCGATGCTGGGGTTGTGGGAATAGTAAAAGCAACTTCAAAAAACTACGCGTCGGTGATTTCGCTGCTGCACAAGGATTTTAAAGTGAGTGCAAAATTGAGGGGAAGTTCCTACTTTGGAATTCTTACTTGGAATGGAACAAACCCTCGTGAAGCACAGCTTAAAGATATTCCTCACCACGTTAGTATAAAAATCGGAGATTCATTAGATACCAGAGGCTCTGGAACTGTGTTTCCCCCTGATATTTTGATAGGCACCATCAAGGAGTTTGAAGATATTCCAGGAACTGATTTTTATAACATAACAGTGAGGTTATCTGTTGACTTTAATAAGCTGGGTTATGTTTATGTGGTTAGAAATAAAATGAAGTTCGAGCAAACAAATCTTGAATTAGAAGCCGAAACAGAAGCCGATGATTAATCAAATATTTCAGAATATAGTCAGGTTTATTTTCTTGGTATTGCTTCAAGGAATTATTCTTAATCAAGTTGAATTATTTGGCTTTGCTTCACCTTATTTATATGTTTTAGTTATCCTGCTTTTACCCATTGAGGTAAACCCAATTGGGGTGTTGGGAATTGGATTTTTACTTGGTTTATCTGTAGACTTATTTTCACAATCATGGGGTATACATACATCAGCTAGCGTGTTTCTAGCATTTGTGAGACACTATACACTTCGGATTTTAGCGCCACGAGATGGATATGTTTTCGGAGTAACACCCAACCTTTCTCAAATGGGAATTAGCTGGTTTGTTACCTATGCTTTTGTGCTCACGTTTTTACATCACTTTTTCCTCTTTTTTATTGAAGCTTTCAGGTTTGAAGAATTTCTGTTTACACTAGTCAGAATAATTTTAAGTACAGTTTTTACTTTTGTGCTAATCATCCTATCCCAACTGCTCACGTATAGTAAAAAACGCAGTCAATGAATCCCTTTGAGGATAGAAAATTCGTCATATTAGGTATATTTTTTACCGTATGCCTCATCTTTGTGGGCCGTCTTTTCTACATTCAAGTTGTTGATGAGTCGTATGAGTTATCAGCTAACAACCAAGCCCTTAGAAGGGTGCCTCAATATCCCGTTCGGGGCTTAGTATACGACCGGCATGGCCAATTATTGGTTTACAATGAAGCAGCCTACGACCTCATGGTAATCCCAAGGCAGGTAGGGGTAATTGACACCGCATCCTTTTGTGAGCTATTGGGAATTGTTGATACCACCTTTGACAATAAAATGGCGAAAGCCAAAAAGTTTAGCCGTTACAAAGCATCCGTATTTGAAAAACAGATACCGGCCGACCAATGGGCAGAAATTAGTGAAAAGCTCTACCAATATCCTGGGTTTTATGGTGAAAAAAGAACCTTGAGAAAGTACCCAGAATCTGTAGCTGCCAATATTCTTGGGTATATCTCAGAGGTGAATCCAAGTGATTTAGACAAGGATTCTTATTACCGCATGGGCGATTATGTGGGAAAGTTGGGCCTTGAAAAAGAATATGAAAAAGAACTTCGAGGTGTGCGTGGTGTTCGGGTTCAAATGGTGGATGTACACAACAGGGTGAAAGGTAGCTTCTCTGATGGTGAATATGATACACTGCCTATTTCGGGAGAGAACTTGATCAGTACCATTGATCGGGATTTGCAGGTTTATGGTGAAAAATTAATGCAAAATAAAAGGGGAAGTATAGTTGCCATTGAACCCAAAACAGGCGAAATATTGGCTATGATTACTGCTCCTAGTTATGATCCAAACTTACTTGTAGGAAGGCCAAGAAATGAGAACTACAAGGCTTTGCAAGCGAATGATTCACTGAATCCACTTTTTAATCGCGCCATAAATGCGCAGTACCGGCCTGGTTCTATTTTTAAAATTGTTCAGTCCTTGGTAGCCTTGGATGAAGGGGTAATTACCGAAAACACCAGATTTCACTGCAACCGAGGTATTATTAACTGTCATGGTTCACATTCTTACGACGATTTGGTAGGGGCTATTCAACACTCTTGCAACCCATATTTTTGGAACGTGTACAAAAAGTTAGTTCAACGCGGCAAATACGATAACATATTTCGGGATGCGGCTTACGGTGTGGATATATGGCAAAGGAGGGTGAAGCAATTTGGGTTTGGAGTTGAATTGAAAACTGATTTGCCCAACATTAAAAAGGGTTTGGTGCCCGGGGTAGAATACTACAACCGATGGTATGGAGAAAGACGGTGGGCATTTTCTACCATTTACTCCAACAGTATTGGAGAAGGGGAGATGTTAGTAGTGCCCATTCAAATGGCCAATCTCGCTGCGATCATCGCCAACAAAGGATATTTTTATACCCCACACTTGATAAAATCCATTGGACGGGATTCGGTTAAAAGGACTGAATTCACTACTAAAAATGAAACGGATGTTGATGCTAAATATTTTGAGCCTGTAACCGAAGCGATGTATAAAGTGGTTAACGAAGCTGGTGGAACCGCGAGGCGAGCTCGAATAGACAGCATAATAGTATGTGGAAAAACGGGAACAGTACAAAATGATAAATGGCCCGATCACTCTGTTTTTATTGCCTTTGCTCCAATGGATGACCCAAAAATAGCCATTGCAGTGTACGTCGAATATTCGGATTTTGGGGGAACTTGGGCCGCGCCGATTGCAAGTCTTATGATTGAGCAATATCTTACTGGTGAAATCAAACGATTAGATAAGGAAAAGCGCATTACAGATGCCATATTTTTAGACATTTATGAGGGCAAAAAATAGCATCATACAAAATATCGATTGGGTGCTGTTTTGGACGTTTACAGCTTTGGTGCTGATGGGCTGGTTCAACATATACGCGGCCACCTACAACGAGGAACACCAATCTATTTTCGACATGAGTCAGTCGTATGGAAAGCAGGTTATTTGGATTGTTACTTCCTATGCTATGATATGGGTAGTGATGATGTTAGATCCTCGATTTTTTACCAGATTGGCCTATCCTATTTATGGGTTTTGTATGCTTCTTTTAGTCGGGGTTTTATTCTTTGGTACAGAAATAAAGGGTGCAAAATCATGGTACACCCTTGGAAGTTTTTCTTTTCAACCATCTGAGATTGCCAAGTATGGAACAGCCTTAGCGCTCACTTTTTATTTGAGCAATTTGGGCAAAAAGTTTCAAGGGTTTTTTACACGTGTGAAGGCATTTCTTATACTCATTCTTCCCGCAGCATTAATTATGCTTCAACCTGATACTGGGTCGGTATTGGTGTATGCTGCCTTTATTTTTGTGATGTACCGAGAAGGGCTTTCGGGCAACATATTGCTATTTGGTTTGGCTGCTGCTGCGCTTTTTGTACTAGCGCTTTTGCTCAACAACACTACGTTTGAGTTGCCCTTCAATTTGGTTATCAATGGGCATGTTACCATGATTATTGTGATCGGAATCATCTGTCTTACACTGTATTATTTGTTTCAGAAAGTTAAGGGGATTAGAATAGCCTTGGCTGCTGTTTTTATTTTTATTGCAGGATATATCTACCTAGTGGACTTCGCTTTTAACAATGTACTCAAACCGCATCAGCAGGCTCGAATCAATGAATTATTAGGGATTCAATCGGACCCGACCGGAGCTGGATATAATGTACATCAATCGATGATAGCCATCGGATCGGGAGGAACATTTGGAAAAGGGTTTTTACAAGGTACCCAAACCAAATTCAATTTTGTGCCTGAACAAAGTACCGATTTTATTTTTTGTACGGTAGGCGAAGAGTGGGGATTTATGGGGAGTTTGGTGGTTATTGTTTTGTTTTTAGTGATGCTGTTTCGTATCATTATTTTAGCCGAACGGCAACGGTCAAAATTTTCAAGGATTTATGGCTATTGTGTGGCTTCCATATTCTTTTTTCATTTGGCTATCAACATCGGCATGACTATCGGACTCGCGCCTGTTATTGGTATTCCACTGCCCTTCTTTTCTTATGGTGGGTCGAGCTTATGGGCGTTCACCATTTTGCTTTTTACTTTTATCAAAATGGATTCTGAGCGGATGCATATTTTGAGTTAGATGGCTAGCAATTGATACCAGCTTTATTGCCGGCCTAATTCTGGACTTTTCAATTTGACAATGTTCAACTAGCAGTCTAAACCTTGATTTGCTTAGCTCTTTAATGGGAGGTTCTGAGTTGAGTAAGTACCCTACCCCTCAATCGCTACTACTTCTTTTACCTCCGGCATCATTTGGTTAAAAAGCCCTTGGATGCCATTTTTGAGGGTAACGGTAGATGAAGGGCATCCCGAGCACGAACCTTTTAGCACTACAGATAAAGTTCCCGCTTCGAATTTGCGAAAATGAATGGCGCCACCATCAGCTTCAACGGCAGGTCGAACATATTCTTCGAGTAACTCTACAATTCTTTTTTCGAGATCATTTTGGGGTTCCTGGTGGGCCATTTGAGCGCTGATATGCGGTGCTTCTGCCTTTTTGGTTTCTTCTTTGGCTACTTGTGGTTCGTCATTAAATACGGGATGACCGGTAGTTAAATAGTTGCTCAAATAATCTCTTATCTCACCAAACACGTCATGCCATTCTACCAAATCATTTTTGGCCAGGGTGATAAAGTTGGACGAAAAAAACACTCCCGTTACAAACGGAAAAGTGAACAACCTAGCAGCCAAGGGAGCTTTTTCGGCTTCTTCGGCACTATTGAACTCTACAATTCCTCCGTTTTTTACAAATAAAAAGTTTGTCACGAACTTCATGGTTTTTGGGTTAGGGGTCGACTCTGCATAAACAGTTACAGGCAATTTTTTCTTTTCACTCATGGCGCTCTAATTTGGGTTACAAATTTAAGAGGCTTTAAGAGGTAAGTTGTTTATTGAGTTTAAAAAAAGGTAATTTTGCAACGTGTTGAATCTGAGTAAGAAAATAGTTTCTTTTGTTCTGGTTGGCTTAACCCTTCTAGGGGCTATGGGCGTGCACATCCACGTTGCGACATGTCACCAATCGGGTGCAGCAGAGGTTAGTTTAGCTGCTAAGGATTGCTGCCACGACGGAGATCATTCGACTCAAATGATTGCCGAGAGGTGCTGCGACCACGAAGACCTCAATGTGTCTTACGATTCATTTACCCTCAATCACCTTTCAAAAAAGAGCGAGTCACTGAAAAATGTATTTGCGCTAGCCACACAGGGTTACTCCTTCAACACACTAACTGTTTTTTTTACACTGAGCGATTTTTCGCTACCACCACCTCTTCTTACCCAAAGCTTTCAAGTTTTATTTCAGGTATTTAGGCTTTAGCATTTAGGAACGCCATCCAGCGCCACCCATTTCCTAATTACAGTTCTAAATGCTATCTGAAAATGAAAAAAATAATAATAATTCTTATTGGGGTATGCTCCAGTTTTATGCTAAGTGCCCAAGTTAAAGGGCGAGTATTGGAGGCCCATGAACACAACCACGCAGCTGAGCACGAGCACGGCGAATCAGAAACCCTTCCAGGTGTAAATGTATTTTGGTCAGGAACCTCCGTTGGAACTTCAACAGATGCAAAGGGAAAATTCGAATTAGCGGAACCGCAAAGCTACCCATCAAAATTGGTGTTTAGTTATGTTGGTTATACGAGCGACACGGTTGAGGTAAAATCTAAAAGTCAGAAAATACAAGTGAGTTTAAAAAGCTCTGTACAAATGAATGAAATTGTGGTGGCTGAAAGAAAGCAGTCGACCACTATAGACTTAATGAAAACCATTAATGTAGAAACCCTCAACGAAGGCGAGTTGAGTCGGGCCGCCTGTTGCAACATCTCTGAGGCTTTTGAAACCAACGCCTCTATTGATGTGGTGACTTCGGACGGCGTAACGGGTTCTAAAAAAATTCAAATGCTGGGTTTGGATGGAATTTATACTGGAATTCAAGCAGAGAACATCCCGTATATCAGGGGATTGGCAAATTTTGATGGTTTGGGACATGTTCCTGGCACCTGGGTAGAAAGTATCCAAATTATTAAGGGTACAGGATCGGTCGTAAATGGCTATGAGCCAATGACCGGTCAGATTAACTTGGAGCTGCTGAAGCCCGACAAATTGAAAGAGCGATTGTACATCAACATGTATGCAAATGCAATGGGTAGATTGGAAGCCAACGTGCATGTTGGAGATAAAATTAATGCGAGATGGAGTTCAATGGTGTTGGCACATGCAAATACGATTAGACAAAAAAATGACAACAACAACGATGGTTTTTTGGACATGCCCTTGCGCAATCAATTGAATATGCTCAATCGATGGAAGTACGAAGGAGAAAAGTACATGGCTCAATTTGGCGTGCAGGCATTGGCCGAAGATAGACAAGGAGGGCAAGTAGATTTTAATCCAGAGCGAGACTATGCCACCACCAATTTGTATGGAACTGGAGCAGAAGCAACACACCTACAGGCCTTTTTTAAAAATGGATTTGTATTTCACAATCACCCCGGGCGCAGTGTGGCTTTTCTTGCCCGTGGCTCCTTATATAATCAAACTTATTACATGGGGTTAAGAGATTATCAGGGAGAAGAGCGCTATTTGTATGGTAATTTCATTTTTTCGGATATTATTCAAAGTACTGATCATAAGTACAAGTTAGGTGCATCGTATGTATTCGACCAATATGATGAAACTTTTAACGGAAAAAACTATTACCGTCAAGAGCAGGTGCCGGGCGTATATGGTGAATATTCTTATACGGGAAGTAAATTTGGAGCGGTTCTCGGCTTGCGTTCTGATTTCCACAACATGTTTGGCACTCAGATTAGCCCCAAAGCTAATTTCAAATACAATTTTTCGGAACGTGGTATTGCTCGAATTTCAGGAGGACGAGGATTTCGTGTAGCCAATGTATTTGCAGAAAACGCCTCAACTTTTGTAAGTTCTAGGGTGATAACAATCCAGAATGATTTACAGCCCGAAATTGCTTGGAACACAGGGGGTAGTATTACCCAAAAAATTCAATTGGCGGGCCGAGACTTTACTATGCACGGAGAATATTTTTATACCGATTTTGAGAACCAGGTGGTGGTTGACAGAGAATTACCAGGCGAATTGATGTTTTACAACTTAAGCGGACGGTCATTTTCTCATGCGGTTCAAGCCGAGTTGGGTTACGAACCTTGGAAGGTATTTGAAGTACGTGTAGCTGGAAAATACTTAGAGGTAAAAACAGATTATGTCGATGGACTAAAACAAGCACCATTGATTCCCAATTGGAGAGGGATGTTTACCATGGCTTTTAAAACGATAAATCAAAAATGGCAAGCTGATCTTACCACACAATTTGTGGGTGTAAGCCGTATTCCAACTACTATTGGCAACAAGCCAGAGAATATTCGAAGCGAGGCATCTGATGCTTATGCACTTTTAAACGCCCAAATAACGCGCAGGTTTAGATGGTGGGAAGTGTACCTAGGTGGAGAAAACATATTAGGTTATAAACAACCCAACGCGATAATTAGCGCCGACAAGCCCTTTGATCCAGAATTTGATGGTTCGCTTATTTGGGCTCCAGTTCAAGGTCAGACCTTTTATGTGGGGATGCGAATGCGACTTTTTCGTGGGTAGATTTGCTTTAACAACATTTTAATCGCGAGTTATTTTAAGTACCAAGAGGCCATTTTAATTTTGGCTTAGGAATCATTAAAGGCATGTGATATGAAAACGAAATTTTCACTATTTCCCGTTTTATTGTTCGCAGGGTTATTGTTTGTGGGCCTGAATTCAAAGGCTCAGGGATCTATTATTTCTCAGCAACCTGATGTAAAAATTGATGTGAATAAAGAAATTGACGAACATGGAAATATAACTCGCTACGATTCTACTTGGAGTTGGAGCTACTCGGGCAATGGCAATGTAGACAGTATAATGTCGCACATGGGAATTACACAACAAATTTTTTCGGGCGGCGGCTTCAACGATCCATTTTTTCAAATGCCTGGTTTGGGTTTCGGTGCTATGAATATGCCTAGAGGAATGGTAGATATGCAAAAAATGCATGAAGAAATGATTCAAATGCACCAGCAAATGATGCAGTCTTTTATGCCCAACGACTTGTGGATTCCTGCGCCTCAAGGTCCGAATAACCAAAATAGAGTGACACCACAAGCGCCTAAAAAAGAGGAGAAAGAAAAACACAATTCGAATAACCCGATTTTCGATTTATAGGAATACAAATTTGTATTTTGGCTGTTCACAATTTGCATAGTGAATATAGAACAGTATAGGGATTATTGCATAGGAAAATCGGGCGTTACCGAAGGTTTCCCATTTGACAACAAAACCCTTGTTTTTAAGGTAATGGGCAAAATGTTCGCCTTGTGCGACATTGATGAGTTTCAATCGTTTAATTTAAAGTGCGACCCAGACCGCGCCATTGAATTGCGCGAAACTTATCAAGGAATTGTGCCGGGATACCACATGAGCAAGGTGCATTGGAATACGGTATCGTCTAATGCCGATGTACCTTTAGAAGTTCAGTTGGAACTTATCGACCATTCTTACGAATTGGTGGCCAAAAGCCTGAAAAAACCGGATCGCGAAAAATTGGAATTATTAAAAAATGCGTAGGCTATTAAATTATTTTTTGCAAGGATTGCTTTTTACGGTGCCGTTGGCCGTTACTTCCTTTGTGGTTGTTGCACTTTGGCAGTTCATTGACGACCTTGTACCTCAATTTGTACCTGAGAAATACTCTTTTCCGGGAATAGATATACTCACACTGATTTTATCCATTACCCTTATTGGTTTTCTCGGAAATACGGTAATAGCAGGGCCTATTAATTATTGGTTCAATAAGGCCCTTGATAAATTGCCGCTCATCAAAACGGTTTATACCGCACTTACTGATTTCACTAGTGCCATAGTGGGTGGAAAGAAAAAAAAATTCACCCAGCCTGTTTTGGTCAAGCTCACCGAAAATATTGAAAAACCAGGCTTTATCACACAAAATGATTTAAGTAATTGGGGAATTTCTGAAGATAAGGTAATGGTTTATTTGCCTCACTCTTATGGTTTTACGGGCAATATTTATATCGTGCCTAGAAAGAATGTCACGGTTTTAAATATCAAAGCCGCTGAAATGATGAAGACGGTATTGAGCGGTGGTGTAGCCGCCGGTGG
Source organism: Flavobacteriales bacterium (assembly GCA_020435995.1). Taxonomy (GTDB): domain Bacteria; phylum Bacteroidota; class Bacteroidia; order Flavobacteriales_G; family Salibacteraceae; genus JAGQYO01. The sequence continues at coordinate 9,274 of JAGQYO010000036.1, read as the reverse complement.
AGGCGAAGATGCTCATGAGTAGCCACCCGTTTGTGCAGCGTTATAGAGATTATCTCATGCTGCATTTTGTGATTCTTATATGGGGTTTCACAGGTATTTTGGGAAAGGTAATTACGGTTCCTTATTTTTCGATAGTCATCTACCGAATGGGGATTGCCTTCGTTGGTCTTTTCCTGTTTTTTCTTTGGAAAAAAAGAAAATTTGAAACCAACAAAAAGGCCATCGCCAAGTTCATGTTGGTTGGAATTATTGTAGGAGCCCATTGGGCCACTTTTTTCCAAGCACTCAAGGTTTCTAATGTTTCGGTTGTTCTCACTACCCTTGCATCTACATCGTTGTTTGTGGCTTTTCTGGAGCCGCTTTTTTTTAAAAGAAGGGTCATTCCCTATGAGGTATTTTTTGGCCTTGTGGGTATCGCTGGACTATACCTCATTTTTAATTTCGAATCGCAATTCCAATTGGGAATTATGCTCGCTTTGTGTTCTTCGTTTTGTGCCGCGCTTTTTGGTACCCTAAATGGAATATTGGTACGAGATGCTGCTCCTGGCCAAATTACAATGTACGAAATGTTGGGTGGATTAATGGCCATGGCCTTGTACACCTTGTTGTATGAAAATGTTCAACCTGGCGATTTGTCGCCCTCATTTTTAGACCTGGCTTTCCTCCTTATCCTTGGGTTGGTGTGTACGGCATTTGCCTTTGTTACTTCTGTTCAAATTGTAAAAGTATTGTCTCCATTTACGGTGAGCATAAGCATCAATATGGAGCCGATTTACGCCATAGTATTGGCACTTTTGTTTTTTGGAGAAAGCGAAAAAATGACTTCAGGTTTTTATTTAGGTGCAGCTTTGATTTTGAGTACCGTCATCGGCAATGGAGCCATAAAGGCCTATTATAAAAAACGACAACGAAAATTAAATATACAAGTGTGAAGGGCCGGGTGCTTTTTATAGATTCTGTGCATCCGGTACTTCGGGATGAGCTCGAAAGCGATGGCTGGAAGTGTGATTGGTTTACACATTATACTTTCGACCAAATCAGGGCAGTAATTGGTGAATATGACGGGGTTGTAATTCGCTCTAAGTTTACCATGAACAGGGAGTTGATTGACTTATCAACCAGCCTTAAATTTATAGCGAGATCGGGAAGCGGACTTGAGAATATCGATGTGGATTATGCCAAGTCGAGGGGAATTCACATTTTTAATTCTCCCGAAGGAAATCGCGATGCGGTGGGTGAACAGACATTGGGAATGTTGCTCGCCTTGTTTCAAAAGTTGATCCAGGCAGATGCTCAAGTTCGGGAGGGCATTTGGGACCGAGAAGGAAATCGAGGGTTGGAGCTCAAGGGAAAAACGGTAGGGATTATTGGATACGGGCAAATGGGTGCCGCATTCGCGGAAAGATTACGGGGCTTCGGTTGTAAGGTGATCGCTTTCGACAAGTACAAGTCTGATTTTGAATCCGACTGGGTTTTGGAGGCTCCTTTGAATGAAGTTTGGAACAAGGCCGATATCATTTCATTTCATGTGCCACTCACCACGGAAACACATTATTATTTCAATAGGCAATTTATTTCATCTTGTAAAAAACCAATTTATCTCATCAACACTTCAAGGGGAAGGGTGGTAAATACGTCTGATCTTGTAGAAGCAATGAAATCAGGAAAAGTGCTAGGCGCTTGTTTGGATGTGATGGAATACGAAAGCACTTCCTTTGATGCGGATTTAAAAACCGAGCCTGAGCCATTGAAATATCTAAAACAATCGCCCCAGGTGGTGCTCACACCACATGTAGCTGGCTGGACAAAAGAAAGTTATGTGAAGCTCTCGCTAGTTTTATTGGATAAGCTAAGGGCGGTGTTTCCGTGATTATTTCAATCGAATCTTTTGGCCGATCTTAATGGGGTCGCCTTTTTTCAATTTATTTTTTCGATAGAGCCTGTTTAGCTTTACGCCGTATTGCTGGCTGATCTTCCACATGGTGTCACCATTTTTTACTACATGTTCGGTTTGTTCGCCTTTAAAAGAACCTCTTTTGGGTTGTAAGTAAACCACCGTTCCTTCAGGAATAGCTTGTCCTTTTTGAAACCCATTGTAGGCCACAATTTGCCATCGGCCCAGTCTCGTTCGTTTGGCAACTGACTCAGTGGTTTCGTTTTGCTCGGCGATCACATATTTGATGTTATTGTCGCTCATCTGAACGCCTTTTTTGCCAGAAGTTTTTGACCCGCTTGTTGACTTTCCTCCAGAGCTTGCACCCGAAGATGCTACGTGGTTATCGTCAATGTCTTTGCTGCTACCTCCTAGAGCTTTAAGGTCGCCTTTTTCCATTTTATCAAATCGGTCGAGGTTGTTTGCCTCGATGATATTTATAAGTAATTCGGGGTATTTGGGGTTGGTGGCATAGCCGGCTTTTTTTAGACCGTGCGCCCAACCTTTGTAGTCTGTTCGTTTAAGCTCAAAAAGAAAGGCATAACGACGGTTTCTTCTCAGAAAATCGGAGTGATCTACAAACGATTCGTAGACCGAATTGTACACCCTAAAGCACTCATCTTTTGCATCGTCGTCCATAGTGTATCTTCCTCCAGTCCAGGTAGAATGGCACTTAATCCCAAAATGGTTTTTGGCTTCTTTGGCCAACTTGGAATTGCCGTAATCGCTTTCGAGCATACCTTGCGAAAGGGTGATGCTGGCAGGAACGCCACTTTTAAGCATTTCGGCCACTGCATCTTGATCGTATCGTTCGATGTATTGTTTTGGGGTTTGCCGAGTTTGGCTGAAAGCCGCCGGGACCAACATCCCGAAGATGAAACCCACTAGGGAAATTTGCTTTATGGGATGAAGCCGAAACATGGTACAAAGATATCCACGGCAATTTGTTTCCGGTGGTAGCGATTGGATAATGCCCACATTAGAATGTTAAGATAGACGCGAACAAGTATGGTGTGCTTGCGTTTGCCGTGCCGTTCCTTTGTGAAATAAGGTATTGAATATGAGGGAAGTAATTTATACCTATCCACATTATATATCTAAAGATGAAGTTCGATAAGACGAAGAGGTTGTGGGGAATCGGTTTCAATATGGGCCAATAGGTGTTAACCCTATGAAGCTAGAAATTGAGTGTAATTCCCTTTCGAGATTTGAAACCTTCATTTCCTTGAAGTCCTCCTGTGTGAACGGCAATGATACTTGTACCTTTATTATAAAGCCCTTTGCTAATTCGATCAAACAAGCCAAACATCATTTTAGAAGTATAGATTAAATCGAGGGGAACACTGTATTCGTTAAAAAAGTGCTGGGTGAAGTCGACCAATTCGGCGTTGATTTTGGCATAACCACCAAAATGATAATCCGATACAATGATAAGATTCTCTAGGGTCTCATTCACCGCCATTTCTTCAAAAAGGGAGTATTCGAGCAGTTGGGCAATCGACTTTTGTAAGAACTCACCACCCTTTAAAGCGGGATAAAGTTCTAAGCGCTGATTTGCTTTGAGGCCCAATAGCATTCCAGCTGCGGTGGTGCCGGTGCCTCCCGCCACACATAGAATGTCGAAGGGCTTTGGGAGTTCTTTAATTATGCTAGTGCAGCCCATTACACCCAAAAAATTAGCGCCACCTTCTGGCACCAAATGAAAAGCGCCTAAGTTGTCTTTTAACTGTCGGATGTAGGCTTCCTCTGCTTTGTAGCCGTATTCTTCTCGGGATATAAAATGAAGTTGCATTCCCAGTTTTGAAGCAAGGGATAAGGTCGGGTTTAACCCATCGTGTTCCTCGCCGCGAATCATTCCTATGCAAGCGATTCCTCTGTGGTGGCACGCAGCTGCTGTAGCTGCAATGTGATTGGAATAAGCACCACCAAAAGTGAGTATGGGCAAATCGAATTCTTGGGCTTTGGTTATGTTTAGTTCAAGTTTACGCCATTTATTCCCCGAAACTTCTGGGTGAATGAGGTCATCGCGTTTTAAAAAGAGTTGCACTCTGTGTTCAGCTAGAAAGTCACTTTCTAACTGATGTATAGGAGATGGGATTTGAAGTATCAAAATAAAAAAGCCGTTTCAAATCTACATTGAAACGGCTTTTTGTATATCGAAAACAAATGATTTACTTCACAGGGTAATATATCTCGGTAATCCACTTGGTTGAATCAGGCTCCGACATTGGGTCTGTCACATACACTTCCCATGGAGCACCAACCATTTCCTTTCCATTCATTTCGGCATAAATGCCAATGGCTTCATGTACCTTTTCAGTTTGTTCATAGGGGCCTGTAAACCGCACCTTCAATGCATTGCCAGCATACGAAGAACCGCCTTTTACTTCACCCTTGCCTTTGATGGCTTTGGCTACAGGCACACCAGCTGTAAACCTAGTTCCTACACCGTCCCACGAGTGATAAATAGCGAATGGATAACCTGCTGGTTCAATTGAGTTTGTTTTAGTATAGGTCATTACTTTTCCCATAACTTCCCCGAACTTTGGGCCGATATCGGCTACTACGCAAGTGTCTTGCACCGCAATATAGTAGAATGATTCCACTGCAATTTCTTCAACGTTATAACTGGGTTTTGCAGCTAATTCAGCAGCTTTACCTTCCACATAGGTTTTTAAGTTATCAAGTCCTTTTACGAAATCGGGACCGATCATTGCATCCATCATAGAACCCATTGGACGCATAAAAAAGCCCAACTCTCCTTCGTCTTTCCAAGTAACTTTGGTTCCGCCTTCTTCTTGCAAAAGCGCGAATCCTCCCCAAGAACTCATTTCCCAAGGTTTAACAAAGGTTAAAGTGTAGTTCATCGATTCGTTACCATTAACTTCGGTAATTTCCATTCCACCAGATCCGATTTGATTTTGATCGTCGGCGGGTAGGCTCGATACCCAGCTCATTTTTGATCCAACAGCCATGGGCTCACCTTCATAAGTATATGCCGCCGCAGGATCCTTTGCCTTCCAGGGGCTCCAATTTCCCCATTCTTTAAAATCTGCTAATTGCTGCATAATTAAATCTGGACTAGCATTAATCACAACAGACTTTTCTACTTTGTAAGTAGAGGGAAGTGTAGCCAAATAGGCACAAAAAAGGCCTGCTACCACCACCACAATTCCTAAAATAATTTTTAAAATTTTCATAAGCGCGTTTTAATGTTTTTATAAATAGAGTAAATCAAATATATAAAATTTGTTAATCTCCTATCTCAAAACACTGATTACCTGAATGATATTCTCTTTGAAGATTTTTACGGCGATAGAAAGCAGGATGATTCCGAATACCCTTCGGATGACGGCAAATCCAGATGGGCCGATTTTATTTTCGAGCCACGTACTCGATTTTAATACCACAAAAACGATAAAGGAGTTAATGATAATTCCGATGAGTATCGATTCTTCTTGATATATAGCCCGTAGGGAAAGGATGGTGGTTAACGTGCCGGCTCCTGCAATGAGTGGAAAGGCTAGCGGAACAATGGAGCCAACCCCCTTTGTATTTGGGTCCGATTTAAATAAGGTGATTCCCAATATCATTTCGAATGCAATAAAAAACAAAACGATGGCACCCGCCATAGCAAAGGATGCTACATCCAACCCAAAGAGTTGCAGAATAGAATTTCCTACAAAAAGAAAGGATACCATAATGATGGCAGAAACTAAAGTGGCTCTCAAAGAGTGAATATGTCCTTCTTTTTTTCTAAGGTCGATGATAATGGGAAGTGACCCAACAATATCAATAATAGAGAAGAGGATTAGGGTAACAGAAAGAATTTCTTTCCAATCGATGTACATGAATCGGGTATTTTAATTTGCGCGTGCAAAGGACGATAAATTCGCCTTGTTAGCGAGCGTTTATTTTTAGAAAATACACTTAAAATTATATCGGTATCCTCACCGTAACTAAAATTTCGCCTACCTCAATTTCACCACCTTGTGTTCGAACCAAGAAGCATTGCAGAAATAGCGAATAAAATAAGTGGCATTGGCTTCTAGGGGAAGAGATACAGTAAGAAGCTGTGCGTAAACCAATTCTTTGGCAATCAATATGGACTTACCATCCGAACCTGTTATTGAAATTTCGGTCAAGGGATATTTTTTAGAAGGAGTAGAAAGCGTAAATTCTTGTACAAATGGGTTTGGAAAAACAGTCACACTACAAGCCAGTGGCATGGTATCCAACAGGGGTGGTTCTTCAGGAGGTTCTGGCTTGGGATACACCACTATAGTTTTTAAAACCGAATCGGAGCAACCGAAGTTATTGCGGGCAATTGCCCAAAGGCTGTGTGTATCAGCAGGGAGATCAACCAAACTGATTTTAGAAGCATTACCAAGCACAAGCCCATTGAGCTTCCAGCTGTAAGAAGTAAAGGTATCAGCCAGATAGGCAGATGTAGAAAACGGAGCAAACCCCGAGAGTGAATCCACTACACAAATCACCTTGGGAACACTGTGTCGAATAATAGCAGTATCGATAGCGCTACCACATCGATTTTGAGCATATTCATAGTAAGCGCCTGCATTAAAGGCGTAGGTGGAGTTACCACTGCTGCCATCAAACCAATAAATAGTTGCGTTGCTCACACCGCGCAACAATACCTTTTGCCCTAGGCACACGGTGGTATCTTTGGGAGAAAGAGAAAAATTAGGTTGCGCAATTTGAGTTAAAACATGATGAACGGTTTTGGTGTAGCAAGGAGTAGTTACTGTTACAGAATAAACCCCTGCTTGCGACACTTTGAGTGTATCTACCGAAGAGGCATTGCTCCAAAGTAACGAGCGATAAGGCGCTGAAAGAAACATACGAGCCGTATCGCCGGCACAAAACTCCTTATCACCCATCACAGACATCTCCCCCGTGGGAGGCACCACGTACACAGTAACAAAGGCGGTATCGAGCTGGTCTATGGTGCAAGAGGTAGCACGACCGATAACTCTATAAGTGGTGGTTTTGGAAGGTGCCGCCATTGGCGAAGCACAATTGGTACAAGACAAACCCACTCCTGGACTCCAAATAAACTGATCGGCAGACGCGCCGTAGGCTAGTAGTTGAGTAGAATCTCCAACACACAAAGTATCCTTAAACAATGACTGCGCTTGAAGTTTATGTGTGTTGACGTATAACGTTTGGTTTAGGGTGGGGAGTTGTGAGCCGAGGTTTCTACCTAATGGACCTATAAGAGTGTCCTGAATAAAAGTTGAGTCTGTAGCAAAGTTAGGACACTTGATGCGAGATATTTTCTTCGATAATTGGGCCTTTATGTTCCCATCAATAAAATATATATAGCCATCTAAGCCAAGTTGAAGGTCATATATGACGTCATTAGCATTAATAGATTTCTTTATGACTGTCATGGAATTGCTAATTTGTAAGGAATCATTGCTTCTAATCAGATAACTTAAAAGTTGACCTCTTCGTGAAACTATCAATCTTTCACTATTTGGGGAAAATGAAGCAGAATAAACTTCAAATGGACCCAGCTTTTGATCGGAAAAAATTTTTTTCGTTATTATTCCATTTGCTTTATTTATTGAAAAAAGCTGAAGTAAATTAGAAGGTTGGTTTGAACACAGTGAAAAATATTCACTATTTGGTGAAGACTTGATGTTTGGAATGCCTCCAGAAAAAGTTGACCCAACTGACATATTCGATCTATTTTGAAACTCAATCCCCTTAGATGTAATTGGAATAACGCAATAGGAATTTAATGTATCTGATTTCACTATCAGCCATTTATCGTTTCCGTTTAAATGGTCAGTCACGCAGAACCCTCCTGATCTCATTACAAATGGAAGGGTGGAACCGGATTGATTCAATTTAGCAACTTTGGTTTTAACGTCAATTTCTATTTCAACAATTTTCAATAATGAGGCGAAATTGTTTCCCGGTATCTGAGCGCTCACAGAAGTTATTAAGTAATATAAATTGGGACTCTCCGGCCTTTTGATAATGAGGTGTTTTCCAGAATAACTCAGTGGACTGTTATTTATCGGTAAATGATCGAAACCGTATATGTTTTTACCGCTTACGTAAAAAAGTAAATGGCCATTTTGGTCTGATATTGCTGCTACTTCACCACTACTCCAGCTTTTAGAATTCGCTTCTGATATAGGTCCGTTCGGGTAAAATTTAATTCCTGCCTCAATTCCAAAATACCAGTGATTAGCTTCTAGGGATTGAGAAATTAAATTTTTCGAAAGGAAGAAAAAAAGCAGTACCCAGAATAGGTACTGCTTGGATAATGAAATAATAATTCTCATTATTATTTGGCTACAACGAGCGTTTTAGTATCAACTGAGACCCCGTCTACTATCAAAGTATACGCGTAAATACCAGGATCCAACTTGTGCCCATCTATCACCAAAGCTTGTTGTTCGGTGACATTTGAATTCAATCGCAGATTTCCTCCAAGGTCATAAATTCGTATTTCGGCAAATTTGTAATTTGTTAAAATTTCAAATTTAATCTCTGTATTTTCAGAGAATGGATTTGGATTATTTTGGTTAAGCTTTCCAATCGGGAGTTGATTCTTTAAATCTTCTAATTCAGGATTAACAATTGGTTGATTAGCAAACATTTTTTTAAGGTCATCAATTTGGCTTTGTTGTTCTTTAATACCTTCTAAAAGTAATGGAATTAAATGATGATAATCGACACCAAAATATCCAGTCGCTCCTTTTTTAACTCCGTATGGAAAGTATTCCAGTAATTCTTGAGCTAAAAGTCCTGCCTGTTTTTCGCCGGTTTTTGAAAACCCTAGTTCGGAAGAATCCTTATAGAAGTAAGTGTATCCATTTAGTTTATTAATGATTTTTAACGCTCCTTCAATTTGTTCCAAGTCCTTTTTTATACGAACATCTGATCCGTACCACACACCATCAGCCCAAAGGCCGTTAGTGCCTGATCCAGATGGCCCTACAATTTCCAAATCTCCAATAGCTCCATTTACGGCTTTACAGTTACCCATGACCACAACTTCGTTTGCCCCATTTGTTCCGCTACCCAAAACAATAGTATTATTATCACAAACCCTAGAACTTTGGCCAATTGCCGTGCTACCAATTATAAAATTATCTACAACGGTATTTACACCCAAGGTTGTATTATACCCATCTGATCCACTACCAATATAGCTCGATCCAGCCGAAGATCCAATAAAAGTATTGCCATAGTCCTGTTGCACCATACTGCCCGCCAAATATCCAATCATGGTATTCGCGCTTGAGGATATTATTTGGCTAGCAGCATTATAACCAATAACTACGTTTTCGTTGGCCCAATCTG